>JAFAEO010000084.1 GCA_023423975.1 Pseudomonadota bacterium
GGGCAGGGAGGATGTTTCCCTGCCCCGGCGAACCAGTTACGGAATTTTCAGGGTATTGTTCCTGAAATTTCGTTAAACTCAGAACCCTGGCATCTGTTTTGCCGGGGTTTTTTTATGGGGCTAAAAATGAGAACCCGCGTTAAATTCTGTGGACTGTCATCCGAAAAAGATATTCACGATGCGGCTGCCGCCGGGGCCGATGCCATCGGCCTGGTGCTCTATGATAAGAGCAAACGCTATGTGCCCCTGGCACAGGCTGCGGCGTTGCGCCGTACGGTGCCCGCTTTTGTAAATGCCGTTACGCTGACGGTGAATGCTGATGTGCAAACCATCGAACAGATTATGAACAAGGTACGGCCGGATTTTATACAGTTTCACGGTGATGAAACGGCCGATTTCTGTGAGCAGTTTTCCTATCCCTATATTCGGGCCATCAGAGTTGGCGCCCCGGGATTGACCTCGCCCCAGGAAATTGCCACTACGGTCAGTGAGTATTCGAACGCCCGGGCATTCCTGTTTGACGCTTATTCGCCCGCGTATGGCGGCGCGGGTATTTCATTTGACATTGGGTTGCTGACGCAAGCCACGCAGATTCTGCCGGCGCACAAAATAATGATTGCCGGCGGCTTGAATGCATCCAATATTGCTGCGCTGGTGAACAGCTATCACCCCTATGCGGTTGATTTGAGCAGCGGCATTGAAATTGCGCCTGGCGAAAAAAGTGCCAGCAAAATGCATTCTTTTATGCTGGCGCTGTCGGAAGCGGACAAGTTGCACTGGCCCGTGAAACTCTAAGTTGTTTGACGACAGCTCGTGATGAGGCTATCAATGGTGGCGTCAGGCAGTTGGCGACGGTTGCGAGCTTAATCGGCCCGCGCATGGGCCCGTTATTCGATTTGGGTCTGACTGGTCAACGCTTCAATCGACTCATGCAATTGCAGCCATTCTTCTTCCAGCGTCTCGGCTGTGGCGGTCAGCTCGCCGTGCTCGGCCAGCACGGCAACACGTTCATCTCTGCGCGCATCAGAATAAAAGTCTTCGTCGGCAATCAGCACATTGATCTGGGCAATCCGGGCTTGCGCGGTCTCCATGGCTTTTTCGACTTGCGCAAGGCGTTTGTCCAGCGGTTTGCGCAGCTGGGCAATGCGCTGGCGTTCTTCAGCCTGCTGGCGCCGCACCGCCTTGCGATCCGGAGCGGCGCTTAGTCCATCGGCCGCAAGCGAGGCATCACGTTCTTCCTGGCGCATGGTCAGGGCGCGCTGGGAAAGCCAGTCGCGGTAGTCGTCCAGATCTCCGTCAAATTCAATCACCTGACCATCTGCAACAATCCAGAAACTGTCGACGGTGGTGCGCAGCAGATGCCGGTCGTGCGAAACCATCAGCATGCTGCCGTCGAATTCGGCCAGTGCGGTGGCCAGCGCTTCACGGGTATCGACGTCCAAGTGGTTGCTGGGTTCGTCGAGCAACAGCAAATTGGGTTTTTGCCAGACGATCAGCGAGAGGGCCAGCCTGGCTTTTTCGCCACCGGAAAAGGGCGCCACTTTGTCATTGACCTTATCGCCGCCAAAGCCGAAACCGCCCAGGTAATTGCGCAGTTCCTGTTCGCGTGCCTCGGGCGCAATACGCTGCAAATGTTGCAACGGGCTGGCGTCAACATCCAGCATATCAAGCTGGTGCTGCGCAAAATAGCCAATTTCCAGACCCTTTGATGGTTTGTAATTGCCTGCCAGAGGCACCAGTTCACGCGCAATGGTTTTGATCAGGGTACTTTTCCCGGCGCCATTGACCCCCAGTACGCCGATCCTCGCGCCAGAGCGAATCATCAACTCTATATTGCTCAGAATGACAGTCTGATTGTCCTGCTCGTCAATATAGCCGGTAGCCACCTTATCCAGACGGAGCAGCGGATCCGGCATGGAAGGCGGCGAGGGGATATGAATATAAATGCCAGACTCGGCCTGCAGCGGCGCCAGTTTCTCCATACGAGCCAGCGCCTTGACCCGACTTTGCGCCTGCTTGGCCTTGGTGGCTTTGGCCTTGAAGCGGTCAATGAACGACTGCAGCCTGGCAGACTCCCGCCCTTGGCGATCAATCGCGACTTGAAGCTGGCGCACGCGCTCTGCGCGCTGGGTCAGAAAATCATCATACCCGCCCTTGTAGCGCACGAGTTTTTGCTGATCCACATGCAAAATGGTTCGGGCTACCGCATTCAGAAATTCGGTATCGTGGGAAATCAGAATGACCGTTCCTTCGTAGGCAGCCAGCCATTTTTCCAGCCACAGCATGGCATCCAGGTCCAGGTGGTTGGTCGGTTCGTCCAGCAGGAGCAGTTCCGAAGGGGCCATCAGTGCGCGGGCCAGCGCCAGACGCATTTGCCAGCCTCCGGAAAAGCTGTTGACCGGCTGAGTCCATTGTTCGGGGGTAAAACCCAGACCAGCGAGCAGTTGCTCGGCTCGTGACGGTGCGCTCCAGGCGTCAGCCTCTACCAGCGCGGCTTCCAGCTCTGCAATGCGGGTACCGTCTGTATCGGAGGTGGTAGCACGCGCCTGCTGCAGCTCGCGCAAATGCCTGTCGCCATCGATGACAAATTCCCGGGCAGGCTGAGTAGTAGCGTGAATTTCCTGCTCAACGGTGGCGATTCGCCACGAGTCTGGAATGAACAGATCGCCGGCGTCGGCATCGATCCGGCCCTGCAGCAGGGCAAATAGCGTGGTTTTGCCTGAGCCGTTTTTACCGACAACGCCAACGCGCTCCTTGGGATGCACCACGAAGTCGGCATTTTCCAGCAGCACCTTGGTGCCGCGACGTAAAGTAAGGCCAGAAGAACGAATCAAAGCGAAAAATCCGAGGAAAAATAATAATTAGAACATGATGGGCGGCGCCAGTCAGAATATGACAAGTGATCCCAATCACCAAGTGACAACACCGAGCAACTCCAAGGTATGCAGGCCGCACCCAGGCGCTTATTAATCATGGTTGCCGGCGCATTGCATGTGCCGGCCTGGCGCCGGGCAGTGGCGTTCAATGTTGCGATGTTGCAGCGGCCCTGAAAACCAGGGTTCGTGTGCTTGCCTGCCGGGTGCACGGTAAGCCTTTGAACGTCTGCAAGCTAGCGTCAGCGTGGCTGCAACAGTTCCCGCGTCAATAGCAGAACGGAGTCGTCGCCCTCGGCCGTTTCAAGAAATACCGGATTCAGCGCCGGGAAGGCATTCATGAAATTTTCATATTCATTGCCGATTTCAAGGATGATAAAACCTTCGTCGCTCAGATGGACGGCGGCCTGATCCAGAATGGTGCGAATAATGTCCATGCCATCGTCCCCGCCAGCCAGGGCCAGCACCGGTTCGTGCTGGTACTCACTGGGCAGTTGCGCCATGGTGGTGCTGTTCACGTAAGGAGGATTGCATACGATGACATCATACCGCTGCTTTTCCAGCGGTGCATACAGATCGCCCTGCAGCACGTTTACGCGTTCGCCCAGTTGATACATGTCCACATTTCGTTGCGCCAGGCGAATGGCATGATCAGACAGATCGACGGCGTCAATCTGCGCATTCGGAAAGGCCAGCGCGGCAAGAATGGCCAGGCAGCCGGAGCCGGTACACAGATCAAGCACGCTCTGTACGTTTTCGGGATCGTCCACCCATGGCTCAAGATGTTCCGCCAGCAACTCTGAAATGGGCGAGCGCGGCACAATAACCCGTTTGTCTGTCAGGAAACGATGGCCCTGCAACCAGGCTTCGCCTGTCAGGTATGCCAGTGGGACGCGTTTTTTGACACGTAGTTCGATCAGGCTGACGCATTTCTTTTTTTCGTCCTCCAGCAATCGGGCGTCCAGAAATGGGTCCAGCGTATCCAGCGGCAAGTGCAGTGTCGAGAGAACCAGATAGACGGCTTCGTCCCAGGCATTGTCACTGCCATGACCAAAGGCCAGCTGTGCGTCATTGAAGCGCGAGACCGCGTAGCGAATTACATCGCGCACCGTTTTGAGCTCATTGTGGATTTTTGAAGCCATAAAATACCCGATATTGAATGTTTAATATACAACTGCGTTGCGGCAGTTTATAGCAGAAGGTTTTCAAGCGTTTTACGATAAATGGCGGCCAACGGCTCAAGGCTGTCTACCTCGATATGCTCGTTGATCTGATGGATAGTGGCATTGATCGGTCCGAATTCAATCACTTGCGGGCAAATTTTCGCAATGAACCGTCCGTCTGATGTTCCACCAGTGGTCGACAGTGTCGTTTGAACACCTGTCACATCCTTGATCGCGGCAGACAAGGCTTCTGATAGTTCGCCTCGTGGCGTCAGAAACGGTTCGCCGCCGAGCGTCCATTCAATACTGCTTTCCAGTTGGTGTGTATCCAAAATGGCCTGCACACGTGATTTGAGCGATTCAACGGTACTGGCGGTGGAAAACCGAATATTGAACAGAAATTCGGCGCTGCCAGGGACAACATTGGTTGCTCCGGTCCCAGAATGGAAATTGGAAATCTGGAAGGTGGTAGGAGGAAAGTACTCATTACCCTGATCCCATTCGGTCTTTGCCAGTTCGTGCAACGCCGGTGCACACAAATGAATCGGATTGCGGGCCAGATGGGGATAGGCCACATGGCCCTGCAAGCCTTTGACCACAACCTTGCCTGACAACGATCCCCGTCGGCCATTCTTGATGACGTCACCCAGTGCGGCTGTCGAAGTAGGTTCGCCCACGATGCAGTAATCCGGCTGCACGCCCTGTTGCTTCAGATATTCACAGACTTTGACCGTACCATTGACGGATGGGCCTTCTTCGTCTGAGGTAATAAGCATGGCAATGGAACCCCGATGCTCGGGATGCGCCTGCACGAACGCTTTGGCGGCAACGGTAAACGCGGCGATGGAGCTTTTCATATCAGCGGCACCACGGCCGTACAGCTTGCCGTCGCGAATCGTGGGCGCAAAGGGATCGCTGTCCCACTGCTCCAGCGGACCAGTGGGGACCACATCCGTATGGCCGGCAAAAATGAGCAGCGGCGATGCGGTGTTGCGTCGCAGCCAGAGGTTTTGCACTTCTTCGAAAGGCAGATGCTCTGCGACAAAGCCCGAGTCGGCCAGTTCAGCGGCCAGCGTCTGCTGACAATCCCGGTCGTCTGGCGTGACCGACTGGCGGGCGATCAGTGTTTGTGTCAGGGCCAGCACCGGTGAAGAAATTGCATCACTCATGATCAGGCACGCAGCAGATCGTTAATACTGGTCTTGGCGCGGGTTTTCGCATCCACGCGTTTGACGATGACGGCGCACGCCAGGCTGTGTGAGCCATCAGCCGCGGGCAGAGAGCCGGGAACCACGACTGAACCGGAAGGCACGCGACCATAGGTCACTTCGCCGGTTTCGCGGTTATAGATTTTGGTGCTTTGAGAAATGAAGACGCCCATGGCGAGGACTGAATTTTCTTCAACGATCACACCTTCGACCACTTCAGAACGCGCGCCGATAAAGCAGTTGTCTTCAATAATAGTTGGGTTCGCCTGCAGTGGTTCCAGTACGCCGCCAATGCCTACACCACCGGACAGATGCACGTTCTTGCCGATCTGTGCGCAGGATCCCACTGTTGCCCAGGTATCGACCATGGTGTTTTCATCTACATAGGCGCCAATATTGACGTATGAAGGCATCAGGACCACGTTTTTACCGATAAAGGCGCCGCGACGCGCAACGGCGTTGGGCACCACGCGATAGCCGCCCGCCTTGAAATCGGCTTCGGTAAAGTCCTGGAATTTGAGCGGCACTTTATCGAAAAACTGCATCGGTGCGTTGTTCATGACCACGTTATCATTCAGACGGAAAGACAATAGCACTGCTTTTTTCAACCACTGGTTTACTACCCAGTCTCCGTCCTTTTTCTGGGCAACGCGCAGCGTGCCGTTGTCCAGTCCGGCCAGGGCAGTGCCTACGGCATCGCGCACTTCGGCTGAAACTGTAGAGGAAGACAAATTGGCGCGGTCATCCCACGCTTTTTCCAGAACGGTTTGAAGGTCAGTAGTCATAAGATTTGGATAGTTTTAAAAAAATAAACACAATTGTGAAAAATAAGCCATCTTCCGGATGGGACGCCCCCATGGCCGGCTAATGCGCTTTTCCTTCTCGGGATACCGAAGCTTAACAAAATCCTCGGCGTTACAGTGAAACTGGGCGCTTGCTCGGCCCTTTACCTGAACTGCGGAAAGGGCCCGGATCGTGAACGTCCCAGGTTGTGATCAACTGGGGTAGCGATCGCGGACAAACCGGGCGATACGCTGGGCGCCTTCCACACACTGATCAAGCGGTGCAACCAGCGCCAGCCTGATGCGATTGGCGCCTGGATTGATTCCATGCGCTTCACGCCCCAGATAGCTGCCGGGCAGTACCGTCACATGCTGTGCACCGAACAAATCACGAACGAAATCAGGGTCGGCGACCGGCGTTCCCGCCCACAGATAGAACGAAGCGTCGGGCATTTTTACGTCCAGCACCTCGGACAGAATCGGGTAGACCGCATCAAACTTGGCTTTATATAGGGCACGGTTTTGTTCAACATGCGTTTCATCATTCCATGCAGCTGTGCTGGCGGCACTAAATACCGGGCTCATGGCGCTGCCGTGATACGTCCGATAAAGGAGAAACGATTCAAGCAGGCTTGCATCGCCGGCGACAAAACCCGAGCGCATGCCAGGTACATTCGAGCGTTTGGACAGGCTGGAGAAACAGACACAGTTTTTGTAGTCGGTACGGCCCAGCCTGTATGCAGCCTGCAAGACGCCTACCGGCGGATGCGCATCGTCGAAATAGATTTCGGAATAACATTCATCGGAGGCGATGACAAAGCCGTAGCGGTCCGACAGTTCGAACAACAATGCCCACTCGGCTTCCGGCATGACATTGCCTGCGGGATTGCCGGGAGAGCACACAAATAGCAATTGCGTCTTTTCCCAGATGTGCGCAGGCACGGCCGACCAGTCGGGGCTGAAGTTGCGTTCAGGCACGGCGTTAACGTAATAGGGCTGTGCGCCTCCCAGCAGGGTGGCGCCTTCGTAAATCTGGTAAAACGGATTGGGGCAGATGACCAGGCTGTCGCTGGCGCCGTCAAGCACGGTTTGGGCAAAGGCAAACAGCGCTTCCCGGGAGCCCAGGCAAGGCAGCACCTGGCTTTGTGGATCTGGCGCGGGCATGTCGTAACGGCGGCCGATCCAGGCGGCAATCGTTTCACGCAACAGCGCATCACCCTTGGTCGGCGGATAGGCGGACAGGCCGGTCAAGTGATCGGTGATCGCCTCGTTAACCAATGCTGGCGTAGCATGCTTGGGCTCACCAATCGACAGGTTCACATGGGTCAGCCCCGCAGCAGGGGTAGGAGCAGTGGCAAGAAGCGCCCGCAATTTTTCAAAGGGATAGGGTTGCAGCAGACGTAATTTAGGATTCATGACAGACCTTGCGAAGATGCGCAAGTTTACCATTTATAGGGTGTAATTAGCGTCGATGCGTCACCCATCTTCCCTATGAGCCGGCGGCTTATTGCAGCCTGCCGTTATAGGGCAAGTTTGTGGTCATCATTGCATGCAGTGAGGGTTTGTTCAAGGATGACACTTGGGGCAAGTTTTTGCATAAGCGGCAGCGGGTTGATCCATTTTTTGCTTGTGATTTATCACATTGCCCGCTTGTTGCAACTGGTGCAGAACCGGTCCCGCGTCAGATGATGACTTGACGTTTTGTAGGTAATTTGTCGCTATTTACGGTTATTTCGACGGTGAAAATCATCGAATTGACATAATTTCTTTACGCAGGGCACCAAACCCTACTATAATCCCCGTTCTTTGATGCGAGCGTGGCGGAATTGGTAGACGCACTGGATTTAGGTTCCAGCGCCGAAAGGTGTAAGAGTTCGAGTCTCTTCGCTCGCACCACAGTAAAATCAACAACTTAGAGCATTTCGCTCTTGCCAAAGTTGCTGCTAAAAACTGAGTGGGACAAATTTGGGACAATTTGGGACAATGAGCCAAACCTGATTTGCCGACCTTGAAAGAGGTCAACATGGCAACCATCGTTAAACGCGGCAACAACTATCAAGCTAAGGTGCGGGTCAAGGGCTTTCCCACCGTCACCAAATCATTCAAAACCGAAGACGAAGCCCAAGCCTGGGCTGACAAGACCTATGTGGCAATGCGGAACGACACGTTCGTGCAAGAGCTACCCAGTCTTCAGGCGGCACTCAAAACCTACAAAGAGCAGATCACGCCGCGAAAGCGCAGCGCCCATACTGAGGTGTATGTCATAGAGAAGGTGCGCCAAGAGAAGTTCATGCGCAAGGCACTGAACGAAATCAAGGTCACGGACATCGTGGATTGGCGCAACCGTATGACGGGCGAGTATGCGCCGTCAACCATTAAGAAACGTATATCACTGGTATCTGCAGTCTATAGGGTGGCGCGCTCTGAATGGGGCTTCGGTAGCTTAGAGAACCCCTGCGACGGCGTATTAAAGCCGGCAGTTGACAATGCCCGCAATCGCCTGATAACCGACTACGAGTATGCAGCGGTTCTTCGGCAGCTTAAGACAGAAGAGCTGCAGGCTGCGGTCCGGCTCGCACGAAGCTCCAGTATGCGCCTGGGAGAGGTCATTTCCCTTCAATGGAAAAACATCGACTTCAACCGCTGCCTGATCTTTCTGGAGCACACTAAAAACGGTGATGCCCGGACGGTTCCCCTTTCCCCAGCCTCAATCTCCGCACTCAAGATACTGCACAACGACGACGTGACGCCATCCATGAAGCTGTTCGATCTGAACAAGGATCGGCTGTCTAAGGGGTGGACGAGGGCGGTTGATCGGGCGCGTAGGGACTATATCGCGGAATGTAAAAAGGGCGGTAAGCGCGTCGATCAGGACATGTTCATGAACATGCACTTTCACGATCTACGGCACACCGCCATTACTGAGTTTGCTGAAGCGGGGTTCTCTACCCTCGAGCTGAGCCGAATATCGGGACACAAAACGCTTTCGATGCTTGATCGCTACGTCCACCTTGATGTGGAGAACATAGCGAAAAAGCTGGCGGTTATATCGGGAAGTTGATTGCAGGGCCATAACCGGAGTTATCTTGCGCTCATGGAGTGTGCAATTGCAGGGGAAGATAAACGGTAATCAGCCCCCCAATACTTGCGAGGTTCGTGTATTGGGCTTGTTACAGTGCTTTCCCCCTGTAGTTCGGGGGTATACCGTTTGTGCATCAAAAACGGGCCACTATTGAGACTCCTCGACTCTTGCTATATCAAGTGGCACTCGCTGCAGGAAATTCGTTGTGAAAATGCAGCAAGATAAGCGGATTTGACTTGCAAAATCGGTATTTCTTCTGAATAAAGATTCAAAATGTTAATATTGATATTAAATATTACATTTGAAACTTACCCTAAAATCTCAGTTGATTAGCTGAAAAATACGAGAAAAATTAAATGCTTGATTGGATTTTGTCTATTGGTGTCAGTATTAAGGATCTCATTTTACTGATTGCGAACGTGCTGGTCAGTGAAGAAGGTGCTCCGGGGGCAGTGGTCGCGATTCTGATTTTTTTTGCGATTGTCTGTCTTGGCGCGGCGGCGTGGATTTATCACCGTCGAGTTGCGGCAATAAAGGATTTCCGACGCAAGTTGAGCGAGACAGACGGTTCTTTTCTTCAGAGCCGGGATGCCATTACCGTTTGGAGTAACAGTCAAAAAAATGGAAAAGAGTCGCGAGCACTCGCTGAGGGTTGGCATAAGTTTGATGAAACGCTGTTTATAGACGACACAAAAGGTGAACCTCAACTGCGTAATTCGTTACGACCTTCTGCATTTTTTAATGTAGAGGATTTACATTTCGGCTCCGGGTTCTTACGGATCGTTCCAGGGCTATTCATTTCCGCCGGCTTGGCATTAACGTTTCTTGGACTTATTGCGGCTTTAGCTGATATGGCCCGAGGGGGGACAATAGATGCGACGACGATGAGTAACCTCATCGGTATTGCATCCGCAAAATTCATTATGTCGTTAACCGGCCTGGTGTGTTCCATTGTGCTAACAATGGCCTTGAGGCTATTTATAGGAAAAGTTGACGACGAATTGCATCAATTGTGCGGCGCTCTTGAGCGCGGAACTCAGTTTTCTAGTCTTGAACAGATTGGTCTTGAACAATTACGGGCAATGGTCGAAGACAGGGAACACCATCGTCAATTGACTTTACAGATGATTGCAGAGATTGGCGGACCTCTGCGAACCGAACTCCCACAAACAATTTCCAACTCGATTGTGACAGCGATACAGCCTATATTGGAGTTGACAAGTAAGCAGGGAACCGAAAGCCTCTCTACAATGGCTACGGACTTGTCTCAACAAGTTACAGCCGGGGTCGGAGAGGCGCTTGGACTAGCTAGTGACCGCCTTGCTTTGGCCGGAGACAAAATCGCTCAAGTGGCCGATCGGATGGATCAATCCTCGGGTAGGATGGGAAATGAAATGGAGGGCGCTGTGACCCGAGTAGCACATGCCGTTGACGAGCTTCGGAATGCTATGTCGACTACTGCTCAGACGGCATCAGGCGCTTTTACTCAAGGGGCAGAAAGTTTACTCGCAGTGATGAACTCTACATTACAGGGAATTCGTGATAACACAGGAGAAGGCGCAAGGGCCATTGCGGCCGCTGCTTCAGAAATGCGTGAAGCGGCAGGCGCTATGCGTAAAGAGATGGAAATTGCCGCACAAAATGGTGCCAATGCGGCTCAAGCGCAGATAGAAGCATCAGGGGGACAGGCCAGTGAAGCGATCGGTTTGGCAAGTCGTTCTATGCTTGAGGCCTTTGGTAAGAGCAGTGCTGATATTGTCGAAATGACGCAAGCACTCTCTGAAAATACCACGGAAAAGCTGATTTCGCCAATTACAGACATTTCAAATAAGCTTGGTGACATGAACGCTGTATTAAACAATAGTTCTATTGAAATGAAACGTATGGTGGAAGCCGTCCGTGACGGAGCACAAGCTGGTTCTGAGGCAGCAACCCGTTTTCGCGGAGCTTCACAAGACTTAGTGAATGCAGCAAGTCCTGTGCGTGCAACTACCGAGCGAATCGAAGTGGCGATAAGGCAGTTAGCTGATGGCACGCAGAACGCAGTAAACGTGGTGCGGAAAACCTCAACCGCTACTGCTGAAGCTGCGGCACAAACTCTTCTTGCTGCGCGGGAGACCCTTGGCGCTGAGCGCCAAGGGATAGATGCGACATTGGCCGCAGTGTCTGAGATGCTGGAACGCCTGAAGGGGCAGGGTGACAGGATGGATACTGTTGACGAAAAACTTGGTCATGCCTTTGATTTATACACTAGTCAGACAGAGCACGCTATGCAGGCAGTGCGAAGTCATGTCCAAACAATGGCGGGGGAGTTGAACGTAGCACTCTCCACACTACAAACTATTCTGGACGGTTTTCAAGAATTTCAACCGCAACAGGTATATAGGTAATGAGGAGCTCGTTCAGGCGTAAACACCGTCATGATGAGGACGACGAATCCGCTTTTGTCTCGATCACAGATCTCACGGTGAGCTTCTTATTTATCGTCATCTTGTTGTTGGCCTTTTTTGCCAGTCAGTATTCAGGCAGCAAGACGGTGCCACTTGTTCAGCATGAGAAGGTAATAAATCAGCGTGACGAGGCAAGGTCCCAGCGAGACGCAATCGCAAAGGAGCTTGAATCAACAAAAAGCATCGCTATGCGTTTGCAGGAGCGTATTGAAGAGTTGTTAGCTGAGCTTGCTAAGCTCAAAGTGGCAGACCCATTGGAGGTCTACATTAACGCTAGTATGCTTGAACGAAGGCGGATTCTGGAGCGCCTTCGCGACGCCGTTCAGATAGATTTTCCTGATCTAGAAGTATACTTGAGTGAGGAGTCTGACGCTTTGCGGTTTCAAGGGGATGGGTTGTTCCGGAGCGGCGCAGTGAGCTTGCGCCAGGATCGCAGAGCTTTTGTGGAAAACGTTGCGGCCCGGTTACAGGAAGTGTTGCCCTGCTATACCTTGCATAATGGCGGAAATCGGCCTCTCGGGTGCAGTGAGGGATTTGCTTTGATTGAGGCGGTTCAGATTGAGGGACATACCGATGCAGATGGTGCTGATTTAACGAATTTGATATTGTCCACAGCTCGTGCGAACGAGACATTCCGCGTTATGGTGGGACAAGAGCCGGGTTTAGTAGAGCATCTGAACTTTCGTAGGCAACCCGTGTTATCAGTGGCTGGTTATGGGGAAATGCGCCCAGTAACAACTAACGAAACTTTAGCTGGTAAAGCTTCAAATCGGCGGATCGATTTGCGCATTATCATGTATGTTCCGGCGCATTCAAAAGAGATTGATGCTGTGCGAAAGGCGCTGACAGATGTGTCCACAACAGAGCCAAAACAATGAATACTTCAGTGGCAGCTCCTCTCTCTGCTCGTTTAGACGAGTTGCGTCCGTTGGTTACGCCTTCAGCTCCGTCCTTTGAAATACTTAGTAGAAATATTCGACGGGTGCTTGATCGTTTCGATGTATCTCCCGCCATACCAGAGCGCGACCCGGAGCGTTTGTTTGCTGACATGTCTCGTCGAATTCGTGAGAATGACTGGCACAAGTTGCCCATGAGTTTTGTTACTCGAGTGGCAAATCTTGTTTTTTCCGTTGCGCATCGATTGCGGGAAGACTTGGCTGAGTTGCGGCTATTCCTAATTAAAGAGATAGGATTTTCCACTCGTCCAGGATTTTTGGGTCCGATGATGAGGATATATATTGAAAGTTATGAGCCTGGCGCGGAGCACACACGAGCACTTGCTACTGTTTTGAAAGCTTCTCGCACACGCCTTGGGGCGCGTTGGCAAGAATTAATATTGAATGTGCCAAATCTGTTCAATCCGACTAAAGCTCCAAATGTATTGGCTAGTTTGATGGATCAGATGGATGACCCATGGCACGGCTTACGTTCGTTGGGTCTACGCCAGCCTCATGGGCCAGGTCTGATGGACGTGGCGCATGAGGCTTACCTAAAGCTAATTGAAAAAAATCTTAATGAGCGAGGTCAAATTGAGCGTCTATTGTCCTGGTTGAAACCTGATGGACAAACGCAAAGGCAAATTGGTGCAGGACAGGCTATTGACGCTATGTTGAAGGTCTGGGCAGGCCAAGACCCACCTAAGGATGTCAAGGATATGCTGGTAGATCGAATTACTGATCTATATGGACACCCGCGTGTTAATCGCAATGCAGTTTGGAATGAGGTCGCACCCAATAACGAAGCAACTTTTCTTCGGTGGCTAATGGGGGCTGATATTCGCTTCCTTTTCAAAGTTTTAACTGAAGTAGAGCGTGGGCATATGTGGGCGGACCGAGAAGCTTTCTGGTGGACGCTTTACGAACAAGGTCGAATCGATGAGGTATGGATTGCTTTTAACCGCGACGGATATAACGCTGCAATGAATAAGCTTCCAGAAGAGACGAGGCAAGATGGACGTCGTTTTGCCAAACAGGTTGGTGAACGAGATAAATCGTTACTATTGATGCGTATCGGGAATCAAATAATAGTGGAAGGAACCTTCAGTTTTATGATTCGTGCGTTCGATCCTGAAAAGAGAGGCGTGCCAAGATTATATGAGCCGGTATACGACGTCGACATAATCCGCAACAGTGGAAGACCTCTTTGGGAACAGAAGCATGTAGGAAATTGGCAGGATCATGTATTGAGGAGATTCTAATGGCCTTTGACTTTACTTATACTGATGATTCAATTATTTTGCGCCTACAGCCGACCCGAACAGGTATGCTCACCCGTATTCTGCCCAAAAGGACGCAGGATTTTAATCAGATTTCGCTAAAGGATAGAAAATTAGCGTTTGCTGTGGCTGATCTTAGGGCGCTTGCAGATGAGAAAAACGAAGAGCTACTCATTGAAGGGGATCAAATAACAATGTCACATCGGCTGGCTGCGTCTGTTGACTCAGAAACTGCTGCGCAGATTGGTTTACCCCCACTGACAGACCTCACTTTGCGAACCGATGCAGAAGGAGTGCTTGGAAGTCAAGGATTTAGGTTGCGGCACCAGTGGATGCGTTCAGGGCAACAGCGAATGCCAAAACGAGCAGGCGCTGTGTTGGAAACAGACAAGGGGCTACAGCGATTACCTTTGTGGATGATGGAGGCTGTGGATGTTGCGGAAGGGTTCAAGCAATCTACTGATGATGCTGCACATTGGGAGTCCTTGGCGAGATTTCGAAAAGCACTTGAGCCCGGTGTGGTAATGGCGGGAGACAGTCCTGACGCTCGTGTCTCGATGACCGATTTTTTATCTGGACTTGAAGTCTCATTATCAGATAGCTTCTCTATTTCACCCGATCAAACGGGCGATGATTTTGACGTGGTGCCGTTCTTGTCAGATAGGTTGGAAGAACAAAGTTCAACTACTGAAGCGATGGCTGAGCTTAATGGTTCGGAATTACTCGAATTTCAACGCAAATTCCGGGAACGTGGTGCATTGAATGCTTTCAGCCTCGGGCCAAGAAGGTTCTTGGTTGTGGATAGAAGTGCAGCGCCGGCATTGAAAACCATGGCCAAAATGCAGAAAGCAGGCTCGGAAGAGCGCCGTGCGTTTATTCGAAACCCGCGTGCGAAGATCTCCGAGGCGGTGGAAGCACATTTACGGCAACAGGGTGACTTTGATGCTTTGGAGCCTATTGCACAAGAAGAGGTCCTTGAAACGGCTGCTGAAACGGTTTTTATTGAGACTGAAGAATATATTCGTTTCTCAGATCGTGTGACAGGAATTGATGTTTACCAAGGTAATGCCGTAGCAGAATTTATCTCGAGTGGCACAACGTGGTTACCGGAGGTATTCACCCCAGAGGTCCTTGAACGTCTGAGTCAACTCACTTTAGATCAGTTACAATCCGCGCGCGAAAATGTTCAGGCGGCGATTGAAGCAGGTAATGACAGTTTTGATTTTGAAGGAATCCAGCTGCCTGCTAATGCACAAACTATCCAGACTTTAGCGGGAAAAATTGAAGAGTGGCAAAAAAAGGCTACTTCGGCGGTGAACTCTTCAACGCCTGAAGGAGAGTCTGACGAAGGGCTTGAAAAGTCCGGCCCCGTCATTCTGAAGACAGCAGATAATTTTAAGGAAGTAATGTGGCATCCGTCGCGGGGTCCTAGGGTATCTGAGTTAGGAACAATCGTGCCCACGGCTATCGAAACACGGCTGAAGGAACATCAGGTAGAGAGCCTAAGTTGGCAAATAGCGGCATGGAAATCTGGACTGCCTGGTGTATTGAATGCTGACGAACAAGGTCTTGGTAAAACTCTGCAGACGATCGCCTTTTTGGTTTGGCTTAACGACCACATGAAACGACAGGGGGTTGAGCAGCGGGGGCCTGTGCTTGTCGTCGCTCCGACTTCGTTATTAGAAAACTGGGAACAAGAGGTTTCGCGCCATGTCGCATCACCTGGTCTCGGGCATCTAATTCGCCTTTATGGTTCGGCCACTGCAGCACGCCGAATTGGCCCAGGGGGAAAGGATGTTGAAACAGGCCAGGCACGATTAGATTTTTCGGATATTGAACGCGAGATAGCAGCTCAAAGAGGGCATTTAACCTGGGTCTTGACGACCTACACAACGCTAACTTATTACCAACACTCTCTTGGCAAAATCCCATTTGTCGCTGCTGTGTTTGACGAAATTCAAAATATCAAGAATCCCGGCACTCTTTCCGCTAACGCGGCGAGAGCGATGAACGTGGATTTCAGAATTGGACTTACAGGCACACCAATCGAGAACACGACTGTTGATCTTTGGGCTATTATGGACCAGCTAGCTCCAGGTGCGCTTGGTTCTTTAGAAGAATTTCGCGCAAATTACGGCGTCGCAGACGAAGAAAATATGAGTGAACTCTATCGAAGAGTGTTCGAATCAAGTGATAGTCTGCCTCCATTGGCCTTACGCCGTTTAAAAGAAATGGTTGCTCGCGATTTGCCGACAAAGTCGAGATTTTTACATCCACGAGCTATGCCTAGTTTGCAAGCGGATCGATATGAAGAAGCACGAGCGAAGCTCGCTCGGGGAAAGCCTGGCGGAGCACTGAAAATGCTGCATCATATTCGCACTGTATCGGTTCACCCTGCGCTTGATGATAAATTGGACGATTCTGAATTTATTTCTATATCCGGCCGACTCTCGGCGACGTTCGATATCTTGCGTCGTATTCAGGCTGCTAATGAGCGTGCCCTGGTGTTTATTGAAAGTCGCAAAATGCAATACCGATTTATTGAACTAGTTCGCGCTGAGTTTGGACTCACGCAAGTAGATTTGATTAATGGGGAAACAGCCATTCAAAAACGCCAAGCTATTGTAAATCGATTCCAAAAACATCTAGAGACGGACGGCGGTTTTGATCTGCTGGTATTAGGACCTAAAGCGGCTGGCACCGGGCTGACCTTGACCGCCGCTACTCATGTGATACACCTTTCACGCTGGTGGAATCCTGCTGTAGAAGAGCAATGTAATGACCGTATACATAGAATGGGTCAAATGCGCTCAGTTTCTGTGCATGTGCCACTTGCAATTCATCCTTCTTATAGGGAGCAATCGTTTGATTTGCTACTTCAGAGCTTGATGCAACGGAAGCGACGTTTAGCAACTGCGGCTCTTTGGCCTATGGGGGACACTGAGGGGGATGCCTCACAACTTCAGAATATGCTAAAGGGGGAGGCTGAGAGTAGTCATGGAGACGTCGTTGAGACATCAATGCTCGCATTATTTGAGCGCGATAGACTTGCTATCTCGAAGCCAGACGGTTTTGGTGCATGGGAGTATTCATAGACTCAACCACATTATTCAGACTTGATCCCATTTTTCTATATGATGTGGTCTGAGTTCAGCCTGACGTAGCTGCGTTCAGTTACAAACGGCTATAGTTCTGAGATGCGAAATGTCTTTTTTCGATCTTGCGTTTACGAAGAGTTCGAATTGGAGCACCTTTATCCAATTTGAAGCCGCTACTTTGATTGGCCAATTTCTTCGTAGTTCATAGCTATGTCTGAAGAAGACGTGTCTGCGATTTTGGCGAGATGAGTTTCAAAAAAATTAGAATAAAGGCTATTTTTCTCCAGATAGACGACAAGATTTTCTTTGGCACGGGTTAATCCTGTGAATACCATTTCAGGGCTATCACTATTGTTTACCAATAGGACGATAAGCGGCGATTCAAAACCTTTAAAGCTATGTGTAGAACTTAATTTCATCACACCGCTATTGAGATTGAATCCTATCTTTTTTGCAGTGCTGATCTTCTGGTAACTCGTGGAGTATTTTGGGTGCTTGCTTACCTCAAGGGAGGGAAATGCACATAGCGTGCGCTCCTTGTGGTTCTCTGCTGTTCGAAGAACATAATCTAGGTTTTGCAATATGGTTTCTTGAGAGGAAATGATGGTGATGTCATTCGGATGAATTGCATTTTTTTTCGCCAAGTTGAAAATCTGCTTGGCAAGCCACTCTAAGTCTGCACGATCAAATATGCTGTAAGCTTGAATCCCTATGCTAGTAAGACTTAGCTGAAACGATTCATCCTCGTCAAGCTCGTAATTGTTAAGAAGAAATTTCTTCTGAAATGAATCTATTAGTGGAATAATCGGGGATTGATAGGTGTATCGAAAACTTTTGGTCAGCTTGATCCATGATCCGAAGCCTTCCGCGACTTTTGAGCGGCGTTCACCGTCCAATGCACGCTTATATATATTTTGTTTTTCATCACCAAACAGAACCATTTCACCATCGTCAGCAAGAAAGAACGAACGGATAATTTTGATCCACTCCGATTTGTAATCTTGAATTTCATCAATCAATATAGTGTCGTATCGTGACCCTATATCTTTACTCTCAAATAAGTTCAAGTTACTGTAATAGGTCTCCTCTAGATATTTATCTCGTTCTAGGGCAATTCGGCGAGCAACAGCAGCATCATAACCTTCATACTGAAGATCCTGGGGTATACGAAAGTTGATACCCGAATTATTCATGGCTGTGGTGATAAAGCGATGATAAGTGCTTATTTCGAAATTTCCCCAATTGAAATCCTCTCTGACTGCACTAATCTTATCTCGGATGTAACTACCCAGTGTGATATTGAACGTCAATATTAACACTCTGTCCCCATGACGCTTATGGGCATTTACAGCCCTGCCTGCGAGCACAATGGTCTTTCCTGATCCAGCAAGCCCGCAAATTTTGGCGCGTGCTTTGCTAGTGCTTTCAATCAGTCTGCTTTGTTTATCTGAGTAACTAATATCTCGACCTTCCGACGCGTAGTGCCGAGGCGGATTTAGCAACCTTTTGAATTCATCGTATACAGCTTTGTCAAACAATTGATTTTTCGCTATATCAGGGAAGTTAATTTTGTCCAATATGGTTTTATGGCGTGAATAGGAAAGATTTCTTTCGAATTTATATTTTTGTCTATCAATCCAATTCTTTGATGTTGTATAGCGGTCAAAATCAATTTTTTTTGATTTAAATTTTTGCCCATTAGTGCGCGAGCGTTCATCGAGTTCATCCAAGTGATCTTTATATAGGGTGTGTATTGAATCTTCACTTCCGTTATGGAAATACACATAAGTTTTGATTATCTTATAAAAATTTTTATTCTTTAAGCTTTTTTCTAAAAGGCCATTCACATGAATGTCAAAAAAGTTCTTCTTATACGCAAATACCTGCTCAAACGGCGATTTCACGCTTTGGAATTTTGAGCTGGTATTGACGAACCATTGGTTATTGTCATCTACTTTATATAGATCAAGGTTCCAGTCTTTAACCTCAATGATAATGACACCTCGTTCACGAGAAATTAATACGACGTCTGGGCGATCTCCATTCAAACATGGCTGAAAGTGCACCTCAACGTCGTCTTCAAAGTGGTTTTCTAGGAAGTTCAGCAGAAAAATTTCGCCTTCAGTGGGCTTTTGCTTAGATCGTAATGCCTGATCAATACTTGGTATAAGGATCGCCATTTTTTAAAATCCAATATTGTTCGAATGTGCACCAACTGCATATTGATTATCCGAGAGCCACTCGACGGGCTGGCTGTCCGAATCCACTGTAAGCATAAGCCTCTTATCAAATATCGGCTATTTCACTTGCTATACACGTCTATTTTTAGCATAATGGATCAAAATGTTACCATAAGATACATAAAATATGCTGAAAATTGCGGTATTGATATTCTGTATGAGTTTTACAATGGCTGTGCCTGCTCAAGAAGCCAAACCATTCGGCATGACGATGGGTGCGAGCAAGCATGAAGTGATTAAGGCACTAAAGGGCGCGAAGGTTGATGACTTAAATGAGTTTGCGTTTGGGAGTAAAGTTGCCATTGAGATGTCGCCATACTTTGATAGGTATATGTATACGGTAACCCCTGAGACGGGGCTTTGCGCAGTTACAGGATTCTCGAAAGGCTTTACTGACATTTACCCGTTGATGGCACATTATCGTTCTATAAAAGAAGCGCTTTCCTCAAAATACGGAAAAACTTCAATGTCTTCCGAGATGGGTGTTAAAACCATTTTACCTATAGCGTCCGCAGTGCGGCGAGGTGTAATTGAGGTTAAGGATTTTTGGGGGTTGGCCGTTGACTCGGATGCCAATATGGTTTTCAACCTAGAGAGCGATACAGTGCTTTACATTCAGCTTGACCTAATGCCAATCGGTAAAGATGCAGTCGCAGTCACTCTACAATATCCATTTAAGAATTACATACAGTGCAGGGAAAGCATTCTTAAGAATCAGGCTAAATCACTTTAGCAGATTCAGTCAATTTTCATAAAAAAATAATAGCAGCCGTGTTGGTGACCACTTGCCTGGCTTTTTATTAATGTATAGGTAAGAAGAAAACACTAGGCAATTTACAGAGTTATTTGAAAGATTATGAAAATCAGCGAGTTATTTTTTCGCTTTATCAAAAATGCAACCTCAACAAACTGCCCACCAGCGAATATTTTAAGTAACCTTAAGCCATTATGGCTGGTAGAAGCGCTACCTTAACAAGTGCAGATAATCATGACAATTAATTTATCAAATAAGGGCATTGCATGGTAAAGGAATGGACTCCCTCTTATTGGGGGCGTCGACTGACTGGGTCGCCGAATTGGCGCTTGCGCATGAATGGGTTGGAGCTTATCTTAGAGGTGAATAATTACGTTCATCGGATCACCGCCAAGGACGAAGGAGTTTGTAGAATCAATTCGGGCATATTTTGGACTGATATTACTTTATTTCTAGAGCAAGGAATGAAAGTGAAAGTCGACGGTTTGCCCAATGTTCGGCGAGACAGTTTATCCGAAGCATTAAAAAATGAAAGGCGAATCAGCGATGATGTGGCATATGCCCAAGAAACACTTCGAAAAATAAGGGAATGGCTACAGTTAAAGATGGATCTGGAGCAGACGGCGCGCGATGAGAGACGTTGGCTTACACATGAAATGCTGGTTACAGTTAGGGATGCTCGGCCCAAATTTGACCGAAAAGGTATTACGCTTTTGAGCAATCCAGAGGTGAGGGCGCGTCTGGGTAGACAAGTTGTAGGCGTCGACATATCTGACGTAATGCAAAAGTGGATGGAGGCTGATCCTAGTCCCAGATGGGGCCTGTTGAATCTTGAACACACTGAGCGAGAGCTGAATGATTGCAAGGATCTGTTCGATCGAGTCGAGAGCAAGTCGTTGACTCAGGAGCAGGCGATCGCGGTAATCTGTTTTGACAATCGGGTGCAGGTTGTTGCTGCAGCTGGATCGGGCAAGACGTCCACTATGGTTGCCAAGGCTGCCTATGCTATCCATCGCGGTTTTGTAGGTCCGGAACGCATCGTGCTACTAGCGTTCAACAAACAGGCTGCAGATGAGCTCAAGGAACGTGCTGCCAGGTCTTTCGAGCGCTTGAGAATGGACGGTATTGCTGTGGAAACTTCGACGTTTCACGCGTTGGGCCTTCGTATAATTGGAATGGCCACTGGAGAGAAACCGGACATACCTGAGTGGGCGACTGACAATGCTAGTGGTCTTCGCAAGTTAACCGATCTGATTGACCGTTTGAAGGACGATTCCGTTACGTTTCGGACACAATGGGATTTATTCCGTTTTGTATTTGGAAGAGATTTACCCGCGATGGGGGTTCATACCGTAGCGGACATGTGGGATTCTGAGGGGAACGGATATGTGCGCACCACAAAAGGGGAGGCGGTAAAGAGTCAAGAAGAATCCATGATTGCAAATTGGCTTTTTTACAATGGTGTTGAATACAATTACGAAGCTCGCTATGAGCACCACACTGCGAGCGAGAAACGTAGGCAATACAGGCCCGATTTCTACTATCCCGATATCGACTTGTATCACGAACACTTCGCGCTTGATGCGCATGGTCAAGCGCCTGACCATTTCGAGGGCTATCAAGAGGGAGTCCTCTGGAAACGCCAACTCCACTACGATAAAAATACATCCTTATTTGAAACCTCCTCACACGGTCTGAGGAATGGAGATGATTTTCAGCGGCTTGCCGCTGAACTGACCTCGAGGGGTATCGAACTTGATCCCAACCCTGATCGTGAAATTCCTTTCAATGGGCAAAAGCCTATGGAGGCGGGAGAGCTCATCGCGTTGGTGCGCACATTTATTAGCCATGTTAAGAGCAATTGTTTGACTGTCAACACGCTACGTGAACGACTTGATGCTATGCCCGAGGATACTTTCAAGCACCGTCACAGAATGTTCCTGGACATTGCTACTCCGATCTTGGAAGCATGGGATGCTGCGCTCAAAGCAGAGGGAGGAATTGATTTTGAGGACATGCTGAATCTTGCAGCGGAACACCTAGAGAGTGGTCGTTACGACGCTCTTTACGAATTGGTGATGGCTGATGAATTCCAGGATGCCTCTCGCGCCAGAGCTCGATTATGCCGTGCTTTGGTCCAGAAGCCAGGCCGGTTCTTATTTGCGGTAGGAGATGACTGGCAGTCTATTAACAGATTTGCCGGCGCGGATGTGTCGGTGATGACAAATTTTCAGCAATGGTTTGGTCATGGACAAATTCTCAAGCTTGAGCAAACTTTTCGCTGCCCCCAGGAGCTATGTGATGTTTCTAGCCGTTTCATCACCAAAAATCCTGCCCAGATCTCGAAGGGTGTGCGGTCGGTTACTCCGACACATGGGCCTGTAATCCAAGCATTTCAAGTAGATGGTAAGAACAAGCTTGCTGACGCAATTGACCAGTTCGTGATGAAGCTAGCGGAAGGCGTTCAAAACGGTGAGATTGAGCCTCAGCGCGATGGGAAAGTTTCTGTCTTCGTGCTTGGTCGTTATAATGCTGACCGCCAATATGTGCCGGGACGCCGGGCGCGGTTTGACCGCTGGGTCGATGTCTCATTCCTAACCATTCACCGTTCCAAAGGCAGTGAAGCGGATTATGTCATCCTACCTGAAATGCTCAGTGTAGCGCGGGGGCGAAGTTTCCCTAACAACCGTGCTGACGATCCTGTATTGGCGTTAGCAATGCCAGATAGTGATATTTATCCTTTTAGCGAGGAGCGCCGCCTGTTTTATGTGGCTCTTACCCGTGCTCGACGCAGCGTAACAATGTTTACAGTCCGAGGGCAGTGTTCTGTATTTTTGCGAGAGCTGGTGGAAGAAGACACCCACTTGGTTATTGCAGATATCGATGGAAAGGAAATTCGGGAAGAGAATTGCCCGTCGTGTAAGCACGGTGTTTTGGTCTTACGCACGGGGCCGTATGGTGAGTTTCGCTCCTGCTCGAACTATCCTTCTTGTGCATACAAGCCGAAGGAACGAGGGGGTTCCGGACAGATATTTAAGCAACAAAGCAAACAATATAACCCTTTTTCGGCAACAGTTGGAAGAGAGAGGGCGACCGATGTGGTTCCTTCACTGCGGCCTTCCGTTCTTGCAGAAGCGGAAAGACCTAAACGGTCGCCTCCCGATATATGTCCACAACCGAGACCTACCATGCCTGAACAAACAAAAAAATCTAAATCGACGTCACGTTTCTCACTTTCCGCTGTTTTAAGCTCTGCGAACAAAGCAGTCGAAGATTTCAATTGTTTTGTGACACAGCAAAGTGCTATCCAAAATGCCACTTCATCCTTAGAATTGGATATTCGCGCTGAAAAATTAGTTATTAACCACGTTCTCAACGGGGCAAAGTCGGATTTTGAGTTAGAAGAAAAGTTGAAAAGCAAAGGCCCGCATTACCGTGATCTCTATGAAAAAAATTACAAGGAGATCTCCCAGTTGCTGGAGGAGGATACCGAGCAATTTCCAAGTCTTGGCAGACCAGTCCCAACATTCCAACGAGCCATCCACCATTCTGATCCGGACACTGATAATGCAATACAACAAAAATTTAATCGTCTACGAGAGGATCGGGAGACATTCCTTACCGTTGTGCGTGCTGAGTTGAACAGCGATCCTGTTGTCCGAGGCTATTTTCTGAAGGGGCTCCAAGAAATCGACTGTATGCACTATCTGATTGATTTAGATCCTATGTCTTCGTGGAGGTTGCCTTGACGAATTGAACAACGATTGTTCACTATGGATGAGGAAATTGTATTATTAATAGTATGTAAATACAGAAAAATTATGCAACTATTATTTTGAAGCAAAAAATGTATTAATTGGCAAGTTTTGTGGAAGCACTCGAGGCTCGAACATGCATGACGAATTTGAAATAGAAGGATACGAATCCGACTCAGCCCTAGAGGGTGCGGAGAAAACCGCACAAACTTCGAATGAGATTGATCTGTCGATACTTTTTGGTTTCCCTATTGATATCAATTTGGTCTTACTCCATCTAAAGCAGGACATGCGAGATGATTGGTATTTCGACGTTTTGCAATATCAGGATTTGTTTGATGATATCAATTATTGTAAAACGGTTATCGAACAATCTTTTAAAGTAGGCCACGGCGTATATATGGCGGACGTTCCTACTGTTCGAGGAATTCCCAAAAAGGCGTTATCTGAGCGCTATGCACTGGAGACTGATTTTTTTGATCGATTTGTTTACCAGGCGGCTGTAACTTATTTGATCAAATATATTGACCCACTATTAAGTCATAAAGTGCTTAGTTATCGGTATGAAAAGTATCCTTTAAAAAGAAAGTATCTATTCAAGAACAAACTTGAACGATGGAATACATTTGAAGGGATCACTCTTACTTTTATGTCCAGCGGACAGTATTTGGCAGTTACTGACCTAACAAATTTTTTTGAAGGTATATCCAGCGAATTAATCTGCGATAAGTTACTTACGGTCAACCACTTGGCGTCTTTAAAGGTAAGCGTTAAATGTCTTGCGTTGGGCGCGACTGACCTCACAAGCCCGGTCGGACAGATGACCATGACTATTTTGGCGGCAGTGGCACAGTTTGAGCGGGATTTGATACGAGAACGCACCCATGCTGGTTTGGCACGGGCGCGCGGTGAAGGGAGAGTCGGAGGCCGTCGTTTAGTTTTGAATGACGATCAGCAAAAGCAAATTCTCAGTCGGTTGGAAAACGGCGACAGTGTGCGGTCTTTAGCACGACTGTTTGCTGTTGCCCCATCTACTATTATGCGTATAAGGGATGGGCTGAACAAGTCTGCAAAAAGTGGGCTTAATACGCATGGGAGCCAATTGCTTCAACTACAGAAATAGGACCTAAAATGGCGAATAAATGGGGCATCCCGAAGGATGTTGAGTTGTCTGTTCTCGCACGAGATGAGAAGTGTGTTTATTGTGGGCGCGCATTCGGAGGAAATCGTGCGTCTCAACGCTCTTGGGAGCATATTGTTAACGATATTTCTTTAGCTACTATAGACAATATCGCTTCATGTTGTGTGGGATGCAATGCTTCTAAGGGCGCAAAAGAACTCAGAGTCTGGCTTGACTCCGATAACGCGCGTCATAGAGGGATTTCAGCAAGCACATTGGCTGCAGTTGTCGTTGCTGCTCTTCAGGGCGCGGCACAAACGAAATGAGTTTTGGTGACCTCTGAGCTTGGTCGCAATAATTGAAGTATGGAGCCCGCTTCGTGTATATGCATTGTCATTAGTGCTCAAGTCAATCGATTTTTTGGGCTCAATCTTATTGTCAGGTCGGTCGATTCATGAGTTCCACCTAGAAGTAAGATTTTTCAACGCCTGTCGTGCTTTTTCATTTAATTCTGCCGCTGATTTCGTGGTGCGGCAGTGCATCTTTGTTATTGTCCTGCCTGACGGAGTTGGAGAGGGACGAGGGCCTTTCGCACCGATCCCGAATGCAAGGGTTTCTCTAATATGGCGATCTAACCCAGTCAGTTGGCTGGTTTCAATTATTGGTGCTCTAAAGCTGAAATATTGACTCAAAGTTTGAAATTGGAACAGTTGTAGCTGTTCGAGTGTTCTTGCGGGAACAGCAGGTCCGCTGAAATTATTTTCAAATCGTGCTCTGTGTTGGGTGGTCGGAAGCTGGACAAATACCTTCTTTTGTGGGTCCCTAGCGTCAGTGGTTTTGAGATATGCTCGTTGAAAATGATTAGATCGGTGGTCGCCTACACGGAGCATGTAGCCGTCAGAAATTCGCTTGAGGGCTCTATCGCGACCGAGTATGAATTCATTTCCTAGAGGCATGCCGTAAATCACTCTGTCTTTCCCCGCTGGTAGTTCGATCCATTCTGTAAATCCAAGCGTAATTTCAGCAAGCTCGCTTGGCGACTCCTCTGTCCATTGTTTCGGATAAATATCAAGCGATATTTCCATCCGGCTGACTTCATATGGTTTGATAATTTGATTCTCTTGTCGTGATGTCTGCCTTTCAAACAATTCTAGTGTATTAACTATATCTGAATATCTTTGCGGATTTTGGATATAAATGTCAAATACCGTCGCGCCGCCGCCAGCGTTGGCGTTGACGGGTTTTGCGTAATGCCCAGAATCTGCTTCTAGAACATTCATGTATCGCTTGAGTGTCCATCCATTTGTCGGCCGATTAAGGAACGCTCGAATCACAACAAAGTCCAAAACTGCTTTAGCTTTAAATTTTTCGAATTTCATGTCTTGCATTATTGAGTTTGTATTTTGCCGATACATATAAAAGCCGCTCTCGTATTTCTAATCCGGGATGCCTACTTTTTATGCTACCAAGCGTGTTCATGTAATGAGCCTCGTTCCGTTAATCGCAAATTTTGTTGATCGCATCATTTACAGCACGATATACAGCTTTTTTAGGGCCATTGCTGTGGAATTAATTCCTGAAATGATGCCAAGGCGATGCACGAAACAGGCCAGTTAATTAAATTATAGTAATTGGTTACTTACATTAAAGGTAAATCCGAAATGTAGATTCTGGTGCTACCGGCAACTGCGGGCAAATTATGCCGTTCAAAGGCATATGTAATGAGTGGTGGCTGTCGATGATAAATCGACTAATCAAAATGATGGGGGGTAGGAGGGCTAATTGTTAGGCCCACCGCTGATCAATCTGATTGATCGGACAGATGCGGCGGCTGCAGCGTTTTCGGTGAAAATTAAAGCGTGGGGGCTTTATATTTCGCGGATTTCAAGGCTCCACTCTAATAACTATATATATAGTATCCATACCCCCCAGGGAGTGGATCTCCTGTTTGGCTGCAGCTCTCAATGAAGTGTTTTGTTATGGTTGAAGTGTCGTCTTTCATGATAGGTTGCCGTAGCGAAGCCAGTCCCTAAGTATTGCCGCTGTATTTTACTGCATTTTAGTTCTGCTTTTCCATCTCACTGCAATCGGCAGTTGGTTTTCAGTTCCAGGCTACTCAATTGGTTTCTACGACCGCGTTTCACTTCCTGACCGGACTTACTTCATCCTTGTTCTCCTGAACGTGGCGGATATATTGTTTTGCGTTTCGATAGCCCGGCCCGGAGTAATGGTTTCAGAAATCGTTATTAACCGGGTTGCATTACCTTTCTTTGTTGACTTTGGGGGATCAGTAACTGACAGTGGTCTTCAAGGTGAAATGATGCTCCCTGAGTTCTTTGATATCTGTTATCCGCGGCTGTAATTTGAAGGGCTGTAAAAAAGGCGTTTTAAGCGTTTGTTTTCAATTAGACTATCTTTGGTGGTGTAATGGCATAAAAACGCAACCAAGGGGCTGTGTTCGCGTCCTAGAGGCATTGGCTGATTCAGCTGTCTGACGTTAATTGGTCCGCGCGTCATATTCGAGGGTTCTGTGTTGGGTGCGGCAGGATTAGACTTACCTTTAGGTATGGATAAGGCTTGTAACTGGTTATCTAAAGGGCGCGGCTGGAATTGCCTTCGCGGTCGGGTTGCTTAACCGGCTGTTGTCTAGGTTGGTTGCTTCTTTCTTGAGCAAAATTTACGCAATCTCAGAAGTCGTTGCGGGTCATACTCTCGAAAGACACTGGAAAAGGGAACCGACAAGCCGAGAACACGGGTTGATGATGGGGCTTTCACTACCTGCGAGGTATCAAAATGCCCACACTTACCTACAAAAATATGTCTTACGTCGTTGACGGCGAGAATTTCTTGGTGATGCTCACTGCCATGATAGCGAGCACGGACCTGGCTCCCGATATCCAGAAGTTTGAAGTCGATTTCAATGATCCGTATGTTTACAGTGCCGACGCGGTCCACAAATGGTTCACCGCCTTGATTAAGCAGTTCAATGTTCGCATCAACCGGCAAATGGCCGCGAACAACGGACAGCCCATTGAGCGGGTTACTAAAGACGGCCAGCCCTTTCAGAATGATTTTGACCGTGCCTACGCCATTGTGCGTCTCGGCTGTGAGCTTTACCCCCATTTGCTACTGGCGAGCGTTGCGTCTGAACTCAAGACTATTGAGTTGCCCGGTGATCTGTTTCTGCGGTTCATGACAGTGCTGGACGAAGTATACGAGCGGCGTCCACGCGTGCGTGAGCTACTGTCAGCGGCACAGGCAGTGCTTGATCAGAATCCTCAAAGGATTGTCCCGGTGAACTCACTCGACGAGTTTCCCGCATAAATACCTCGATTCAGGCGGTCGTAGCAAGCGGACGGCAGTCGTGAAGGGGGCTATGCCCAGGCTTTCGCGCTGAAATGTCCGGTATGTAAGCCCTTTTTGTCAGGAAGCCGATGATTGTGCTGGTCGAGAAAATGACAGCCAGCAACATTGGTTTCGGCTGCCTGTTGTAACGGTCAATAGGATGGAATCACCCGAAGGGCATGGGTCGCGGTTTAAATTGCAAAAGAACGGTGTTGGTGAAAAGGGCTGCTCAGCCTAAAACAGATCGTGAAAATAGGGTTTTTGACTGTCTGAGAGGTAATCAATGAGCATATATGTCAACAACCATACAATCTGTGATGCTGAATCTGCCGAAGTCATACGCATGTTCAACTCCATCTTGAAAAATCCGTCCGTCCTCAGCAAAGGATCCAGGTTTAACTTCGATGATTCACATATCTATTGCCACGAAGTCGTCGATGAATGGCTTCACGGGATGCTTAAGAAGTTTGACCGGCAAGTCGACATTGTTTCGGCGCGTTTTCAGAACGTGGGCGGCAAAGACTTCTCCGAATCGGATTTGCAGTTGAAGGCCGAATTTGACGCAGGTGTTGCTATTATTCGCCTTTGCTGCGAGTTTTATCCGATCTTTCTGGCGCGCTCGATTGCCCCTGATAAGGACATAATGCGGGTGCCGTTTGATCTGCTGCTGCGGTTGATCACCCTGTATGACGATGGGTTTGCGGGGAAAATTAACACTCGCGGGATGCTGGCGACAGCGCAGGCGTTTCTTGCTAAGGACGACTACAACATCGCCGACGTGGGTCAGCTCAAGGTATTTCCAAAGTAGGGCTTGGAGACCTGGACACTGCTAGGCCGCCATCGGGGGTGGTGGTTTCATCTGGGGACAGGTTGGGGCACGTCAGCGGGCGGGGGATTTACCCCCGCATTGTCCCCAAATACCATCCCGCTGCGACAGAATTGTGTATGCCTGAGATGCTGCTCTCGAAAATCGGCGTTTTAAGGCGTTTATTTTGCATTAGGCTACTCTGAGTGGTGCAATTAAAAATAAACTCCTCTACGTGGCTGTATTAGCTTCCTAGAGGCATTGTTACTTGGTTGGGTTGCCGAATAGTAGCACGCTACGTGAAAACTTCAAGGAATGTCAGTCAGGTAGATTGCGCCGCAAGTCACCCAGGTTGGCACCCGATGGCGCTGTTCGATATCAGCAAGAGAATTCTTCTCCGCATTCTCCCTTCGATCTCGCGTGCGATTACGGCTATTAAAAAATAAAGAAAAAGTAAGTTTTAAGTAATAATTTTTTTAATTTAAAAAAGGTATATATATTAAAGGGAGCTGTTACAATGTTTGTAAGTTAAAAAATTCAATTAATTTATTGATTTTAAAAGAAATTTTAAGAAAGTCGCGGGACGAAGTAATTCACCGGATGTTACAAATAATAAAGGATTTAAAAACAGCCATTAAAAGTGGTTTTGAAGATGGCTGCGGGAGAATACTTGGGCCCTGAAAATGAGCTGCGGGAGAGTATATTCACCGTGAGCAGAATAGCGGCGGCGGGCTGATGCCGCCGCCCGTTGTTCGATCAGGGAAAGTGTTGCGTGTTGGGGAGACGCCGGCGTTGGTCACGCAGCGGGTCATCATTTGTGCCAATGCGGTAGATGGGGTTGCGCTCCAAATTTTATATTCGGCTCGATTTCCGTGTATAGCGCCTGCCGGCGCCCCTTAGCCACAAGAATAGCTCAAGGAATATGTATTGAGCCTCTTCCCGCGGGTTTTATCGGTGGAGATTTCCCGTCCGCATACTGAGCGACACAATAGCGTCAACGGTTGCAGTTCAGACCGGTTGCACACACTATTGGGAGAGCACCAGCATGACACAATACACAACACAAGCACAAACGACGGAACGTCCAGACACAGAACCAGTAGCTTTCGCAGCCAATCGCGAAAGCACATATGACGATTTTGACTACGATGCATACGAAAGGAATGCAGACAAAGTGCGGTGCGCGTTAGAACGAGCCAGGCGTTATCATCGGGCTCGTCGGGCTATGTTTCGCTAAAAGGGTGGGTCAGAATCCTTTCCGTGAATGATTTTCTGAAATCGGGGCTCAATTTCTCGGTGCCACCGGGAAGTTGCCCAGTTTACATATTGACGAATGCAGTCACGATACATATGCTATGCATGTTCTGAGTTTACGGGAACGTTGCTCCTTCAAAACGGGCAATACAACGGAGGGCTTGGAATGCGGTTAAACCGGGTTCGGGATAATTCTTGAATCTGGTTAGGGGTGGCACTCGGGCGGTAGCAACAGACCCCAAGGCTGAACTTCATGTGAAGAGTCTTGCTATCTAGGTAAAATGACAGTGAGTTCTAACGTCGCTATATATGTCATTTCTTCCTAACTTCGCAACGCGGCGGTAAACCTATACGAATGGTCGAAAGATTCAGAAGGTAGGGGTGGACACAGTTAAACTACTTGCGCTCAAGTGGTTTGGCTGAACTACGTTCTCCCTACCGAATGCCTCCAAGAGAAAGGAAAGAGGAGGGGGAAGGAGAAGGAGAGGAGAAAGGGGACATGAAAATGGAAACAAGCACGAACGATGCTCGCTGTAGCAGGTTCATACCCTTAGAAAAAACAACGGTCCCGCTAGGCCATCGTCAGTAATTTTTTTCATACCTTGAAAGCAATCCTTAAAAGCTTTTGGCTTAGGCCCCCGATGTTGGTATCACGGTTCGAGTCCGATTTCTTGATGCGAGAAAAGAGAGGGTGATTAGCGGACGAGTTTCACTGTTATTTTGGTTGTGCGGTGACATTGTTGATGTAAGCAATTGATAAAAAAAGATTTTATTCTCTTTTATTTAATCAAAATGCCACCGTAATGCCACCGTAATGCCACCGTAATGCCACCAAGATGCCACCGACTACTTCGAAGTGATTGACTGTCGTGCAGTGGTATTGGGGCAAGCGGATTGGAAGAGTTTTTCGGGATTCTGCAAATTACTTTTAACCCGCATTGGTTGTTGAATTCGAATATGTCGCGTGCAGTGCCCTCAAGAAAGCAAAAGGGCTGAGAGAGACTTTCAAACCTAGCGGAAAGGTGCTGTGACGTTGAGAATAATTGGGCGAAATGGAAACAGTTTGGTGAATACTGCGGATGGGGAGGATGGTATCTTGATTTCCACTTAGGGTCACTAAATTACAACTGGGTCTGTTTGGTTTTGGGGTATGCAGAATCGGTAACCACACATAAACAAGCACTTTTTGCGGGAGGTTTTCTGTCAGATTAAGGATACGATGCTATTCCTTTGATATTTTAATCAGTGAGCCCAAGGCAATCCTTAATTGTGGGCTTAGTCACAAACCTTGAGACGCACTCTTATTAACAATGTCAAGGCACCTCAAGCTGATAGACATGTTTTATGGGCGAACAATTTGCGTCTAAATTGGATTAGATGTCCGGGGTGTCCTGTGCATTCAGAACTTCAAGTTCAATTTTGGTTTGGGACGTATGCCAATTCTGCCAAATCTCATTTTCTTGTTTAACTAGAGTTGCATCAACTGTTCGAACATGTAATTTACTTATATCTGTGGGCTGTGTCGCAAAAATCATTCTGTGACTGTGTTTTACAAAAAACTCTTGGTATCTTAATGCTCTCTGAATCGGAAGCGCCGTCCCGCGAATGGGAGGCCGTCTTCCACATTCGGTAAATAAAAGGTGTTTTGGTCCGAGCGGCAACATTATTGCTGTGTTTGGGGTAGCCCAGGCGCCCGAAAAATCCCATTTTCTATATTTATCTTCTTTCACTTTTACTACCGGCGCGTCACTCGTGACCCATTCAACCGCGTCTGGTGCGTGCAAAATGGTCCATCTATGCTGCAATAGTGCTCGGATTGTGCTACTCAGCAGATGTTTAATGTTATAGAGCCATAACGCTCTGCCATTCACTATCTCAGCTTTTAAAAATCCGAATTCATCATCAGCCTTTATATGTTTAGTCACGCGTAAGGGTAATGGCGATGAGTGATCTTCAGAGATATGGGGCAGAGACAAACCTGCTTTTTGAGCAGTCTCGAGTTTTTTTACCGCTTCGGCTGTGACTTTCTGAAGAAGGCCAGGTAAATACTCTTGACTGGAATTGATGCTTTTTATGTAGCTCAGAGGCGTTCTTACATCTTGCGCAGCAAGGAATTTGATCAAAATGTGCCAGTCACCGCTGGTTAATCTCGAATTGTTGAGGACTTTCTGTATGACAAGAGATGCGGGAATCTCAAACTCTCTATTAATCCAGTGTTCAAACTCGTCTGACTCTGAGCTATCGTTCAACTGTGTATAAAGATGCCGTCTAAATGCTATTTTACGAATTGATTTTTCCTCCCATATAGGGACATTTTCATTTGCTACCAGAGTTTTATAAACCCATACGCTCTTGCCATCCATTGACCATAGTCGTAAGTAAAATTGTGGGACAAAATGGTTTTGATTGGTAAGTTGTGATATGCGACCCTTCATGATAATTTCTCGTATTCATTAGCATGGGAATATAGCGGTTGTAATATGGTTATTAATTTCGCACAACGATTTATTATGTCATAAATAATTACATAATGTCATTATTTATAAGAGAATTGCAATGTTGTGGGCGGTCGCTGTTTGAAGAATATAAGGGATTACCATTGTCATATTTTTCTTGTTTTATTACGTTTTGAATTATTTGAAATAAAAAGACATATTAAATATGATACTCTCGGTTCTTTGCGAACCTCGTAGGTCTAGGTTTATTGAATGCCTACTCCTGCGGTATGGGTTAAATTACCTGACATGCTAATGGTATATTTTGTATTTTTGAACTAGACCAAAAAATTGGTTTAGGGTGAGGGCCTCGCCACCTTTGCATTGTTTGCTTACTTTCTTGTGCCATGAATCGGTTTTGGCCTGCTCATGGCTATTTTGAAGTGACATTAGCTGGGAATACATGAAAAAAATACTGAAATCAATGTTGTTGATTGTTGCAGCGGGATTTTGTGCGACCGGGGTTGCACAAGAAAGTAAGCCCTTTGGCATGACTATGGGCATGAGTAAACAAGAGGTGATTAAGGCACTGAAGGGCACTAGGATTACCGAGATAAATGAAATGAGCTTCATGAGTGGGACTGCCATTGAAAGGTCGTCATTCTTCACTAGGTATATTTATACAATAACCCCTGAGACTGGGCTTTGCTTAGTTTCGAGCTTGTCTGACGGTTTCACTGGTATTAGTTCGGTGATGCAGCGTTATCGAGTTGTCAAAGAGGCGCTTACCTCGAAATACGGGCAGACATCAATGTCTGTTGAGAGAGGGGTTAACACCACCTTTCCTATAAGGCCAGCAATAGATCAGGGATTTACGGAGATCGCGGATATGTGGGGCGTGAAGGCTGATAAGAATGGCAAACCCCAATATACCGCCGTGAGTGATACGTTGCTCTATCTCGCGCTTGGTGTAAGTCCGAGCGGTGATAATGAGGCTGTCGTGATACTGACATACGCATTCAGGAATTTTGAGAAGTGCAACGAAATTATGATTAAAAATAATGCAAAAGGCCTTTAGCATGCTGCGGCTAATTGTTACGGAGAGGTTTATGAGAAAAATACTAAAATCAGCGCTATTGGTGGCCTGTGCCGTATTCAGCGGCAATGCATTGGCACAGGAAAGCAAGCCCTTTGGATTAACGATGGGTATGAGCAAACAGGCAATTGAAAAGGCACTCGCAGATAAAGGTGGTATACGCGAAGGCGGCAAGTTTCACTTTTATAGTAGTCGTGCAATCGAGGACTCAAAATTCTTCACCGCTTATAGTTACGTGGTAGCTCCGTCGGTTGGCGTTTGCGGGGCGACTGGATACTCAAAGAGATTTGCATCGTTTCATGAGCTCAAGGAATTCTATGGTGCACTTCAAAGGGCGCTTGTCTCGAAATACGGGCGGCCGTCGCAATCCTTTAATGTGGATAAGGGGGGCGAAAACTTGGCATTATCGCTGAAGCAAAACAAGATAATGTTAGACGATTTTTGGGGCGTTGGAATTGATGCACATCAGCAACCGTTTCGAAAACCCGTAAACAACATAGTGGAGCAGATTCATTTAGCGGCCACTCCACTTGGCGATTCTGGCATTGTATCGTTGAAGTATGAGTTTATGAATTCAACCAAGTGTGCAGAATTTGTTGCCAAGGACAACTCCGCAGGATTGTAGCTTCGTTAGGTTATTCGGAATGGAAGAAGGCCCCATGGCGGGGCCTTTTCTCATTTCAGGACATTCAGCAGATAGTCGCTCAAGGTCTTCCATGCGGCCTTTCTTTTTGGGAAACCCTCAAAATTTTGGGACAAATTTGGGACAATTTTGCTGTTGGGACACTGAATTCCAGCGACTTTTATTTCGAAATATGTAAAAATACTCCTAATCGTTACAGAAAAACGACATACTTTTTACATATTTTATAAAACAGTCGGTAATTCAGTGATCATTGTTTACTTATTATTCCTAATCCCCGTTCTTTGATGCGAGCGTGGCGGAATTGGTAGACGCACTGGATTTAGGTTCCAGCGCCGAAAGGTGTAAGAGTTCGAGTCTCTTCGCTCGCACCACAGTATTTAAACCTGTTGATTGCATACAATCAATAATCATCAAAATCAACAGGTTATCGGGTACACTTGCAATCGTTTGATCGCATGGAATCAAATTTTCGCAAAAAAACTGCTTTTTTAAATAAAGATGGTAGGCATATAACGCCGCAGTCAGGCGAGGTTTTATGCCACAAACTACAGCCCCAGGAATTTGAACGGTTTTGACTCTCTAAATTGGCCGTTTGCCATGCCCGAGTATATTTTTGACTGGTTAGGGCCCAAATCCAGTGTCAGAACCTTTCCTGTTTTTTCCGAAAAATCCAGTTGTTTCAGGTCGATCCAGAACACATTCGGGGTCAGCGCAGACTCAAAAAAGTATCGCATGCGTTTTTGGTCCGCAACGGTACGCCAACGGGTCGAGGAAATATTCGGTTCGTTCTCTGTCGTCAGGCCATAGGGGACCGACACATTGCGGATGACGGAAAACACGCTGGCAACCGATTCAACTTCGTCCTCGCTTTTCGGAATCGCATTCACGTAGAACATGGCCCGGGCATAACGGTCCGCAGCGCGATTGGTGCCGGGCAGCATGACTGTGCCGCCAATTTGCTTCCAGTATTCTTCCATAGCGATTTGTTTTTCGAAAATCGGCGAGTTAGTCATTACCTGGTAGTCGCGACTATGGTGAATAACCTGCTTGCCGTCAATGTATTCGATGATCGCGCTATCGCCTGACGCATCCGAAAGCGACAAGTGCAAAGTAGCAAGCCGGTCTTGGCCTGGAACATTGTCCGTCACCACGGTGAAGGGTTGCTTCTGCAGTACCTGCACCGCCTCCTGAACTGTGGCGAAGTTATCCAGAACATATTGCGCCCAAGCTGCGATCGACAAACCTGGGGTCTTGATGTCGTATTCCGGATATGAAGACTCCGCCAACCAAAGTACATTGGCGACCAAGCCGGCCTCATTCATCCCATCTGTCGTGGAAATGTCATAGCCCGAAGCGATCACGCTGCCGTACTTTGACGTCCACTTGACCGAATTAGGCCCAGCCTCCCCGTTACGCGCCATTCCCCGTGGGAAGACCCATAAATTGGTGCCAACATCCGTTTTCCAATCCATGGAGCGCGCCGTAATCACCTCGCCTTGTACGCCGTGGTACACAAATCGGGTGCAGGCATGCACTGAGGTCACGACCATACTGGTCGCCAGCGCCGTAGCTGCGCAGATCCTGGTAAACGAATGTGAGCGGAGGGACATGTATGTTTCTCTATCAAATTACTATAAAAAATTTCAAATGAAACTAAAGTATACTAGTATTCTCAAATTTCGGCGAAAACGACCGATGTCTGCGCAGGCATCGGATTCTTGCATACTTACCCTGTGACAGGCACAAAGTTGCAGTAACACCGCGTAGGAAAGAATCAATGCACAGCAGATGTTTGCTTGTTTTACCTGTCATTCTGACGTTATACGGCGCTTGCGTCGCCAATGCTGCCGAGCCGACGTTGACTCAGGCCGCGCTGCCTACATCGGTATCAGATAGCAAAGCCGGCTGGGCATTACAGATAACGCCGTACCTGTGGGCTGCCGAAATGCATGGACATATCTCGCCTTTTCGTCGTGGCCCTACGATCAGTGTCGACAAATCCTTTTCCAATGTTCTTGATGATTTGAGGGTTGGTGGTTTCGTTGATATCTGGGGACGTTCAGGTCGTTACGTTCTATCTGGCGACATTACCTATGTTGATACGAAAGAAGGCCGAACATCGGGCCCATTGCCCGGATTAGGACCGTTGCCGCCAGGAACGCGCGTAGACGGCGCGGTTAATTCCAAGCTGTTCACGGCGACTTTGCTGGGCGGCTATCGCGTTGTCGATACGCCGACGCTCACGCTCGATGCGCTGGCAGGGTTGCGGGCTTGGCACGTTTCAAATAAAGTCCAGGTCAGTGCGCTCGGACGTTCGCGCAGCTACAAGGAAAGCTTTGGCTGGACCGAGCCGGTAATTGGTGCGCGCGCATTTACGCGGCTTGCAGACCGGTTCTCTTTACAGGGGCAGGCAAACATCGGCGGATTTGGTGCGGGCTCCAAATTTGTATGGTCTGCACAAGCGACCTTGAATTATGTGTTTACCGATAATCTCTCGGTTTCTGCTGGATACAAGGTGCTTGATGTCAATTACAACCATAAGGGGAATGTCTATGACACGCGTATTCATGGCCCGGTTCTTGGATTGACCTATCGGTTTTAAAATTGACCGAGACGTAATGATGAGCGGCATATGAGTTGGAGTGGTCACCGTGGTACGCCATCGGGCGTTGGCGTGACCATAAGCAGTCTAAAACTACTAATGCGACAGTTCTGGCAAAAAATTGAATAACAATGTCGGTCAACAGGTTCCTGCACCCCGCATGTAGAGTAAGTGCCTCTGCATGACATAATCTTTACCAATAGCAAATAGCCTATAGCCAATAGCGAACCGCGTTCCGGGTATACCCGAGATTGTTAATAAGCGTTAAGTTTCGTAATATTCAGAAATGCATGTGTTCCATCCTAAGTGTCGCGTGCATTTTCGCCTATTGCACGCGTGCCTTGGGCGTTTTTTGCGTCCGGCAATAAGACACCGGGGATGTGGCTGTGCCGGGTCAACATTGGTAATTTCACCTTTGCCAATTCTGTCTCCGAATGCCTGGCTTATTGGCGGTGGTTATCGTCGGCAATATTCAATATGTCTCATTTCCGTTATAGGCCGGTTACATTGCCGCACTTTTGCGTCAATATTGACAGTATGCAGCAGCATATTCCTTACACATCAAGCTCCTCTCCTTTATCACAATCGTTATACTTAAGAGCAATAACAATTGAATCAGAAGTTCGTTCAAATAATATAGGCCCTTTTATACACTGGGTCATTTGGGAGACATATATTGAAGCGTTCGACATTCATGGCATTGACCTTATCCCTGGCTTGCACGCCTGCGCTGGCTGCTTATCCGGAACGGCCTATCACCTGGGTCATTCCCAGCCCGCCAGGCGACGGCTCAGATTCCATCGGTCGCTTGCTTGCAGATAAGGTAGGCAGGGCGCTTGGGCAAACAATCGTGGTACAGAACAAACCGGGGGCAGGGGGAGTGATTGGATCGGAGTCAGTTGCCGGCGCCAAACCCGACGGATATACCATGATTGTCGGCAATGCCGGCTCGCATGGAATCAATGCGGCTATCTATAGCAAATTGCGTTACGACGTTGTTAAAAGCTTCCGCCCCGTGGGCCTGTTCTGTACAGCAGCCAATGTGCTGGCGGTTCGCCAGGATTTGCCGGTCAGCAATCTGAAAGAATTTGTCGCCTACGTAAAGAACAGTAAAACCTCGCTGAATTATTCCTCAGGCGGTATCGGCAGTTCGGCTCATCTTTCTGCGGAATTGTTCAAAAGTCTTGCTGACGTGCCGCTGGTTCACATTCCGTATCGTGGCGCAACACCGGCGGTTCAGGCCGTACTATCGGATGAGGTTGTTACCATGATTGGCAATTTGCCCCCGTGGCTAAGTCAAATCAAGTCGGGCAAGGCCAAGGCGCTGGCGGTGACCACAAAGGAGCGTGTGCCAGAGCTGCCCGACGTACCGACACTGGCAGAAACCTATCCGGGATTTGAAACGGTAGCATGGTTTGGCTTGCTGGCGCCGGCCGGAACGCCAAATGAAATAATAGAAAGCATGAACAAGCAAATCAACCAGGCGCTGGCATCTGCAGAAATTCAGGAGCGGCTTAAAGCAGTCAGTTGTGCGCCGGCCGGTGGCTCGCCCGAGGAGTTTGCCGGGCGCATCCGCAATGATGTCAGTCGTTGGAAAAAACTGGCCCAGGAAAAGAACATCAAGGCCGATTGATACGATGCTTGCGGTCTGGCAGCAGTAGTGCAGTCAGACTGCCAGCAACGTTTCAATGCCAAACGGCACAGGCTTGAAGGGATGGGCACCTATCAATTGCATGTCGGGCTCCACACCCAGTCCAGTACGATTGGGAACATGGTATTTGCCTTTTTCCAGCGTCGGGTGTTGCTGTCCGACCAGCGCATCATATAGCGGGCTTTCCTCAAATTGTAATTCGAGCATATGGGCCTTGCTGGCGACACAAGCGACATGCAGCGATGCGACAGTGCACACCGGACCGGTCGGATTGTGGGGGGCGAACAGGACATCGTGTGCGGCAGCCATTTCTGCAATTGCCAGCATATGGGCCGGGCCGCCGCAATACTTGATATCGGGCATGACCACATCGAGCAGTTTTTCACGAATCTGCATCTCGAAGGAAGCAACGCCAACCTGGGTCTCTGCTGCTGCAATGAGTACGTTCTGTTCGTTGGCGCGAGCCTTGATTTTGCGCAGGGAATCCCAGTTGTCATAGGTTTCTGCAAGAGGACATTCAAACCAGTGCAGGCCAACTGCCTGCAACTGATCCAGTACATCAAGTGCGCTTTTCTCGTCGAAACGCCAGTGACAATCCACCATTAATCTGGCTTGAGGTCCAACGGCTTCACGGATGGCGTACAGGCAATCTACCCCGTGTCGGATCAGCTGGTCAGCTTCTCCTGCAGCGCATGCACCGGGTGTGACGCCGTCAAAGGGCGCGGCCTTGAATCCCGAGAAGCCCGCAGCAGCAGCTCTTCTGGCTGTGGCGGCAAAGCCTGCCGGCGTGCGCTCGACCGTGGCGCGATTAATGTTTGCGTATACTGAAATTGCTTTTCGTTGCAGTGGGGCAAGCACGGCATGTAGTGGCACAGCATCCTGCTCGGCACGAATGGTCCAGAGCGCCTGGGCCAGGGCGCTGAGCACAGCATTGGAAACCAGTCCGCCGGGTAGCGAGGCAGAGGGTCGCAATTGTGCAATGGCCGCCTCTGCCGTCATGCCAATCAGCGGCTGGCCATGCAGCAGGGTCGCTGTCTGAAGAGCGGTTTCCCAACCATTGAGCGATGCTTCCCCCCAGGCCCTGCTGCCATCGCTCATTTGAACGAGAATGAAAAACCAGTTTGTCTTCGTGGAAACGTTGAACGGAACAGCAGTAACGGAGGCGATCGTACTCATATTTGCTCAGGCAGGCCAGTAAAGTGGATTTGAATCTTCAGTGGGTATCAGGACCGGATATTTTCGGAATATTGTTATTTCAAATGTTATCAACGTGGACGTCCTGGATGCATAATCATAATGCAGTTCGACGCGCGATGGCGCAGGATTATAAGTATGTCAATGTGAAACATCAGGGTTGTGATTTTCCGGTAAGCTATGATTCAGTAGCGATGCACCGTTAATATAAAAAGGAGTATTCAAATGAAAATGATGACATATGTGGCTGGCGCAATATGCGCCGTGGCATCCTTACAAGCTTATGCGGCAGAGCCAGTCAAACCGGCGCATAAGCATGCCGCTTCAGTATGCAAGCAAGTTCAGGACACGGCAGAGGCGACGTTGCAGGCGCGCAAGGGCGGCCACGATGACAGGGCCGGGGACAAGGCCAAGCTGGGCAGCAAGAGTAATGACTCGATGTTTACGTATGCCATTGACGTTGCGTACGATAGCGATATTAATAAGACCGGCATCGGCAAGGAAGCGTACGACTATTGCATGTTGCATAAGGCCGGCGCCTGATCGGGCCCGGGTTGTGGTGTACGAAATCCTGGATTCAGGCACTTGTTGTTATCGCCAATAGTGTTGCAAGTCATTCAATGGCGCTTCGGTTTGGTGCAAATGTCGCACCAAACCGGTGCTGGCACTGCATATTGTCGTGCCGTTGATGTTCTACCTCGATTCTATAACTTTTCTTGGTCCTTTAATTTGCCATGATCCTGTAATACTCTGCGTACCTGGGTGATTAACGGCGCGTCGGTGAAGGCCGTTGCCCATCTTCTTTTCCCACAATATCGTTCATAAAAAAATAGGCTGAACAATAATGCAGACACAATAACGATCACCGATTGCGTCTGCTGTACCCAACTTCTTTGCCGGCCAAACGGTGTCGTTGCCGTTGGCCAATGCCATTGCTTCCAGTCTTTGGAGCTTTGTTAATAAAACGGGCACAAGTTTTGCTTTATCAATGATGAGATACGCCCAGCACTGCGCCCGCATGCGAGCAGGCTGGTCGATCCCGGACACAGGTGTTTAACACATATGTGAATGCTTTGGGCGTCGCCGCAAAGCCTGTCTGTAACTGGAGAAATAAGTATGAACAAGAGTCTGTTGTCGGGATTGGTGCTGACCGCTTTCGCGAGCCTGGTGCAAGCCGAAACATCTGTGCAACTGTACGGGTTGGTTGATGCTGGTGTGGGATATTCACAAAAGAAGGTCAGCTATGGTGACAGTTGGGTCAAGACCCGTGACATCGGCCTGGTCGATGGCATTGGTGGCACCAATAACTGGGGCTTGAAAGGCAATGAAGATCTGGGCAATGGCACCAGCGCCATTTTTCAGTTGGAAAGCGGCTTTAGCCTTGGGACGGGTCGTTCTCTATCCGAAGATACGCTTTTCAGCAGACGTGCGCTGGTAGGGTTGACAGGGGCAGAGTGGGGTACCGTGACCCTGGGCCGCCAGTTCAACGTGGCTGACGATCTGCTATCCCCCCTGGATCCCTTTGGTACCAATTTCGGACAGGCCGGTGTGACAGGCGGTGCGTTTGGCGATGCTGTCTCGGCCAATATGTCCGACTCGGTAAAATACATGAGCCCGATCTGGAGCGGCTTTCAATTCGGATTGGGATTTTCCGGGCGTAATCAGAAAACGGAATACAGCAGCGGCGCCGGGCGCAGCGTAGATAGAGACACTTCTAACTGGATTACCGCAGGGCTGTCCTATACTAATGGTCCCTTGACCGCAGCCGCAGCTTATGACAGGTTTCGTAGCGACCTGACACTGGGGGATCAACATGAAAAATCCACCACCAATATGTGGAATGTTGGTCTTACCTATGATTTCAGTGTGGTCAAGGCGCACTTGATGTATGGCCAGACCCGCGGCGCTCTGCCGGCATCAGGCTTGTCGTCAGGACTGATCTATTCGCTGGATACGGCGTTTGCCGATAGCGGTTATCCTGCGCTGCTCAGCAGCACCAGTGGTTATCGCCAGCAGGCGTGGCTGGCCGGACTGACGATTCCGGTTGGTGACGCTGGTAAAGTCATGTTCTCCTATCAGGGCAATCATGTGAAAAACTCGGACAGTATGTTCGATAAGGCGCGCGGTAGCCTGCATATTGGCAGCATCGGGTATAGCCAGGATTTGTCCAAACGGACCACGCTCTATGCTGTTGCGTCTTACGGTAGCGGCAGCGTACGGTTTGATGCGCTGGACGATAAGGTCAAGCTTAAATCCACATTGATTGCTGCAGGAATACAACACCGCTTCTAAACGACTGCCCAAAATGTCGTAAAAAAGCCTGATTGATGCGAAAAAGCGACATCTTTCAGGCTTTTGCTATTGCCGTATTTTCCTGGTGTCACCGGGCGCTTTTGCACTAAGAGCGCTGTTATGTCTGCTATCGCACTAGCTGTGCGCGGCATCTCCATATACATGCTTTCGAAGCTTTTTTCCATTACATGGATCAAGGCGATGAACAGCCCCTAAAAAATACAATACTCCTCAAGCTGCTTCCGTAACCCTTTGATTCAAAAAGATAAGCGGGCCCGTATGCAGTGGTTTGTCAACATGGTCGACGTGTTTGCGCTATTTGCTAACAGGCAAACACAACAATCATGGTGTCGAGCGACCGGAGCAATCCGGTAAAGCTGGCCGGTGTCATACCGCTAGCCCAAAGGTGTTGAAGTAATCCGGTACGCCGGAATGAAATTTGTAAATGGAGTATTCAATATGAAAAAGGCATTGCAATCTATCGTGCTGCTCGGTGCGGCAACCGGGGTAGCGCAAGCTGCAACTTCTGTCACGCTGTACGGTCTGGTTGACGGCGGTATCGGTTATACCAAGACCAAAATTACGGAAAGTGCGACCGAATATAGCGGCACACGCTGGGAAGAGAATCGTAAAGTCGGCATGATCAACGGTATCCTGAATGGCAACCGTTGGGGCCTCAAAGGCACTGAAGACCTGGGTAATGGTACCAGCGCCATTTTCCAACTGGAAAGTGGCTTTGACCTGGGGACGGGTGCTTCTAAACAAGGTGGCCGTCTGTTCGGTCGCAAAGCCATTATCGGCCTGACCGGCGATAGCTGGGGTACCTTGACCCTGGGGCGCCAGTACAACGTAGCCGATGACGTTGTTTCCGGTATTGATCCTTTTGGCACCAGTGTTCTGCAGGCGGGTGTTGTCGATGGTGCATTCGGTGATTCACCTTCTGCCCGTATGGACAACTCTTTGAAATATATGTCGCCTGATTTCGGTGGCTTCAAATTCGGTATTGCCTATGCAGGCGAAAATCGCAAAGTGAGCACATCTACAGAGTTTGACCCCGACGGCCATGAAGTGGCCAACACCAGTAACAAGAATACTTCCAACTGGATATCAATGGGTTTGGGCTTCGAAAACGGTCCGGTTTCTGTCGGCGCTTCCTATGACCGTTTCCGCACAGATATTCACGATTGGAGTGAGACCCGGGCATACGGTAAGACCGTAACTGAAAAAGAAACACGCAATAAAGGCACCACCCACATGTGGAACCTGTTTGGCGCCTATGACTTTAATGTCGTCAAACTGCACCTGGGCTATGGTCAGATCCGCGGCGCTGTTACCAATGCCGATGGTGTAAGTGGCGTTGGCCTGAATGGTGTGCTGGCTGGATATACTGAGGTGCGCATTCCTGGAGAAGCAGGCAAGCCTGATGTCTACCGCAATTACACACAAACCAACGGTTTCCGTCAACAGTCCTGGATGATAGGCCTGAGTGCACCGGTGAGCGATACAGGCACCGTTCTGTTCTCTTACCAGGGTAACAAGTCCAAAAACACGCAGGATGACTTCGACGGTATGAAAGGCAAGCTGAACATCTTCAGCGTGGGCTATGTACAAGGCCTGTCCAAGCGCACTCGCGTGTATGCTGCTGCGTCTTATGGTGTAGGAAAAATGAAGTTTGATGAATCGCTCTACAGGGGTAACGTTAAACTGAAATCCACATTGATTGGCGTCGGCCTGCAACATCGTTTCTAATGATATGCATCGCCTGGCGATGTTTTCATAGAGCAGAAAAAACCACCCTTTGGGGTGGTTTTTTCATTGCTGCTGCGCGAAATGCGGCGTTTCCTGCTTCAATGAATCCGCATGTTCATCCATTATCCTTTGGGCTTGTCTTTTGATGACGCTGCTGGCTTTGAAGGTGCGCCTTCAGAGGACGGTTTGTCGGTCTGCTGATCTGCTGAGTTCTTCAGTTTTGTAAATGCTTCGTCCAGGTTTTTGTCTGCCTGCGCCAGTTTGTCTCGCGTCGATTGCATCCAGGCTTTATCGTCGCTCAAGCGTTTGCTGCTTTCGGTCAGCATGCGCTCCACTTCTGCCGGTTGCGGCCCGCCAGTACCCACTCTGGTCTTGACCATGAACTCGGGCGACAGTACTTCCCGGAAATGGGCTTCATTGATAGGAAATGTGGCCTCAGGCAATTTATATTTCTGTAGTGCCTTCGTATACAGTTCTGCGGCTTTGGCATACGGAAAGTCTTTGGGCTTGAAGCCGTTGGTGCGCGCTTCGGTCACAATGGCTGAAGCAAAGCTGTGGCCTACACGGAACGGAATCTGATGTTCCTTTTGCAGGGCTTCAGCCAGTTCCATGGACGTCGTCCAGTCGTCTTCCAGTTCCTCAAGAGAGCGTTTTGCGTTCACATTGAGGGCGTTCAGCACGGTATTGACGTTGTCGACCATTTTGATCGCCTGGGGAAAAAGGCCCAGATCATCCCATGACGATTTATAGTCGGTCATGCCCGTGGTCACGTTATGGGCGCGAAATATGACGGTTTGCGCCAGACCGACCACATTGGATGCCGCTTCGCGGGCACGCATGATCACGCCGGGATTGCGTTTTTGCGGCATGGCGCTACTGGTATAGGTGCTGCCTTCATCCAGCAACAGCCACGGGCGAGTCTGATGGTATTGCGTATGAATGTCCTGCAGCAGGGCGCCCAGGCGAATGGCCGAAGACGAAGGAATGCCCGTGGCTTCCAGGGATACATCGGATGGGGCGACCTGACCGGAGTCCAGGGAATTTTCAATAATGCCGTCAAAACCCAGCAGGCTAGCCATCCGTTCGCGATTCAGCGGCCAGCTCGAATTGGCCAGCACGGCGGTGCCCATGGCAGACTGGTTCATACGTTTGTACAGTTCGTGAATGCGCTGCGCATCCCTGGCAAAAGAGGCTTCGTAGGCCAGCAGATAATGTGCATAGCTGATGGGCATGGCCTGCACGCCATTGGTATAGGCTGGCACAATGGTGTTGACGTTTTTGGCTGCGGCGGCAAGCAATGCGGTCCGTAACGTATTGAGCGCGTCAGAATAGTCCAGCACCTGATTGCGCAGTTTAGCCATCCGGTAGGTTGCGTACATATCCTGGCGACTGCGCCCTGTATGGATCAGAGAAGCATCCGGCCCAATTTCATCTGTGATGATTTTTTCAATTTGCAGTACATCTTTGGGGCGCTTGCCATCAGACTTTTCTGATTGTGCCAATGAATAGGCTACACCGCTGGCAAGCTTTGCACCCATTTGCGGCTCAACAATTTTTTCTTCGGTCAGCATCACGGCAGACGCCTTGTTGATTTTTCCAATCCAGTAGAACTGGTCTTCCTTTTCATCATTTTTGCTGGTGGCCTTGCTGGAGACCGGCTTGGCTATGGCGCCGGCCTTGATGGCCTGCTGCTCACATTCTGCCGTTGTCTTGCAGGGCAACTCGCCCGTATTGGCCGCATGGGCCAGCGTGGCAGCCAGGCTGAGCGCCATGATCGCCAGCGCATGGGGTTTTAAACGAAATAGGTCATGATTCATTCTACTGTCTCCTTGTTTTGATATTGATTGCTACTGGCTCTTGTGGCCATTGTGAAACGCTTGCCCGGGTAACGGCAGACAGAGGTAGAGATTGCATTTCATCTGCTGTCCGCCTTATTCCTGGTATTGCATCGCCGGCCTGTTGTTACTCAGGCAAAAAACCGTTGACCGAAAGATACCGTTCGCCGGTATCATAGTTGATCCCCATTATTTTGGCGTTGGCGGGCAGACTGGGCAATGTTTTTGCAATTGCCGCCAGTGTTGCGCCGCTGCTGATGCCAACCAGCAGTCCTTCCTGCGTCGCGGCGCGGCGAGCATAGTCCAGCGATTCGGGGACCTCAACAGAGATCGTGCCGTCAAGCAGGCTCATGTCCAGGTTGACAGGGATGAAGCCGGCCCCAATGCCTTGTAGGGCATGTGGGCCGGGTTCGCCGCCCGCGATGACGGGAGAGGCGGCAGGTTCAACGGCCAGCACTTTCAATTGCGGCCACTGTTTTTTCAGGGTACGGGCGATGCCGGTAATATGGCCGCCCGTGCCTACGGCGGTAATCAGATAGTCCAGTCCTTCAGGAAAATCGTCGAGAATTTCTTTCGCTGTGCGCTCGGCATGCACCTTTGGGTTGGCCGGATTGTCGAACTGTTGTGGAATCCATGCGCCAGGCGTTTGTTCGGCCAGCTCGACAGCGCGTGCAATGGCGCCTTTCATCCCTTTTTCCTTGGGCGTCAGATCAAACCGGGCGCCATAAGCGCTGATCAGGCGCCGCCGTTCTACACTCATGCTTTCGGGCATGACAAGAATAAGCTTATAACCTTTGATGGCAGCCACCATGGCCAGGCCAACGCCGGTGTTACCGGAGGTCGGTTCGATAATGGTCGCGCCGGGCTTGAGTTCACCGGACTGTTCCGCCGCTTCGATCATGGAAAGGGCCGCGCGGTCTTTTAGCGAACCGCCGGGGTTGAAACGCTCTGCCTTGATCCAGACTTGTTGCTGGCCGGGAAACATACGGGAAAAACGGATATGTGGAGTCTGACCAATAGTGTCAAGTACGGATTCTGCTTTCATGAAGTGGAATATGTAGTTTAGGGGAAGAAACCGAATATAGCATACTGTCTGTGCAGCGGAACACAAGGTTAGCCCGGGCAAAGGACCATGCCAGCGATCGCATGGCGGGCTCGCCTGCAAACACAGACAAAGTGCTTTGCTGCATTAAACACAGAAAGGTGTGAGCAGATCATGTATCGGGCATGCTATTAAAAACGATCATCTAGCTGACCTCCGGCTGACACAATGGCATATGTCATTCCGCCGTTGTACGAATCTGCTGCGACATGGAGATTGGGTGATCCTGCTATACTGCAAATGGAACAGAACGCAAAAATAATATTGTAAGAGAAATTGCATTGAAAAAAAAATGGTAGTGGGAGCGGTCCCGGCTACCTTAAAGCTTAAAGCGAATGTCGCCGCGTATCGCAATCGTTATCGATGGTGGATCGTGCATCGGTTGACCGGTTGAGGGTACAACTGAAAGGAACGAGAAAATGGCAATGGCTTCAGAACTGGAACTGGTAGGAAGGCTGGTCATGTCTGCGGTGCTGGGCAGTGTGATCGGATTCGAACGGGAGCGATTATCCTGGGCGGCGGGGCTGCGAACCCATATGCTGGTGTGCGTGGGTTCTGCATTGATCATGATTGTTTCCATATACGGATTTTCGGATGCGCTGGGTGAACATGTCACCCTGGATCCATCGCGGGTCGCTGCGCAAGTGGTATCTGGTATCGGTTTTCTGGGAGCAGGCGCCATTCTTGCGCGCGGGCAGGTTATTCGCGGCCTGACAACCGCAGCCAGCGTTTGGTCGGTTGCCGGCGTCGGGCTTGCTGTAGGCGGCGGACTGTATATTCCGTCCATTTCGGCGACGATTATCATCCTGCTGATACTTGCGGGCATCAAGCCGCTGGAAAAACGCTTTATCGCCTACCACCAGCGGCGTCATGTCACCATCAAGGTCAGGCGCGGGCAATTAACCCTGGGCATCTTCAATCAGGCGCTTGGTGTGGGCGCGAATCGGGTCAAGCAGTTTATTGTGCAACCGTCTGAAAAAGAAGAATATGATAGTGTCTATGTTGTCTTTTCCCGAATGTCACCGCAGGAGTACAGCATGCTTCGCAAGAAGTTCAAGGACATTCCGGGCCTTGAATCCATTTCAGAAAGGGCATCCGATGAGGACATTGATCCGTACTCATGGTAGGGGTGTGCGCACCTAATGAGACGTGTATGCCAATTCAAATGTCATAGGAGTCAGGCGGTGACGGGCACCGGCCTGGCGCGCAACTCATACAACGTAATACCAATGCCGCTGGCGCAGATGACACCGATGCCAAGCCAGGTGATGCCGTCGGGAAACTGGTTCCATATCAGCCAGCCCAACGCTGTTGCACTGATAATTTGCAGATAGACAAAGGGCGACAGGAGCGATGCCGGCGCCTGGCGATATGCCTGAATCTGCAACAAGTGGCCCAGGCCGCCGGTGATGCCGGTTGACAGCAGCAACAGCCATTGCTTCAGATCCAGCACAGCGAGCACCTGTAGCACTTCGTCGATGGTAAACAGCGTATATACGGTCAGCACCACGGTGCCAAACAGTCCGCTCCAGATCAGCGTGGTAAATGGGTTGTCGCCGGCCAGTCGCCTATTGGCGATAAACTGCAAGGAAAAAATCACCGCATTGGACAGCCCGAAAAATACTCCGGTAGGATCAAGCCCTCCCGACGGGCGGATCACAATCAGAATACCGAGAAACCCGACGATCGCGGCAATCCACCGGGACAGCATGGCCTTTTCCTTGAGTATCCACGGCGCGACCGCCAGAAGAATAAGCGGCGCAATAAAATTGATCGCAGTAGCCTGCGCCTGGGGTAGGTAGCGTAACGTCGTGAAAAACACCATGGTGGAGGTGAGCATGAACACGCCACGCAGCAGCTGTTCTACAGGTTTTTTGGTTTTCAGGATCTGCCAGCCCCTGGCAGGTATGATAATGGACGCGACCAGAATCAGATGCACCGAATAGCGCACCCAACACAGTATAAGCAGGGGGACGCCAACAGACATCAACCATTTACCGGTAGCATCCAGCATGGACAGCACCGACATCGCCACCAGCAGGGAAAGGATTCCGGGCAGGGGGCTGGATATTGGCGTAGTCGGCTGAGTCATGTGATTCCGAAGGCTGCAGGCCGGGGCTGTCACGGGTGCAGTGTCCGGCAAAAGGTACTGGAGTAAATCCTGGCTCTAATGGTAGAGGATTTACCCTGACAACACCAGCGTATATGGTTGCTGGCTGAGCGTTCCGGCGCCGAGTGTTGTCATTATCACAACTTTTGGCATGCCGAGGCGGCATGTAGACTCGTTCAGGCGATAGAAAGCGGGCGATCTCAAATGGGGTATTACATGCGATAGAGGTACGCCGTCAGGGATGGCTCTCATGCGCAATGATACATGGCGACGATCGGTCGCCGGTTTCACTAATATAGCCGGCGGCTGAGCTGGACGTCGTGCTGTGGAACATTGCAGTAGTAGTGTGCTGGCGATCGGTTGTTTATCAGGTATTACCCTGGACGGCCCATCGTGTCCGGCTGCGTGTGCGCAGGAAATACCAGATTGATACGGCCATCAATGCGCCCAATAGTGCCATCTCAAGCTGGATGCTGGCATGGAAGGCGTGTTGGTAGTCATGACCTTGCAGCAATGATTGTGAAAACACCACGCCCAGCAGTGCCGGCCCAAAGCCCATCGACGCCTGTTGTATTGTGGACAGCATGGCGCTACCTGAACCTGCCTGCTCTGGCGGAATCTGCGACATGCCAATGCGAAAGAAGGCGCCGACAATAAATGCCTGGCCAATACCGATGAACAGAGACGGTACCGTCAGCGATAGCAGGTTGGGGGCGGGCCAAACCTGTTGTAAGACCCATAGCAGGATGAGCAGACCCGGAATGACCATTGCGCAACCCAGGATCAGCGTCGGGAGCAGTCCTATGCGAGCCACCACGCGGGTGCTTAGCAGCGAGCCCACAAAAAAGAAAACGCCTAGCGCAATAAATGAATTGCCCGATTGCAAGGGTGTCAGACCGGCGCCAGCCTGCAGCGTGAGCGCCAGCACAAACATGAAGCCGCTCCAGCAGGCGAAAAAAAGGATGGCAGTGAAAAAGCCGAAACGCACGGTGGTTAGCCGCAGCAGGGAAGGCGGCAATAAGGGCAGGATACCCCGGCGCTCCTGACGGGCCTCTGTTTTCCAAAGCGCAATGGCAAGCGGTACTGCGCAAGCGAGCGCGGTCAGGCATAGCCAGTGCCAGTGCATGGACGGTCCCAGTGCGACGGGGAGCAAAATACTAACAATGAGCAAGGCCAGCAAGAGCGTGCCCGGTCCATCGATGCCCGCCGGGTTTTCCCTGCGAGTTTCAGGGATATGGCGTGAAGATAAAAATAAGACAGCGGCACAAACCGGTAAATTGATCAGAAAAATGCTGCGCCATTCCGAGCCAGCGATATTGGCATGGACCAGGAAGCCCCCAAGCACTTGCCCGATAATGAATGACAGGCCGCCTATGGAACTGTACAGGCCAATGGCGCGGGAGTGTGAGTGGCCCTTGAGGCAGACGTGGATTGTAGCCAGTATTTGCGGCACCAGCAGGGCAGCGGCGACCCCTTGCAGTGTACGGGCAAGCAAAAGAAGTGAAATGCTGGGTGCAATACCGCAAAGCAGCGATGAAATACCAAAGAGCAATACACCGATATTGAATAGACGCCGGCGTCCGTACATATCGCCCAGCCTGCCTCCCATCGCCAGCATCACGGCGAAAGCCACGCCGTATACCGCGACCATCAACTCAAGCTCATACTCGGTTGCGTGCAGGGAGCGGGCAACCGAGTCCAAGGCCACGTTGATAATGGAAAAGTCTATTTGCGGCAACAACATGCCCGCCAGCAGGACAGACAGGCCGGCGTTGTTCAGGCGGCTGGTATCTTGCGGTGCATCCGACATCATAAAAAATCCTGGAAAAATATCATCGATGAAGTATTATGAGTATGTTTTTAGAGTGGCACCAGAGCCTGTTTAGCCTGGTATAAATTGTGTAGGTCTGAGCAGCTTGAGCGGCCGTGCAGCTGCAGGGTCTCTGGTCAAAGTAATGCAATTGTGGTTGCAACAGGAAGTTGATTGACCGGGCGCAGGCGAACAAACGCGCTTGCGCTATCACGTTTGTAAAAACCGTTGCAACAGTGCTGCCCCAATGGCAGGAGTGAAAATGAAATTGACTGACAGCATGACTGCCGTTATAACGCATGAGGCAGCAGAGAGCTGGAAAACACCTATTGACGATAGGGTAGATCGAGCGATGGAGTTGGGCATGTTTCTACGGGCTCGACGTGAAAGTCTCGATCCGCGCCGCCTGGGGCTACCCAGGTATGGGCGTACTCGCACGCCTGGGCTGCGCCGCGAAGAAGTGGCGCATCTGGCTGAGATCGGTATTACCTGGTATACCAAACTGGAACAGGGGCGTCCCATACGCGTCTCACCCAAAGTGCTGCAGGCTGTCGCATCTGCACTACAGTGTACCGAGACCGAAACGCGTTATATCTTTACGCTGGCAGGCCTGGCCAGCCCGGCCTCGGCCGTGTCCGGGAAAATCTGCCGCATGATGCCAAATGCCATACAAACCATTTTGGACCAATTGCATCCTTTGCCGGCCATTGTGCAAAATGCCAGATATGACATTGTTGCCTTTAACGATGCCTTCTGCCGGATGATCGACCGCGACCTGAATCAGGTTTGCCCCGAAGATCGCAATTGTATTTATCTGACCCTTACCGATCCGCAGATCAGGCAGGTCACGCAGGACCTGCCGGAGACGATCACACACATGGCGGCACGGCTGCGAGCGCAGATGGCCGCGCATCTGGGAGATCTCGCCTGGGAACGCTATTTGCAGCGTTTGCTTGCCTGTTCCTCTGAATTTGCCGAAATCTGGAACCAGAACCGCGTGTGCGCCACGGTGGATCATATCGTGCGCTACAAATATGCCGGTCTTGGCACGCTGGAAGTATTGCAGACCAATTGGTGGAGCATGCCGATGGCCGGCGAGCGTCTGCTTGTTTACGTGCCTATTGACCAGGCGCACCACGCGCTTTTATCCAAAAGGATGCAAACTCATGCTGCCTGAACCGGTGAATCTATCGCGCTTTGACCCACAGACCCTCAGGTTATATCTGCTGGCGGCACGTTCGTTGAATCTGACCCGGGCTGCGCTGGACGCGCACATGACGCTGTCTGCGCTTAGCAAGCGAATTTCGGAACTGGAAAAGCAGATCGGCTGCGAGCTGTTTATCCGCAGGGCAAGGGGGTTGGAGCTGACGCCCGCAGGTCATGCACTGGTTGAGCATGCGCAATTGGTTATTGCCGCTGTGACGCGGCTCACTTCAGACATGAGTGCATATTCAGCCGGTCTGCGTGGGCAGGTGCGGATCTGGGCCAATACTTCATCTGTAATCCAGTTCCTGCCACGCGATCTGGCTGCATTTTCCAGATCGCATCCGGCAATCAGACTAAGCCTTGACGAAAAGCTAAGTCATGAAATTATTACAGCGCTTACGCAGGAAAGAGTTGATATCGGTATTTTTGCTAACAATATTCCCAGCGGTCAGGTAGAAAAATATTTCTACCGTCATGACCAATTGGTGGTATTGGTGCCTCGCGGACATCCGTTAGGGAAACACAAGCGGATTCGCTTTGCGCAGGTGCTGGACAATGACTTTGTCGGCCTGTCCGATGGCAGTTCGCTGCAGGTGCGCATGCAGGATGCCGCTTTGGCTGCCGGCAAGACACTTCGGTTGCGCGTTCAGGTCAGCAGCTTCGACGCAATCTGCCGGATGATTGAAGCGGGATTGGGGGTTGGTTTGTTGCCGCTGGAAGCGGTCCGGCCGGAAATTATCGGCAAGGGGCTGCACGCACTGGCGCTGGATGACGACTGGGGTCAACGCACCTTGTATGTCGGCGTACGTAGCGCCGTTGGTCTCAAGCCCGATGCGCAGCGATTGCTTGACTTTCTGAAGCAGGCCCATCAAGCGGGATGATCGCTGGCAGATACGCCTGTCCGCGGCAGTGACGGGAAACGCTCAGGTCTGCACGCGCTCTGCCATTATGAATTTCTGCTCATGAATATTGGCATATGAGTATCTGCTTATGGTTAATTGCATATGAGGATACGGCGAAGAATGCATTGCCGAATTGCCCAGTTGCACTGCACAAAGCCAAAGCCCCGTGGGGGAGGCCGTCCAGCCTTTCATTTGCGGGCAAAATTGTGGCCCATCCGCTGCCGACGACCCCCAAGCCTTGAAAATATGGAAAGGGTTGTCATCAAATTACCAATTTTCAAACGGGCATATTCGGGTCATGATGATGGAAACCCATATTGAATAAACAGGTAATGCATGTCGAAACCGCTGGATGGAATCAAAGTACTGGAGCTGGGACAGCTCATTGCCGGGCCCTTTGCCACCAAAATGCTGGCCGAGTTCGGCGCAGAAGTCATCAAGATAGAACCGCCCGGTACGGGTGACCCGCTAAGAAAATGGCGCCTGTTGCACGAAGGCACCTCTGTCTGGTGGGCATCGCAGTCGCGCAATAAGAAATCAGTCACGCTTAATTTGCACGAACCGGAGGGCCAGGACGTTATACGGCGGCTGGTGACCGATGTCGATGTGATTGTGGAGAATTTTCGCCCCGGTACGCTGGAAAAGTGGAATCTGGGTTTTGAGGCACTCAAGCAGATTAATCCACGGCTGATCATGCTGCGCGTATCAGGTTACGGACAGACGGGCCCCTATAAGGACCTGCCGGGGTTTGGTGTGGTGGGAGAGGCGATGGGCGGTCTGCGCCATTTGAGCGGCGAACCGGACCGACCTCCGGTGCGCGTCGGCATTTCTATTGGCGATTCGCTCTCTGCCTTGCATGGCGTGATCGGTGTGCTACTGGCCTTGCGACATCGTGATCAGTTCAATGGCGCCGGCCAGATGGTGGATGTTGCCTTGTACGAATCCGTATTCAATATGATGGAAAGCACCATCGCCGAATATTCGGTATTCGGACAGGTGCGTCAGCCAGCGGGCAGCAGCCTGCCGGGAATCACGCCAAGCAATGCCTATCGCTGTGCCGACGAAAAATATGCACTGATTGCCGGTAATGGAGACAGCATATTCAAACGGCTGATGTCCTTGATCGGACGAGATGACATTGGCGAGGACCCGGCATTTCAATATAACGACGGGCGTTCAAAGCAGGCCGACTATATAGACGGCCTGATCGGCCAATGGACGGCGCAGCATACGCTTGAGCAGGTGCTTGAGCAACTGCATGCGCACCGTATACCTGGTGGGCGCATTTATGATGCGGCCGATATCGCTAAAGATCCGCATTATCATGCGCGGCAAATGCTCATTGACGGTGAGCTTGAAGATGGCACACCGGTAACCTTGCCTGGAATCCTGCCCAAATTGAGCGAAACCCCGGGCGATGTGCGACGACGAGCGCCGGTGCTGGGGCAGGACACCGAGCAGATCCTGGATAAGTTGGGGATTGACGCCGCAACCCGTGACGACTGGAAGGCGCGAGGCATTATCTAAGGCGCAAGGCCATGACTGCGGACAAATAATTAATTTCGGCCGTCATTCCGGCATAGCCAGGCATGCAATTTATAGACGCGCAGCGCGTCAGGAGCAAGAGATGAAAAAACTGTTTATCCAGGAAGTCGCCCCAAGGGACGGGTTTCAGAACGAAGCGCGGTTTATTGAAACGGACGACAAGATTGCTTTTATTGACCAGCTGAGCCAATGCGGCTATGCCAAAATAGAAGTGACTTCGTTTACGTCTCCCAAGGCCATTCCGGCCCTCAAGGATGCCGAGGCGGTAATGCACCGGGTTCGCCGTAATCCGGATGTTGTCTATACCGTGCTGGTGCCTAATTTGCGGGGTGCCGAAAGGGCCATGTCCTGCGGTGTGGATGAGGTCAATCTGGTCATGTCGGTGAGCGAAACGCACAATCTGTCGAATCTGCGCATGAGCCGCGAGCGCTCATTCGAACAGCTTGCGGCGGTGATAGGCGAGGTCAGAAACACCAGTACCGCTATCAACGTGTCCTTGTCTACGGTTTTTGGCTGTCCGATGCAGGGGGATGTTGCGCAGGACGATGTGTTGGCCTGGGTGGACCGATTCGCACAGTTAGGGGTGGATGGCGTAACGCTCTGTGATACCACGGGCATGGCCTACCCAACGCAAGCGGGCAACTTGTTTGCCGCTGTCCTGACGCGCTTCCCGAATTTGCAAGTGACCGCACATTTTCATAATACGCGCGGCATGGCGCTGGCCAATACCGTGACCGCCTTGCAGGCCGGGGTCGTGCGTTTTGACAGTTCTCTGGGTGGCCTTGGCGGTTGCCCCTATGCGCCAGGCGCCTCTGGAAACGTCACGACAGAAGATATGGTTCATATGCTCGAGCTGATGGGCTATAACACCGGCGTAAACCTGGAAGGCATTCTGGCGATCAGTCGCACGCTTGTGCCGCTGATCGGACATGACGTGAACAGTCAGACGCTTGCCGCGGGCACCCGCATGGCCTTGCATCCGGTACCGGAGTACGTCAGGCAGTTGCAGCAGACGCAGTGAAAACAACAGATGCAGTGACGGCCAGACCTGGATAAAAAGCCAATTGCAATGATCGGAACAAGGGTAGTTTATTCTGATTCCAGGAAAGATAGATGAGTATTCATACAAAACAACGGAGACATAAATGAAACACAAATTATTAAAACCTGCGCTGCTGACACTGGCCAGTACGATTGTTATAACGAATGCAACGGCACAGGAAGCGGCATATCCACAGCGCCCCATTTCACTGATCGTTTCGGCAGCCCCGGGTGGCACGACCGATCTGGCAGCGCGTATGATTGCCGATCCGCTTAGCAAGGAACTGGGGCAGCCGGTGGTGGTGGAAAACAAACCCGGTGCCTCGGGAGGTATCGCTGCACAGCAGGTATTGCGCGCCAAGCCCGATGGCTACACGCTATTGTTGCAGTACTCGGGCTATCAGGTTATTACACCCAGCATAGAAAAAGTTAGCTGGGATCCGGTCAAGGACTTTACGCCCATCGCAAATGTGTTGTCAGCTCCTCAATTGCTGGTGGTTAAAAAAGATCTGCCGGTCAACAGCCTGAAAGAGCTGGTGCAGTACGCCAAAGATAATCCGGGCAAACTCAATTACGCATCTTCCGGCACCGGTGCACTTCAGCATGTGGCGACCGAGCAGTTAAACCAGATGGCCGGTATCAAGACAACTCATGTTCCCTACAAAGGAACCGGGCCTGCGCTGACTGATTTGCTGGCGGGTGTGGTCGATTTGACTATTACCACTCCGCCGCCATTGTTGCCGCACGTCAAATCCGGTGCGCTCAAGGCGTTGGCCGTCACCAGCAAGGAGCCGTTACCTTCACTTCCGAACGTGCCTACAGCGGGTGCCGCAGGCTATCCTGACTGGCTGGTGTCTTCCTGGTTTGCCATGTACGGACCAAAGGGTGTACCCAGCGATGTCGTGCAACGGCTGAGCGCGGCAATTGAAAAAATCATGGCAACGCCGGAGTATAAAAAGAAAGCCGAAGGCTTGGGTGCGACCGCCGAATACATGGGCCCGGACCAGTTGGGCAACTATACCGGCCAAGAGTTGGCCCGGTGGAAAAAGGTAATTGATGCGGCTGGTATCAAGGGTGGTAATTGAGCTATTTAGCGGTTTAACCTGAGTGCGCAGTGAGCGTGCCAGGCAAAAAAATAGCTATTGCGCTTGCAATGAAATTTCCAGTGGCCGGGCCTGTGTTTACAGCTCCGGCCATTATTGCATATATGATAGCGGCATATTTTTTTACTGATGGGGAGACAGAGTTGAAAAAATCCATACTGGCAGTTATGGCGGCATTGATCTCGGGCAGTGCGCTGGCCGCGTATCCGGAAAAGCCAATTACCATGATCATTCCGTTCCCACCGGGACAGGCGACAGATACCTTTGCCCGTGCGCTTGCCGATGAATTGGGTAAAGCGGTGGGGCAACCTGTTATCACGGAAAACAAAGCAGGCGCCGGCAGCAATATCGGCATGCAGCAGGCCGTAAGAGCCAAACCCGACGGCTATACGATCGTGGTCGGTGGCAGTGCGGCGGCTGTTAACCAGACGCTTTACACAAAACCCGGATATAGTCTGCAGGGCGATCTGCAGGCCGTATCGGGTGTGTTTTCCGTGCCGCTGATTTTTCTGGCCAATCCCAAGTCCGGGATTCATTCGCTGCAGGACGTCGTAGACAAATCCAAGGCCGAGCCCGAGTCGCTGGCTTATGCCAGTGCCGGCATTGGTGGCACCCAACACTTGTCGGCAGAAATGTTCCAGGCAGGTACGGATATTTCGCTCAGGCATATACCCTATAAAGGTAGTGGTCCTGCCCAAACGGATTTTATCGGCAATCAGGTACCGCTGATGGTTGATTCAGTGACCGCGGCCTTGCCTTATATCAAGGACAAGAAAGCCGTACCCTTGGGGGTGACGACGGCCACTCGTTTAAAGGCACTGCCCGATGTACCGACGGTGGGCGAGATGGTTCCCGGCTTTGAGGCCATTGGCTGGGCTGCCGTATTCGTACCCCGGCAAACACCCGCAGACGTGGTTGAAAAATTGAACAGTGAAATCGTCAAGGCGCTCAACAGTCCTAAATTGTCGGCCTTTATTGCCGATCGCGGGGCGATGCCGATGCCGCAAACGACGCAACAGGCCAATAACTTTATCAAGGCCGAAGTTGCCAAATGGGGTAAGGCAGTCAAGGATTCGGGTGCAACCGTTGATTAAAGCACTGCATTGTTAACGAAGGCTGTTATATAGCGAGACGGCGCTTAAATTGTTCGGCAGCGCTGTCTGTGCGAAACACACTTGCAATCAGCCGGTCTTGCGAAACGTCAGGTTAATGCGGTTGGAGCCGAGCAATGGGTGCGGATTGTCTTTGAGCGCCATCACGCCGTGGTACCGCAAACGATCGGGGCCGCCCCAGACCACAATATCGCCATGAAACAGCGGGATTTTGTCGGGACGGTCACTGCGTTTGAGACCACCAAACTGAAACATGGCGGGCATTCCCAGCGAGACAGACACAATGGGCGCGGAAAAGTCGGTTTCATCCTTGTCCTGATGCAGACTGAGCCGGGCGCCCGGCACGTAGCGGTTGATCAGGCAGGAGTCCGGCGTGAAGCCGGTATAACCGCAGTGCTCGGCTGCCTGTTGGGCGAGCGCCAGGAACACCTCTGGCATAGCCGGCCATGGCTGGCCGGTTTCGGGATCAATTGCCGCATAGCGATAGCCCTGGCGATCGGCGGTCCAGCCGGCGCCGCCGCAGCAGGTGAGGGCCACGGACATGGTGTAGCCGCCTGGCGTGATCATATGGCGAAAGGGCGACTGTCGGCGAATCTGTCGCAGCTGCGACAACACCCTGTCCACATATTCCAGCGCATAGCCACGCAATACCCACGCGCCGGGCCCCAGCCGCAGGTCTGTGGCGTGGGTATCAGGCGCAGGCATGGCATCAGGTGGAAAAAGGGGAATCGTACTCATAAGATTGAAATCAAATATCGCATCGCCGGTAGTACGTAGCATGTCGCGTGGCGGCGAAGGCTTGTTAAAAATCTGTCCGTTCTGCATGAGGCACGGGCCGGTACAGCCGCGTTGGTGATCGCTGTTTCACAGGGCGATGGCGTCTGTCCTTCTGGCAATGCCAGTGGCTTGTATTGCCTGTTCGTCTGACCGCAACGACCTGTTCACGTATAAAAATGCCTATATATAAAAAAGCCCGCTATAAAAAAGCCTGCGTATAAAAAGGCCAGCATCTAGCGCTTTGATGTAAAACCCGCGGCCTGTAAACAACGAAGCTGGCTGTTGTTGGTGCCGACGAAACGCGGTTGTGCGGTCTGTGTGCGACATTGCGTTCTTACTGTGGTTTAATGTTTCATCTGCTGGAGCGCGGATAACGCTTTAGCGGGAACAACACAGTCGTGGGTCAATGTTGAGACAAGGCCGCCCCGATAACGGGCGAGCAAGGCTTTATGGCCGGTGTGACCGTTAGGGTCATTCAGGTCAATAGGATCAATAGGGACAACTAGATTAATAGGATCATTTAGATCAATAGCGCCATAAGCGCCACCTAAGGCCCCTTGCCGGTCTGTTCCTGCCATGCTGTTATTTTATAATAATACTGTTTAAATATATAGTATTTTATTTTTGGTTACCCATGTCTGAGCAATCGTCACATCCGTTATATCTGACAACGCCCGTGCTGTTTTTGATGGCCATCGCTTGTGGTCTGTGCGCAGGGGGTAATTATTTCAACCAGCCGCTGCTGCATTCCATCTCTGTCAGCCTGGGTATTACAGAGACTCGCGCGGCACTCACGGTAACGGTTGCACAGGTCAGCTATGCGCTGGGTCTGCTGTTCATCGTACCGCTGGGCGACAAGTTCGAGCGCCGGCAGCTTGCTGTCGGCCTGATGGTGCTGGCTGCAATCGGACAATTTATCAGTGGCCTGGCATTCAACAGTACCATGTTGTTTGTGGGCGTGGGCATGGCGGGGCTGTTTTCAGTTGCTGCGCAAGTTCTGGTCCCGATGGCCGCGATTCTGTCGGCGCCATCACGTAGTGGTCGCGCAGTGGGCATGGTCATGAGTGGTCTGCTTACAGGTATTTTGCTTGCCCGAAGTGTTGCCGGCCTGCTGTCTGGTATTGGTGGATGGTCGACTGTTTATCTTGTCTCCGGCGTCATCATGCTTGGCATTGCAGCCGTTCTCTGGCGCAAGCTGCCATCTTCCAAAAACCCGCAAACCCACGGCTACCTGTCCATTCTTGCGTCACTGTTTACGTTGTTGCGCGAGCAGCCGCGCTTGCGTACCCGCGCGCTCATGGGTGGACTCGGTTTTGCATCGGTCAGCGCGTTGTTTTCTACCATGGCACTCCTCTTGGCCGGGCCTGCACACGGTTTAAATGATGTGGCCATTGGCCTGGTGGGGCTGGCCGGCGTCATGGGGGCCTTGATGGCCTCATTGGGAGGCCGTTTGGCCGATCGCGGCCTGGGTGATACGGTTACTGCCGTCAGCGTTGTACTGTTGCTGCTCAGTTGGGGCCTGCTGTGGCTGGGACACGATAATCTGTGGTGGTTTGTTGCAGGCATGCTAGTGATTGACCTGGCTTTGCAGGGTGTGCACATTAATAATCAAACTACCATATTTGCCTTGCTGCCCCATGCCCGGTCGCGTTTGAATGCGGTGTATATGACCAGTTATTTTATTGGTGGCGCCTCGGGTTCAACACTCGGTACCATCGCCTGGACGTACGGAGGATGGGCTGGTACCTGCCTTCTAGGAGGTCTATTGGCGATGATGACCGGTCTGGCCACCTGGGCTGATCGCAAGGTCAAGTCAGCCGGCCAGCGCTCTGAGCGTAAAGTTGCAACAGTAACAGAACAGTAGAAATCAATTTTCAAATTTTTATCAAGGGAGACACAAATGAAAATTTTTTATTCCGCCGCTTCGCCTTTCGTGCGCAAGACAATGATCGTTGCCGACGAACTTGGCGTCGTGGACCGAATTGAACGCCTGCCGGCAGCTGCCAATCCTGTGAATCGCGATCGCAATATTATTCCGTTCAACCCGCTGGGCCAGGTGCCAACGTTTATCACGGATGACGAGCAGGTACTGTTCGATAGCAAAGTCATTTGTGAGTATCTGAACACCACTTTCAAGGGCAAGCTGTTTGGCGATGACAACACACGATTCAAGTTGCTGACCGATCACGCTGTGGCAGATGGCGTCATTGCTGCGTCATTGCTGGTCCGCTATGAACTGCTGGCGCGCCCTGAAGCGTTGCGCTGGAACAAATGGCTGGAGGGCCAGACTGATAAGATCACAACGGCATTGCAGTATTTCGAAGACAAAGCGCAGCAGCTGTATGATCGTATAGATATTGTGACCATCACACTGGCGTGTGCTTTCGATTATCTGGATTTCCGGCTGCCGGACTACAATTGGCAGAAGCGTTTCCCGGGTCTGAAAGCCTGGTATGACAAATTTTCCGTCCGTGAAAGCATCGCCACAACCAAGCCTCAGTAAAAAGGGTGCAAATTCGCAGCAACCACCTTGCTGGTTGCCGTTGCTGCGAATGGATGTCGGAACTTGGTTTACCACACCGGTTAAGGATACAGGGGGGCAATGCATATCACGGACAGAAGGGCGTTTCTTCGGTTGATGGCGCTGGCAGGCTCTGGCATGCTGACCCCCGCTGTATTGCGTGCGCAGCAAGGCATGGAGCAGTTTTATGATTTGCCGGCGTTTGGTAACGTCAGCTTCATGCACATCTCAGACGTGCAAGCCCAATGGAAACCTTTGTATTATCGAGAACCTGCTGATCAGATGGCGATTGCTGCATTTGGCGCAGCACCGCTCAATGTGAGCGGCGATGCGTTGCTGCAATATTACAATCTGATGATCGGCTCGGCTCAGGCCTATGCTTTCAGCAGTGCAGATTATACGGCCTCGGCAGCCGATTACGGCATGCTGGGCGGGGCTGCACATCTTGCATCATTAATCGGTATCGTCAAGCGTTCCCGCAAGCAGGCCTGGCTGCTGGACGGCGGTAACGGCAATTTGCAATCGTCGGCCCCCTGGGCGACACCTGATAAGGCCAGTGCAGTCCATCATGCACTGGGTGTAAACCTGGGCTTGCCGGAAGCGGCGCACATTCGGGCGGCCCATGCTGCACAAGACACGGGTCTGCCGCAGCATTCGGATTCCGGTTTGCCGGTACCGGCACAGGTTCTAGCCGCGCACTATCCATACATTGCACACAATGTGTTCGATCCGGTTAACGGTAAGCCGCTATTTGCGCCCTATGTCCTGCGCAACCTCAATGGCACTTCGGTTGCCATTATTGGCCAGGCGGCGCACAACGAATCATCTTCCAGGGATCGTTGCAGCCAAAACGCCATGCCAGACTCAAGGGTCAGCGGCAACGAGCGACCGATTATGCGTTTGGACGAACACGACCTACAGCGTATTGTCGATGTGGTTCGGGGAAAAGGCGCGCAAGTTGTGCTCTTGCTGTCCCGGGCCGGTGTGGATGCAGATCTGCAACTGGCTGCGCGTGTCACTGGTATTGATGTGATACTGGGCGGGCGCTCGGTGACGCCATTGCCTGAGCCCATTGCAGTCTCCAACAACAAGGGTAAAACTGCGGTCACCAACGCCGGTGCGCAGGGGCGGTTTCTGGCCGTGCTGGATCTGGACGTGGGCAAAGGCGGTTTGGTGGACTTTCGTTATAACCTGTTGCCCGTGGTGGCAGGCTTCGTACAGGCCGACAGTCGCTTGGCAAAACGGGTTGACGGTGCCTATGTCACAGCCAATACCGATATCCGGTTGTCAGAAAAAATCGCTGTTACTGAAGGGCTCCTTTACCGCAGGGGCACGTTCAATGGCACCTGGGACGAGCTTCTGCTGCAAGCCATGTTGCAGAGCAGCGGTGCACAGATCGCGCTCTATCCCGGATACCGCTGGGGGCCGACGCTGTTGCCTGGCGCTGCAATTACCCGTGAGGACATCATCAACCAGTTGGCGTTGGGCGATACACAAATGTGTTCGGGAACGATGCGTGGCCGGGACATTCAAACCTTGCTGGAGAGCGCTGCCCAGGCGTTTTTCAGTCCTGACGCATACAAGCGCTCGGAACAGGATATGTTGCGAACTGGCGGCTTGCACTACCAAGTCGCCCCTGATCAAGAGCAAGGTAAGCGTATTAAGAACGTCATGATCAGCCAGCAGCCATTGCTGGCCGATGGAAAATATACAGTGGCCACCTGGGGATTGACCGTGCCCTTTGAGCCTGATCGGGCGGTGCAAATGGGCAGAATCGGTGCAGACGGTGAAACTAAAGTCGTCAATAGAAACGACGGCGACGAGACAGCTCAGACCGACGAGAGGGCCAAAGCATTAGAAGACATGTCGGAGAAAACGGCACAGATCATGCTGAATGTGTTGGAAAATTATTTGAAACAGCAAAAGACGATACCGAACATGGAGACCTATCAGCCCGAGATAGTAAGGGATAAACGGCAGCATTAGCCGGCACGGAAAGCTTGGGCGTTTACCGAGAGTGTAATAAGTCGCGTGGTCACGCGTTCATGATTAAATTTTTTCTGTGAATATTTTACTTTGCATCGTGTGCAAACTATAGCGTAGGCAAGGGTAGCAGTAATAGCCTAATAGAGTGGGGCGGCTGAAGACGTTATTTAAAAAAGGCTTTAAAAAATCGTATCAAGACAATTTAAAAAGCTGCTTTAAAAAATTGCCGAATATATTTACTCTTCAACCTTGTTATGCGATTCCTGCAATGCCTTGTTCTTGGCCCTGGTATCCCAAACGACCAATCCAAAGATAAGGTTACAAATGACCCATATTAAAATAATCATGGTCACACCCATGCCTTCGGCGTTTTCTGTGCCGCGAGGCAAGGCGCTGGACTGCGATCCGCGGTCAAGTACGCCCATACCAACCACGACCCAACCAATCATAACCAGGTTAAAGACGATGAAAAGCCACTTCACAACTTTGCCGGTCAGGGTTCGCTGTGGTTCTTCCAGCTGAAAACCGCAAGAGACGCATCTGGTCGCAGCGTCTTCAAGTTCGGTAGTGCACTTGGGGCATGTTTTCATCACACTGCTCCTATCTCTATTTTTTTAGTACGTGCAACAATCCATGCGGCTGTCGGTTTTATCTGCAGTCTGGCTGGCGTTGGCTTACTACACCATTTCCGGTTATTTACAGTATCCCGACCCATGTGTAGCAATATAGCAGTCATCAGCAGCGTTTGTGAATAAATTTCTTTGGCATGATGTCAATGCTGGCTCCGAAGATCCGGGAGCCAGGCACTGTGAAACCACAACGCGATGGCGACTCAACGCACTGCCTGCAGATATTACATTTGCAAGTATATGCGCTGGTTCGCGTATCGAGAATTGTTTGTTGCCAACTAGATCCGGATCAGCCGCTTACCCAGGTTTTCACCGCGATACAGTTCGGCGATGGCGCCGGGTGCGGTGTGCAGGCCGTCGGTGATATGCTCACGGTAAGTCAGTTTTTTGCTCCTGACCAGTTGCTCGAGCTGCTCAACGTAAGAGGCATAGGTGTCCTTGTGGTCGAACAGGATGAAACCTTGCATGCGGGCCCGACGGGTCAGCAGAATACGGTTCACGCGCGGGCCCATGGGTGGAGGATCCCAACTCGGAATTGAGGCTGTGCCGCATACAATCACACGGGCGCCGATAGCCAGATGCTGCATGACTGCGTCTGAAATGGTTCCGGCAGTATTGTCAAAATAGACATGCACACCGTCCGGGCATGCATTTTTGACGGCTTGATCAATATCGTCGGTTTTATAGTTGATGACATGATCGTAGCCAAATGCTTCATAACATGCTTTGACTTTTTCAGGAGAACTGGTCAGCCCTACCGTACGGCAGCCCATTGTTTTGGCCAATTGCCCCACGCAAGAACCCACACCTCCGGCAGCGGTGGACACCACGACGGTGTCCCCGGGCTTGGGAGAACCCAGTTTATCCAGTGCAGTGGCGGCCGTAATACCATTCAAGCCCAGGACACCCAGATACAGGGAGGGGGGAAGGTCGTTGGCGGTTATTTTCTGGACAATCGCCTCGGGTTTGGCTGTGGCGCAGGTCTGCCAGCCAAACCAGCCCATCAGGCGTTCGCCCTCGCTGACTGTCGATACGGTGGATTCGACGACTGTTCCGACACAAAGCGAACGCATCACGTCGCCGACATTCACACTTGCGTAGTTATTGGCATCGGCCAGCCAGCCGCGCATCGCCGGGTCAACCGACAACCATTCATTGCGCACCCGTATTTGCCCGGGTTGGAGTTCAGCAATTGGCTCCTTTTCCAGGCGGAAGTTTTCTGCGGCGGGAATGCCTGTCGGCTTGGAGATGACCCGGATGACTTCGTTTTCAAGCGTATTCATATGTCCCTCTACATTGGTACAATCGTCTATCAGATTATTAAAACGCTGGTTCTGCCGTACTCAGAACCAAGTCTCGCATATTTGGCTCTACGTGCCGGCGCCACAACGTGGGAGGCCGGAAAAGGATGATACCGGCCAGTGTACGGTGCAAACCGGCGGGCCGGGTAGAGTTCAACTTGTTTATGGTGTATTGCAGATGATATTGGTTTCTGCTGTCCTGCCATATTCTACCCAGGGAAGAGATGGGCAGCGCAGGGGAAAGGGAGGCTGGCATAATCTTTTGGACGAGACGTCACGAGCGTCAAGGCTTGTAGGCAAGTGCTGCGTCTGCGCGCAAGCGGGCGACGGTCATGTCGACAAATGCACGTACTTTGGCCGCCGCCTGCCGGTTTTCACGGTGAATCACATGGATAGGCAAGGGTGGTGGCTCGTAATCTTGCAGTACGATTTCCAGCTTCCCACAAGCCAGATAGGGCGCTACTTGATACGACAGCAGTCGCGTGATTCCGAATCCGGCGAGCGCGGCCTCGATCACCGCATCATTGGTGGTGAGAGTTAGCCGCGGTGTCATGCGAATGGCATTGGTCTTGTCCTGATGAACAAACCGCCATTCCGGCACGGGTGAAATGCCGCTGGTAGCAATAATGGTATGCGCAAGCAATTGATCGGGTGTACCCGGTATTCCACGGGCAGCCAGGTACGCAGGAGCAGCGCACACTACGGTACGAACCTGGCCGACCCGGATGGCCTTCATGCTTGAATCTGGCAGATGGCCAATGCGCAGGCCAGCGTCCAATCCTTCCTCGAGCAGATTGACAACCCGGTCCACAAACAGCGAGGTTACATTCACTGCTGGGTAGCGTTGCAGATACTGAACAATAATCGGCGTTACAAACATTCGGCCAAACAGGGCGGGCGCGGTAATAGCCAGGCGCCCTTGCGGTTCGGCCGTGATGCCGGATACCGCCTCGTCTGCTTCATCCGCTTCGGCAATCACCCGTCGCGCATCTTCAAGGTAACGGATACCGGCTTCGGTGGCCCGGACAATACGGGTGGAGCGGGTCAGCAAACGCACGCCCAGATAGGTTTCCAATTCGGCAATGGCACGGGTGACCGCTGGCGCCGACATGCCCAGGGTACGGGCCGCAGCAGAAAAGCTTTCGGCTTGCGCTACCGCCACAAAGATTGACATGGCACGCAGACGATCCATTTATTATTCCGATATATGCAAGAGTGAAATACATTGTACGACTATTCTTTAATTTAAAGAAATACTGCATAGTGACAGTGTACTCAGCATAGCTGGCGGCATGCCAGTCCAGACAAACCAACCGGAGCGAGCATCCATGTCACGCGCTTTTTCAAGTATCACTTTCACGCGCGCCGTTCGTGCAGCGCAGGAGCAGTACGGCAGTCGCCAAAGAAATATCCTTTTTGAAGAAGATCCGCAAGAGCGCAATGAATTAACGGAGCGGGAACGGGCGTTTATTCCCGACATTGATACCTTCTTTATGTCGAGCGTTGGCGCAAACGGCTGGCCTTACGTGCAGCACAGGGGCGGTCCCAAGGGATTTCTGAAAATCCTGGATGATCACACATTGGGGTTTGCTGACTACGCCGGCAACCGGCAATATATTTCTGCCGGCAACCTGATGCACAATGACCGCGTCATGCTCATTGTTATGGATTTTGCTCATCGCCGGCGCCTGAAGATATGGGGCCGCGCCCGCATCATTCACGATGGCGATGCGCCACAATTGCTTGCCCGCTTGCAAATGCCAGCCTATCGCGCCCGGGTTGAGCGTGGATATATCATTACCGTACAAGCGTTGGATTTTAACTGTCCGCAACATATTACGGCACGTTTTACCGAAGATGAGTTTGCCGCCATAAACACGATAAAGGAACCCAAATGATTACGCTCTATGACCTTGCCGCTTCAGGCAATTGCCACAAAGTACGTCTGCTTTTGTCCTTGCTGGGTGTTCAATATCACAGTCGTGCTGTCAATTTAATGGACAGTGAACATAAGTCTGCGCAGTTTGTACAAATGAACCCGTTTGGCCAGGTGCCGGTGCTGGTAGATGGCAATGTGGTGTTGCGCGACAGCCAGGCAATCCTGGTTTATCTCGCGAAGCAGTATGGCGATCACCACTGGCTTGCCGCGGATGACCCCAAAGCCATGGCGCAGATAATGGCGTGGCTGTCTACTGCGGCCAATGAAGTTGCGCGCGGGCCCAATGATTTGCGCTTGCACTACAAGTTTGGTCGGCAACTGGATCTTGTTGCGGCCCGGCAGATAACCGAGAGCCTGTATGGTATCGTTGAGCGGCAGCTCCGGGAGTCAGACTGGCTTGTCAGCAACCATATAACCATTGCAGATATTGCAATCTATCCATATATCGCATTGTCCCCTGAGGGCCAGATCAGCCTGGCACCTTATCCGGCGGTACTGCGTTGGGTCGGGCGTATACAGGCATTGCCAGGATATGTGGGCATGCCCGGCATGTATTGCGTCGCCGAAGAATAACTTTCCCAGACGGTAATTATTGCGCTTACTTTACAAAAAAGGACATTGTTTATGGAAATGACACCTGAAATTCGCCAGCCGGTACCGCCGTTTACATCTGAATCAGCGATCCAGAAAGTGCGCCTGGCCGAAGACGGCTGGAACTCACGCGACCCGCAGCGTGTCTCTCTTGCCTATACCGTAGATAGCAAATGGCGGAACAGGGCAGAGTTCGTCAACGGCAGGGAACAAATCGTTTCTTTTCTGACGCGCAAATGGATCAGGGAGTTGGACTACCGCCTGATCAAGGAGTTATGGGCTTTTGATGGCGCCCGTATCGCCGTGCGGTTTGCCTATGAATGGCATGATGATTCGGGGCAATGGTTCCGGTCGTATGGCAATGAAAACTGGGAATTTGATGGTAATGGATTGATGTTGCAGCGTCATGCTTCCATTAACGATCTGCCCATCGCCGAAAGCGATCGCAAATTCCGGTGGCCATTGGGAAGACGTCCCGATGACCATCCGGGCCTGAGCCAGCTGGGGTTGTAGTTTACCGGTTTAGTCGTGAGGAATGATGGTTACCGGACATATGGCCGAATGGATGACGGCGTAGCTAACGCTGCCAAGCAGTCCGGAGAACAATGGGTTGGTGCCGCGCGAGCCCATCACAATCATTTCTACAGGCGAATTGCTGTTCTGCCTGTCGGTAATTTCCTGGACAATGCAGTTTTTGGCGTCGCCAATCATCAGCTTGACCTCATGTTGCACCTCAGACTGCTGCAGCGTGGCTCTTGCTGGTTCAGCTACTTCATTGAACAATTGCTGCTGATACTGTTCAATATCCTCATGATTGAACAGTGCCTTGGCGTGTACCGTGTGAAAGCTTGGTTGCACGTTAACCACTAGCAGTTGCATGCCAGCCATTTTTGCCATCGAGATGGCCCAGTCCAGGGCCTTGCTCGCGTTTTTCGATCCATCGATTGGGACTAAAATGGTTTTGCTCATCATATACCTCCCGGGAACAGAAAAAAGGCGCCCCGTACGTGAATGCCGGGGATTCATTCAAGTGTATTACAACCACAACTGTAATTATTGATGTAAATCAATTTATATTCAGAATAATGTAAGAAATATTTTATTACGTTAATCTTCAAAACGGCTGATAGCCATTACGAACTCGCTGGGAAAATTGCGTTCAGCTATTTTTATGCTAAAGCAACTTGTTGTCCTGTTTGCATGTGTTCTCTCTCTGGAATGTTTGGTCTTGTATATTGAATGAACGAGCGTCCCGGCGATTCATAGTTATGTCATGTTCATAAAAGGACATGTGCAATCAGCCAAAAGATCCGGGTGCAGATAGCCATTCCATGCCAGATACCTTTGAACTGAGCGTTACCGGCCATTGCGCTGTCATAACGGAGCAATGGACTGTTTTTATGATGAGCACTTTATTTTTTATAACAGAGTAAAGCAAACATCATGTTAAATATTTCCCGGCGCCAGATGGTCTTTGGTTCTCTGGCCAGTACCGCGCTTTCGTTGATTCCGAGTGTTCTGCAGGCACGCAACATTACAGGTCCCATCTCTGCGCCGCTGGCTGCGACAGATGCAGCGTGGAAGGATATACAGGAACTTTATGCGGTCAATCAAGAAATAACCAATCTGGAAAACGGGTATTGGGGAGCAATGCCCAAACCGGTGCTGGCGGCTTATCAAGAAAACACCAATTTCATCAATGCCAACAACACTATTTACGCACGCGCCCAATTCAGTGGCGCCCTGGAAAAAGTGCGCGAACAGGTCGCGCATGCCGTTGGTGCAGACGTCTCGGAAATTGCGCTGACACGAGGCGCAACAGAAGCCTTGCAAAAGCTGATCACTGGCTATAACGGCCTGCAGCCGGATGATGTAGTGGCCTATAGCGATCTTGATTATGACTCCATGCAGTACGCAATGAATTGGTTACAGCAACGGCGCGGCGTACGGGTAGAAAGATTCAATATCCCGGAGCCCGCTACCCGACAGAATATTCTTGATACCTACGAGAAAATTTTAAGTACGCCTAAGTTAAAGCTGCTTTTATTGACACATCTTTCGCATCGCACCGGACTGGTCATTCCTGTAGCCGAAATCGCCCAGATGGCCCGGGCCCAGGGTGTAGACGTGATCGTGGATGCGGCGCATTCATGGGGGCAAATCGACTTCAATGTGAAAGACTTAAGTGCCGACTTTGTGGGCTTTAATCTTCACAAATGGATATCGGCGCCGGTCGGTGTGGGCTTTATGTATATTTCGAAAAATCGGCTGATGGATATCGATCCGGATTATGCTGACGAAGATTATGAGTCCAATGATATCCGTTCGCGGGTACACACGGGAACCACTAACTTTGCCGCCTTGCTCACGGTCCCCGTGGCGCTGGATTTACACCAGAAAATATCAGCAAAGGCCAAGCAGCAAAGGCTGACTTATTTGCGAGATTACTGGGTAGACGCGCTCAGGAGTAATAAATTTGTCAATGTATTGACGCCGGATGATGCCAGCCTGCATGCAGGTATTACCTCCTTTCGGTTCGGCAATGCACGCGATAAAAAGCAGAATGATGGCTTGGTGAAAACGTTGAGGGACCAGCACGGTATTCTTACGGTGCGCCGTGGCGGTATCCATAACGGTGATGCGATCCGCGTTTCACCAGCGCTTTTCACTCGTGATAGCGACATGGACAAGTTTATTGTTGCCATAAACAAACTCGGTAAATAAATACCAGGTTAAATTGAACAGCCATAAATTAAGCACATTTGTGTAGGCCCATCAAATTCATTTGTGTTCGATTGCATGCTTCATGACATATGGGAATGCAGCGGTGTTGTTTCCTGCCAGAGGCTAGCGTACGCTTAGGGTGCACCGGCTTCTGGGCAATCATCCCTTTTTTGTGATTTGCATCTTGTCGTGCGATAGGCTATGGTTTTATTTTTATCTTCCGGCCAGGCCAATTCACTATCCTGGCAACATCATGTTGAATATAACCATTCGTAACGAACAACCGGCTGACGTCGATACTATTGCGTGTGTAACCAAAGCAGCATTTGAGTCAGAGCAGTTTGCCAGCCATACTGAACAGTTTATTATCAATGGCCTGAGGCATGCCAATCAGCTGGTGGTCTCTTTGGTGGCGCTTTATGAGGGCACAATAGTGGGCCATATCGCGTTGTCACCGGTCAGTATTTCGTCGGGCGAGCTGGGTTGGTATGGTCTGGGTCCCGTCAGCGTACTGCCTCAATGGCAGGGGCAGGGTGTGGGTACGCAATTGATCAGCTCAGGGCTTGCCCAATTGCAGCGCATGGATGCGCGTGGCTGTGTGGTGTTAGGCAGCCCGGATTTCTATGGTCGCTTCGGCTTCAAGGCTAGTTCTACTTTGCTGTACGCTGACGCACCAGCCCGGTATTTTCAGGCTCTCTCTTTTGTCGGAGAGATACCGCTTGGCCAGGTGCTTTTTCATCAGGCTTTTGAAGCTACGCAGTAGCCCGTTTATGGCCATGATGGATACGGCCATGATTGTTACCGCCTCCGTTGTGGCAACATGACTATCACGCACCATATCCTGTAGACAGGCGTATGCCGGCACGGTCGGATATAAAAAATGCTGAAATATCGATATGCAAATTTATATACTTTTCAAGTGCAATAGGATCAGATCGTTAACTATCTGGAGAACACAACCGTGAAGACAATCATTTTGTTCAGGGCAATTTTCCTGGTCTGCCTGGGCACACTCGGCCCAACCGTGAATGCGGCTACTGCTGTTGCGCCATCGGCTGCTGCCGCAACTGAGCCGGGCATTGCTAAATCGGAAGAAACGTTCCTTGCCGGCACATTTTCAGGTGACGATATTGAACTTAAACTGGATCCCAAGGGGCGATTTGTGCTTAGCGGCGGTGCGGTGGGCAAATCGCTTCATGGTAACTGGACTATGGAAAAATCGGGCTTGCATACGCTGTTGCGCCTTAGCGCTGACAAGAAAAATGAAGACGATTGGTTATTTGGTGTCCGGTCCAGGAACACACTGCAGGCGGTGAGTGAAGGAAAATTGAAAGTGCTGGACAGGCCATTGGATATCAATGAAGATGCCGGCGTACTGACGCGCGTCAAATAGGGTGAGGCATGCTCGCGGGACGGCTGGGCAGTAGCGGCTACTGTCATTGAAAGTGAAAACGCGCCAGTGTGTATCAACTGCCGCTGCGATGCGGTATGCCCCGGCCTGCCACCGTATAATGATCGTGTGATGAATAAAGTCGGGGATTTTCATGGATTTATGGGCCCAGCTGATTGGGATATTGATGGTGGCGGCCACGGTCGTGGCATTCTTTTTCGCACCATCAGGAAAAGAAAGGGAACCGCTTTACGTACGCCAGATTGTTGCGTCGGTGTTCGCATTCAGCGCAGCTGCCGTATGCGCTTCTCTTTTTTATTTTTCCCCATCTGACACCGAAGGCACCGAAATTGCATTTGCAATCCTCAGCGCCGTGGTCATGATTGCAATTCCCTGTTGGTATACGATCAGAAGTAAAAAAAACAATAAAAAATAGAACATTGGCTTTTATTTGTATGAACAGGCCGGCCTTGGGATGACTCCTGATGGCGAGTGTGTCGGAGCAAAGTAAATGGCATACGTACACAAATTCGATTTAAACAGTGCTGGCCGGGATTTCGTTGTTGGCGACATCCATGGTCACTATACAGAGCTGATGCAGGCGTTACAGGTCGTAGCGTTTGATGCAGGCAAAGATCGGCTTTTCTCGGTGGGCGATCTGGTCGATCGTGGCACAGAGAATGAAAAAGTCATTAATCTGATCGACACCGGCTGGTTTTTTCCGACTTGCGGCAATCACGAGGACTATGCCATTCGCTATCACCGCATTGGCCGGATGGATGAAGATAATTATAGGCTCAACGGCGGAAGCTGGTTCATTGAGAAGCGCACTGACGATCGGGAAAGCCTGGTTACCAGGCTGGAACGCCTGCCGATGGCAATAGAGGTTGCGACGGCAAACGGACGAATTGGTATTGTTCATGCCGATGTACCGTGCCGAAACTGGAATGATCTGGAAAACTATTTTGGTTCCAAATCACACCGCCAGCGCGCGATGTGGTCGCGCGATCGATTTGAACGCCAGGACGTGACGCGGGTAGCCGGGGTTGATCATGTTATCGTCGGCCATAATTGCCATCCAACAGTTATGACACTTGGCAATGTTCATCATATTGATACGGGCGGGTGGTTGCCGGGCGAGTACAAAGGGTATTTCACCTTGCTGGAAATCAGCAAGCCGGGGTTGCTATGACCGCGACAGTTGGGCAGCGAGCAATCTTGGCAGTCATTATGCGAGTATCGGGACAGGGAGAATCAAATGGCGCTCTTGGTTGGTATTGGGCCCGCGGTTGCGCGAAACGGATCAGGCAAAATCAGATTACGAATCAGGAGTCCTGCAAAGCTTCCTCAAAAACAGATTGCACGATATCTGGCAGGGTTCTGATACTTTCTTTAAAGAACCGGCGCTTGGGCGCAGACAAGTCTTGCAGCTGCTTCCTTGAAGCGTTGCTATTTCCAGTTAATATGACTCGTCTACCGTAATGCACACAATGTGCAAATTGGCTGACAGATGACGGACAATTTACATCGGTGTGAACTGGATTTGTTTTCAAGGGAGGAAGGACACGTGTTAAAAGCTTTACTTATTATTGATATGCAAAATTTCGTTGTGGACAGGATTGAGCAGGGTGTTCAGTACTATCCCGAAAACTGCATCGAAAACATGAAACGGGTGCTCGACCAATTCAGGCAGGCCGGAAAGCCAGTTGTGCATGTTCGCCATCAATCGGTCGAAAAAGAGTCGATTTTTCACGAAAATTCTCTATTGTCTTTGCCGCTGGCTTCGTTCGAAGAATTAGCAGACGAACCTGTATTCATCAAAAGCACGTCGTCCGCTTTCAGTTCAACTGAACTATTCTCCTATCTGCAAACAGCCAGGATATCAGAGCTCGTCGTGATTGGCGCAGTGGCAGGTTTTTGCGTTAATTCGACCGTTAGAATGGGGGCAGATCTGGGGCTTAAGATCACAGTTGTGAAAGATGCTGTTATTAGCTTCGAACTTGGCCAATATGAGCTTGGAGCAGTGCAGATTCACAATGTGACGCTTGCTTTACTGGATGCGGACTTTGCTTCAGTCATCGCCTGTTCGCAGTTACAGGTCAATTGATAATCTGCACATTTACAAGATGCAGTCCAAGGGAAGGACATCACGTGGCCTAGACATAACGCCGAGGACGCTCCCTATCAGCTAAAAAAAATATGCAGCAATTTAATCTGGCGTAAATTGGCAAAAGGCAGAACGTGTTGATGGCTAATAGGCATTTACCGCAGCAACCGGATTAGAACCGTTGATGTACTACGATACTTTCCGTCTACCCAACTTAAGCAAGGTTACGAATCTGCTGCCGGTTCTACAGGAGCTAATGGACACAGACCGGGCCAACCCATTAAGGATAGGAGAAAGAGCCTGATTGTGGTTAACCCACAACTGCCAGATGGCGAATCATGGGACTGATGGCGATGTTTGAAAATGCGCTAAACAAGCATCCTGATACTGCTATTCCTGCTATTGTTGCGACTGCAAAAGCAGGAACCACAGAAAAAAAGAGCAGAAATAGCGACAATAGCAGTAACGAGTAGCCCCGAAAGCCTAGCCAAATAGGAGGGCCGCAGGGTGCTAGCTTTCCAAAGCAAGGGGACAACATAAGGCGAGACGCAGTAGTTGGCGTGATATCTGGCTGTGCGAGAAAGTCAAGGAATGAGCGCCGTAGCTGCGGCGAGTGCCAGCGCTATCATACGGGCAGGTGCCGCCAGCGTCTCACTCCTATTGGTGGGGCAGCCGTATTCACGTTGCACCGATGCGGAGATTTTCAACAAAACGAGGTGAAGAATGATTGATGGGTTAATAGCAGGCAGACTGTACGGCAGCGCCAAACAGGGTACCGGCAAAACGGGCGATACCTATACTACCGCCAAAGTGAAGGCGACGGCAGGCAATGGCGAAACCCTGTTGTGCAGTGTCATTGCCTTTGAAGATAAAGCCCAGACCGCGCTACTGGCGTTAGATGATGGTGACAGCGTAGCCCTATCGGGGACGCTGACACCGAAGGTATGGACGGACAAGGCAGGCGACACCCGCCCGACGCTGGACGTCGTCTGCCATATTGTGCTTACACCCTACCAAGTGAAGCGCAAGCGCCAAGCGGTGGATGAGGACGAAGATTACACCGAACGCTGAACGCTTAAAGAAATACAAGAGCAACATGGCACAGACTGGCTTTAACGCCTGGCCGTATATATTTGCCCTGAATCAGTACGCGGCGCAACGCCCGTAGAAGCAGGAAGGACAGGCAAGCGAATGGCCGGTTTGATTGGGGCGCTCAACCCACGAAAGTGGCAGTCTCGGCACCCCGCTTGAATTTAAGCCAACGCATGCCCAGCTCGGCTGCAGTGCGCAATCCTGGTCTATGACTTCATCGCCTCGGCAATCAGTTCGACTGAATGCAGTCGCGCCTGATGGTCGTAGAGGTCGGAGACGATCATCAGCTCGTCGGCACCTGTTTCGGCAATGAACGCTTGCAGACCTGCGCGCACGGTATCTGCGGAACCGACAACCGAACGCGCCAGCATGCGCATGGCCTGCGCCTTTTCCCCAGGCGACCAGTAGGTTTCGATATCGTCGATGGGCGGCTTGCTGACCCCTTGCCGTGCCCGGAACATGTCAACAAACGACATCTGCTGGGTGGTCGCGAGCCGCTTTGCTTCATGGTCCGTATCGGCAGCAATGACGTTGATGCCGGCCATTGTATAGGGCCTGTCAAGTTGTTCGCTAGGCTTGAAGCGGCTGCGATAGATGTCCAGGGCTGGCAGCAGCATGTCAGGCGCAAAATGTGAAGCGAAGGCGTAAGGCAGGCCGAGTTCGGCCGCCAGCATCGCCCCGAAATTGCTTGAACCCAGTATCCACAGCGGCACGTTGGTTCCAGCCGCCGGCACGGCAATAATGCGTTGATCTGGCGCGGCAGGCGCAAGAAACGCCTGGAGTTCCTGCACATCCTGAGGAAATTGATCGGAGGCGCTGGCAGAGCGCCGCATCGCTCGCACTGCGATCTGATCGGTGCCCGGCGCGCGGCCCAACCCCAGATCGATGCGTCCAGGGTAGAGTCGTTCCAGTGTGCCGAACTGCTCGGCGATGATGTAGGGCGCGTGGTTTGGCAGCATGATCCCGCCGGCGCCGACCCGAATCGTCCTGGAGCCGCTGGCGATGTGGGCGATGGCTATCGAGGTTGCGGCGCTGGCAATGCCCACCATGTTATGGTGCTCGGCGACCCAGATGCGCTTGTAGCCCCATTCCTCTGCATGATATGCAAGGTCTCGCGCGTTGTCGAGCGCCATTCGGGCGTCGGTTTCCTGTGTGACTCGGACAAGTTCCAGCAGCGAGAGAGCCGTCATTTTGACTCCTTCCCGGCAGCGGAATGCTCGATCGCATCGATTGTCTCATGCAGCGCGACGGCGTCACTAAAACTGGGTGCCGAGCGTGTGCCCGAACGGATATCCTGCGCGATCAAGGTATAGACGCGGGCGACATTGCGGACGACCGAATTATCCGGCCAGCCGCTATAGGCCGAAGCGGGCGGCGTCAATGGAGCAAGCTCGCTCGTATCATCGTTTGCGCCGCGGATGACCAACTGAACCATCTGTCCGTGGCCACTGGCACCTGTTACCTGGATGTCGCCTTCCGTCCCGTTGATCTCCCACAGCAGGTTGGTGCCGCGGGACATGCCTCCACGATAATGGATCGAGAATGCGGCCCCGCTCTGTAGCGCGCCATGTACGAGGATCTGGTCATGCGAGCTTGCGGGAATCATCTGGTCCGTATCGGTTACGTGCACGGTATTGCGGCGGTTGATCATGCGTGCGGACAGGTGGTTAAAGCCACCCAATACTTCGCGCATACCGGCAAGCATGTGTCCCAGTGGGATGCTGAGCAGGGTTGCACCATTACTCTTGTCATAAAGATAGGCATGGGCTGCGTCGGTCTCGCCGCCCCACGAGCCACCACTGCCCACAAGCGTCGTCGAGAGCACCTCGCCAACATAACCGTCGGCGATGAGTTGGCGAAGGTGCTCAATCTCTGGGGCAACGCGCATTTGTGTACCGACTGCCGCGACAACACCCTTCGTTTTTGCGAGATCGGCCAATTCCCGCGCCTCGGCCAGGCCGTTGCCCAGCGGCCATTCACAATAAACGTGTTTGCCCGCGTTCAACGCCGCTGCCACCAGTTCGCGGTGATGCGGTACCTTGACAGTGACGACGACCAAGTCAATCTCGGGCGAATTGACCAGCGCTTGCGCATTCTCAAACGCATGAGGCAGGCCGAATGCTTCGGCGGCGTTTTTTGCGCTGGCAAGGCTGGTGTTTGCGACGCCGACCACCACAAACTCGTCTGGTAGTGATTTGAGTGCCGGAATATGGGCCTTGGCGGCCCATTGAATGTCCGGATTAAGGCCGATGAATCCAACGCGGATTGGCTTGTCAGTCATGTGGTGCTCCAGTTTTGCTAACGGGGTAGGGCAGATTGGCCGCATCCTGGGCCACTCCGCTATTGAGATAACCGAAGGCGAGGATCTCCTCTATTTGCTCCGGGGTTGCGCCATATTTGCCGGCCTTGTCATGGACGAAGGCCGAGCCCACTGCGCTCAGAAACAGCGCGGGCGCGGAAACCGACGGCCTGGCTGCGCCTTGGGCCTGCGCGCGTGAGAGAAACTCGGCCGTTATCGAGACAAGTGTGCTACAGGTGACGGCCAATGGCGATGCCTGGGCTTCGAAAGCATCTATGAACGGCTGGGGCAGACCGTTGAAGGCATTGAGATAGTCCGTGAGCGCTGTCATCCAGGCGCGAAGCGCAGTCTGCGCGCACGGCTGTGCTGAGGCTTCATCGCGACGGGACAACAGCTCCTCCTGTCGTTCATGCAGCACCTCGCACAACAAGTGTTCGCGCGTCGGAAAATGACGATACAGCGTGCCGGGTCCAACCTTCGCCTCCCGCGCAATCTCGTCGAGCGACGTATTCACGCCATGCGCAGCAAAGTGCCGCGCCGCGATTTTGAGAATGCTGTCGCGATTTCGCCGCGCATCTGCGCGCAGTGAGCCCTTCTCTTCAGGTGCATTCGTGATCATAGGTAGATCCCTTTCGACACTCCAGCAGCTTAATAGAGACATGCCGGCTGGTAGCGCGTTCATTATGTGGAGATAGTCTCCATATAATAAACGGAGACTATCTCCGTGTCAATTCGATGCTACGACAGGGAGTGAACGCGAACGGCACGATGCTGATGGTGTATGGGCGTTGGAAGGATCTGGAATGGGATACATTCTGAAGGCGTGTACGGGCACATATCGATCACGGGCGTCTTCTTTGGGTGCTGGTTTTTCCTAAATTTATGCCAATACGTCGAACGTGTATTCCATGCCCAGCTATGGCGTCAGGTTTACTTTTCAGCCGAAAAGCGCTCCCTGCGAGCTAAAAAAATTTGTAGCAACGTTGTCTGCAGTCAATTGGCAAAAAGCAGAGCGTGATCACGGCCAATAGGGAACAACCTGAACATTGATTATTGAACTGTGCGCGCGCCAGATGTTTACCTGGTTTTTAGCCGTTCAGCTGACCAGGTGCTCATAGCGTCTCTTTTTCTATCGTTGATCTATTTTACTGCTGGCACGCTTTATTTCTAAGTACAAGCATTAACGCCAGTAGCGATATTGCCGCGCCGACAACAAAAGTATATTCGGCACCGAAACTGTCCCAAGTCAGCCCTGCCACGATACTGGCAAGCAACATTGCAATTCCGCTGACCAAGTTAAAAAAACCAAAAGCGGTGCCGCGCAGATCTGCGGGTGCGGTGTTTGCAATCATGGTTGCCAGCAGTCCCTGGGTCATTCCCATATGCAGCCCCCAGATGGCAACCCCGATAAGCACAATTGCCCAATGGTTGCTGGTTGCCAGCACCAGATCGGCAATGATCAGGACCACCAGCCCCAACGCCAACAGCGTGTGATGGCTCATACGGTCGGACAATTTGCCTATTGGATACGCCGACATTGAATACACCAGGTTCATGATCACCAGTACTAAAGGCACCAGTGCGAGCGCCAGACCGCCTTGCTGGGCCCTGAGCACAAGAAAAGCCTCGCTGAATCGGGCCAATGTAAACACAGCACCGATGAATACCACCCACCAATAGGGACGGTTCAGACGTTTAATGTTTTCCAGTTTAATCGGATTGGTTCGCTTAGCGCCCACCTTCTGTGCGGGCTCTTGCAGACCGAAATAAAGTAATGCCACAGAAATAAATGCGGGGATCGCCGCCAGCCAGAATATGGTGCGAAAATCATTGGCCAGCAGGAGCATCAAACCGACGGCCAGCAGAGGGCCTAGAAACGCGCCGATGGTATCTAAAGACTGCCGCAAGCCGAATGCAGCGCCGCGTATCTCGGGCGAGACTAAATCGGCAACCAATGCATCGCGCGGCGCGCCTCGGATCCCTTTGCCGATTCTGTCGGCAAAACGCGCTGTAAACACCATGCCCGATGTTCCTGCCATCGCAAAAAAGGGCTTGGACAGGGCGCCCAGTCCATAGCCGAGCACGGCGAGCCCTTTGCGCTTTCCTAAATAATCACTTAGAGCGCCAGAAAAAATCTTCACAATTAATGCTGTTGCCTCGGCGACGCCTTCTATGACCCCCACCACAAACATGCTTGCCCCAAGTGTGGAAACCATGAAAACCGGCAGCAGGCTATGGATGATTTCAGACGAAATATCCATAAACATACTGACAAAGCCCAGAATCCAGATCCCTTTTGGAATCTTTGCAGAAGCGGCCGAGGGTGAGGTATGCATGGTTCAATGGCTCGCTTTTAAAGGCCGAGATGCTGATGCAAGATGGATTGTGCTAGCCTGGGTTTTATTGATGAAGACGATCAGGGCAGGGGGCATTTTGGCAGCAATTGTTTTTGTCAGCGAGCGCGACGATTAAATCGACAAAATTGTTTGAATTTGTGTGAGTATAAAATGAAGACTTGATAAACGTGAGGTAGTTGATCATTTGGCATACAAATATTCCGTGGTGAAAAGAAGAGTCATAACCATCTGAGCCAAATGGATACAGAACGCTCAGCATTTCGCTTCATATCGATACGACATCACTTTCTTCAAATTCCGCAGAATGCCCGAATCTCCGATTGAGTGAATGTGACGTCTATAGCTTCATCAGGAGCCATATCCTGCAGCGCTTCAATCATGGCTCGAAAAAGAGCGACGGCAGCCGGAGAAAGACTGCGCCCCTTTTTTTTAACGACATAGAGCTTGCGACGTATGCTCGGGCGTGTCAGGATGCTGAACCTGAGTCCTTCCACCACCAGGGATCTGGCTGCGAGCGCGGGTAATGCACTGAAACCGAAGCCGCGGCTGAGCAGTGCCTGAAGCGCTGCCACTCCGCTGACTTCATATACTGTGTTCTTGAACAGCCCTGCAATTTTCGACTCGCTGTCAAGCAGTATGCGTATGCCATTGGCCTTGCTTAGTCGGACCATGGTGTGTTTCGATAATTTGTTCCATGTCAATGAGGCGTGCTCGTCATTCAAGGGATGTTCAGCACCATATACGGCGCCATAGGCATCGGTAAGAAGGAGCGTGGCATCAAGCTCGGGAATCGGTTCAAACAGGGTAGTGACGCCGAAGTCCGCTTCGCCTGACAAAACTTGCTGGGCAACGCTCTGTGTCGTGCCTTCAGTAAAGCGAGTGTGAATGCCTGGGTGTTGTCTTGCTAAATCCATCAATGCGGGGGTAAGCACGTAAGTAATGAAAGAGCCTGCCGCGCAGACCGAAACGGATCCACGTTCTCGTTCGGCCACCATGCGTAAATCGTCCAGCGCGTCTTCCAGATCCCGCAGTATGCGCTGAGCAGTCGGCAAAAATAGTTCTCCTTGCCGGGTGGGTATTACCGATCGGGTGGAGCGGTCAAACAACTGCAGACCAATTTCCTCTTCAAGCACTTTAATTGACGATGTCAAGGTGGATTGAGTGAGGTGCAGGCTATCTGCTGCCTTGGTAAAGCTGCCTTCTGCTGCAACGGCCATAAAGGCACGTATCTGTTTTATCGTGATATTTACCATTGATAAAATCCATGAATGTATAGAAATTATTCGTTTGTTCAAGCATTCTCTCAAGTTTAAACTATTTCCAGATTATTCATTTTCACACAGGAAAAGTAATGAACAGCGCGCAGAAAAGTTATGTTGACAACGTTCCTGAAACGGTTACAGGGAAGGCAGCCTGGTACGGACAGGACATGTCCAGTCGTTCCGAGTGGATCCACCAACTTGGCTCTGAAGATATTAAGGAAATTGACCAGGCCATTGCCGCTTTTCACGCCGGCGGTTTGTCCATGGCAGACATTAGTCCTGAAACGTTTCCCTTGCCTGGCTTATCGAAAAAACTGACTCGAATTCTGGCTGAAATTATCGAGGGGCGAGGTTTCGTGTTATTGCGCGGCTTACCAGTAGAGCGATATGGTAAAGGCGATTCAGCAATCGCCTATCTTGGTATAGGCTCGCATTTGGGGAGTTTCCGCTCGCAAAATGCCAAAGGACACCTGCTCGGTCATGTGCGCGATATGGGCGCAGATATTAATCAAGCCAAAACGCGTTATTATCAGACGAATCGCGGTCTGGAGTACCACACGGATTCTTGCGATATTGTGGGCCTGCTTTGTTTGCAAACGTCAAAAAGCGGCGGTGAAAGCCGTATCGCAAGCTCGGTGACCATTTATAACGAGATGATGCACCGACGACCGGATTTGGCTGCAGTGTTGTTCCATGCGTTCCCCACGGATCGGCGCGGAGAAGTGCCCGAGGGTATGAAGCCGTGGTTCGAAGTGCCTATCTTTAACTGGCACGCAGGACATTTGACGACAATTTATTCCGGACAATACATCCGGAGCGCACAAAACAATTGCCCCCTGGCAAGGCGCCTGACACAGACCGAGATTGAGGCGATGGATATGCTGGACAATCTTACCAACGATCCTGCGATTAATCTGCAAATGGAGTTCAAAGTGGGCGACATGCAGTTCCTGCATAACCATCAGATCCTGCATTCTCGTACAGACTTTGAAGACTGGCCTGAACCGGAACGTCGTCGGCATCTTTTGAGGTTGTGGTTGTCGCCAAAAACGGCGCGGCCTCTGCCAGAATGCTTCGCTGCCCGGTATGGCTCAGTGGAGCCAGGCAATCGGGGAGGCATTGTGGTTAAAGATACCCGCCTTAACTTTACGCTTGAAGATATCTGAATCGGCTTTGCTGCCCTATTTACTCAGATAGCGCCGATAGAACAATCACGATGGGTATCGCTATTGTGATAACAAGAAAGACGATGTAGTTGGAGGAAGGCATGACGAATAAAAGAATGACGTTTGTTGGAGCGATCACTTCGGCGGTGTTCTGCAACTTGGTACCTTTGACTTCTACGGCGCAAGATTGGCCTGCCCAGCCAATTCAAATTGTTGTTCCGTATAGCGCTGGCGGAGCTGTTGACGTTCTGACCCGAATTATTGGCAAGGAGATGAGCAAGGATCTCGGCCAGCCGATTATTGTGCAGCCGCGGCCTGGCGGGGAGGGCAATATTGCGGCAATGGCCGTTGCCAAGGCCAAGCCAGATGGGTATACATTACTGTCCAGTTCTGCCGTGTTAACAAGTATTCCGGTTTTATTTGATGATATTGAATGGAGCGCGGACGATTTTGCGCCCATTGGCCGGTTTGCGACATCATCCGGGTTTATCGTCTCGTCTGCGAAGCTGCCAGTCAAGTCAATCCCGGAATTGATTGCTTATGTAAAAGATCATCCAGGACTCCCCAGCGCAGTACTCATTGGTGGCGCATTCACTACGATTGTCACACGCATGTTGGCCAAAGAGGCAGATATTAACTTGCTATTTGTGCCGTATCAGGGCGCTGCGCAACATATGACTGATCTTTACGAAGGGCGTGTATCACTCGCCACGGTGTCAGGTAACCTTGCCTGTGGGGCTATCAACGACAATAAGCTGAATGTTCTGGCGGTTACCGGGGATGAACGGTCCAGTCAAGCGCCCGATATTCCTACAACGAAAGAAGCGGGTATTCCTGAAATTAATACCCAAGGCTGGTATGGGCTGCATGCGCCTGCCGGCACACCACCAGACCGAATTGCCAAATTGACACGGTCTCTGGAAAGCGCATTAAAAAAGGATAGTGTCCGACAGGCGCTTTCAAAAGCCTGTGTAAATGTGGCGTATCAAAATCCGGAAGAACTTGCCAATTTTGTGAATGAGGATATTAAACATTGGAAAAAAGCGGTTGCTTTAATGAAGAGCCAGGAGAAAAAGGTCCCAACCATCCCTAAAAAGTAATATGTGTCTATTTCTGTGGTGGCGTTTCGTATGCCAAGTAGTGGTATGAGTGCCGTTAAAAATTTACGCAACCGGCGCAGGATGTCGGGATAGGAAAGAAGGAGGAGAAAAGTCCGCATTACTCAAAGCAATTGACAAGGCTGAGGTCTGGTCCGATGTGGTTCGTATGAAGCGACCCATTCGCGTTGCCTATCGATGAATACTTGTCACATTCTTGCAGGACGGAGTTTTATAAAGTGGGGTTTAGAGATGAAAACCCTAAGCTTTTGATTTTTATAGTTATTTTATATAAAAGGACACCAATGCGGTGGTGCCGATAAGAGGAGTCGAACCTCCGACCTTCGCATTACGAATGCGCTGCTCTACCAACTGAGCTATATCGGCAGTCTTACGGAGTCGAAAATTCTAACATATTTTTTTATGTCAGGCTTGCGGCAGAATATTTTATGAATATCTGCCTGCAAGGCTGCATAGATAGAAGGCGGCCGCAGGGCCGGCAGGCCTTAACGGCGACGTGGGCGTGCAGGGCCCGAAGGTGCACGACCGGCAATATGACGGAACGTGATGCGACCTTTGCTCAGGTCATAGGGAGACATTTCCAGGGTGACTTTATCGCCAGCCAGAATACGAATATGATGCTTGCGCATTTTGCCGCCGGTGTACGCAATAATGGGATGCCCATTGTCCAGCGTGACCCGAAAGCGGGAATCAGGCAATACTTCTGTAACAGATCCACTCATTTCAAGTAGTTCTTCTTTTGCCATATAGTGTTCTCCTGTAAAGATTAATAATCAACGGCAGGATGCGGTGGAAAGCGGTGCAACCCAGGGGGCGCGAACACACAGACCACGGCAGGATGCCGGAAAATGCAAATGCGGATGCCAGGCGCTTTCGCAGAAAGCTGATTCTGCATTACCACTCGCGAAAGCGGGCTGTTCTGCAGTCTGAAAAAATGATGTCTATGTACAGAAAACGGTGCTTCTGTTGCCATCAAGTGAGGGAAGTTATCCGTTTGCTACTGGTATGGTTCACAAGGTCATACCGACGGTAAGCGTTGTGTCTGTTCGTGAAGGCGCCTGGTGGGGCATAGCCGTCACGGCTTGTTGGATTATGTTTTTATATAGGACCGTACGTTGTTTATTATACACTCAATTGTGATATTCCCTAAAATATGTTGCGTTTTTGGAACATAACAGCCATGTTTTTTATCCATAGGGGCAAATACGTCGCTTTTTGGTCATTCAGTCAATTCTTTTCCTTTTGTTTCAGGCAGCATAAAGGTTGTGAGCAATACCAGCACGTATGCGCCCGTGGCAAATGCGGCAATGGCGCCAGCCAGGCCCATGGATTGGCTCAGATAGCCGACCAGCCCTGGGAAAAGGGCGCCAACGCCACGTCCGAAGTTATAGGAAAAGCCTTGGCCGTTGGCGCGAATAGCCGACGGGTACAGTTCGGTCAGGTAGGCGCCAATGCCGCTGAAGATGCCCGAGGCCGCAAAACCCAGCGGAAAGCCTAGTATCAGCATTTGTGTATTGCTAAGGGGAAGCGCGGTATACAAATAGATGCAAACCCCCGATAGTAGGGAAAACAGAATCAGATTGGCCTTGCGCCCGAACCGGTCGGCAAAGTACGCGCCGGCAATATAGCCGCAAAACGACCCTGCAATAATGACCAGCAGATAGCCGCCCGTGCCAACGATAGACAGATGTCTTTCAGTTTTCAGAAAGGTAGGCAGCCAGGTGGTAATGGCATAGTAACCGCCTTGCACCCCAGTGCAGAGCAGGGCGGTAAGCAGGGTGGTCTTGATGACACCTGGAGCGAAGATTCCCCAGATATTGGATACATTTTTCTGTTCAAGTACCTTTTTCTTGAAAATTTCCGGCTCGGGAACGTGGCGACGTATAAACAGCACCAGCAGTGCTGGTAATACGCCGATCCAGAACAGACTGCGCCAGGCCCATTCCACTGGCAGGATAGAAAACATGAGTGTATAAACCAGCGCGGCGGCGCCCCAGCCGATGGCCCAGCCGCTTTGAACTGTTCCCACGGCCTTGCCGCGATGCTCCGCCCGGATAATTTCCCCCATCAATACGGAACCCACCGCCCATTCGCCGCCAAAACCCAGCCCTTGCAGCGCCCTGAGTATAAAAAACTGCTCAAAATTTTGTGCAAAACCGATCAGCACTGTACACACCGAAAACCAGAGAATAGTGATCTGCAGGATGCGTACCCGGCCATAGCGGTCAGCCAGGATACCGGCGCCCCAGCCACCAATTGCCGAAAACAGCAACGTGATCGTGCCCAGAATCCCCGCCTCTGCATTGCTGATTCCCCAAAGCTGGATGATCGCGCTAATGACAAATGTGAACACCATGAAATCGAAGGCATCGGTTGCCCAGCCGCCGAAAGCCGCGATAAAGGTATTTTTTTCTGTCCGGTTCAATTGCTTATACCAATTCATCTCGCTTCTCCGTTGGGGCTATATCTTGATGATGGGGTGCCGCATGGACGCAGCCTTTCGGGCTGTGTGCACAGATTCAGAGTTTAAAGCCGTAAAGGGCCGCCGGATTGTCTACCAGAATTTTATTGCGCTGGCTGGCCTGGGGTGCCCATTTTTCAAGCTGCGCAAGGAGCAGGCCGGTATTGGGCATTCTGGGGATGGAAACGTGAGGCCAGTCGCTTCCCCAGAGCATGCGGTTTTCATTTGTGTTGATGAGGGCCTGAGCCCACGGCACCACATCGGCAAATTCCGGAAAATCGTCACTGATACGATACGCGCCTGACAGTTTCACCCACCAGTCATGTTTTTCTATCAATTCCTGCATTGCCCGAAAACCGGTATGATCGGTACCTTCAGAGACGGGCATATGGCCCATGTGGTCAATAACGCCGGGCACCGGCAGCTGTTTTAACCGTGGCAGCAGTTCCGGTAATTGGCGGGCGTCCATCAGAAACTGCATATGCCAGCCGAATTCGGCGATCTTGCGGGCAAGTTTTTCCATGGCCTCAAAGCCGGTCCCGCCGCCGAACAGCACATTGATGCGCAGTCCCCTGACACCGGCCTCGTGCATCAGTTGCAATTGCGCATGTGTGATGTCTTCGCGCACAACGGCAATGCCCCGCAACTTGTCCGGGTGTCGTTTTAATACTTCCAGCATATAGCGATTGTCGTCACCATAGACGCTGATTTGAATGAGCACGCCGCGTTGCATGCCGGTGTGCTCAAGCATGGATAAATAGCGGGATTCAGGCGCTCCGGGCGGGGTGTAGCTACGATTGGCAACAAACGGGTACGCATTCGTATCGTCGGACACGACATGGGCGTGGGTATCGCAGGCGTTGGCAGGCAGTTCAAAGCCTGCTGGGGCTATCTCCTGCAGGGGGGCAAGACACAACTGCATGGTCACTCCATTGAAAAACAGGGCGTTAGCATGCCGTTTATAGTAGCAACGATAGGGGACGAATGTCCAATATTATGTTGTTTGTTGTATTGCAGAAAAGCCTGGTTGACTGCGGATTGCGGCGCATTGGAAAAATGGTTCCGCTGCAAATCGGGAAACCAGGGGCATCGGATTGGGCCTGGAGGCTTTTTAGAAGAGTTTGAATCTGATCCGAAGTGTTTGCGAGCCTACACATTTGGTGAAATTTAAAATCTTGCAGGCTTGCGTCATGCGTGTTCGTTCGGAATGCCAGTGTCCGTTAATCGGGCTGTGGAAATATGTCATATTGCTGCAGAAACCGGTGTACATTGCGCAAGTTGGATCATTTCATCAAATCATTTTTCCGTTTGAATTCCATAATAGCAATCCCCCAGTCGTTGCGCATAATCTTGCAATATCGGTAATTGTTTTTTCAGTGATTCAGTCGTTGCGCGCGCGGTGGGAACCGCCATTCCCAAGGCAAGCACCGGATAATTCTGGTTACTCGGTATTGGAACAGCAATGCCCAAAACGCCTGACAAATGCTCCTGGCTGTCAATTGAGAATCTCTGTTCTGCAATGGCTTGGAGGTTGTCACGCAGCGTTATGCGATTGGTGATGGTATTGTCGGTATTTCGCGATAGCGTCATGGTGTTCACGAATTTTTCGCGTTGTTCCTCAGGCAAAGATGCCAGCAGCAGTTTGCCAATCGCAGTGCAATGCAATGGGACATCGCTTCCCGGCTCAAGGCGCAGCGCAAGCGGCCAATGCGCCTCAACCCGGTCAACATAGCGAATGCGACCGGCGGCTATGGTGCCTATATTGCATGTTTCTCTAGTCAGTGAAGACAGTTCTCGCAATATCTCATGGGCTGGTCCACGCTGTGTGGCCCGGGCAATTACGTTCAGCGCCAGTTTAAGTAAGCGATCCCCTTCGATCAGCTCGCGATGTTTCACGTCTCGCTTCAGAAAGTTCAGCTTGATAAGGTTGCTGATAACCCGGTTTGTTGTCGGCCGTGGCAGATCCAGTACTTCCGTAATTTGTGCTGCCGAGGGGGGGTAGGGTGCATTCATGACTATTTCCAGCACATCCAGCGATTTTTCGAGTGCGCCTGCATTCGATGCTCGTGCTGTGTCGTCCCTGGTCGACGTGAGACCTGGACTTTCGTGAGAGGATGTTTGCTGCCTTGCGGAGTCCGAGGTTGATCTGGTTTTTTTCTTCAGCATAGACAAAAAATAATTCCCGATGATATCTGAGGAGTGGTATGGGGCATTGTACAGGATTGCCAAATTGGTTGGTCGACACTTCCTATTGATTTTGAATCATATTATGATAGAATTCAGATCAATAGACGATACGATAGATTAATTAAAGAGACAATGCCCGTTCCGATTCGTCATGTTTCAATGTAAACGGCCGGTGCAATTGACACTATTCCGAATTTTGTACGGAGACTGGCAATGGCATTACTGGATTCCCTTTTAAAAACGCATCATACTGCGATTTGTGTTAACGATTTTGAACGCGCCAAAAGGTTCTATATTGATTTTCTCGGTTTTGTTCTGGAGGACGAGATGGATCAGCGGGACGAGGCAGGGTTGGCAGATGTGACTGGGCTACCCGGGGCCGTTATTCGTTGGGCGATGCTTATTCATGGCACGCATCGTATAGAGCTTTTCAAATATTATTCTCCGCAAGGACAGACGCAAGCACGACGGCAATGCGATTTTGGATATAACCACTTTGCGTTTCAGGTTCATGATGTGGATGCCGTGTATCGGCAAGTCAAAGAGGCCGGTTTTGAGACTCTTTCGTCTCCGCAAACGTTGCGAGGAGGCCGGTCGCGTGTCTTTTATTGCGCTGAACCAGAAGGTGCAATAACAGAATTCGCACAGTTCAACAGTGTGCCTGATAAGCAGACACTGAGCGGGCGGATGGAAGGGGGCGTGTGATGAACACGCCAATGGTACTAGAGCCCGAAGTGGAAACGACTGTTGCTCGGAGTGATATGACTATTGGTTTTATCGGACTTGGCACAATGGGCGGACCGATGGCGGCGCGTCTGGTGCTTTCCGGTTATAGGGTGCAGGGCGTCGATCTGGATGCCGGTCGGGTGGGAGAGTTTGCAGATAATGGCGGACTGCCTTGCGCCACTATTGCACAGGCCTGTCAGAATGCCCAAGTGATAATGACAATGTTACCCAGGGACGAACACGTCCGAGAGGCGCTGCTTGGGCCGGAAGGTGTGGTGGTTCACGCCATGCCTGGAACGCTGGTTGTAGAAATGAGCACCATCCTGCCAGACACCAGCTTGGCGCTTGCGGATTCGTTGCATGATCACGGTCTGCGTATGATTGATGCGCCGGTCGGCCGTACTCCTGCCGATGCCCGAAAGGGTACCCTGCTGGTGATGGTAGGAGGAGCAGAAGAAAGTTTTCGTCAGGCACAACCGCTGTTTCAAGCTTTTGCCGATAAAGTGTTATATCTGGGCAAGCAAGGCAACGGCATACGCATGAAAGTTATCAATAATTATATGTCGATGGTTAGTATGGTTCTTACCGCCGAGACGCTTGCTATGGCACGTGCCGCGGGCATCGAGACTGCGACGGCAGTTGATGTCCTTCAAAATACGGTTGCGGGCCGAGGTCAAATCAATGTGAATTATCCGCGTAAGGTACTGGCTGGCGATCTAACGCCTGATTTTCCTCTGGCACTGGGGAAAAAAGATCTTGCTTTGGGCTTGACACTGGGTCATGAGCTGGGTGCTCCTTTATTCCTTGGTGCCAGTGCCCTCGAACTATTTAACCTTGCACCTGCTTTTGGCCGGGCAGAGCAAGATTGCACCGCGATGTTGCTTTTACTGGAAGACTTGATGCATACCCGAAAAGTGCAACTGTCGGAGCCATCATTACAATAATGTAGCGACAATCGCTGCGGTATTAGTACAGACTTGTCCGCTATACGAATCTGGAGATACTCATGCATGAAATGTCAGTTAGGTATTTGAAGAAAGCCACCAAGACGCCAGAGACCGAAACTGATACGGCTCGGAAGATCGTGAGCGACATGTTGGAAGCGATTGAAAAAGGGGGCGAACAGGTTGTCCGCAATTACGCACGTGATTTGGATAAATGGGATGCTGAAATCATTGTCACGCCTGAGCAAATCCAGCGCTATACCCGGGATATACCAAAGGCAGATCGTGATGATATCGACTTTGCTGTCCGGCAGGTTCGGGAGTTTGCGCTACATCAGAAGGCTTCACTACAGGAGTTTTCAGTTCAGTTAGATTCGGGAGTGACTGCTGGACAACGTGTCATTCCGGTCAATGTGGCTGGTTGCTATGTGCCCACCGGCCGTTATGCGCATATTGCATCGGCGTATATGAGTGTCGTCACCGCAAAGGCGGCGGGAGTTGGATCCGTGATTGCCTGTTCGCCGCCGTTTCGGGGGCAGAGTATTCATCCACATGTTCTTTATGCGCTCAATGCAGCTGGCGCAGATACTATTCTGACGCTCGGTGGCGTTCAAGCGATCGCCTCGTTGACCTATGGACTCTTTACAGGCAAGCCGGCGGATATTATCGTTGGTCCCGGCAATAAATTCGTTGCCGAGGCCAAGCGTATGGTTTTTGGCAAGGTCGGTATTGATGTTTTTGCCGGACCGTCCGAGGTGGCTATTATCGCGGACGATACAGCAGATCCGTCGATCGTTGCTATTGATCTGGTGGGGCAAGCTGAGCACGGGCATGAATCTCCTGCCTGGCTGTTCACAACTTCGGAGCGTGTTGCCCGTGAAGTGCAAAGGCTGGTGCCGTTGCTTATCAATGAGCTACCGCAATCTGCGCGCGATGCGGCTGGCGCAGCCTGGCGCGACTATGGTGAAATTGTACTATGTCAGACACGGGAGGATGTGGTTCGCATTTCTGATCAGTATGCATCAGAGCACCTTGAAGTGCAGGCAGAGGAGCTGGACTGGTGGCTTGCGAACCTGACCTGCTATGGTTCGTTGTTTCTTGGAGAGGAAGCAACTGTGGCTTTCGGCGATAAAGCCAGTGGCCCTAATCATATTCTGCCGACAAAGGGTGCTGCGCGTTATTCGGGCGGACTTTCCGTGCATAAATTTCTGAAGACACTGACCTGGCAACGTATGTCCCGGGATGCCTCCAGAAATATCGCACTTGCAACGGCAAGGCTATCCCGCCTTGAGGGGATGGAGGCGCATGCGCGTACGGCTGATGTACGCCTTGAAAAGTATTTTCCGTCGGAAAAATTTGACAAAGGCACGCCGGTGGATGCATGAATATCCAAGTAAAAGACAAGGACATAATGTGAACATACAGTCCCTTTTTAATCTGAAAGGCCGTTGCGCACTGATTACCGGGGCAAGCTCGGGGTTGGGCGCCGCGATGGCCCGAGCGCTGGGATTGGCCGGGGCGCAAGTGGTCTTGGTGGCACGTGGAGAGGCCGGATTGAAAGCCATGGTTTGCCGGCTGAAGTCTGATGGCATTGTCGCGCACTATGCAACCTCGGATATGGCGGATCTTGCCGGTATACACGCATTTTCCGCCGGCGTGACTCAGCGTTTTGGCGATATCGATATTATTGTCAATGCAGCGGGCGTCAATTTGCGTCAACCCTTTATGGACGTAGACTACTCGTCTTGGCAACGTCAGTTGAATCTCCATGTAGGCGCGCCGTTTTTCCTGACCCAGAGCTTCGCGCCAGGCATGAAACGGCGAGCCTGGGGCCGCATTATCAATATAGCCTCACTACAGTCTTATCGTGCCTTCGATAACAGCGCACCCTACGGTGCAGGTAAGGGCGCGGTAGTGCAATTGACTCGTGCCATAGCGCAGGAGTGGTCAAGCCATGGTATAAACTGCAACGCAATCGGCCCAGGCTATTTTCGTACCCCCTTGACCGAAGCAGTCCTATCTGATCCTGAACAGGCTGCGGTTCATGCTGCCAAGACGTGTATCGGACGTAACGGTAATCTTGACGATATCTACGGTCTGACGGTCTTTCTAGCCAGTGATGCCTCTGCCTATATTACCGGTCAGACGATCATGCTTGACGGTGGCTATACTAGTCGGTGAACGAATGATGAAAGCACTTGTCTATACCCAGCCAAACGAAATTCAATTGCTGGAACGCCCTTACCCTGCGCTCGTTGATGGTGAGGTCATTCTGCGTATTGACGCTGTTGGTATCTGCGGTTCAGATATGCACGCCTATCATGGGCACGACCCGCGTCGCAAACCCGGACTTGTTCTTGGCCATGAGCTTGCTGGCACCGTCGTCGCCAGCACGTTGCGGGATATCCCGGAAGGCCTTCGTGTGACCGCCAATCCATTAATTACCTGTGCCCGATGTTCCTATTGCCTGCAAGGGCGAGATAACTTGTGCAGTAACCGGTCCATGGTCGGTATGACGCGGCCCGGCGCATTTGCCGAGTATATGTCGATTCCTGCGCGTTCTTTGATCGCAATTCCGGATGATATGCAGTCCGTACACGCGGCAATCACCGAGCCGGCAGCGACTGCCCTGCATGCGTTAAATCTGTGTATGCGCACAATGGCACGGCCCCTTCCCGAATCGCGTGTGTTGATTATCGGCGCTGGAGCAATCGGTATGTTGTCTGCGCTTCTGATACGCAGTTACGGCGCACGAAATTTTGTGGTGGCGGAAAGCAATCCGTTGCGACGAGCATCTGTCTCAGTTTGTGCGGGCTGCCAAACGATCAATCCCCTTACCGAGTCGATGGAAGAAGCGTCCTTTGATCTGGTGATTGATGCTGTAGGAGCCAGAGCTACACGCGATGTCGCATTTTCGGTAATCGCGCCAGGCGGAGTCATCATGCATATTGGTTTGCAGGATTGGGCAAGCGAGATCGACATGAGAAAATTGACGCTGGCAGAAATTACGCTTCTGGGCACTTATACCTATACGACCGCTGATCTGTATGCTACGGTCAATGCCTTGCATGAGGGTGCTTTCGGCGATCTGTCCTGGGTTGAAGCTCGCAGTCTGACTGACGGCGAACATGCTTTCCGGGACCTGGATGAGGGCAAGGCAGCGTCTGCCAAGCTCATCCTGGTGCCCTGAAGATCAATGGCCGTCGATGTTGTCTGAGATTGCCTTCAATTCAGGATTGTCTCTGACAATTTTCATGTATTTATCATCTATGTATTCCTTTGGCTCCGGGACCGCGCGTAATGTGCCGGAGTCTTTTAGGAATGCCGCCAGGTCATTGAACCAGCCGTCCACATCCGATGCACCCTGGCTTCTGTCCATGATCTGGATTTGCTCATCGACATTGTACGTTTTGCGGGTATCAAACTCCTTATTCATCGACGCGTCAGAAACTGAAACGCCGCCCTGATCATAGAAACGCTTCATTAGCTGTATGGCTTCAGGACGATGTGCATTCAGCCATTTCCAGGTACCGAGGTAGACGGCGAGAAATCGTGCTACTTTGTCCGGGTTTTCTTGCGCATACGCGTGACGCGCCACGATGGCCCCGGGCACCATGGCCCCGCCTTCTTTGCCGGAACACAATACAGCGGCATTGATCTTCTCTTGGACGGTATAGGTATTTGGCGCCCACAAGCCGGCAAGTTCGATATTTTTGGACGACAGTGCAGACATGATCTCAGCTTGCCCCATATTCTTCATGGTTACGTCGCGTTTGGATAGTCCGTATTTTTTGAGGCAGGACTGTACGGCATAGTCTCCGGTTGAATTGGTGGTCAGTGCAATTGTCTGCCCTTTGATGCGTTGGGGATCCGCTTTGTATTCTCCTGCTTTGTCAGCCCGTACGACAAGCGAGTTTCCCGCGGATTCATCGTTACTGATGCCGATGGTATTGACTTTAAAACGGATATGGCCAAGTACTGCCGGAACAGAGCCGGTCGCTCCAACATCCCAGGATTCAGAAGCCGCTGCTGCCATCTGGGGGACGCCGGCAGGAAAAGTGGAAAATTCGGGTTTGAGCCCGGCTTTTTCCCACCAGCCCTTTTCCTGAGCGACCCAGAAGGGCAATGCCCAATAGACGGCTGGCTGGTAGCTTATTTTGATAGGAATAAGATCGGCGCCATATGCAGGGCCTCCTAAAGAGCAAAGAGCAACAGCGAAGGTGATGTTTCCGGAAAGCAAATATTTGATCATGAGTTGTCTCCAGTTTCTGTAATTGAATTATATTTTGCTGCTGTTTTTCGACACTGCCAAAAATCACTGTACTGTCGTTGCTTCGTGTTCATCTCGCAGGGACTTCCAGATATGTGTGCGAAGATGTACGAACGAGACCAGATCCATGACGTCTTCAATCTTCTTGTAATCATCCCATCTCTCTGCTTCCCTGACCGATTTGATATCAATGATCTCTTTGATCTGACCGGGGCGAGGTGTCATAATGGCCACCCGGTCAGCCAGATAGACGGCCTCTTCAACAGAGTGTGTAATAAATAGCACCGTGCGCGGATTAACGCGGGCGAGGCGCACGAGCTCCTCCTGCATGACGACTCGGGTTTGTGCATCCAGCGCGCCAAAGGGTTCGTCCATGAGCAGTACTTTGGGGTCTAACGAATAGGCTCTTGCGATAGCCACACGTTGCTGCATGCCGCCTGAAAGCTGACTAGGATAGGCGGTTTCTGCGCCGTCCAGGTTCATCAGATGAATGTAATGTTTGATAATGTCCTTGCGCTCACCTGAGCCCATGCCTTTTGCTCTCAGGCCGAATTCGATATTCTCATAAACAGTTTTCCATGGAAAAAGCGCAAACTGTTGAAATACGACCGCTCTGTCCGGGCCGGGTGATTTGATGGTCTCGCCGGAAACGTTCACATTCCCGTCGGTAGGAAACTCTAGCCCGGCTGCCATTCTCATGCAGGTGGTTTTTCCACAGCCTGACGGTCCGACGATGGCTACAAATTCTTTGTCTTCAACTCTCAGATTAATGTTTTCGAGAGCAAGGAAATCCTTGGCATCTCGTTGAAATGTGCGACTGACATTCTGAAAAACGATATTGCTCATATAGCCTCCTTCATTCCGTTTTACCGGTTTGGTGTTTGCCGGATTTTTGAACGCGACCGGCTTGATATATTTTCAAAATTGGGAAAGCATATCCCAGATATACGGACATCATGTTGGCTGGGGCGTCGCCCACTTATGCTCCAGTCGGCGCAACAGAATATCGATAACAATGCCAACGACCCCGATAGCAAACATGCCTGCCATGACAATAGAGGCATCCAATGCGCTTTGCCCCTTAACGAGCAGATAGCCGATTCCGCTTGAGGCGACGATAAGTTCCGCTCCGATCAATGACATCCAGGCAAGGCCGGCAGATATACGCAGACCGGCTACAATCGAAGGAATGGAAGCGCGAAACAGCACCTGGGAAATCATTTGAAAATTGTTCAGGCCAAGGGTTCTGGCGGCTTCGATAAGATGTCGTTCGACATAGCGTGCTCCCCTATAGGCGTTGATGAGACAGGGGGGGAAGGCGCCGGTAAAGATAACTAGCACTGGGCCGCCGATGCTGGTACCAAACCACAGCGCGGCAAAAGGCACCCAGGCTATCGGGGGCACGAAGCGTAGGCCGTTGAAAAGGGGCGAAATGATTTCATCAAGGAGGCGGAACCAGCCCATCATCAGGCCAAGTGGAATGCCAATCAGGACGGCCAGGCCAAAACCCATTGCAAAGCGTTGTAAACTTGCGAACAAATGTTCCTGCAAGGTATAGCCGGAAAACGGTGATCGCATCAGCGCTATCAGTTTCTCGATGACCTCGTGGGGCACGGGCAGAAACTGAGGGGGGGCAAGTCCGGCATAGGCGGCCAGGTACCAAATGCCGAAGAATGTGATTGCGCCTGCAATTGATAGTACGGCGGTTCGGGCGGGAGACAGTTTGCGGCGGGATTGGAGCATGGAAATTCCTCGTCAACGGTTGCGCCAAGGCATCAAGCGGTTTTCAATCAACGTAAGTGCTCCTGTCAGCAGAGCGCCAAGTACGGCAACAGTGATCATTGCCACTACGATCATCGGAATATTAATATCCTGCGCTGCCTGATTGAGGATATAGCCTAATCCAAAAGTGGCCCCAATAAGCTCACCGGCCACAAGCGTGGTCCACGCGGCCTGCAAAGAAAGCCGAAGCCCTGTAAAAATCATCGGCAAGGCCCCGGGTATCAAAACTTCAAATGTAAAACGTAGTCTGCCGATGCCCAGTGTGGCTGCTGCCTCGACCAATGGTTGCGACAGAATTCGCGCGCCCGTGTAGCTGTTGATCACGGAAGGGACGAATGCACCGATAAATATCACCAGAATTTTTGAGCTGTCGCCCAACCCCAACCAGACAATCGATAAAGGAATCCATGCAAGCGGTGGAATAGGGCGCAAAAACAAAAATGCTGGATTGACAAAGGCTTCTACAGAGGTCGACGCACCCATCGCCAAGCCTAACGGCACACCGAGAAGAACGGCAATACCAAAGCCGATCAGAACAAGCTTCAGGCTGTGCAGAATGTGAACGATAAGGGTGGCATTTCCATAACCTTCGATTGCGATTTGTTTGAATGCGGAAAACGTTTCGTCTGGTGGCGGCAGGCGCACGGGCGAAACAAGGCCAAAAGCGGTTACAAGCCACCACGTAAGGCAGACAGTCGCGAGTGTAAGTATACCTACGAGCAACCGTCGGTTCTTCGCAAGAATATGCCTGACCTTGAACTGGGCCGGCTTGTGCTGAAAACTAGCTGTTGCCATGAAACTGCCTGCTCCCTTGGTTGCGCCGTAGCGGGTTAATGCAGCAAGAGGGGTTGCGATTAATGCATTGATCGAACGTTTCGGAAACAGACGGCGGACATGAAAATGAACCTTGTCGGATTTGTATGTGAAGCCATTTTGTCTCCGGTTTTTATTCAAATCTTATTGTCTTATGATCTGAATCATATCACGAGGTGATCCGATGTCAAGAACTATGCATCGAAAATTTCGGTCCGTCCTTGTTGATACTAATGGTATTTTTTCTTCATGAGCTGGCTCGATTGTTTATCTTTGGAGCGTACTTGCACTAGGTACACACCGGTAAAAATACTAAGCACTTCGGGGCGGAGCGGATGATCCGCGCACGATCAATTCGGCTTCAAACTCCGTGTGCCGGGGGGCCGGCTTATCCTCCAGTACAGCGACCAGGTAGTCTGCAGCGGCAACACCCATTTCGGTGGCAGGCACGCGTACTGTGGTGAGAGAGGGAATCATGTGAGATGACAGTTCAAAGTCATCGAATCCGGTCACAGTGTATTCGGTTGGTATTTTCAGGCCTTGTGCGAGGCATTCATACACGACCCCGAATGCCAGCACGTCGTTACCGCACATGATAGCCGTAGGTTGCTCTGGGAGTGTCAGAAGCGTTCGAAGTGCGCTGCGCCCTGCTGCGATCGTGTAAGGACATTCTATAACCCGATTTGAAGACAGCGTGATGCCTCTGGCGCTCAGGGCTGCCAATGCGCCGGCCTTGCGTTGTGCTGCCCGGTCATTGTGTTCGGTAATCCCGGCGACAAAGGCGAAGCTGCGATGCCCAAGATCCAGCAGATAGTTGGTCATTCGAAACATGGCAGCCTCATTGTCCAATCCAATGCAAGGAAAAGGGCTGTTGGCGTCGTAGATCCAGGTATTCACGAAAGGCATGTCAGTCCGGGCAAGTAGTTTGTCTACACCCGGATGATGGAGCGCGCCAACTAGGACGATGGCGTCGACACCATGTTCGATTAACGATTGCAGCGCGGTCACTTCCAGTCCGGAGTCGTAATGCGTGCTTGCAACCAGAAGGCTATAGCCATGATCGTTCAATCTGGTCTGCAGAGCATGCAGCGCTTTGGCGAAAATCGGATTGTCAATTGTCGGCATAAGCGCACCCACTGCCTTAAAGCGTTTTGAGACTAATGATCCCGCAGCTCGATAGGGAATATAGTCCAGTGCTTCAGCGGCGGCACGGACGCTTTCGGCTGTCGCTGCATTCACTCGGCCAGGATTATTGAGCGCGCGGGATACCGTTGCAACTGATACGCCGGCTTGCCTGGCAATGTCTTTGATGGTGACTGGTTTTTGGAAGATTTTTGTCATTTAAGCAAACGTTCTCAGTTAATAAGGGTAATCCCTTGTTCTGTCTCCAGTCGGCGATCTGAAGGTTGTAAAATACAATAAATCGTTTAAATACAATACATTAAGTTTAATTGAAAGAATAAAAAATTCTAATAAATTAAATTTTTAATATTGACAATATTAAATTGAATCAGTATATTTTGGCAAAATGGAAAACGTTTTCCATTTGGTTTTTCATGAATATAACTTAATCGATGATGGATTAACGTGATTGCTGCAGAAAATTGCTAAACAAAGAATACCGTAGTGAGTGCCACGTTACCATGACCACGGTTGAGAGATGGTCATGATCATACAGGCGTGAGTCGGGCCAGGGCTTTGCTGTCGACACTTTATCGCTCGCGAAAGCCGGGAAATAATATATCGCTGTTATGGCGTTTGAGCGCCTGACGCAGCAACAATAAGGAGACAAGCAATGAACAAACGCAATGTGCAAATTTGGGCAGCAGTGTTTTGCATTAGCCTGCTTGGCAGTACCGGTGTGCGTGCGCAATCGAGCAATGAACAGGAGCTGTTTACCGTTCGCATTGCTCAACAGCCACAGCGCTGGGCGTTGCCATGGTTTATCGCTACAGAAAAGGGCTGGTGGAAAGAGCTCGGACTAAAAGCAGAAATATCGACATTTTCGTCCGGTGCACCGGAAATTGCCGCTGGCGCGGCCGACTCCTGGGACGTTGGTGGCGCGGGCAATATTCCATCGGTGCTGGGGGCGGCACGCTATGGTTTGACAACAATAGCGATTGCCAATAGTGAAGAAAAAATCATTACATTGACCGCGAGTAAAGACAAAGCCGACGAATATATTAAACATCCCGATGCGCTTAAAGGAAAGACCATTCCCGTGCCGACCAATTCCACTGGACATTGGGGTGCCATTGTTTGCATGGACAAGAAATTTGGCCTGAAAGAGGGAGATTATCGACTGGTGAACTTGTCACCGCCCGAGATCAACGCGGCCATGAGCAGCAAACGATACGATGTGGCCCAGGTATGGGCTCCCAATACCTATTTGCTGGATGACAGCATGGGAGCCAGGCCGATCTGTTCCGGCGATGAGGTGGGTCTGGACATCACCAGCAACGTTTTTGTGACACCGAAATTTGCCAAGGCGCATCCGAAAGAGACGGCCAAATTCCTCGCGGTATATTTGCGTGGCGTCGCCTGGGAAAAGCGTCATCCCGAACAGGCAGCCCAGATGCTGGGAAAATTTTTCAAATCTGCTGGTGTGAATATTCCCGGAAAATATCTGAGTATTGAACTTGCGAGTCGACCTGTTTACACCCTAGATGAGCAGTTGAAGCGAATGGCAGGAAGTGATGATTCGTGGATGGGAAGATCCTGGAAGGCCGTAGCCGATTTCATGATGTCAGTGGGCGTGGCAAGAAAGCTTCCTGCCTATAGTGAATTCGCCACTGATAAATATCTGAAGATGATTGCGGCAGATCCCAAGCTCAAAGCGTTCGCTGAGGATTCTGTATCTCAATAGAGCATTCGACCTCATGCAGCAAGAATCCGCCAGATTCAGTTGATGAGTTCGAAAGGAAGACAAAAAATGAGTCAAATTAGTTTCGACGGAGTGCAGCGCGCGTTCTATCGAGGTCAGCAGCAATTTCTTGCGCTCGATAGTGTCAGCTTCGATATCCGAGAGCAGGAATTTGTCGCCATCGTAGGTCCCTCTGGTTGTGGCAAAACCACGCTGTTACGCATGGCCGCCGGACTTGAATATCCAACTTCGGGTACCGTTAGCGTTGGCAGAAAAACCGTGACCGGGCCTGGCCCGGAGCGAGCGGTTGTTTTTCAGCAATTCGCGCTGTTCCCATGGAAAACAGTGCGAGATAACATTGGATTTGGTCTTGAATGCAAGAATATCCCGCGCTCGGAGCGGAATGATATTGTTAGCCGTTATACCGCGTTGATGAACCTGCAAGGTTGTGAAAACGCTTATCCACATCAGCTGTCCGGTGGGATGCAACAGCGTGTTGCCATCGCGCGTAGTTATGCAGTGGAGCCGGATGTTTTGCTGATGGATGAACCTTTCGGTGCGCTAGACGCGCAGACGCGTGTTGTCATGCAAGAAGAGCTCGTCAAGTTGTGTCGCCTCAAGCCCAAGACTGTTCTGTTCATTACCCATAGCGTGGAAGAAGCCGTATATTTGGCCGACCGCGTCGTTGTGCTTACCGGCAGACCAGGTAGGGTAGGCGAAATTGTGAATGTGCTCCCGGTGCGCCAGGCAGAGCACTGGGAAGCTCATACAAGGATTGAACAAGTCATGAGCCTGGATTCATTCGTACATTTGCGTACAAGGATTTGGCGGTTGCTACGCGAGGCCGAAAGCCCGACAGCGATGCATTAAGTCAACCATAAGTGCTCGTTGACTGCGCATGGGTTGATTACTGTCAGTAACAGGATAAATTCCCCGGACAACCCCATAAGTTTATAAAGGGGAAAAACGGGTAATAGGCCGAAAGAAAAAGGAGATCAAATGGAACAGTACAGCCAGGCCGTACCTAGTGTTGTAATTACAGGTGGCGCCAGCGGGATTGGTGCTGCAGTTGCGCGGGGCGTCGTCGATGCGGGCGGTTACGTGGGTATTATTGATCTGAATATTGAACGCGCGCGATCCTTTGCCCTGGAGCTGGGCGACCACGCGGTCGGGTTGCAGGCCGATGCAGCCGATGAGCTATCAATGGCTGCTGCGTACCATGAGGTCGAACGTTGTCTACCTCCAGTCAATGGTTTGGTCAATTGTGCCGGCGCTCCGCCCGTCCCTAAACCGATTGAGTATCAGCCAGTTGATGACTGGGAACGGGTTCTGGCGTCCCACATAAAGACGACCTATGTGTCATGCAAGGTGATTGGCAGCGCTATCGCAGCCAGGGGATACGGCTCGATTGTTAATACAGCTTCGGTGCTGGCGTTCCGCTCCGGGCCGGTGCTGGATTATGGGCCGGGAAAAGCCGCTGTCGTGAGCCTGACCGAGTCGCTAGCTGTACATTGGGCCAGGCGTGGAGTGAGAGTCAATGCGGTAGCGCCGGGATGGACTGACACACCTTTTCTGCGTCCGGACGAAAGAGGGAATGAACGCGATTTGACGCCAATATTAAACGCAACACCGATGCAACGCTTGATGCAACCATCGGAAATTGCCAGTGTGATCCTCTTTCTGCTTTCGTCTGCCTCAAGCGCTGTAACTGGAGTGACTATAGCCTGCGATGGAGGCGTCATAGCAGGTGCCGGCTGGGCGCCCTATGGTGGTTTTCCAGAATAAGGGGAATGGGATGACACTCCGGCGTTCATACTCTCCGACAGTGATTGCGCTTGCACCGTCGACCACACCGTGTCGTCAACGGTATTTGAACTTAAACAGGGTGAACGTTATGAAAAGATTTACGGGCGCCCTGGCGCTGTTAGTGCTATTGCTGATCTGGTATCTCGTCACCGGGCCGCTGCAAATGGTACGTTCATTAACCTTTCCGTCTATACCAGAAGTTTTCGATGCATTATTATTCCTCATCGGTCCGGGATACGCTGGCGCGACATTGGCCTCTCATATCGGCTCCAGCGTGGGACTGGTGTTGCTCGGATTTGTTGCTGCTGTTCTGACCGGTGTGCCCTTGGGCATTCTCATGGGGTGGAACACACGAGTCGATGCATTTCTAAACCCTATATTCCAATTGATCCGACCGATCGCGCCTATTGCCTGGATACCGTTGACTATTCTTTGGTTCGGACTGGGAATATCCGCCAAAATATTTGTTATCTGGCTGGCTGCATTTTCTCCTGTTCTCATTAATACTCATACCGGAATACGGAACGTCAACAAGACACTTATTGAGGCGGCCAGTGTGCATGGTGCTTCAAGGCAACGTTTGCTTTGGCATGTTGCGTTACCTAGCGCCTTACCGATGATTTTTACGGGCATGCGCATGTCGTTGCAGGCCTGCTGGATGGTTCTGGTTGCTGCCGAACTGGTGGGGTCGTTCATGGGACTGGGTCATATTCTGATCGTGGCTACCCGCGACCTGGATTCAGCCATTATTGTAGCGGCAATGGCTTGCGTGGCTTTGCTTGGAATGCTTATGGGCAAACTGCTGGGTATTGTAGAAAGGGGGATGTTGCCATGGAGACGATAATAGATCGGTCGGACACCTCGCTACAAGGACGCTTTTTCGAACTGGTCGTGTTGCCGGTTCTGGGCATAGGGACGCTGTTTATTGTCTGGTCGGCGGTGGCCGGCTCCGGCCTGGTGACAGAGCAGTTTTTGCCAGGGCCGATGGCGGTTTTCAGGGAGATTTTTGGTCTGACACAAGAGCCGTATGCAGGATCACTACTACAGACTCACCTGTTTGCCAGCCTAAGGAAATTCATCTCGGCATTTCTGCTAGGGGCTGGCGTGGGTGTACCCCTGGGACTGTTGATGGGCAGATTTGAATCAATAGATCGGATCGTCGGTCCGCTTTTTCAGGCGGTGCGATTTATTCCGCCGATTGCATGGGTACCGTTTTCAATACTTTGGCTAGGAACCGGTTTTCTAGCACCGGTGATGGTGATCTTCGCAGGTGTATTTTCCTCATGCGTGGCCAATTCTTATGCAGGGGTAAAACAGATCGATAAGTCTGTCATTGAAGCTGCCAGAGTGCTTGGTCTGTCAGGTTGGATGACATTGACTGAAGTGCTTGTACCTGCAGCGCTACCGCATATTGTTGCCGGACTCAGAATAGGTGCTGGCTTTGGATGGCAATCGCTCATTGGCGCAGAGCTTATTGTAGGCTCTACCGGATTGGGCTACATGATTGTTCAAGGCGAAAGTAATCTCACGGCAACAGTGGTGATTGCCGGCATGATTGTCATCGGCGTGGTCGGCGCGACAATCGATTTGGTCATGCGACAAATTGAATTCAGAATTCGGCGGCGATGGTCATAAATTATATTGAGACACATTAACTGGAACTTGAGCGCGACTATTGTCGCTTTCGTTAAGGATAGAGAATGGAGAAAGAAATTATGTCCGCAGAATTGACGTCACTGACGACGCAAACTCCTTGGTATCGACTGGAACGCAGTGAATCGGCGTTAGGTAGTATTGAGCCGACGATATTGAGAAGCATGCTGGAGCAGTTGCTGCTTATTCGTCAGTTTGAGGAGAAACTCCTTAAGTTGAGTGTTGCCGGTATTCTACATGGGCCTGCGCATTGTAGTATCGGACAGGATGGCGCCGCTGTCGGTGCGATGTCGGTACTGTCTTCCGGTGACAAGATCAATGGTACTCATCGGATGCATCATCAGTTTCTGGCAAAGGCGCTAAATCACGCCCGTCCGGATGCTTACGATCCGCTGGTCGATAGTATTCCTCAGGCAATGAATGATGTCGTTTATCGTACTTATGCCGAAATACTCGGGTTAAAGCCTGGGTACTGCGGAGGGCGAGGCGGATCCATGCATTTGCGCTATCCGGAGGCGGGAATCTTCGGCTCGAATGCCATCGTCGGCGGAAATCCTTCACATGCAGTAGGTTATGCTTTTGCCGACAAACTGCAGGGACGCGATCAGGTGTCGGTCGCGTTCTTCGGCGATGGTGCCATGCAAAGTGGTGCCGCTTATGAAGCGATGAATTTGGCAGCGCTTTACAATACACCTACGATCTTTTTTGTTGAAAACAACCTTTACGCCGTTTCGACCCATGTTTCTGAACAGACGCGCGAAACTCGCCTGTCGGCACGTGGTTTGTCGCTTGGCGTCCCGGCTATCGAATTTGACGGTATGGATGTCATTGCAGCCCGCTTGGCAATGCAAAAAGCCCGGGAAATTATCCATGATGACAAAGGGCCTGTATTGCTGGAAGCACAAACTTATCGTTATTATCACCAGTCGGGGGCGGTTAAGGGCAGCGCCTTTGGTTATCGGGAAAAAGAAGAAGAAGCATTGTGGCATGAGCGTGACCCGGTTTTATGCTTTGCCGAAGAGCTCAAGGGGGCCGGTATAATTAACGACCAAGAAATCGCGCACCTGAAGCAGCGAGCGACAACGATGATTGATCAGGCTCTGGATCAGTTGCTCGATAATTATGGCAATGAAAAAAAACAAAGTATCCGGAACGAATTATGGCCTGATCCGCAAGACGTTGATGTTGGTATACGGGGTGATTTGTCGGAGCTTGCCGAGAGAAATGCGGTTGAATTGGAAGATCGCAATAGCACGGAACTGCAGGAGCTGCGCTTTGTCGAGGTAATGTCTCAGGCCATGCTGCGTAATATGGAGTGTTGCGACAAGATCTTCATCATAGGCGAAGATGTTCATCGGTTAAAGGGAGGAACTGCCGGAGCGACAAAGAATATCGGCGAACGTTTTCCGGACCGGCTCGTAGGAGCACCAATCTGCGAAAATGGCTTCACTGGATTGGCTTTGGGCGCTGCGCTCAACGGCATGCGTCCGGTGGTTGAAATCATGTATCCGGACTTTGCTCTTGTTGCTGCAGATCAGTTGTTTAATCAGGCTGCCAAAGTTCGTCATATGTTTGGCGGCCAGTTCTCTGTCCCGCTCGTGGTTCGCAGCCGGGTATCTGCGGGAACCGGCTATGGGTCGCAGCATTCTATGGACGCAAGCGGTCTCTTCGCGCTTTATCCTGGATGGCGCATTCTCGCTCCATCGACTCCGTATGACTATATCGGCCTTCTTAATGCAGCCATCGCTTGTGATGACCCAGTGCTTATTGTGGAGTACAACGATCTATTCAGGCAGGTTGGCGCCGTTCCAAAAGACGATTGGGATTTTATTGTCCCCATTGGGAAAGCCAAAATTGCGCGAGCAGGTACGCGATGCACTGTGTTGGCCTACGGAACGATGGTGTCCGCAAGTTGCGCTGCAGCCGAAGCGGCCTCGATCGACGCCGAGGTTGTGGATCTGCGCACGCTGGATCCGCTAGGCGTGGATTGGGAATTGATTGCAAATAGTGTTGAGCGCACGCACGCACTTATAGTTGTAGAGCAGACCACGCGTGGAACTTCCATCGGATCCAGGATTGTGAGCGAAGCACAATTGCGGTTGTTCGATCTACTGGATCATGAAATCCTGCATATAACTGGTGCCGATGGTTCGCCTGTGGTTTCGAAGGTGCTTGAACGGGCTGCGCTCGCCGGCCAACAGGACGTTGAGAACGCTCTGCGCCGGATTGATCGAGGGCTTGGACATGTGATGGGCCAAGAAAAACGGCCACGTGCAGTTGCTTGAGCGTTTAAAAAGATACATCTGGAGGCGAGTGTACCAGCATGACGTACTTAAAGAAATTTGCGATACCCCGTGTAGGGGCCGATATTGATGAGGCCAGAATAGTGGCATGGCTGGTTCCATCGGCCAAAGCCTTCATCCAGGGCCAAACCTTGCTTGAAATCGAGACAGATAAATCGGTCATCGAGGTTCCTGCCGAAGAGGACGGTGTTATGCGTGCGCACCTTTTTGGGGAAGGGGACATCATAAGCTTTGATACGCCGGTAGCAGAGATCGAAGTTGAAGGGGAATTACCCAACGAAGAGGAAGATGTCTCCCAAGCCGTAGTCGACAGTGAGGGGGCGGCACCAGATGTGTCTGCTCGAGTGGTGAGCAACCATGGTCCGGAAAAATGGGCACGCAGTGCCGATGCCGTTGTTCCCGACGCGGTACAGACAGCGAAGGATGGTAGACAACATACTGCGCGCCATGGCCGTGTATCCGCAAGCCCGATAGCAAAAAAAATGGCGGCAATACGAGGCCTTGATCTGACGCGAATCAAGGGGACCGGTCCCAACGGGCGCATTACTCGGGCGGATGTGGCTGCGGTATCCGGTGGCGCTTCGGTTACTTCAGCCAGCATCACCGACACAGCGGTGGCCAATTCTGTCCTGTGCCGCAGCCGATACGGTGATATATATATCAATCTTTGTCGTGCAAGCGAAGACGTTCCAGAGGTGCCAGTCACTGCGGTGCTGCTGCACGGTATGTTTGGCGATACGGACACCTGGGCTTCGGTGGTCAATCTTTTGAATCGGGCCGGCATACGCGTTGCTTTGCTGGATTTGCCTGGACATGGAAAAACACCAAGTAATGCGGGTAATTTTGATGAGGTGGTTGATGCCGTTGTCGAAATACTAGATCGGGACATTGAAGGGCCGATTGCATTGATAGGCCATTCTTTTGGCGCAGCAGTTGCCGCCAGATCTGCTGTACGATTGGGGCAACGTCTGCAGTCACTGCTTATGCTGGCGCCTGTGGGGTTGGGAAGCGAGATCAACCAGTCGTTTTTGAGCGGGGTGATGAATGCTGTCACAGAAGCTGCCTTAGCCAGGGAGTTACGTAAGTTGACCCAAACACCGGCGAATTTGTCCGCTTCCTATCTGAGTGCGCTGCGAGCCCGCCTGAAGGAACGAGAGCTGGTGTTAAATGCATTATGTGCAGGCATAAGCCGAAACGGTATCCAACAAATTGATATTTCAGAAGACCTCGCGCAACTGGGATGCCCTGTTGTCATCCAGCAGGGGCGCTACGATCGTATCATCCCGTGGGAGCAAGTTTTGGATGCGCCACCTCAGGTCGCGCTGCATATGCTGCCTAAAGCGGGGCATATGCCCCATTGGGAATCACCGGCATTATCAGCGGAAATTATGATTGATACATTGAAGCGTTAAAAGCGTGGAGGCGTGCGTTATGGCTTCGAGGCGGCATACTTCTGGCCAGAAGCATCGCCATGCTTGTGGCTGCCATCATATAGCAACGTTGTATTTAATAGAACCTTCAGCGCGCTAGATCACATTAGAAATGGGCTTGATATTGAATGAAGATCTTCAAATCGCGCTCGATGAAATGGCAGGTGCTGGCTTTGGTTTAGGGTAAAGCGTTCCGCGCCATTATTTCCGGGACCAGTCCGGTATGAATGTTTCCCTGCCGAAATTCATCGCTACTCAGTAATAGGCGCAGGGCATCAAGGTTTGTCTTTACGCCATCAATTTCGAACTCTTCAAGGGCGTTAAGCAACCTGTCGATTGCGTCGTTACGCGTATCTCCATGGGCGATCACTTTGGCTAACATGGGATCGTAGTAGGGCGTGACCGTCTGCCCTTCGGTATGACCTGTTTCAACAGGAACGTTTTGTGGAGGTCGATACCGCTTGAGCTTGCCACATGAGGGCAAGAAACGCTAGGATTCTTCGGTATAGACTCGCGCCGCAATTGCATGACCTCGCGCCGAGATGATTTTTGGAAGGATATCTTCCAGTGCAATACCAGTGGCGCTTTGGATTTGCGCATGTACTATGAACGTAGCGGACGGCTTCACGAGTATATTATTGGTGATTCTAATTGGTTTGGCCATGGAAAGTGTCTTTTTATGTATTAAAAGAAAGACAGCCGTGAGATGGGGGATGGAAGCTGGGTGACTGAATCTGAACAAGTCTCGAATACACTCCTCGTCCTAGTCCTGGCTGTTCTGCACTTGTATGTAAGGTGGCCATTGGAGGGTCGATGTGCATAGGTACATAAAAATAGAAATTTTTTATTACCAGAACGTATTTATTCAGAAGTGCGCGGTGCTGAGAATCTTTTAAAATGCATGTCGTCCGCTTGCAGTCCATTCATTCCACATGCAAATATGGGGCGTCTGAGCATTGGCCAATGCCTCAGCCACAGCTGCTGTCTCTATTGGCACAGCGATAGTGCTTTGGTAAATCCGGCCAAGCTCTGCCGGGTCGGGATGGCAATGAATCAGGCGCTGATGTGGGCGCGGCAGATCCAGCAGTGTATAGCCGTTTGTCGGAACATCGCCTAACCGTGTGCCGATCACCAAAAGCACATCGGCATGCTCCACCATGTTTTGCAGTGCCGGACTCATGCCAAGGCTTAGTTGGCCGACATAATTCGGGTGTTCATTGTCAATAATGTCTTGTCTGCGAAATGAACACGCTGCAGGCAGATTCCAGCGCTGGAGAAATGTTTTAAGATCTGCACAGGCGGTCTCTGACCAGTTACTGCCGCCAACGATGACCAGGGGATTTTTGGCGTTTTTTAGCTGTTCTTCAATGGCATGCAAGGTTTTCCTGCCAGGTGTGGCTGTCTCCATAGGCGTGGCACGGCAAGGTTGACTGACAATAGTTTCTATCAGCATATCTTCCGGCAGTGAAATGACGACTGGGCCGGGCTGGCCTGACACAGCGACTTGAAATGCGCGTGCGATAAGCTCGGGGACTCGACTTGGATCGTCAATTTCAATGACCAGTTTTGCTATTGACCCGAACATTTGCTGATAGTCAATTTCCTGGAAGGCATCACGTCCCCTATGGTTGCGTGCCACCTGGCCAATAAAAAGAATCATGGGCGTTGAGTCCTGCTGTGCAATATGCACGCCTACGCTGGCATGCATTGCGCCAGGTCCGCGGGTAACCATGCAGATGCAAGGTCTTCCGGTTAGCTTGCCGTCCGCTTCGGCCATGTTGGCAGCGGCGCCTTCATGTTTGGCCACGATCAGCTCAATATCCTTTTCATCGTGCAGTGCATCCAGTACTTCCAGATAGCTTTCACCAGGGACGCAGAAGATCCGATCCACACCATTGAGTTTTAATGCAGCGACCAGTGCTCGCCCAGCGGTCATGGATGAGTGATGTATCTCTTTTTCTAAGATCGGCGATGGCATTGTCATGTTATTGAATTTGGTCTTGGTAGCAGGTGAAATAGCGTAAATTACAGATGTGTTTTGAACGTGATGCAGCTGACGCTTCAGATAAGAAGGGCATGTTATGCGTGCGCGAGTGGCCCCGCAATGGCATTGGCTCATAGCTGATATGCAGGATCTGCGTTGCCGGTAAAATATTGGATGATTAGAATTATTTTTAATAAAAAAAAGGTTAGTTCCAGGGAAGCGGTCTTTTCTATATGCCGGCGAGGGCAAGGTTCTGGAAATAGCAGATTTGACCGTCTCTTCTGGATGCCACGCCTTTTTAGCGGTTTTTCTTAAATTGATTGTGACCAGATGAGAATCACAGGAAACGTGAGATCGTGGCCACGGGGCCACTGAAGCGGCCCAACTCGCAGCACACTTGCAACCCGCTAGAGGCAAGCTGTGCCACATGGCGAGGCCGTACCAAAAAGGTGATATTGACGCCCGCCTAGTGAAAAGCCGTTTGCGATGGTTTGATGCACAGCGATTTAGCTATTTAGCTCAGTGGCGCTCAAACCAGCGACCAGAGGCCAAAGCCCACAGAATACAAAGCCCATACAACGTCATCGCTAATGCGCCGATTGCGAAGAAGGCGGTCAGGGATCCGGTCGAGACAAGCACGACCCAACCGAGGCCCGCGAATAAGAATAGGCGCAATGCGCCGGCCAGAAGCGGCCACTTTAAGCGCCCCGCGCCCTGGGAGGCGAAATAGAGCGAAAAACCCATGGCGAAAAAGCCATAGAACGGGCCAACGATGCGCAGGTAATACGCTCCGGTTTCAAGCAAGCGTTCATCCGTACCGAACAGCCCCAGCCAGGTCTGTGGCCAAAGCGCCGCGGCAATCCCGACTGACGAGCCGACCGCGAACGCAATCGCCCCGCCAACCAGCGCAATATTACGAGCGCGCCCGGGCTGGCCAGCGCCGCTGTTGGCCCCGACCAATGCCACCATAGGCGCTCCCAAGCCGAAGGCGATTGGAATGAGGACGTACTCCAACCGAATGGCCGTGGCATATCCAGCCAGGGCTGCTGTTCCCCCATAGGCTCCCACAATGGCGGTGGTCGCGGCAATCAGGCCGTTGGTGAATAATGGATTCAGGCAAGCCAGCCCCCCAACGGTCAGGATGTTGCGCATTGGAGCCCAATGCAGCGGCCCGCGGATCAGCCGTGCCGGATTGTGGCCACTGAGGCAATACCAGCCTAGTACGAGAGCGCCGCAAGTATGGTAGAGGGCCAAAGCCATGGCGCCGCCGGCAACGCCAAGGGCGGGAATCGGACCAAATCCGAATATCAGCGCCGCGCATAGCGGGATCAACAGTATTGCACCGCCACAGATAACGGTTCCGGGCAGCAGCATGTTGCCTGTGCCCCGGATTACGCTGGCCAAGGCGCTCATGATCCAAAGCGGAACCAGGCTGGCAAAAACGATATGCCCATAGGTCATCGCGGCATCCAGCGAAGCACCCTCTGCCCCAAGAGCACTGAACAGGGGTGAGCTGAACGCCACAAGTAATACGGTGAATACAAGCCCGATTGCCGCCGTCAAGACCACCGCGTGGCGTGCCAGCGAATTTGCCAGTGCAACATCCCCGGCGCCTAACGCTCGCGCGACAGCCGCCGATATGCCACCGCCCATCGCGCCTTGTGACATGTTCTGCATCAGCATGAGTACAGGAATGACTACGCCCACGCCAGCCAGGACATCGGTGCCCAGCTTGGACAGAAACCACATTTCAATCAGGCTGGTTGAAGCTAGCGAGAGCATCATCAGCACATTTGGCCAGCTCATTCGCAGCAGGATAGGCAAGATCGGGGCCGTGAGCATCCGAGTCAAGCGTGGATTGACAATGTGCGGCGCCTGGACTCGTGTCGACGGCGATAATGTATTCATGAGGTGCTCGAAGACCGATGCATCGCGAAAGCTCCAAAAGTACGGGCATATGCAAGTATTTTCGATTAATATAGTTGCATATGCTAATATATGTCAAGAAAATTTGCTGTGCAGATCCAACACCAAAGACCGCTGCTGTTCAACTAGAAAGCACAGCCCCAAAGGAGCTGATCGATATGTCGTCACCTACCCGTGTGAAAGACCCACTTGTATGCAACGGTGCGGTTTTACGTAAGGCAACCCGTCGTGTCACGCAGCTTTATGATTCTGTGCTAGCGCCATGTAAACTGAGCGTGTCCCAACGCTCAGCGCTTGTGCATATAGAACGTGCGGGCAGTCCGACAATGACCGAGCTTGCCCACGCCATGGTGCTTGATCGTTCAGCCCTGGCTCATAATATTAAGCCGCTGGAGCGGGACGGTTACGTGATGCAAAAGCGCGACGCATCGGATGGTCGCAGCCGACGCATAGAATTGACTGACGCCGGGCGAACGAAATTGGCCGAGTCGAATCTACTCTGGCGTGCAGCTCAAAATAGTTTCGAAGCAGCCTACGGGGCTGATCGCGCTGCCGCTTTACGCAGATCGCTTGCCGAGATATTTTCCGATGAGTTCGCGAACGCCTTTCATCAAGCGACGATGCAAAAGCCAGAGGATTCGAAGTCCGGTTAACGAAGGGTTAGCGGGCGTAGTGAGGATGTTTTACTTTTGAAGCCGCGTATCTCGCTTAACCCGCTGCAGATCGCTCGAAGATCAGGCATGTCGTGGTTGCATGCGCATACAGCTTGCCGTCCGGCCCGACGAGGCGGCCTTCAGCCGTCGCTACCTGGCGTCCCGCGTGGATGACTTTGCCTTCGGCGCGTATCAGCCGGACCTCGTCATTCAGGGCGCGGACCATATTTACCTTGAGTTCCAGCGTGGTGTAGCCCTTGCCGGCAGGCAGTGTCGAATGCACCGCACAGCCCACCGCCGAATCAAGCAGGGTTGCGAACCAGCCCCCGTGCACGGTGCCCAGTGGATTGTAGTGATGGCGTTGAGGGCGACCCTGGAAGATAGCGACACCAGGTTCCATATGAATAGGCAAGAAATCGAGCGTAATGCCCATTGGCGCCGGTGGTATATCGCCGGAAAAAATCGCTTCCAACATTTGCATGCCCGAGAGCCCAGAGACTTGTATTTCGGGATTTACCTGACACGCGCTCCATCGCGCTCGGACGCGCTGTTCGTCTGCTTCCCAACACGCTACTACTTGATCAACATTCATTAGCCACACCCAATTTAAAAGTTGTATATACAATAATTGCAGGTACAATATATCACATGAAAAACGTAATAAAACCGCAAGGATGCACCAATCTGAAACTTCGCCAGCTTACACGCATGGTGACGCGGCATTACGATGGCTATATCGCCGAGACGGGACTCAAGAACACGCAATATGCATTGCTGTCGTATGTCGTGCGATTGGGACCGATCCAGCCGGTTGATCTGGCCAGGCTTATGCGGATGGATGCGTCGACCCTGACGCGCAATATGCAGCCACTGGCTACGCAGGGCTTGTTGGCGATCGTCGCAGGCAAGGATGCACGTAGTCGCCTGGTCGAAGCGACCGAGGCGGGGCGTATGAAACAGGCCGAAGGACAGCGCGCATGGAAAGCGGCACAAACTGCACTCAACGAGCGGTTGGGTGTGGAGCGTGTCGCCGCGTTGCATGATTTGCTTGATACTTGTATTGAATACCTTGATAGCAGTTCGGAGTGACATCCAGCAGAGTAATTGCTATCTATTTGTACAATTTTTAATGGACGACAGCATGACGCAGACATTGTTTTTTCCTTTACGCCTCGGATCCCTGGATTTGAAGCACCGCGTGGTAATGGCTCCGTTGACCCGTATGCGGGCGGCTCAGCCCGGGAATATTCCCCATGCGCTCAACGTAGAGTACTATCGCCAGCGCGCCTCGCAGGATGGGCTGATTATTTCGGAAGGTTCACAGATCTCGCGCACCGGGCAGGGAATGCCGGCAACGCCAGGCATCCACAGCGAGGAACAGATCGCTGGCTGGAAAGCGGTAACGGAAGTGGTTCATACACAAGGCGGCCTGATCTTTCTGCAACTGTGGCATGTCGGGCGCATTTCCCATTCGTCGCTCCTGGGTGGTCAATTGCCGGTGGCCCCGTCCGCCATCGCCGCGCCTGGCAATGCATTTACCGGTACGTTTGAGCGCGCTCCGTTCGAAACGCCGCGTGCACTGGAGACCACGGAGATTGCGTCTGTGATTGAGGACTATGCCCAGGCGGCACGGCACGCGCAGCAAGCCGGTTTCGATGGTGTGGAGATCCACGCGGCTAACGGCTATCTGTTGGAGCAGTTTTTGCAGAGCCGGAGCAACCAGCGAACCGATGCCTATGGTGGCTCGATTGAGAATCGCTGCCGCATCGTGCTGGAGATTGCCGCGGCGGTCTCAACCGTTTTCGGGGCTGATCGTGTCGGCATCCGGTTGTCGCCATTCGGGGTGGCTAACGGTAGTGGCGAAGATGATCCCTTGCCTCTGTATACGTATCTGATCCAGCAATTGGCAGCCCTTGATCTGGCGTATCTGCATCTGATCGAGCCCCGCGCCAGCGGTGCTGGCCAGGCCGAGGTGGATCATCAGAATGTGCCCTTTACCTCGGAACTGTTCCGTCCGTACTGGCCCAACATCCTGATCGCGGCGGGGAACTACAAACCCGATAGCGCGGCTGCCGCAATCGAAGCGGGCAGGGCAGACGCCATTGCGTTCGGCCGCTTGTTTATCGCCAACCCGGATTTGCCTGAGCGCGCGCGCCGGGGCGCTGACCTGAATGCCTATACACGCGCCACCTTCTACGGCGGCGGGGCTGAAGGCTATGTGGATTACCCAGCGCTTATGGCGTCGAGCCAATGAGTGATGCCGATGTAGCACGCGTACCATCGCAAGCAACCCGGCTGCCTGCCGAGCAAGGGCTCACGGCCAGCGTGCTGTTCCTGCTGGCCGCGCTGGCAGCCCTGGGGGCGTTGGCTACCAACATTATCCTTCCGGCATTTTCCTCGTTGGGCCAAGACCTTGGCGTCTCGGTCAGGGAGCTAAGCGCGACGCTGACCAGTTTCTTTCTGGCCTTCGCGCTGGGCCAGTTGTTCGTCGGCCCGTTGTCGGATCGCTTCGGGCGTCAGCGTCTGGTGCTTGTCGGACTCGCCATCTTTATCCTCGGCAGTCTGGTCTGCGCGGTAGCCAGCACACTGCCGCAGTTGATTGGTGGCAGGATCATTCAGGCGCTGGGCGTTTGCGCAACGTCAGTACTGTCCCGGGCCATCGCCCGTGATTTGTTCGATGGGCAGGCGCTGGCACGTGCGCTGTCACTTACTATGATCGCCATGGCCGCAGCGCCAGGCTTTTCACCGCTGCTGGGTGGCGCGTTAAACAGTTGGCTGGGCTGGCGGGCAACCTTCGGGTTTGTGGGCGTGCTCGCCGTCTTGCTCGCTTTTTACTACACCGCCAAGTTGGGAGAAACACATAGCGCTGATAAGCGCTCAGCCCTCTCTGTCTCAGCAATACTGAGAATCTACTGGCAACTGCTGATTGACCGGCGCTTCATTGCGCCAGCGCTTTCAGTAAGTCTGGTCATTGGCGCGTTGTACGCATTCTTTGCGATGGCGCCGGCAATTTTGATGACCGGATTCGATTTTTCCCCGTTTGAGTTGGGGCTGTTCTTTGCCTCAACTGTTTTTGTCGTGTTTGGCGCTGGTTTAATGGCGCCTCGACTGGCCAAAAGACACGGGCCCATGCCAGTGGCGCGGGCAAGTCTCATTGTTGCGCTGGCAGGCAGCGTGGCTTTATTGATGGGTAAAGAGGATATTTTCTTTTTTTCTGGGGCTCTGATTGTATTTCTGCTTGGCATGGGCCTGATCAATCCGCTCGGCACTGCCATTGCGTTGCAGCCGTTCGCGCGGAACGCAGGGGCAGCGTCGGCGTTGCTGGGGTTCCTGCAAATGGGCCTTGCGGCTTTTTCCATCAGCATTGCTGCTGCGCTTCCTTTTCCTGTGTATACCTCGCTTGGCATCATTCTGGCGGGCAATCTTACGCTGTCCTTTCTGGTTTTTCTTGTTCTGCGCTAAGTCCACTGGCCGCAATGAGCTGTACTGTAATATTTATTTCAACTGAAAAAAGGTGAAAACGATGGCATTCAAGGCACTGCTGGCCACCAAGGCCGGTGAAAATATTTCGACAGACGTTGTTGAGCTCGACGACGGGGAGCTTATGCCGGGTGACGTCATTATCGTGATTGAATACTCGACGGTGAACTACAAAGATGCGATGGCTGTGACAGGTAAGGGATCCGTCATTCGCGCGTTTCCTCTGATTCCGGGGATCGATTTTGCGGGCACCGTTCAGGCGTCCTCGCATCCCGGCTTCGCTGTGGGCGATCGTGTGGTCGCCAATGGGTGGGAACTGAGCCATACCCATCACGGTGGGTTTGCGCAAAAGGCGCGCGTCAAAGGCGATTGGCTCGTCAAGCTACCGGATGTTTTTTCAACCCGGGATGCCATGGCCATCGGCACTGCCGGCTACACAGCGATGCTGAGCGTGCTGGCCCTTGAGCATGGTGGCATCACGCCTGAGCGCGGCGATATCCTGGTGACCGGTGCCAATGGCGGCGCCGGATCGGTGGCGATTGCGTTGTTGTCGAAGCTGGGCTATCGGGTCATCGCATCGACCGGCCGTCCCCAAGAGGCCGTTTACCTGCACGCGCTTGGCGCAGCGCAGATCATTGATCGCCGCACCTTGTCCGAGCCGGGTCCACCGATTGCTGCCGAGCAATGGGCCGGCGCCATTGACTCCGTTGGCAGCCACACGCTGGCCAATGTTTTGGCGCAGACCCGCTATCGCGGCGTGGTCGCGGCCTTCGGGCTTGCGCAAGGGATGGATCTGCCGGCGTCCGTGCTGCCTTTTATCCTGCGCAATGTGACGCTGGCTGGTATCGATTCAGTCAATGCGCCACAGGATTTTCGATTGCAGGCATGGTCGCGCCTGGCTCGCGATCTGGATCTGAACAAGCTTGCCAGCACCACGCAAGAGGTCGGCCTGGCGGACGTGCCTCGTGTCGCCAGCGATATCCTGGCAGGGAAGGTCCGGGGACGCACCGTGGTCAACGTCAACCAGTAACGGATACCAGGAAGGGAAGCGATAAGCTGATCCAGCCAACAGCAATCGTGTCGGGCGTGAGGTCTGTACGAGGCGTTATCGACGGCGGAGATTTACCTGCCATCACGGAGACCATATGAAGGCATTTATCATTGATCGTTACGGCAAGAATGAAGTTGGCCACCTTGCCGACATGCCCGAGCCTGATCTGCGGGACGATGACGTTCTCATTCAGATTCATGCCGCCAGCATTAACGTGCTGGACGCCAAGATTCGCTCCGGCGAGTTCAAGCTGATCCTCCCTTACCGCTTGCCGCTGATTCTTGGCAATGACATGGCTGGTACGGTTGTGCGTGTCGGGCTCCAAGTGAGCCAATTCAAACCGGGCGACCAGGTGTATGCGCGCCCTGATCAGGATCGGATTGGTACGTTTGCCGAGTTCATTTGCGTCAAGGAAGCATCGCTGGCACTCAAGCCTCGCAACCTGAGCATGGAGCAAGCCGCTTCGATTCCCCTGGTCGGTCTCACTGCGTGGCAGGTGCTGGTTGAAGTCGCGCAGCTAAAAGCAGGCCAGAAGGTATTCATTCATGCCGGTTCGGGTGGCGTTGGCACCATCGCTATCCAACTGGCCAAACACCTCGGGGCCTTTGTCGCCACAACCACCAGTACAAGCAACGTTGCCTGGGTGAGGGCGCTGGGGGCCGATCTGGTCATCGACTACAAGCATCAGCCATTCGAGGAAGTCTTACAAGATTACGATGTGGTTTTGCACAGCCTGGGTAAAGGTGCACTTGAGAAGTCGCTGCAAGTTCTCAAACCAGGTGGGCACCTCATCACCATTTCGGGCCCTCCCACTACGGAATTTGCGGATCAACAGCGGCTATCCTGGCCGTTGAAGCAGATTCTGCGTCTGCTAAGCTATGGGATAAGAAGGAAGGCCAAGCCGCGTGGCATTCGCTACAGCTTCGTCTTTATGCGGGCCAGTGGCTCACAATTACGTGAGCTCAGCGGTTTGATTGAGACGGGCGCAATCAAACCGGTTGTTGACCGGGTATTTCCATTGAACTCGACCGCGGATGCGCTGGCCTATGTTGAAACAGGGCGGGCCAAGGGCAAGGTCGTTATCAAGATCAAGTGAGCGAGCATCGATAGACTATATCTATCGAGGATGAGCTTGTAAAATAAATTTGAATCTAATTGAATGCTTTTACTTTCTGGCTAAAGCAGACAGTCGATCCAAAGTAGCGATAAACATGGAAAGTGAACCGACGAATGTGACCGAAAACAAGCTCTAGGTCGGGGTCATTCGCAAGGTTAATATTATGGTAAGTTGTTCATTCAATTGCCCGATCCTTATTCGATCGCATATCGTCATTGAACAAAAGCCTGTCGTAATCAAAAAAAAAGAAGCTTCTTTACCGTGAATCCCTAGCGTTTGTTGAGTAGCAGGCATACAGAAAGATCCAGTTTACCGGTCTTCTGCAGTAATTCCATGGCCGAGCGCACTTTAGCCCGGGTGTGTCCAGAGTCTTCGGCTGCTACTGCACATCCTTTTCACACGGCAGACAGATCTTTGCCACCAGGCCCCCGCCTTCGCGGGCCTCAAACGTAAGTTTTCCTCCGAATCGCTCTGCTATCGCGTGCACGATCGAGATACCAAGACCTGCGCCATTTTCTCTATGACGGCCCTGGTCGCCACGCCAGAAGCGTCTGCCTATCTGCGGGGCTTGTTCTTCAGTGAAACCGGGCCCACGGTCGGCGACCGCAATGCAGCAGTGATCAGAAGATTGCTCAAAGGTCAAGGTGACTTCTACCGGCGTGTTGTTGGGGGAGTAGCGCAAAGCATTTTCGACCAGATTGCGTACGGCTGTTTCCAGCATTGATCTGGGTACGGGTGCTTCGTGGTCTGCTCCTGTCACGTGTAGCACAAGACGGGGTCGTGCCTCCTCGTCTACCAGCGTGAGCACGTGCTCAACAGCAGATTGCACGGATGTGCAACGCGCCTCATGACCTGTTGTGGAGGCTTCAGTGCGGGCCAGTGTCATCATCTGATCAAGCGTCCGGCGCAAGCGTTGTACCCCTTGCTCTGCGCTACGCAGCGAGGCCTGTGCTTCTGCGCCTTCGGTCACGCGGACAACTTGCAAATGGGTGTCGATCACAGTTAACGGTGTACGTAATTCGTGCGCGGCAGCATCAGTAAAGGCCCTTTGACTGGATAGCGCCTGAGCCAGCCGTCCCAGCAAGCCGTTCATCGCATCCAGTACGGGTCTGAGTTCTGACGGTGAGCGGGTTACAGCGATGGGCGTGGTATCGTCGGTTTGCTTTGCACGCAACTGCAGACACAAGTTTTGCAATGGTGCCAATCCCCGGCCGATGCCTATCCAAAGCGCCGCCAATCCACCCAGGATAGCAATCAAAAACGGTACGCCTACCGCGTGCAGTAATTCTTTAACAAGCACGTCTCTTTGCTCGATACTGTCTGCGGTCGTGATCTGATATCCGCCGCTGTTCAAAACGTAGACCCGCCATAGCTTTCCTTGTTCTTCATGTACGCTGAAACCGGTGGGTGTCGACTCTGCACTCAGGGCAGGGCCGCCGGTGGTTCTTGCCAGAACCTGGCCGTGCAGCCCACGGATGACACAGCTTATTCGGGCGCCGGCATCAACGCGGACTGCCTCAGCCAGATCAGGGGACGGTTGACCGGGCGTTAATGCGCCACGTTCCAGCAACCCCGCGACCATGCGTGCCGACATGGCAAGCCGACCATCCAGTGTTTTATCAAGATCGGCACGGACGCCTTGCATCATCCAGGCGGCCGCTGCGCCCCACAGGAGGACCAAAGAAATACCTGCAATGAGTACAGCACGAAGACGTAGGCTCATGATTTAAGTTTCCAGCCCAGGCGATATCCTAATCCGCGGGTCGTCTCGATCGCTTCAGGCCTGAGCTTGCGACGGATATTATGAATATGTACGTTGAGCGCATTGCTGTTGACTTCTTCACCACTTCCGTAAAGCCGTTCGTTGAGTACGTCCGGCGGAACCCATCGACCGTCTGCAGTGGCCAGATGGGTCAATAGATCAACTTCACGGCGCGACAGCGTAACTGCTTCGTTTTCGAACCAGGCCAGGCCGGTTGCCGGCTCCAAACGCAGGGGGCCGGCGGTGATGATTTGGTTCGTTCTGCCTTGTGTGCGCCTGACAAGCGCGTGCAGTCGTGCAGCCAATTCGCGCAGATCAAAGGGTTTGGTCATGTAATCATCCGCACCACTGTTAAGACCGGTGAGCCTGTGCTCCATGGCATCTCGCGCAGTGAGGATTAATACGGGCAGAAACGGGTCGACGGCGCGCGCGATAGTGAGCAATTCGAGGCCGTCGCGGTCAGGCAGGCCAAGATCAAGTATCAGGGCGTGAAAGGTGTCATCCATTTGGGCAATTTCGGCTTCAGCCGCTGCGCACACATGGCGCACGGTGATGCCGTACGTGCGCAGGCCAGCAACAATGCCGTTGCCGATCAGTTCATCGTCTTCTACCAGTAGTACTCGCATCGCAGCCTCGAGTGGTTGAGTCAAGTGTTTATATATTAGGTCAAAAATACGTGCATAACCCTGGAAATTTCTTTCGGGCGAGCAAGAAAGCGCAATTAAGTTTCAGTTAATCGAGAGACTGCATGATGTCTGAAAATCCTGTTTGGAGAATGGCACTTGTCTATTTTTTTGAAAAAATCGTATCGAAGCGTACTCGCCATAATGGTCTTGTGCTTCTTTGCCATGGGCAGCGTGTCGGCCGGTACGGGTCTGTTCTCGTCGGGAGCAGATGCAGAGTTTCTTGATCCGGCTGACGTCTTCAAGGTCGAAAAAGTAAGCCGGCAGGGTGACTGGTTGGTGGCACAGGGGCATATAGCAGATGGCTATTATGTTTATCGCCACTCACTGAAACTGGTTTCTGCACAGGGCGTAGCGGTCGGTGTTGAGCTGCCACCAGGAACGCCCAAGCAAGATGAATTTTTCGGTGATACGGTAATTTACACAGCAGATGCGCTTGCCTTGCGCGTGCCAGTGTCCGAAGCGGGTTCCATGACGCTGCATTGGCAAGGATGCGCCGAGGCTGGCATTTGCTATCCTCCGCAGACGATGGATCTGGATATGTTCCTGACGGCAGCTGGGGCTTCGTTGTCTGCATCCGGACAGAACACGCCCTCCACAGAGGGCGTGGCTCAGGGTGAAGTCGCGCCTGAAGGCGCCGCCAATATTGGTGAGGATCAGGCGGCGGCTCAAAAGCTTGCGGTGCTTGGGCCGATCTGGGGAACATTATTGTTTTTTGGTTTCGGCCTGTTATTGGCTTTTACGCCTTGTACACTGCCAATGATCCCGATCGTGTCCAGCATGGTTGTGGGCAGCCAGGCCAAGCCCCGACGCGCTTTTTTTCTAAGCCTGTCCTATGTGTTGGCGATGGCTGGCACCTACGCTGTGGTGGGCGTGGTGGCTGGCTGGCGGGCGCCAATCTGCAAGCTACACTGCAGTCCCCCTGGTTGCTGAGCGCGTTTGCTGCCTTGTTCTTGATTCTGGCCAGCTCGCTTTTCGGTCTGTTTGAGTTACGCTTGCCATCAGTTCTGGTTAACCGTGTTGAGTCCGCTGGACGCAGTCGATCCGGGGGCAGCCTTGCGGGTGCAGCGGCGCTGGGCTTTCTCTCGGCATTGCTGGTTGGGCCGTGCATGACGGCCCCGTTGGCCGGGGCGCTGCTGTATATCGGGCAGACCGGCAGTGCGGCGTATGGTGGCCTGGCGCTGTTTGCGCTGGGTCTGGGCATGGGGCTGCCGTTGCTGATCATTGCCATGTTTGGCACACGGGTCCTGCCCAAGCCGGGTACATGGATGGACCGGGTACGGGTTGCTTTCGGTTATGTCATGGTGGGCATGGCGGTCATGATGCTGGATCGCTTTGTGCCAGCCTCGGTAAGTTTGGTGCTCTGGGTGGCCTGGTTGCTGTCTGTCGCTATCGGGCTGCTGGCCTGGGCGCAAGCAGTGGCGGCAAAGGTTCGCTTGCAGTGGACCTTGCGTACGGTATCGGCTTATGTCGGTCTGTGGTCGGTGTTGATGCTGTTTGGTGCCGCTTCCGGTGGCGCATCCGTACTGCAGCCGCTGGGTCATTTGCGCGGCTTGGCACAGGTTCCTGCGGCAGACATTGCGAAAATTTCCTATATTCAGGCCAAATCGGCCCAGGATGTGGATGCGCGTCTGGCTGAAGCTGCCGAGCGCGGTCAATGGACATTGATCGATTTTTACGCAGACTGGTGCATCAGTTGCCATGTGATTGAGCGTACTGTGTTCGGTGATCCTGCCGTGGCGGCACGATTGGGGCGTATGCAAATCGTGCGTCCGGATGTCACTCGAAATGATGCCATTGACCAGGCGCTGCTCAAGCGCTGGGCAGTGATGGGTCCACCTACGCTGATTCTCGTGGGGCCGGACGGCGTCGAGCGCAGGGACTTACGGATTGTGGGCGAAATCAATGCAAGCGACTTCCTGGAACATCTGAACAAGGCGGGCACGCCGTGATAAGCGTCGGTCCGTTTTCGATTCAGACCGTTATTGTCATTGTCGCTGTCGCTGTGGCATGGATTGTAGCGCGCCTGTTGGCCAGACGCCTGGCGGGCACTTCCCATAAAGCTGCCGGTGGTGTGGTGATTGACTCGGTGTTTTGGGGCTTGCTGGCTGCCAGACTCGCGTACATCATCCAGTGGTGGGATGAGTACAGGGTTAAGCCGGTTTCCATGATTGTCATCGGTGACGGTGGCTTTTCCTGGTGGGTGGGGGTACTTGTTGCCATCGGCTTTGTATGGTGGCGAACGCGTTCGATCCCGGCATTGCACCGCTCTGTTCAGGGGGGGTCCTGGCCGGTGTCGTTGTCTGGATTGTGGCCGGCAGTGTGGTTACGTTGATGAATCGCTCGGCGCCACCTATACCGGATTTGCAACTGGGCACGCTCGATGGGCAAGCCGTTTCTCTGAACGCGTATGCCGGGCAGCCGGTGGTGCTTAATCTATGGGCGAGCTGGTGTCCTCCTTGCCGTCGCGAAATGCCGGTTTTCGAGCAGGCCCAGTCAGAATTTTCAAATATTGCTTTTGTCATGATCAACCAGGGGGAAAGCGCGCAGCAGGCGCAGCGTTTTCTTGACAGCGAGCAGTTGAGCTTGGCGGATGTGTTGCTAGATTCCGCTTCCAAGGCCATGCAGTCAATGAACGCACGGGGCTTGCCAACGACTTTGTTCTTTGATGCCCAAGGGCGCCTGGTCGATTCCCATATGGGTGAGATAACGATGCCTAGTCTCAAGGACAAGATATCTCGCCATTTCAATTAATTCTTTTAGATCCCAACAGACCAGGAGTAGCCATGTTTCCAGTATCTACACGCATCGCTTTTTTCGCGGCGCTACCGTTTTTGCTTATGTCGGCTTACAGTCAGGCTCAAAACAAGGAGCGACCAGCGGTGATTCAGGCATTGGAGGCGCAGGGCCTTGACGTGATCAAGGAGTTCGATGTCGGGGGCAGCTTGCGTGCATTTGCCACTGCGGCTGGCGATCGGCCCATTGCCGTTTATGTTACCAGCGATGGCAAAGCCATTGTAGGCACCCGGGTGGACGCCTCGGGCGAGTCGATCGATGAGAAGACGCTTCAAAACCTGGTCGCCAAGCCAATGGATGATAAAGCCTGGACGCAACTGGAGTCCGCCAACTGGGTACAGGACGGAATGGCAGATGCGCCCCGTATCATTTATGCCTTTTCCGATGCGAACTGCCCTTATTGTCACAAGTTCTGGGAAGCCGCCAGACCATGGGTGCAGGCCGGCAAAGTTCAGCTTCGTCACCTTCTCGTGGGTGTAATTAAGGAGGACAGCCCGGCCAAGGCGGCTGCGATTCTTGGTGCCAGGGATTCTTCTGCTGCTTTTGCGGAGAATGAACGCAATTTCGATCGTGGTGGCATCAAACCAGCCAAAAAAGTTCCGGACGATGTGCTCAAAATCCTGGACGAGCATCAGATGCTCATGTTCTCCATGGGTTTCCGGGGCACGCCCGCAATTGTTGTTCGGGAACGGGATGGCCAGGTCAAGAAATTTAACGGCATGCCGCAAGCCGAACAGTTGGCCGAAGTGCTTGGTCCCCGTTAATCAGCTTGGAATTTTTGTGTCGCAGATCGCGGCACTGGGTGCTGTGGACAAATAAGAAGGATGTTGTCATGCTGATTTTTACTGGCGGTTTGCTGGGCCTGCTGATCGGCTCGGTGTTGGGATTGACGGGGGCCGGAGGCGGTATTTTCGCGGTGCCCGCGCTCGTGTTCGGCCTGGGCATGAGTATCCGGGACGCCGCGCCGGTGGCATTGCTGGCCGTTGGTTCGGCGGCACTTCTGGGCGCACTGCAAGGGCTGCGACAGGGCATTGTCCGATATAAGGCCGCCGCGTTATTGGCCGTCGCCGGTGCCTTCACTGCGCCGCTGGGTGTCAGTCTGGCGCACCAGTTTCCTGCCTGGTGCCTGAACCTTATTTTCGTGATTATCATGCTTGTGGTCGCTGGCCGCATGTTCATATCGTCGATTCAACCCGAAACCGGTACAGAACAGGCAACGCTGAAAGCCAAACCATGCCAGGTTTCCGATGAAACAGGGCGCTTCGTGTGGGGAGCGCCCATTGCTATCACGCTGGGGGCTATCGGTGCTGTGACCGGGGTGTTTACTGGTCTGCTGGGCGTTGGCGGCGGCTTTATCATTGTTCCGGCCTTGGCATACGCCAGTAACCTTAGTATGCATAGTATTGTCGCGACCTCTTTGATGGTCATAGCCCTGTTATCTGCAGTGACAATTTTTACCGCCTGGGGGCAGGGTGTACTGCTTAGTGCGCCATCTTACGTTTTTGCGCTCGCTTCGCTTGTGGGTATGGCTATGGGCCGCTTGGTAGCGCCCAACATATCTTCGCAAATGTTGCAGCGTATCTTCTCAGTTATTAGCGTTGTGGTGGCACTCATGATGCTGATGCGCAATGTTGGCTGATCACGATGGATATGGAGCGTTGTCATTTTCCGGCATGAGACGTTTACCCGAAACAGGCTGTTTGTGGCGTGCTGGCCGGTCCCTTTTGTCGCTCGCGCCAGGGCGGGCAGTTGCACAACGCGTTGAATTGGGCTGCTTTTTTTTTAAAACGTGAATTAGTGAACAAATCATGAATAACAAGGCAATGAAGGTTATTTTGCATGCACCGACCGCATAGGCGTTGGAACGAGCGCGCAATAACACCACTAATCTCAAGCGCGAAGATCCTGATGCGCAAGTGCGGATCATAGCAAATGCCCAGGCAGTGGGAGCTGCGCTTGATATTATGCATGAGCAGTTGGATTCCATCACCTGGCTATGTCCGATCAGCCTGGATCGGGCCGGCAGGCAAAACCGAGAGCCGCTGCAGGTGCTGACAGGGCCGGCTGTGCTGGAAATGGTTCGTTTGCAACAGGACGGATGGGTGTACCTGAGAGCCTGACTGCGCGCCAAAGCGCTAGCCCTTAAGATTTTTGCTGTGTCGAACACCAGCGAGGCATTGCTGTTTGCGTTGGCGCTGACTCATTTCATCTGTGATGTCTTAATTCTCAGTTAATCGGGACTGGCGATAATCCCGGGAATATTTGAATTCTACAAAAGAAGTCGGTTTTCGGGAGAAGTGATGTGCAGGTTGTATGTGAACGAGCGGGGATGCCAGGGATCAGCAATGGCTCAATGAGTAAGCAATTGGCCACAGAAATTGCAAGATTAACAGCGCTCAAGCATGTTCACGTATGTTTTCAGGCGAAAACGATGACTTATCTGCATTTTCCCTGAAAGCCAATATGCGGAACCGTGTTGCGGTACCGGTCGTGTATCATAATTATGAGTCCCAATTAATCAAGACGATCGCCAAGCCATGTTAATACGTTCCGATTTTTTACAGCGAGCTGTCGTATTGTCTCGGCACTACCAGTGGATAGCTTCGCCGCAACCCGGCGTGGAACGTGTCATGCTGGATCGGATTGGTCAAGAAAAAGCCCGGGCGACCAGCATCGTACGCTATGCACCGGCATCCCGTTTCCCAGGGCATCAACATCCGGGCGGTGAAGAAATTCTGGTGCTGTTGGGAACGTTTTCAGACGAGGGCGGCGATTACCCGGCGGGCTGGTACTTGCGTAATCCACCAGATTCCAGTCACAGGCCGTTCACCAATGAGGGTGCCACGATATTCGTGAAACTGCGGCAAATGCCCGAAGGCGAGCATCGCAGCGTGCGAATCAATACGCGCGAGCCTTCCAGCTGGGTCAAACATGGTGAACGCGAGTCCTGCCCCTTGTTTACAGACGAACGGGAGCAAGTATCTCTAGAGATGCGAGCCGCCGGCGTACCGCTCTTGAGTCATTTTGTCGACGGAGCGGAATTGCTTGTGCTCGAAGGAAGCATAACCGAGGCAGCACATGAGTATGGGAAGGGGAGCTGGCTACGCCTGCCGCCCGGCACATATCCGGAGTTTGTCGCAGGTTCCCGAGGAGTTACTTTGTACCTGAAAACCGGCCATCTTGGTCAGTATCTGACCGGGAAAGTATCGCTATAAAAGTAACCGGCATGGGGATTCTTAGCCGTTGATGTTTCTCCCTATGTATATGACTTCAGCACATAAAGCGTCATTCATTATGAGTTTGTCGCAAGCGGTGTTAAGCAAAAGCATTTTCAAAAGCATTAATTACGTAACCTATATCCACGCCTCAAACACGAAAATTGCGTTTGCCATTCCACCGCTGGAAATGAGCCGAGCTTTTATCGTCCAAGCGAGTAGAACTCGGCATTGGGACTCATGCTGGTGACATTTGCAAGGCGATTTGACATGCCGAAAAATGCCGAGATTCCGGCAATATCCCATATGTCATCGTCGTTAAAACCATGCTTTTTCAGTATTTCGAAGTCTGGTTCACCAACCAGGTGGGCGTTTTGCGAGACCAGTACGGCGAAATCCAGCATGGCCTTTTGGCGATCCGTGATGTTGGCTTTACGATAGTTCGTTGCAATTTGATCGGCAATAAGCGGGTCTTTGGCGCGAATGCGCAAAATAGCACCGTGAGCGATGACGCAATATTGGCATTGGTTTAGGCTGCTTGTTGCCACAACAATCATTTCACGTTCTGCTTTGCTCAGATTGCCGGGTTTTTCCATTAGCGCATCATGATAAGCGAAGAAGGCTCGGAATTCGTCGGGGCGGTGTGCAAGCGTCAGGAAAACATTCGGAATGAATCCGGATTTTTCCTGAACCTCCAGAATTCGTGCTTGAATGTCCTGTGGTAAATTTTTGAGTGCAGGGACCGGAAAACGACTCACTTCGGGATGGCTGGCTTGCGTCATTTTTTCTCCTATTGATACGAAATGATTTGATGACTGCATTTGCAATGGGGACTGATATTTACGACGGCTTGCTTTTATGCGGGCTCTTTTCGACCTTGGGATCCGCTCATATCCGTCACCATCATAATGATCAGAAAAGCAAATCTCCTATTGCGTAATATACCTTGCTGACGGCAAGGCGGATGGCCCTGGCCTGGCAATCACAACAATAAACCATGATCTAAGGCTATGGCTTCAGATAGCGTGGTCCACCGCAACTCTGAAGCCTTCCATTAGGGGAGTCCAGTGGGCACCCTTGCGGGAGAGCAGGCAGAGTTTTCTGCGTTGAGGCAGTACGATTGGAAGCGCAACAACACCGGGGCTCATATCTCGTTGGAGTAAAGATTCGGGAGCAAATGATATAAAGTCTGTGCTCGCAACAATCTCCAGAATACCCCTTGAAACGAGTGGGACTTCCAAAGCAACCCGAGGCTCGTTCAGTCCTTGCTCGGTAAGCCACTGCAGCAAGGCCTGCCGGGCGGAGGAACCCACTAGAGGCACGATCCAGCCGTATGCCTGAAGTTTGGCAATGTGAAGGGTCGGCGTATCAAATACAGGATGGTGCTTGCTGACAACGATTTTCATCGTATCTTGCGTCAATACTTTATGATCCAGATCCGCGATGCTGTCACCATAGATCGGTGCAATGACCAGGTCCAAATCTCCATGTTTGACCTGCTCAAACAGCGCATCCGATAGTCCGGTTGTTAATGACACCTTGAGGGCAGGGCGCTTGGGCATGAGCCACCGCAATGCTGGCGCCACAATATTATCCAGTGTAACTGCGGTGGCGCCAATTCTCAGCATTCCTGCTGCGCCCGTCTGCAGGGCGCTGGTATTTTGCAAGGCATCCTGATACTGCGCATAAAGAAGCCTTGCATGATCTACAAAAGCCCGGCCTGACGCATTAAGCCATATGCGACGTGAGGAACGTTCAAATAGTGTCAGGCCGGTTTCTTTTTCCAGCCTGCTCAACGATTTGGATAATGCAGACTGGGTCACGCCGTGCGCTGCCGCGGCCCGACCCATATGCCCCAGTTTGGCCAGGGTTAAAAAGTACTCGATGTCGCGGAAACTTAAATTCATAAATAATATTCATCGATAGTTTAAAAACCGGAATCAAATTGTACGGGAGTGGACCTACACTTGGAAGATATCTTTTCAAACAATCATTTTTTGAGGTACAGATGTCGGATTCCTCGCCGAATATCATATTAATCGTCGCCGATAATCTCGGTTGGGGCGAGTTGGGCTGCTACGGGGGGGGTGCGTTGCGCGGTGCCCCGACCCCCAATATTGATCGTCTCGCGACGCAAGGCATGCTGCTGCATAACTTCAATGTTGAAAGTGATTGCGTGCCCACTCGCTCCGCGTTGATGAGCGGGCGCCATCCGATCCGGACCGGCTGTCTGCAATCGGTTCCTCCCGGGCTGCCTCAGGGTTTGAACCGAAATGAAACCACACTGGCGCAGTTGTTGAGCGAGCAGGGTTACGCCACAGCGCATTTTGGCAAGTGGCATCTGGGTGACTGCCCGGGACGCTATCCCAGTGATCGTGGCTTCGATGAGTGGTATGGTATTCCACGCACCACCGATGAAAGTCAGTTTACGTCGACGGTAGGCTTCGATCCGACGGTCGTCGATTTGCCCTACATTATGCAAGGAAAGAAAAACGAACCTTCCGATAATGTCAAGGTATATGATTTGGAGTCCAGACGAGAGATCGATGCAGAGCTGGTAGAAAAGTCTATCCACTTCATGAAGCGAAACACAGAGGAGAAAAGGGCGTTTTTTCTTTATCTTCCCATGGTTCACCTTCATTTTCCCACGCTGCCGCATCCCGATTTTGCGGGACGCACCAATGCCGGTGATTTTGCAGATTCAATGGTTGAGATGGACCATCGTGTCGGGCAAATTGATGCCGCTGTGCAGCAACTGGGCATTGCGCAGAACACCGTGTTCATTTTCTGCAGCGATAATGGCCCCGAATTTCGCCGCCCGTATCGTGGAACGGCAGGCCCCTGGAGCGGAACCTATCATACGGCGATGGAAGGTAGTTTGCGTGTGCCATTTATTATTCGGTGGCCAGGACGCGTGGAAGCAGGTGTTACAAGCAATGAAATCGTTCATGTGACTGATTTATATGCTACGTTAGCTACCATTGCAGGAGCGGGCTTGCCGTCAGATCGGCCAATAGATGGAATAGATCAGACAGCGTTTTTTACAGGGGAACAAAAAACATCGTGTCGTGAAGGCTTTTTGTTTTATATAAAGAACGAACTTCGCGCAGTCAAATGGAGACACTGGAAACTGCATTTTTACTGGGAACCTGAAGTCAATAAAGGCGAAGGCAAGCTGGAGTCGCCTTATTTATTCAATCTGCTGTCCGACCCCAAAGAAGAAACCGACGTGCTGATCTTCAATACCTGGGTATTGGGGCCGATACTGAAAATGGTCAACGCATTCAATGAAAGTGCAAAAGCGCATCCTCACACTTTGCCCGGTACGCCGGATTCACAATAACTATCCGCCAAGTTGGATCACATGAATATTAAGAGAAAAAGTGTGTTTTTTGCCACAACAATGCTGGTGCTGTGTCATACCGCGTTTGCGGCTGCGCCAGAGGACGACGCCAATTGGCCGCAGCGTCCCGTCAGATGGATTGTAGGCTTTGCGCCTGGTGGTACGGCCGATATTCTGACGCGCATTGCCGCGGAACAGTTGGCGCAAAAGCTTGGCAAAAGCGTTGTCGTAGAGAATAGGTCCGGCGCATCGGGCGCCCTGGCATTGAATCTGGTTGCCAATAGCCAGCCGGACGATACGCTGCTTATTACCGTTCCAGGTCCCATTGTTTTTCCGCGTGATGAGCCAGGTATTGGCAAGGAGTTGGATCCTGTGATCATGCTTGCAGAAGGTCCGATGATTATTGTGGGTCCCGCTTCCAACCCACAGCATAGTCTCGCAGACGTTATCACAGATGCAAAACAAAACCCGCATAAATGGAATTATGCGACATCAGGCACCGGTACTTCGCAGCACCTGGCCGGGGAAATGATCAACCAGCTCGCCGGCACTCAAATGGTGCAGGTACCCTATAAAGGCGGTGGACAAGCGGTGTCCGATGTTGTTGGCGCACAGGTGCCGCTTGCAATACTTGGCCCTACGCCGGTGCTACCTCATATTGCGTCGGGTGCCTTGCAAGCCTATGCCGTGACCACCACTTATCGTTTGCCCTCGTTAAAGAGCGTGCCGACAGTCGCAGAGGCGGGCATTGATGGGTACGACGCGAGTCAGTGGTTTGCCCTGGCAACCACCAGGGGCGTTTCACCGCAACGGATCGAACGCCTTAACGGACTACTTGCTGAAATAGTTAAGACTCAGAAATTTAGGGAGGCGGTCACTGCCGCCGGGATGAAAATCGCGCCGGGATCGCCGGAAGGCTTGCTCAAATTCGTACAAGCAGATGGCGATAAATGGGCAAATCTTGTCACGCAAAGGGGCTTGAAAATAGGGCAGTGATATAGGGGGCGTATGGTCTGCTGTGATCCTGCCCAGGCCTCAAAAATACTTAACCGTGCGTGGCCGCAGGGTTAAAAGCCACAGCTATGTGTGGCTTTTTTTACTTTTAGCGCTTAATACGAAATAATCCAACCTGCTGAAAGGATTGAGTATTTTAATTAAATACACGCTGATTGCTGCCAGTCAGCGTGTATCGCAAATTTACCTCAATAGGTTTGCTTTCTCATTTTCAGCAAATCAACCCATATGCAGACCGCCATTGACCGAGAAGTCAGCTCCTGTAGAGAAGCCGGCTTCATCAGAGGCCAACCATGACACCATTGAGGCAATCTCATCTGGCCCGCCAAGTCTACGAACGGGAATGGTTCCAATAATTTGTTCCAGCACTTCAGGTCGGATGGCGCGTACCATGTCGGTACCGATGTATCCGGGAGATACGGTATTGACGGTGACGCCGCGGCTGGCTACTTCTTGTGCCAGGGCCATTGTGAAACCGTGAATGCCCGCTTTAGCGGTAGAGTAATTGGTTTGCCCGAATTGCCCTTTCTGTCCATTAACAGAACTAATATTGATGATGCGCCCCCAGCGATTTTCATACATATTATCAATGACCTGTTTCGTCACATTGAATAAACTGTTCAAATTAGTATCCATCACGGCGCGCCAGTCGTCCATTGACATCTTTCGAAATGTGCCATCTCGGGTGATCCCGGCATTGTTCACCAGAATATTGACCGGACCGTGTTCGGATGTCACCTTTTCAAATGCCTTCACAGTGGAATCCCAATCCGATACATTTCCTGCAGAAGCGTGGAATGTATATCCTTGTGCTGCCTGCTCGTCAATCCACTGCTGAGCCTTCCGTTGTGGCCCGCAACCAGCGATCACGGTAAAGCCATCGTTATGCAGGCGCTGACAAATAGAAGTGCCGATGCCTCCCATTCCGCCTGTGACATATGCTATTTTTTTTATCATTTTCAACTCCTTAGGCTACTTCAACTGAAATAATGGAATGACTTGAACTGAATTTATAAGATTGAAATATGCCGCTACTGCATGGTTTCGAACCTGGCAGTCTCATTTTTGTTTTCAATGATTTTGATTACAGAAAATGCTGAAGTGTCATGGAGTAAGGTGTTTTTTTTCGCGCTTCCCCATCGGTGATTTGATTTTTTATCTTAGTGTACCTAAGCAGTTAAAAGCTATTCTATATAGAATGGGCGGATTAGCAGCTGGTATCTTCCCCATTATCGGAAACCCTCAATCCATGATTTTTGCTGGTTCGCGACAAGGAGGCTGGGTCATGCAATGCTGCTTTTGGCTTTCTGTAGTTGATTTCGAAAATTAATGTAATGGCGCGTCTGTCAGGGAGCGTCTATCAGCCACTTTAATATAAAAATTGCTTGTTTTGGCGCGCTCTTTTTCTTTCTTCCTTCTTAAGCCTTAGTCTATGGATAGCTGATAGATTGCATCGTGGCTGTCTGGAAAAAGCCAAACCCACTTCCATATTAACAAATCACTGGAATTGTCTAACCGCGTTAGGATCAAGAGGTTTAGAAGAACTCGTCCAGTAAACAGTAAAAGTTCATCCGCTCCTCATCTGGTTCTATACCATAAGCGGTGAAGAACGGCGCTACCCACTCTGAACCAAGATTACGTGCAATACTTCTTGCTGAGAGTGCCAAATCCTGAAAGCGGTCGCTGATGCCCAGCCGTCCGCAGTCGATAAATCCAGTGAATCGCCCTGCGTCAGCCATAAAATTCGGCAGGCAGGCATCTCCATGAGTAACGACTAAATCTTGTTTACTCGGAATTGTTGCCAATAGCTCGACCGTTATGTCTTTGGTGGATCTGCCGAGTCTTGGTTCGTCGAAATGGGCTTCATCAACAAGGCCTGCGCTCGCGCGTTCGATGGCTGTGTCTACACGTTGTTTCAAATTGTGGTTAAAAGGACATTTTGTAGTCGGAACTTGATGCAGTGTTTGCAATGCCGTCGCCATTATGCTGATGGTTTGGGATGGTGCAAGATCGGTGGTGCTGGCTAAATCTTGCCCAGCAATAGCAATCATAAGGAGCCAGTGCCGATTATTCTCTGTTGTCGTATCTATAATTTTGGGACCAGGAATATTTACCTGGTTCAACCAGCGAATGCGCTCGATTTCATTCGGAAGTTGACTTTTCAAACCCACTGGCTCCGATTTTACGAATAGATCGTTACTGGCGTTGCGGTGAATGCGAAAAACGTCCGCGTGTGACTCTCCTATGGTCTGGCGCTTTATCTGCGCGTCTGCGAATTTCTCACGCCACCTGGACGGAAGAAGCGCCTTGTTGTCGCAAATTTTGTCGGAGTAGTTCATTGGAGTTAACCTTATTAGAATGAATCGAGCAGGCAGTGCCGTTTTATAATGCACTGATTCAGCAAATCAAATGGACCATACCTCTGCATTGAAGTAAATGCATACAATTTGAATATCGGTCCTGTTTATTTTAACTATAGCCTTTGCGCAGACGCGATATTTTCTGCAATTGGGGATCGTCAATTTTGTATTGATATTGCCGCCTACGTGAATTTCCAAGAGATCACAAGCGTTCACGCAGCAATTGAAGCGCGGCAACAAATTTGCAAATGCGTCGCGTGGATTGGCCCGCACGGCGTTTCTGGTTAGACGACCGAAAATAAAACAGTTTACTTTTTTGGTGTAGGCGCGCCGTTTTTGATTAACCGATGTTGTACTCGCGTGGTCGCCCCGAAGCAGTTATTGCGCGAATGCGCTAGCGGTACAAAAGAAGTTTTCCGTTCTGACAATAGATGCGTGAGAAGGAAGCACGTAACAGTTGGACGAAAGAATTAAAACCGAATCAACGTGTGGCAACAAGCGATGTTGAAGCGAAGGTCGCCCCGGAATAAATCCTTTTCGAACATCTACTGGCAGTAGCATTATTGCTGTTCGGATGAACGTCAAACTTCATTAACGATAATCTATTGCGACATCAGTGACGTTGGCGGCGGTGCGTCGGCTGGCATGGGAGGGGCACCGGTGTAGTGGCCTTGGTACACGCCACAGCCGGAGAGAGCGATGAGAATGGCAGATATGGCTACAAATTTTTGCATGATGATTCAGGACCTGGATGGGGGAAATGGGAGTCGAATATCTAGTGCATCGACTTTCTACAAAAATCAAATACCAATCAAACAAGGTCGAGATCAACTTACTCGTTTTCAAAAATGGAGCAGTCAATCAGCATGAAAGGCAAGCAATTCTCATTCAACGCATATGGTTTTCAACAATCCACTGGAGTCGGATTTATGAACAATGTTCTGCCATTCAACCTTGAATTCACTTCTTCGGTATAGACGATCAGATTGACCTTTTCGACACAACTCATAAATAAAACCCTGCGATGAAGCTTTAAATCTTTCCATGACATTTATGCCTTATGAGTAGGGCATAAAAAAATGACGCCCTGCCGGAAGACAAACAAATCCGGTAGGGCGATGCAATCAATTGAAGGGTAAAGGGACAATTGATTGCATAGGCAAATATTAACCGGTCAATTAATGTTTGTCAAAACAAACCTGTAATTGGACTAATAGGAAAAGTGACCGGACAGCTAGAGGTTCTCAGCCCAGGTGTATGGGATATGTTTCATGGACAATATTCTTATTTTTTAAAATTAAATAAGTAACTTATTGTTAAATATAGACTGTTTATTATCGTTATTTAAGAGAAGATAAAAGAAAATAATAATCAATAGCCTTCATTTTCTTCACACAGACTTTATTTCCCCATCTTCATTTTTCTTCCCAATCATTAGGGTATGAACCGGTTTGACAGCAATCATTCGATCGCATATGATTAGGACTGAAATGATTTTTAAGGGAAGCGATTTCTCTATAAATTTAATTATGAGTAAAACAATTAATATGCAAACTCAATATGACATTCGTATCCTCAGCGCGCTGCGCCGTATAACCCGGGCTATCGCCGTGCACTCACGGCAACTTGCCGCCTACAGCAACGTAACAGCGCCGCAGCTGATCTGCCTGGGCGCGATCGTTGAAAACGGGCCCATTACGGCTACCGCCATCAGCCGCAAAATACACGTCAGCCCTAGCACGGTCGTTGGCATTCTGGACCGTCTGGAAGATAAGGGCTGGATTCGTCGTGAGCGCGGCAGGGAAGACCGTCGCATCGTTTTTATCACTGCGACCGAAGCCGGCATTGAACTGGTCAAGGCCACGCCATCGCCCATTCAAACCAAGCTGACAGACGCGCTCAAGGATCTACCAGAAACAGAACAAGCTGCCATTACGACATCGCTTGAAAAAATTGTCATGCTCATGGAGGCACACAGTGTTGTGGCGCATGAGGTTTCCAATGAACCGGCATCACCCATATTGGATGTTCCAGTGGCGGATGCCTCGCACCCAGAATCCGGGATTTTAATTTGATTGATACGGCACTCACCACATCTCAAACGCATTCGCAACACGCTCATGCGGCAGGGGCAGCGCAGAACACTGCGCACCTGCTCAGAGCGCCTGCCAGAGCCGATGGTTATGACATCTGGCAATTGGTTTCCCAGTGCCCGCCATTGGATTTAAATTCGGTTTACAGCTATCTACTGCTGTGTGAGCATTTTGACAATACCTGCGTTGTCGCGCAGGCAAATGGACAAATCGATGGATTTGTCTCAGCCTATCAACCTCCTGATAAGGCAGATGTATTGTTTATCTGGCAGGTCGCGGTCCACGAGCGTGGGCGCGGCCATGGACTGGGTCAGCGAATGCTGCACAGTCTGCTGGAGCGGCCAAACCTGACGCATATTCGATACCTTGAAACAACGGTGGGTCCGGACAACGCCGCTTCTCGTCGCATGTTCGCCGCCGTCGCTCGCAACATGGGCGCCGGCATCGAAGAAAGCCCGCTATTTGAACCAGAATTATTCGGGCCTCAAGCGCATGACGATGAACGTCTTTTGAAGATTGGGCCACTGAGGCCAACGCCGGGTTGAGTTCACCAGGGCGTGCCCGGCGTCCGAATGCCTTTAACAGGCATTGTCTTTTAATATTTAATCAAATAGGAAAAATCATGGATTTAGAAATTTTCGACCGCATGGAGTCTGAAGTACGTGGTTACGTACGTTCATTCCCCGTCATATTCAATCAGGCCAAAGGCTCTGTACTGACTGACGAATCAGGAAAAGAATACATCGATTTTTTCAGTGGTGCAGGTACCTTGAATTACGGACATAATAATCCGATTCTCAAGAAGAAGCTGATTGAATATCTGAATACCGATGGCGTCGTGCATGGCCTGGATATGGCCACATCGGCAAAAAAATATTTCATGGAGACTTTCGAGCGCGTGTTGCTAAAGCCGCGCAAAATGAATTACACACTGCAGTTTACCGGTCCTACCGGCACCAATGCCGTAGAGGCGGCACTTAAGTTGGCGCGTAAGGTTAAGGGTCGTTCCAACGTGGTGTCGTTTACTCACGGTTTTCATGGTGTGAGCGGCGGCTCGCTGGCCGTCACTGCCAATGAAAAGTTCCGGGATGCGGCCGGCGTCTCGCTGCACAACACTGCCTTTATGCCTTTTGACGGATATATCGGCCCTGATGTTGACACCATTGCCTATTTCGAACGCATGCTGGAAGATCCCAGCAGCGGCCTGGACTTGCCGGCTGCTGTGATTGTGGAAACGGTCCAGGGCGAAGGTGGCGTGAACGTGGCCAGCTGGCGCTGGATTCGTGAACTGGAAAAACTGTGCCGCAAGTTCGACATGCTGTTGATCGTGGATGATATCCAGGTCGGTTGTGGTCGTACCGGCAGCTTTTTCAGCTTTGAAGCGGCCGGGATCAAGCCGGACATTATCACGCTGTCCAAGTCGCTGTCTGGCTTTGGTTTGCCCATGTCACTTGTTTTAATGAAACCCGAACTGGACGTGTGGAAGCCTGGCCAGCACAGCGGTACGTTCCGTGGCAACAACCTGGCGTTTGTTACAGCGGCCCAAGCGCTGGACAGCTACTGGAGCGATGACCGCTTCCAGAACGAGACGCGTCGCAAGGAGAGTATCGTGCGCGACTGGCTTGAGAACATTGTGCACAGCTTTCCTGAAGCCGGCTTCAGTGTGCGTGGACGCGGCCTGATCCAGGGACTGGTCTGCGATAACAGACCAGAGCTGGCAAATAAAATTGCCCAGCAGGCTTTTGCACACGGACTGGTCATTGAGACCTCGGGCGCCCAGGATGAGGTCCTGAAGATCCTGCCGGCGCTGACCATCGAGGATGCCTACTTGACGCAGGGCCTGGAGCTGATCGAGCGCAGCGTTGCAGAAGTGCTCAAGCAGGAAGGCAAGAAATCCAAAGTTCTCAAATTCGGAGCGTAAGAAACATGATAGTTAGAAATGTGAAAGATGTTATTGGTACTGATCTTGAAGTTAAAACCGACACCTGGCTTAGCCGCCGTGTTTTGCTGGCCAAGGATGGCATGGGTTTTTCCTTTCATGAAACTGTGATATTTCCCGGTACGGAAACCCACATTCACTACCAGAATCACTTGGAAGCGGTGTGGTGCGTGGAAGGGGATGGCGAGATCGAAACAATTGCCGATGGCAAGAAATACGCATTGGGCCCGGGCGTGGTTTATGCCCTGAATGAGAATGATGAGCATTGGTTACGCGGTGGGAAAGAACCGCTACGTGTAATCTGCGTTTTCAATCCCCCGGTAACCGGTCTTGAAGTTCATGATGAAGACGGTGTTTATCCGGCAATGACCGAGGAAACCGCCTGAACTGTAAACAGATAAGGAGTACAAGATGGTCGTAACAGACATTTATGAATCACGTACCAGCGGCACAGCCGCAATTATCGCCAGACAGGAACCCGTGATATATGGTGACGGTAATTATGCCGACGCGTTGTCTGCCGAGCAGATCGCTGCCTACGAGCGGGACGGGTTTTTGGTGTTAGACAGTCTGTTCAGTGAACAGGAAGTCAAGGTGTTGATGGACGAAGTGCTAGCGATGACCAACAACAGTAAAATTGCCTCGAGCGACGAAGCGATTACTGAGCCCGGCAGCAATGCTGTCCGGTCTATCTTCAAGGTGCATGCGTTGAATAAGGTGATTGATCGGCTTTCACGCGATCCCCGTCTGATTCATGTTGCACGCCAGATCCTGGGTTCGGAAGTGTACCTGCATCAGTCGCGAGCCAACCTTAAGCCCGGCTTCAAGGGCAAGGAGTTTTACTGGCATTCAGACTTTGAAACATGGCATACGGAAGATGGCATGCCTCACATGCGCGCGTTGAGTTGCTCGGTATTGCTGACCGATAACAACGAATGCAACGGTCCGCTTATGGTTGTGCCTGGTTCTCATCGGCAGTTCATCTCCTGCCGTGGTATTACACCCGACGAGAACTATAAAAAATCGTTGAAGGCACAGGAGTATGGCGTGCCTGACCCATTAAGCCTGGAGTTGCTTGCAGAGCAGGGCGGCATCAAAGCCATTACGGGTAAAGCCGGTTCGGTGGTGTTTTTCGATTGCAATACCATGCATGGTTCTAACGGCAATATTTCGCCATGGCCACGCGCCAACGTATTCATGGTGTATAACAGCGTTGAGAATATGCTTAATGCGCCGAAATACGGACTGGCGCCGCGTCCTGAATATATTGCGACGCGGGCATTCGAAGGTGCATTGGCGCCGCTGGATGCATTGCAGGAAGTCGCCTGATGTCCGATACGGAATGTATTTGCTACGGTGAACGCATTCCGAATTGAACATTGTTGCGCTTGCATCTGCAAGCCGATAGCTCTGTAGAAACATGCGCTTCTGAATGGCTCCGGTTTTTTTCCGGGGCCATTTTCCATTTGTCGGGCGGAGGTTGTGTTGTTGCTGTGAGATGACGGGATAAGGAGCTACGGGCTCAATTGGCTGTTATTTTCTGCAGATTGCATATAATCACTCGATAGGGTGGGAAATGAGACTCACCCGATGGATATTGGGCGATGCTTTCGTGCAGTGCGATGAAGTACGCTTTTGTTGTATTGCAAGCATAAAGACGACACATCACTGTGCGGTGAGGTTAAGTATGGAAATGAAGCTGGAAAATCTGGAAGCCATGACAGACGTGGAAGAAAAGGTGTTCTGGAGGATGTTTGATGTGAGGATTGTGCGTGATGATGGTGCGGCTGCGCGCGCGCACCTGCAGGCCGGCCGCCCGGTATATTACCGCGAAGACAGTACGCCGCCTGGCCTGATTATCAAGGAATTTCCCGACGGGCGACGCCAGTTCGTGCGTTTTGTCGATGGCGTCGAGCAAACGGTCGACGATGCTGCACAGGCATGAGCGCACCGAAACTCTGGGTCGTAGCCGGTCCCAACGGGGCAGGCAAAACAACGCTTACGCGTTTGCATCTGACGGGCCATTTGCCGGTGGTCAATCCGGACGATATTGCCGCACAGCTCGATATCGACAATCGCAATAGTGCTCAGGTGCAAATGCGCGCGGGTCGGCTGGCATTGCTGGCGCGCGATAAGCTGCTTGCCAGCCGGCACAGCTTTGCAATAGAAACCACGCTTAGCGGCAACTCTGAACTTGATCTGATGCATCGCGCCCGTCTTGCAGGCTATCAGGTGATCCTGGCTTTTATTGGCGTAGATGACGTGGGGTTGCTTATTGCGCGGGTCAAATCACGCGTTGCCGATGGTGGTCACGCGGTTCCGCTGGATGCGATAGCGCGGCGTTACGGGCGCAGCATGGATAACCTGGGATTTGCGCTGCAGCTTGCAGACCGGGCCTGGGTCTTCGAGAATAAACGCAAAAGAGGGCGCCGCACCCTGCTTATCCGCGAGGCGGATCGGCTCAAATATGTCAGCAAATCATTGCCGATGTGGGCCAGGCGGGCGATACCCACCGCGTTGCGTAAACGGGATCGTCTTCATAAGAAACAAAGTCAGTAAGAAAAAGATCAGGGCGCACTGTAACCCAATTGCTGGCTGATGCGTTGCGCTTGTTGACGAACGGCTACGGCAATGGGTCCGTTCAGCGACGTGTCAAAGCCACCGCTGGCGCCCAGGGCGGTGAGCACGGCGGTCAGTTGTCCGGCGTAGTTAAATACCGGCGCGGCAACGGCGCTGATGCCTTTCAGATTGGTGTCTCTGACGCAGACACAGTGACATTGGCTTACTTCATCATGCAATTGTGTCACCAGGACATCAAACGATGCGCGCGGCTCCTGGGTGTTGCCCAGGGCGTCAAATTCCTGCCTGGCCAGTGTTCGCGCGGCAGGTTCGTCGTGCAGCCCCAAAAAGACTCTCCCGGTGGCTGACCACAAAAAAGACAGAACTGAGCCCACCCGGACGTTCACCGTGACCGGCAGGCTGGGTTCTTCCATACGCACGATCGTCGGGCCCTTGTTGCCCATAACGGCAATAAAACTGGTAATACCCAGGTGCTCGCGCAAATGTATGAGGGCCGGTTCCGCTATTCTGATGGGATCTGCCTGCCGCATTGCGGCCAGACCGATCAGCATTGATTCCAGTCCGAGTGTGTACTGTTGCGTATTGGCGTTCTGCGTCACCAGCCCGCCGTCGATCAGGCTGACCAGATAGCGGTGGACTTTGGCTGGATTCTCGTCCAGATGCGTAGCCAGAGCGGTCAGGCTGGCGCCCCCTCCCAGGCTGGCCAGTCCTTTGAGTACGGCAACCACGGTGTCGGCTGCCTGTACACTTTGGCGCCGTTCGCGGCTGCGCGCGGGTGTTGCAGCAGTAATATTATCAGGGGCGCTCAAGGCGTTCATTTGATACATAAACCGGAAGTAGACATGGCTCCTATTATAGATGACTATAAAAGGGCTGGATCGGCCAGGCACGCAGTGACACCCGGGAGCTGGCGGCAAGAACGGCAAACGAGGCATGGGCAATGGTGGCAGGCTTTCATGATCCGGTTTTTTCTATGATAACTGTCATAGATCCAGGATAATGCGTTTGTCTTTGGCACGGGAGCAGCAACTCATCATTTTTTTGCCGGCTGCACGTTCGCTGCGTGTGAGTACCACATCCCTGTGATCAGGCTGGCCGCCCAATACACTTACTTCACAGGATCCGCACAGGCCTTCTTCGCAATCACTCTGGATGTCGATATTAGCGGCACGCAAGGCCTCTAGCAGCGTCTGGTCTGCAGCAACGGTAATGGTAATGCCAGATTGCTTCAATTGAGCCTCGAAGGCGTGCTCCCGGGCCGGGTCCAGCTTGCTCAGGGTTGAATGAAAGTGTTCAATGTGCAATGCGTCGTCGGGCCAGTTTTCGCAGAGTTTCTGCAGACAGTCGGTCAGGCGTTGCGGCCCACAGGCATAGATCTGCGTATCGGCATCAGGTGTGGCCAGCAGGCTGGCAAAATCTGCGCGCCGGCCTTCATCGGCAGCATAGACATGAAGCCGGTCGCCATGCTCCTGCAGGCTAGCGAGTAATGCCATGCTCTTGCGGCTACGACCACAATAGTGAATCTGGTAATCAATCCCGCGGTTTTTGGCCGCGCGTGCCATGGCGATGATGGGTGTGATACCGATACCGCCGGCGACGAAGATGGCCTTGCTGGCTTGCTCATCAAAATGAAAGTGATTGCGCGGACCGCGAATATGCAAGGGCAGGCCGCTGTGAACATGCTGATGCACCCAAGCCGAGCCGCCGCGTCCGGCGTCTTCGCGCAACACGGCAATATCCAGAACTTGTGGATTTGCCGGGTCGCCACAAAGAGAATATTGTCGTGAGATGCCCAAGTCGCCGCACACCAGGTCAATATGGGAGCCTGGCGTCCAGCGCGGCAGAGTCTGGCCATCGGCTGCCGCCAGCCGGATTCGCATGATATCGTCGGTCAGCATCTCGGTTTCCTGAACCACAACCTGGCGGGAAAGCGAATGCGTGGAAGGCTCACCCAGCCGAATTCGATGCTGTCTGTTCAATATGGAAGGATCCCGACGTTCTGGATTGGCAACCGGATCCCAATGCACCCACAAATGTTCTGGCCCCCGGAATGAGGTGTTGGGCACATAGGTAAATGTCTGCTCCGACAAGGTCAAATGGGGCAGACGCAGTGTGAGTTCCTCAAGAAAAATCTGCATTTCCATGCGCGCCAGATTCTTTCCCATGCATTGATGCGAGCCATATCCGAAGGTGAGCTGGTCGCTGGCATTCTCGCGCCGGATGTCCAGCAGATCGGCATCGGAAAAATGACGTTCGTCATGATTGGCCGATGAACTGACAATCAGCAGCTTAGAGCCCGCCGCAATCGCGACGTTGCCAATTTGCACATCGCGTGTCGCCAGTCTTCGCCACGCTGCGACCGATCCATTATGACGCAGGCATTCTTCCACTGCGTTTGGAATCAGATTTGGATCCTCGCAGATCTCCTGCCATACATGAGGGTGTGAGAGCAGCAGTTTGATGGCATTGGCAGAGGCGTTTGCGGTGGTCTCATGCGCAGCGACAATGCCTGCCATCATCATGGAATGCAGGTAGGAATCGGGCACCACTTCGGGATGTAATTGCTGCATGCGAATGCCGTATTGCATCCAGCCGGGCTGTTCGGGATTCTTGCGCATTTTCTCCAGAATCTTGCCGGCCAGTTGCCAGAAATTGCCTACGGCATGGGCGACGGCCACTTGCTCTTCTGGTTCAGGACGGCCCCAGGTATTGACGGTATGCGCGATGGAATACTTGCGCAGCGTATCCATATCTTCTTCGGGAACGCCGAGAAAATGCAGGGCGACGGTCAGCGGCACTTCCCACAGCATTTGTTCGACCAGGTCTGCCTTGCCGTCGTTGATAAAGCGGTCGACATATTGACGGGTGAGTTGGCGCACCATGGGTTCGTGATGCTTTAATGCGTCGACGGTAAACGGTTCCATCAGCAGTCGCCGCCGCGGCATATGCGCCGGCTCGTCTTCATTGACCAGGGTACGGCTCATGCCGTAATTGTAGGACTCCAGTACGGCGTTGGCTTCGGGCCCCGTGGGCGTGATTTTTTCAAGTGCAATAGAGGGGCTGAAGGTGATATTGTCACGGAATATCTGTTTGATATCCTCGTAACGGGTCACTACCCAGTAGCCCAGTTTCGGACTGAAGAATACCGGCTCCTGTTCGCGCGACCATTTCACATACTCTGGCGGATCCTGTTGGTAGGCATCTTCAAAGGGGTCGAACTGCGCAGCGCGGGCGCTGACCGGGCAACTCGTCGCGGCGTTGCTGTTTGCACCGGAATAGGGACATTGCGCCTGCGCTGGCTGCGAAGTGGATTGGGTATTCATGATGTATCTCGGATCAGTCCAGGGTAATGTTCAAGTCTTTGATCAGCTTGTGCCAGCGGGTGCGTTCGTCCTCAAGCAGCTTGCTGTATTGCTCGGGCGTATCGCCCACCGGTTCGATGCCGAACTCAATCAGCTTTTTGTGTGTCGCCGGTTTGTTCAGGGCGGCAACAACGCTTTTATTCAGGCTGGCAATAATCTCAGCCGGCGTTTTCGCTGGCGCCACCATCCCGACCAGTGCGGCAGCTTCCACATTCGGATAACCGGATTCGGCAAAGGTGGGTACGTCAGGCAGTTGTGGCAAGCGTTTGGTACTGGCTACAGCCAGTGGGCGTATTTTTTTGCCTTTCAGAAAGCCCGCGCCTGCCGCCAGATCAACCATCATGGCCTGCACCTGGCCGCCGGCAAGATCTGTGAGCGAGGGGGCTGCGCCACGATAGGGTACATGGGTCATTTTCAGGCCGGCTTCTGTCTGGAACAGCTCCATGGCCAGATGATGGGGGCTGCCGGCGCCCGCTGACCCATAGTTGATGCTGCCATTGCTGCTTTTGACGTGTTCGACAAAGTCTTTCAGGTTTTTGATATTGCTGGCCGGATTAACCACCAGAACCATCGGGAATCGTCCAAGCAAGGTAACCGGCGCCAGATCCTTGACCGGATCATAGGAAAGCTTTTTGTACAGCGCCGAATTAAAGACCATGGTTCCGTTATCAGCTGACAGCACGGTGTAGCCGTCGGCAGAGGACCGTGCTGTATCGCTGGCTGCGATGGCGGTGTTGCCGCCGGGCTTGTTGTCGATGACGACAGACTGTTTGATATCTTCTGACAGGCTCTGGCCGATGGTGCGGGCCAGGAAGTCCGAGCCACCGCCGGCGGGATAGGGCACGATCCAGCGGATGGATTTGTCGGGGAAAGTCTGCGCCAGGGTGGGGGTCATGGTCAGGCTCCCGGCGACCATGGCCAGTGAACAGGTTGTCAGGTAGGTGCGAATGCGCATGATGTCTCCGTTATTGATTTAAATGATGCGTGGGCGCTACTTATTGCGTAAATAATATACGCATTGCGTAATTAACACAATACAAATGAAATAAGGGTTTCCCCATGGCAATTGTGATTGCTGCGTCAACGTCGGTGTCAATGGTAGTGCCTGGGACTTTGCCGGTCCGTCGGGCACGGCTTGCCAGTGCAAAAACATGTTTGTCGGCTGGATTGGCGCGTGCAGCGATTTATAAAGGGGTATATGGCGGTATGGGTTTTATTTGAGTACCAATGCTGCAGCCTGCTTATGCTGGTTACTGTCGATCGGCCCAGGGTCCGGACGTGCCCCAAGCTCCGTTATCATGCTTGTGATGAAGCGCCAGTTGTGGTTAGTGCCGGCCTTGCTGGCTGTGAACCTGCACAGGCAATAATACAATTGCCGCCCTGATCAACTGGGTGAAAAGGGCGGCTACTATCGGGGGCACTTGTTGATGCCGCTTTCACTTGTGGAGGCGGTTTTTTTATGGATGCGCCGTTATGTGCTTGCTTATACGTGTCGTTATATACGTTACATCAATCCGGAATGGGCATGCTCATGAGCTTGGCGATCCATTCCGGGTCCTTGGGATCCCCGGCACTGCGCTGGTTGGTATCCAGGGCGTTGATGGCCGCCATCTGCTCTTCGCTCAATTCGAAATCGTATATTTGGAAGTTGCTCTCGACACGGCTTGGTTTGCTTGAGCGCGGAATGGCCAGTGAGCCGCGCTGCAAGTGCCAGCGTAAAATGGCCTGACCGACATCTTTGCCGTGGGAATTGGCAATTTCCTGAAGAACTGGATTGGTCAGCAACGTAGCGTCGCCTCGTCCAAGTGGCGACCAGGCTTCAAGCAGAATATCCTGTTCGTTCATATACTTCAGTAGCGCACGCTGCTGGAACAGGGGATGTGTTTCGACCTGATTCAATACCGGCTTGTTGTTTGAGCTGGCTGCCAGCGCCTGCAAATGGTCGATTTCAAAGTTGCAAACGCCGATGGCTTTGGTCAGGCCTTCGTCCTGTAGTTTTTCCAGCGCCTTCCAGCTTTCGCGGAAGCCTTCGACCGGCCAATGCAACAGATACAGATCCACGTACTCCAGACCCAGCTTTTTGAGTGATTTGTCAAAGGCGCGCAGGGTTTGCTCGTAGCCGAAATCCGTTACCCAGACTTTCGTGGTCAGATGGTAATTTTCGCGCTCCAATCCTGATTGGGCCAATGCCTTTCCGACAAAGGCTTCGTTCATGTAGCGGGCTGCCGTATCAATGACGCGATAACCCGTTTTGATGGCCTGGGTGACTGCAGGCACACAGATTTCTTCCTTGTCCAGCTCCCATGTGCCAAATCCCAGTGACGGGATGGTCTGGCCGTTATTCAGCGTAAACGTTTTCAATGACATGTGTAATTCCTTGTCCGGCAAATTGGTGAAAGGGTGGTGTGGGTGTCTTGATGTTGATTACAGTTACCATACCAAAAACAAACGTCAGTTGTCTGACAATTGCGCTGTAAAGAATATTTTTGATGATCTTTGTCTGCTTTTGAGGATTAGAAACGCGGGCCACCGTGAAAAGCAGATCGAGCTTATAAAAACACCGTCACCCATAAACAAAGTGCGCATAAAAATTGCACCTCCGATACTGCATCGTCATGCAGTATCGGAGGTGCAATTGGCTTGTGGCTGTTGCCGGTGCCTTGGTGGCCATGCGTGGCAGGCGCGCCTGCCGATTTGCCGAATCAGTCTTCTTTGAGGCCGATTTCAAACGCAATCGGATTGCGCATGCTGTTGGCCACGGGAGAATAATGATTGGCGTGCTGCACGATGTCGTTCAATTGTTCGCGTGTGGCGTCGCCTTCGATATCGACTTTAACGCGAATGGCCTGAAAGCCCATTTGCGATGGTTCACGTTCTGCACCGCCGGCGCCCCAGGCGGCGCTGTTGCCGATATCGCCTTCAAGAAAGACTTCGAGCTTGCTCAATTGCACATTGCGCCATGTTGCAACGGCTGTAATGCCCACGGCAAGGCATCCACCCAGCGCAGACAGGACCACTTCGCCCGGGGCGGGAGCTGTATTTTCCCCCAGCAGATGGTAGGGTTCATCGACAACGACAGCGGGATGGCTGGGGTCGCGATTGGTCAAGTAGCTGAGGGTGCGGTATTTGCCTACGGAAATGGTTTGGACCTTATTGGTGCCGCGACGATCTGGGTTGTTGCGTCCCATTTCCGAGAATTTTTCCAGACCGGCTCGGTCGATGGGGCGCAGATATTTTTTTCTTCAGTACTCATAACATTTCCTATTTTAGGATTCGTAAAGTAGGGGGAGGGGCTGATCGTTGTCTCTGGTGTGCGGATCAGCCCGGGAATTACTGTAGTCTGGCTTGCTGGCCGCGAATACCTTCAAGGCGTTCGGTAAATTGGACCAGCCGCTCTTTTTCCTGTTCAATGACATGACCCGGGGCACGTGCGACAAAGCCCTCGTTGGACAGTTTGCCCTGTGCCTTGGCAATTTCACCTTCCAGGCGCTGGGCCTCTTTGGCTAGGCGAGCCAGTTCAGCTTCCTTGTCAATTTGCACGTTGAGCATTAACCGGGTGTTGTCCAGAATCTGAACTGGCGCACCCAGATCGGGTAGCAGATCAACAACCTGTACCTCGCTCAGTTTGGCCAACGCCATCAGGTAGGGGGCATTGCGGTTGAGCATTTGGGCGTCGCCTTCGGCGAACAGGGGTACTTTCTGGGCCGGCGACAGGCTCATTTCTCCGCGTAACGCGCGGATTGCCTCTACCTGCGCCTTGAGCGTGGCAACCTGAGCTTGGGCAGCATCATCAATCAGCTCGCTGTTGGCCAGCGGATAAGGCTGAACACTGATGCTGGCCGTGGTGCCCGCTGGTTTTTTGCCAGCCACCAGCGCCACTTTCTGCCACAGCGCTTCTGTGATAAACGGAATAATCGGGTGAGCCATACGTAGAATGGCTTCCAGCACCCGGATCAGCGTGCGGCGCGTGCCGTTCTGTTGTGCCTGGTTGCCGCGCTGGATCTGGACTTTGGCCAGTTCAACGTACCAGTCGCAGTATTCGTCCCAGACGAACCGGTATATTGCATTTGCAATCATATCGAAGCGATATTCATGAAACCCTTTTTGTATGTCTTCAAGGGTTTGTTGCAGGCGGCTGATAATCCAGAGGTCGGCAAAGGACAGTTCATTATCCTCCTGGTTGACTGCTTCGGCGTCTGGCACGTTCATAAGCACGAAGCGGCTGGCATTCCAGAGCTTGTTGCAGAAATTGCGGTAGCCTTCGCAACGTTTCAGGTCAAAGTTCATGTTCCTGCCCAGCGTGGCATAGGCAGCCATGGTAAAGCGCAGTGCATCGGCACCGTAAGGTGCAATACCGTCTGGAAATGCCTTGCGGGTATCCTTTTCGATCTTGCCTGCCTGTTTCGGGTTCATCAGGCCCGAGGTGCGCTTGGCAACCAGCGTATCCAGGTCAACGCCATCGATCAGGTCCACCGGATCGAGCGTGTTGCCCTTGGATTTGCTCATCTTCTGGCCATAGGCATCCAGTATCAGCCCGTGCACATAGACATGACGGAACGGCACCTGGCCGGTCAGGTGCATGCTCATCATGATCATGCGCGCTACCCAGAAAAAGATGATGTCAAAGCCGGTAACCAGCACATTTGACGGCATATAACGTTTGAAATCATCGGTCTCGGCAGGCCAACCCATAGTCGTAAACGGTACCAGGGCAGATGAAAACCAGGTGTCCAGCACGTCGTCGTCACGGCGCAGCGACCCAGTCACGCCGGCTTTCTTTGCTTTTGTCTGCGCTTCTTCCTCGGTGCGGGCAACAAAGATCTGGCCATCTTCTGCGTACCAGGCCGGAATCTGGTGGCCCCACCATAACTGCCGGGAGATACACCAGTCCTGGATGTTTTCCAGCCACTGGTTATAGGTATTGCTCCAGTTTTCCGGAAAAAAGCGCACCTCACCGTCACGCACCACATCCAGCGCGACCTGGGTGATGCTTTTACCCGGATTGTACGTGCCTTCAGGAGCTGGTTTGCTCATGGCGACAAACCACTGGTCGGTCAGCATGGGTTCAATCACCGATTTGGTTCGATCGCCGCGCGGCACCATGAGTTTGTGCGGTTTGATGCTCTCCAGAAGCGACTGCACCTCCAGCTCGGCAACAATTTGCTTGCGCGCCTCGAATCGGTCCAGACCCTGGAAGCGGGCGGGGGCGTCTTCGCTGATTTTTGCGTCCAGCGTCAGAATGCTGATCATGTCCAGCTGATGGCGCTGACCCACGGCATAGTCGTTGAAATCATGGGCGGGGGTTACCTTGACCACGCCTGTGCCGAATTCACGATCGACATAATCGTCGGCAATCACCGGAATGTCGCGATCGCACAGCGGCAGGCGCACTGACTTGCCAACCAGGTGGCTGTAGCGTTCGTCTTCAGGGTGAACCATGACGGCCACATCGCCCAGCATGGTTTCAGGGCGAGTAGTTGCCACTACCAGATATTCCAGCCCATTGACCGGTTCGGTAAGGGGGTAGCGGATATGCCAGAGAAAACCGTCTTCTTCCTGGCTTTCGACTTCCAGGTCAGACACGGCTGTGCCCAGCACCGGATCCCAGTTCACCAGCCGTTTGCCGCGGTAGATGAGGCCTTGCTCATACAGGCGGACAAAGGTTTCAACCACGCCCAGGGACATCTGGCTGTCCATGGTGAAATATTCACGCGGCCAGTCTGCCGAGGCGCCCAGGCGGCGTACCTGGGCGGTGATGGTATTGCCCGATTGTTCCTTCCATTCCCAGACGCGCTTAACGAAGGCGTCCCGTCCCAGGTCGTGCCGGGTGGTTTTCTGGGCATCCAGCTGGCGTTCAACGACAATTTGCGTAGCAATACCCGCGTGATCGGTGCCCGGCACCAGGACGGTGTCGCTGCCCAGCATGCGGTGGTAGCGGATCAGGCCATCCATGATCGTGTGATTGAAGGCGTGCCCCATATGCAGCGTGCCTGTGACATTGGGGGGCGGAAACTGGATGGTGTAGGGTTCGCCACTTTCTGGTGCGTCTGTGGACGTGTGGCGGCCGGCCCGAAAGACGCCCATGCGTTCCCATTCCTGGTACCAGGTGCGTTCAAGCTCCTTGGGTTCAAAACTTTTGGGCAATTCGTCGGGGGCAGGTGTTTGAGTCATAGTATCAACAGTGAATGGGCTGGCGGTTTATGGCCGTCAGGCCCAAAGGGTCAGCAAAATGGCGAGTCTTTATCGAAAACCCTTATTTTAAGGTGTAGCGCCTTAATTTTGCATGTTAAAATGCCGAGTTAGTTAAAACTTCGCAGAAGTAACTGTTTTCATTGAATATTTGGAGTAATTAAATGGCTGTTGAACGTACGCTCTCTATCATCAAACCTGATGCTGTTGCCAAAAATGTTATTGGCGAAATTATTTCCCGCTTCGAAAAAGCTGGTCTCAAAGTGGTTGAAGCTCGCATGCAGCAACTGAGCCAGGCCGAAGCCGAAGGCTTTTACGCCGTTCACAAAGAGCGTCCTTTTTTCAATGATCTGGTCAAGTTCATGATTTCCGGTCCTGTATTCATCCAGGTTCTGGAAGGTGAAAACGCGATTGCTAAAAACCGCGAACTGATGGGCGCCACAGATCCCAAGAAAGCCGACGCCGGCACCATCCGCGCCGACTTCGCCGACAGCATCGACGCCAACGCTGTTCATGGCTCCGACGCCGCTGACACAGCAGCCAACGAAATTGCTTACTTCTTCAAGAAGTAAGAGGCTCGCTGAAAACGTGCTTCATTTTCCGCAAAAGGCTGTTATGACTACTACCGATCAACGCATTAATCTTCTGGGGGTCGAGTCCAATTCGCTCGTCAAGCAGGTGGGTGCCTGGGGTAACAAGCCTTTTCGCGCGAAACAGCTGCTGCGCTGGGTACACCAGCGCGGCATCTCCGATTTTGACCAGATGACAGATCTGGCCAAGGGCTTTCGCAGCACGCTGACAGAACGCTGCACGTTGCAAACGCCATCGGTTATTACCCAGAAAGTGTCTACCGACGGTACGCGTAAGTGGCTGTTTGATGTAGGCAATAATAATGCTGTCGAAACCGTATTTATCCCGGAAGATGACAGGGGAACCCTGTGCATTTCCAGTCAGGCAGGCTGCACTGTGGCTTGCCGTTTCTGCTCTACCGGTCACCAGGGTTTCAATCGGAATCTGACCACGGCTGAAATCGTCGGCCAATTATGGAAAGCCCGTCACGACATTATGCAGGACAAGCCTGCCGCACGCCTGGCCGCTGCAGAACAGGCAGGAGTGTCTGCCGCAGTACACGATCAGGATCTGCGTGTTATCAGCAATGTCGTTATGATGGGGATGGGCGAGCCATTACTCAATTATGATCAGGTTCTGCCGGCATTGCTGCTGATGCTCGATGACAATGCCTACGGGCTGTCGCGGCGTCGCGTCACGGTGTCCACCTCCGGTGTCGTGCCGTTCATGGACCGTCTGGCTCATGACTGCCCGGTTGCGTTGGCGGTATCGCTGCATGCGCCGAACGATGCATTGCGCGATCAACTGGTCCCACTCAATCGCAAATACCCGCTGGCCGAGCTTATTGCCGCCTGTAACCGCTATCTTGAGCATGCGCCGCGTGATTTCATCACCTTCGAATACGTCATGCTCGATGGTGTGAATGATTCGGATGAGCACGCCCGGCAGTTGGTAGATATCACGCGCCAGGTCAAGTGCAAGCTGAATCTGATTCCGTTCAATCCGTTTCCGGAGTCCGGTCTGAAGCGGTCCAGCAATGCACGCATTCGCCAATTCTCCAGCTTGCTGGTGGATCAGGGCGTGATTACCACGGTGCGCAAAACCCGAGGTGAAGATATTGATGCCGCCTGTGGACAGCTCGCGGGCGACGTTAAAGACCGTACCCGCATCAGCGAACGCATGCAGGCCTTCAAATCCATTCCCATTACCGAGATTTCTTCATGACCAACGAAACAGACATTGCCGCTGATATCCCCCGTCAAGAGTCGGCCCCCGTACAATCGCTGGGCCAGACGCTCGCGACGCTAAGGGCTGCCCGGGGTCTGACGCTGGCTGAAATCTCCAATCGCATCAAGTTTTCCGAGACGCAATTGCGTGCTCTGGAAAGCCAGAATTGGGCGTCGTTGCCCAACGGCTTTATGTTGCGTGGCATGGTCAAGAAATATGCGCAGGTATTGGAAGCAGACGAACAACCTTTGTTGCAATTGCTGGGGCAGCAGCCCGGTATCGAAGGCGGCCAGCAGGCTGTCGCTTCTGCGGCCCCGACCAATATCAATCTGAAGCGCAGCACCGATTATGAAATCCGGGACAGTTATTCCCGGTCCGGGCGCTCCAGTGGTACTGGCATGTGGCTGTTTGTCATTCTGCTCGTGCTGGTCGTTATTGCCGTCTATGGCTTTACCCGCGGCTGGTACACCTTGCAGGATCTCGGTCTCGAAAGCCTGCAGCACTGGTTTGAATAACTGATTCAATGGTGTCGCTGTTGTCGCTGCAGTGCGCTGACCCGACTTCGGCAATACCACTCTGTTTAAGACTGACACTATCATGACCATCGTTGAACAATCGCCGTTTCCCATTGGCCAGCTGACCCGCCGTCCGACGCGTGGTGCACGTGTCGTATGGGGGGACAAGCAGGTCCAGGTTGGTGGTGGTGCGCCAGTCGTGGTCCAATCGATGACCAACACCGACACGGCTGATCCTATTGCGACTGCAATACAGGTCAAGGAATTGGCGCAGGCCGGTTCCGAGATGGTGCGCATCACCGTCAATACACCCGAGGCGGCAAAGGAAGTGCCGGCCATTCGCGAGCAACTGGACCGCATGGGTGTCTCGGTCCCGCTGGTGGGCGACTTTCACTACAACGGGCACAAGCTGCTTACCCAGTTTCCAGAGTGCGCGCAGGCGCTGTCCAAATACCGGATCAACCCGGGCAATATGGGCGGCGGTAAAAAGCGCGACGATAATTTCGCGCAAATGATTGAAGTGGCCTGCCGCTACGAGAAACCGGTACGCATCGGCGTAAACTGGGGCAGCCTGGATCATGAACTTATGGCACGTATGATGGACGACAACAGCCGGCGCAGCGTTCCGTGGGACGCATCGGCGGTCATGCGCGAAGCGCTGGTGGTGTCTGCCATCACCAACGCTGGCCGCGCCGAAGAGCTGGGTCTGGCCCGTGATGCTATTATTCTGTCCTGTAAGGTGAGCCATGTCCAGGATCTGATTTCGGTATATCGAAACCTGTCCGCCCGTTGTGATTATCCATTGCATTTGGGCCTGACCGAGGCAGGCATGGGCAGCAAAGGCATTGTGGCTTCGACAGCTGCGTTGTCCGTACTGCTTCAGGAAGGAATCGGTGATACGATTCGCATTTCCCTCACGCCGGAACCGGGAGGCGATCGCACCCGCGAAGTGATCGTGGCGCAGGAAATACTGCAGACCATGGGGCTGCGGGCGTTTACTCCCATGGTCGTGGCATGTCCTGGTTGCGGGCGCACCAGCAGTACCTACTTCCAGGAGCTGGCCGATAGCATCCAGTCTTACCTGCGTCGGCAAATGCCGGTATGGAAGGCACAGTACCCGGGCGTGGAAACAATGAACGTAGCAGTCATGGGCTGTGTGGTGAACGGGCCTGGCGAAAGCCGCCATGCCGATATCGGTATCAGCCTGCCGGGCACCGGAGAGGTCCCGTCAGCCCCCGTTTTTATAGACGGGCAGCGCAGCGTTACCCTGAAGGGTGACGCAATTGCCGAAGAATTCCAGGAAATCGTGCGTGATTACGTACACAAGCGTTATGGCGCACAGGGTTCGGATGTGTCCGGACAGAACAGCAATAATTTGAACTGACAAGAGTAACTATTTTGAGTAACACAACCGCATTCCAGAAGGTCACAGCTTTACGCGGAATGAACGACATCCTGCCAGGCCAGTCGGCCCACTGGGAGGAACTGGAAGCCGTGCTTCGGCAATGGCTAAGTTTATATGGCTATCAGAACGTACGCACTCCAATACTGGAACAGACGCGTCTGTTTGCGCGCGGTATCGGCGAGGTTACCGATATTGTCGAGAAGGAAATGTATACCTTCAGCATGTCGGCCGACCGCCAGGAGCTGATGACAATGCGCCCGGAGTTTACTGCGGGCATCGTGCGGGCCGCGATTGAGCACAATATGTTGTACGACCGTGCGCAACGCCTGTATACCATGGGGCCGGTGTTCCGACACGAACGGCCGCAGAAAGGACGCTACCGGCAGTTTCATCAGATCTCTGTTGAAGCCCTGGGCTTTGCCGGACCCGATATTGATGCCGAGCAGATCATCATGCTGGCGCGCCTGTGGAAGCAACTGGGTATCAACGACATCCGGCTGGAACTCAATTCGCTTGGGCAGCTGGAGGAGCGACGGGCGCATCGTGAAGCGTTGATCGCGCACCTGGAAAAGCACAAAGCGGTGCTGGATGCTGACGGACAGCGACGCATGTACAGCAACCCCCTGCGGGTGCTGGATACGAAAAATCCGGCGATGCAGCAAATGGCCAATGACGCGCCCAAGCTGTTTGATTTTCTGGGCAGTGAATCCAGGGCGCACTTTGATGCCTTGTGCCAGCGTCTGGATGATGCCGATATCGCCTATACTGTGAATCCGCGACTGGTGCGCGGGCTCGATTACTATAATCTGACCGTCTTTGAATGGGTGACCGACAGGCTTGGTGCCCAGGGCACCGTCTGCGGGGGCGGGCGCTATGATGGTCTGTTTGATTTGCTTGGCGGTAAAACGGCGCCAGCTATTGGCTTTGCTATCGGACTGGAGCGATTGCTTGCATTGTGGTTGGAGGATGCGAAAGTGCAGATAACGCCCGAATGTGATGTATATTTCGTCCATAGCGATGCGCAATCGGCCCGTGTGGCTGCCGGCATGGCTGAATCGGCCAGAGATCTTGGCGTGCGTTGTATTGTGCATCCTGGCACGGGTTCGTTCAAATCGCAATTTAAACGAGCCGATGCCAGCGGTGCGCGCCTTGCGGTAATCTTGGGGGAAACCGAGATGGCGCAGAATATGGCATCCGTGAAGTTTTTGCGTGCAGATGCGCAGGGCGCGACCGCGGCGCAATTTAGCGTGGCGCAAAGCGAGCTGGCAAATGCATTGCTGGATAAGCTCCAGGTTCAGTAAATAATTAACAATCAACAGCAGGCAGTCTCGTTACGTGATCGGCTTGAAAAATCAGTAAAGGATAGTTGAATAATATGGCTTTTGACCTCGAAGAACAGGAAAGGATCGACTCGCTAAAGGGGTGGTGGGATCGTTTCGGCAACACAATTCTGACCGCCATCATCGTCGTAATGCTCGGCATACTGGCCTGGTACGGATGGAACTGGTATCAGTCCTCGCAGGTCAAGCAGGCGCTTGGCTATTATGAAATCGTTCAAACTTCGGCCGTGTCTTCTGACGCAGACAGCCAGGCCAGGCTGGACCAGGCTGCGGCTGAACTCAAGAAGAGTTATGGCGATACCGCCTACGCTGCCCGTGGCGCCTTGCTGGCGGCCGATTTTTATATTCGTGGCGGCCACTATGAGCAGGCCCAGCAGGAGTTAACCTGGCTGGCCGGGCGAGGCAACGATTTCCCTGAATTGTTGCCTGTGGCAAAGTTGCGTCTGGCCAGTGTTTACGCTGATCAGAAAAAATTCGACGAAGCGCTGGCGCAATTGAATAATCCACCCGAGGCGTTCAAGGCGCTTTACGATGATCGTAAAGGTGATGTCCTGATCGCTCAGGGTAAGAAGCAGGAGGCCGTTGCTGCGTGGAAAGCGGCGCTTTCCGGCAAGCAGTTACCGGCAGCATTTGTGAACACTATTCAATTGAAAATCAGTGCTTTAGGTGGAGAATAATCATGATGTTTCAACATACGCCTCGACGTTTTCTGAAACTTACGGTGCTGGTGGGCGCGCTGGCGCTCGGCGGTTGCAGCCTGTTTGAAACTCCGTCGCAATTTGAGCCGGTTGATCTGACCGAATATACCCAGACCACAGTGCCTGCTGCGGCATGGACCGCATCTATAGGCTCCGGCAGCGGCGTTGGGTTCGCTCCTGCGGTTGCTGGCGACAGTGTCTTTGCTGCAACGCCGGATGGGTCAGTTGCCCGAGTAGCGCTGTCCAATGGCGCAATCCAATGGAAAACATCGGTGGGCGACGCCTTGTCTGCCGGCGTGGGAACAGATGGCAATATCGCCGTGGTTGCCGCCCCGGATGGCAAGATTACTGCGCTGGATATGGCCGGAAAAACGTTGTGGACTGCCAAAGCGAGCACACGGGTGTCTACGCCGCCAGCAGTAGGGCAGGGCGTTGTGGTGGTGCGGGCCGACGACTATCGTGTCCAGGGTTTTGACGCCAGTAGTGGCGAGCTACTATGGAATTACCAGCGCACCAATGCAGCGCTGGCACTGCGCGCCGTGTCCCGCATGATTATCGACAAGGGTAATGTGCTGGTTGCGGTTCCCAGTGGCCGGCTGGTTGCCCTGGATCTGAAGACCGGCAGACTGCAGTGGGATATTCTGGCCGGCCCCATTCGTGGCGTGACCGATCTGGATAGCGTGACCGATGTGGTGGGATCGCCGGTGCTGGTTGGAAATGGCGTGTGTGTGGCCACGTATCAGGGCAATGCCGGTTGCTATACTCCTGGTAGCGGCGACGGGCAGGCATTGTGGTCACAGCCATTTTCCAGTGCGACAGGCGTCACACTGAACAATAATTCACTGTACGCCACCGGCATTCACGGTGAAGTCGTACGCATGGCGTTGGGTAACGGTCAGCAGCAATGGATCAATCAGGTTCTGAAAAACCGAGGCCTGACCAACGCGGTGTCCAATGGCAATGTTGTTGCGGTTGGTGATTATGAAGGCTATATACATTATCTGTCCGATGCCGATGGGCATCTGCTTGGCAGATCCGAATTTGGCAGCGATTCAATGCTATCGCCGCTGACCGCCACCGCCCAGGGTATCCTGGTGCAAACCGGTGCGGGTAATCTTGTTATGCTTGGTGCACGTTGAGTACTGTTTCCTTTAAACCCGTGGTATCGCTGGTTGGCCGGCCCAATGTCGGCAAGTCAACCCTGTTCAACCGCCTGACGCGTTCCCGGGCGGCGCTGGTGGCCGACTATGCTGGTCTCACGCGCGATCGGCACTACGGCGAAGGCCGGGTTGGTGATATTCCGTTTCTGGTCGTAGATACCGGCGGTTTCGAGCCCGTCGCCAAAAGCGGCATCCTTATGGAAATGGCAAGGCAGACCAGCCTGGCGATCTCTGAGTCTGATGTCGTGATATTTCTGGTTGATGCGCGCGCCGGGGTCAATGCGCACGATCATGAAATTGCCCGCCTGTTGCGCAAGACACGGGCGCATGTCTTTCTGGCCGTGAACAAGGCCGAAGGCATGAACCATGGCGTAGCCACGGCAGACTTTCATGAACTCGGCCTGGGCGAACCCTATGCGATTTCATCGGCACATGGCGATGGCGTAGTCGATCTTATCGAGACTGCGCTGGCCGAAGTGCTGGCACAGAATCAGCCTGCAGACCAGGGGGAAACCGACCAGATCGAACAGGCCGAGGAGGCGGAGCTGTCGGACGAGCAGATCGCCCAGGTGCTGGCGACCGCCGACACGGCAGAAGATGTGGTTGAAGCCACGCCTGAAGAATTTACCGACCACCGCCTGAAGCTGGCGATTGTGGGGCGCCCTAACGTTGGCAAATCCACGCTCATCAATACCTTGCTGGGTGAAGAGCGGGTGATTGCCTTTGATATGCCAGGCACTACGCGTGATGCGATTGAAATTGAGTTTGAACGCAACGGTCGCCTGTATACCCTGATAGATACGGCAGGCCTGCGTAAGCGCGGCAAAGTATTCGAGTCAATCGAAAAGTTCTCGGTGATCAAGACGCTGCAGGCGATTGAAGCGAGTAACGTGGTCGTGCTCATGCTGGATGCGCAAAGCGAGATTTCCGAACAGGACGCGCACATTGCGGGGTTCGTACTTGAAACCGGCAGGGCGCTGGTGGTGGCCATCAACAAATGGGACGGCCTGGATCGCGATAAGCGCGACTGGATCGAACGCGAATTTGAGCGCAAGCTGCGCTTCCTGTCATTTGCAAAAATGCACACCATTTCCGCACTCAAGGGCGCAGGCATTACGCAATTGATGCGTTCGGTACACGAAGCGCATGCTGCCGCGTTCGCCAAGCTGTCAACACCCAAGCTTACCCGCGAACTGCATGCGGCAGTTGAACAGCAGCAACCGCCGCGCAAGGGAATTTTCCGACCCAAGATGCGTTATGCGCACCAGGGTGGACAGAATCCGCCACTCATTGTCATTCATGGCAATGCGCTGGACGCGATTCCGGAATCTTACCGCCGCTACCTGGAGTCCAGAATGCGTACTGCGTTCAAGCTGGAGGGAACGCCGCTGCGGATTGAATTCAAGTCTTCGAAAAATCCATATAAGAAAGCAGAGTAAAAAAATGAGTGCGTACTGGAGTGATTTTGTCAAAACGCTGGATCCCTATGTGCCTGGCGAACAGCCGAAGCAGACGGATCTGATCAAGCTCAACACCAACGAGTCACCCTTTGCGCCGTCACCTGCGGTTCTTGAGGCGATCCGCCAGGCCACAGCAGATCAGCTGCGCTTGTATCCAAGTCCTGAAAGCGACCGCCTGAGAACAACGGTGGGCAAATATTACGATTTGCCGGTAGATCATGTGTTCCCCGGCAATGGCTCCGATGAAGTGCTGGCACACCTTTTTCTAAGTCTGTTTCGCCATCACGGCAAACAGATTCTGTTTCCCGATATTACATATAGTTTCTATCCGGTCTATTGCCGGCTTTATGACATTGATTATCAGAATGTCCCGTTGGCCGAAGACTTCACTATTCGTGTTGAGGATTATCTGGCATTGCCGGCCGAGTCGGTCAGTGCCGTCATTTTCCCTAATCCGAATGCCCCTACAGGTATTGCGCTTGAACGCGCGCAGATCGAGCGGTTGCTGATTGAGCGCCCGCAATGGGTGGTTGCCGTTGATGAGGCCTATGTTGATTTCGGTGCAGAGTCATGTGTGCCGCTGATTAAAAAATACAAGAATCTGGTAGTGCTGCAAACACTTTCGAAATCGCGCTCGCTGGCTGGCTTGCGGGTTGGCTTTGCGCTGGGTCAGCCGGAACTGCTGGAAGGGTTGGTTCGCGTCAAGAATAGTTTCAATTCGTATCCAGTCGATCGCCTTGCCGAAGCCGGCGCCGTTGCTGCGTTTGAGGACCAGGCATACTTCGAGCAAACAACGCGCGAAGTTGCAGCCATGCGTGACGCGCTGACCGAGGCATTGCACAAACTTGGTTTCGTGGTGTTGCCGTCCAAGGCAAATTTTGTTTTTGTATCGCATCCTCAGCATGATGCAGCACAGTTGCTGGCGGCACTGCGGTCACATGCCATTTTGGTGCGCCACTTCCGTCATCCTCGTATCGCTTCATTTCTACGTGTTACGATTGGCACAAAAAAACAGTGCGAAACACTCATTAAGTCATTGTCTGAAATAGTTTCTTAATCTAATATAGCAAATTACTGCTTTTTTTCTGATTGATCCTGTATTGTCTTTCGTGGCTGATTCAGTAATCAGGTAAATCAGTAAAGTTGTTTTCAGTTGCAAACCCAAATAACATATGGAGCCTAGCCAATGAGCACTAAAGGGCAATCACTACAAGATCCTTTCCTGAACGCGTTACGTAAAGAACATGTTCCCGTTTCCATTTATCTTGTAAATGGAATCAAATTGCAAGGGCAGATCGAATCCTTTGACCAGTACGTTGTATTGCTGCGCAATACGGTTACGCAAATGGTCTACAAGCATGCTATTTCTACAGTTGTTCCCGCAAGGGCCGTCAGTTTCCAAATTGACGCACCAGCTGAACAGGAATAACAACCTCAGGTTTTCGCAAAAGCCCGCCAAGCTGTCTTGTGCGGGCCTTTTGTTTTTCAGGACGCTATGCGCGTATTAATTATTAGTGTAGATTCAGGCGATCTGGATCATCCGGCACATGCCGAAGAATTTCAAATGTTGGCCGAAGGGGCGGGCGCAGATATTGCGGGCACCCTCACCGTAAAGCGAGACAAACCCGATGCTGCCTATTACATAGGTAAAGGCAAACTCGAAGATGCGGTGGCCATGGCCGAGGCCGAAGACGTTGAGCTGATTCTGTTTGATCAGCCGCTGAGCCCGGCACAACAGCGTAATCTGGAGCGCGCTTTCCAGCGGCGGGTAGTCGATCGCGTTGCGCTTATCCTGGACATTTTTGCCTTGCGCGCCAAGAGCCACGAGGGCAAGCTGCAGGTTGAACTTGCCCAGTTGCAGCATTTGGTTACGCGTCTTACACGGATGTGGACTCACCTTGAACGGCAACGGGGTGGTATCGGCATGCGCGGGCCTGGTGAATCCCAGCTGGAAATGGATCGCCGCATGATCGGCTCCAAGGTCAAGGTGCTACGTGAGCGCCTGGCTCGGGTAGAGCGCCAGCGCAAGACGCAGCGCCGCTCGCGGGCTCGCAGCAATACACTGTCGGTCTCGCTGGTCGGCTATACCAATGCGGGTAAAAGTACACTGTTTAATGCCCTGACCAGGGCAGATGCCTATGCAGCAGACCAGTTGTTTGCCACGCTGGATACCACGACCAGAAAAATATGGATCGAAGGTGCCGGTAATGTCGTCATCTCCGATACGGTGGGCTTTATCCGCGATCTGCCCACAACGTTGATCGCCGCCTTTAAGGCGACACTTGAAGAGACGGTGCACGCAGACCTTTTATTGCACGTCGTGGACGCGGCCAGCCCGCAAAGAGACGAGCAGATTGCCGAAGTTGATAAAGTTTTAGAAGAAATTGGGGCCAATGAGATCCCTTGTATACTTATTTACAATAAAATAGATCAAGCGGGCTACGAACCGCAAGTGGAAAGAAACGAGAAGGGCGAACCAGCCCGTATATTTGTGAGTGCACTACAACGAACTGGTCTGGATGGGTTGCGCGGGGCAATCGCTGAATTCAGGCCTTCAATAGGAAACGAAGTTGCGATTCTTTAATCTTTTTAATCTTAATGATCCGGGTTGGGGTCGAGGAAGCCAGAACAACAATAATTCCGACGATCCATCGAAGCGTCCCGGCAGGCCCAATGACGGTCCGCCAGATCTCGATCAGGTCTGGAACGATTTCAATAAACGGCTCAAATCCCTTTTCGGCAAAAAGCAGGGCGGTGGCAATAACGGGTTCGACCGCCCTCCGCAGAATAATGGGTTTTCTCCTTCTCCAAAGGCGACACGGCTGGGTATCGTGTTCATCATCATTGCCGCGCTGGCGCTATGGCTGGTAAGCGGCTTTTATATCGTCCGCGAAGGTTATGTGGGCGTGGTCACACAATTTGGTCGCTACCAGACTACTGTGCTGCCAGGCATGCACTGGCATATGCCAACGCCTATCCAGAGCGTTGAAAAGGTCGATGTTTCAAGTGTACGTAACTTTACATTTGGCTATAAGAACGATCTGAACAACAAAGTACCGGCAGAGTCGCTGATGCTCACTGAAGACGAAAATATCGTTGAGGTGCAGTTTGCGGTGCATTACCGCCTCAAGACCGAACTGACGCCGGACGCAGCGACACAGCGCTCGCCTGCAGCCGACTTCCTGTTCTCCATGGTCAATCCAACCGAGGCGGTACGCCAGTCTGGTGAAACCGCCATGCGCGAAATCGTGGGCAAAGAGTCCATGAACAATATTCTGTATGAATCTCGTACTGCCGCAGCCAACAACGTTATGAAGCTGATGCAGCAGATTCTGAATCGCTATCGCTCCGGGATTGAGGTGACCTCTGTCGCGATTCAGAACGTACAGCCGCCGGAACAGGTGCAGGCCGCATTCGAAGACGCCATCAAGGCCGGCCAGGACAACGAACGGCAGAAAAACGAGGGTAATGCTTACGCAAGCAAGGTTATCCCTGAAGCCCGTGGTCGTGCTTCACGTCTGGTTGAAAGTGCCGAAGGTTATCGCGAAGCAATCGTAACGCAGGCCAAAGGTTTGGCCGCGCGCTTTGAAAGCGTTCAGGCCGAATATGCGAAGGCGCCGGAAGTGACCCGCGAGCGGATCTATATTTCTACCATGCGAGAGGTATTTGAAAATACGTCAAAAGTGCTTCTTGATACCAAAGACGGCAACAACATGATGTATCTGCCGATCGACAAGATTCTCGAAGGCCAGACCGGGCAACGGCAGCCGCCGCGCAAGCCCGCCAGTGATTCATCCTCGTCAAGTTCGTCGACCGATACTTCGTCGACCGGCAATCCCACGGCACCACGCAACGATAATCGTTTGAGCCGTGATAATTTTGACCGCAGCAGGTAAGAGGACTCATCATGAATAAAACAATCTTCGGCGCGGTCATCTTTGTTATTGCCGCATTTCTTTTTTCTTCATCGGTGTATACCGTGAGTGAACGCAATACAGCCCTGGTGTTTAAGCTGGGCCAATGGAAACGCACGGTCTCCGAGCCCGGGCTGCACTTCAAGTGGCCTGCGCCACTGGAAACCGTGGTCAAGCTCGATAAGCGCATCCAGACCATTGAGTCGGGCGATGCAGAACGCATCCAGACTTCTGAAAAGAAGAACCTGATCATCGACTCCTACGTCAAATGGCGCATTATTGATCCGCTGCGTTATTACATTTCTTTCGGCAATCAGCTTGATGCCGCTCAAAACCGGTTGGGTGCACAAATTCGCGATGCATTGAACGCCTCTGTCAATACGCGTACCGTTCGTGATGTGATCTCGCAGGAGCGTCACGTGGTCATGGACGAAATCGTGAGAAACGTTGAACAGCGCGCCAAGCCGCTGGGAATCGAGGTCGTTGATGTCCGGCTCAAGCGCATCGAGTTTTCACCCGAGGTGTCCGAGTCCGTATATGCCAGGATGCAGGCCGAGCGTAAGGAAGAAGCCAACAGCCTGCGCGCTAATGGTGCGGCCGACAAGGAGCGCATTCAGGCTGAGGCCGATCGCCGGGTGCGTATCGAACTGGCCGAGGCTGACGCCAAGGCAGAAGTGCTGCGCGGGCAGGGCGATGCCGAAGCGGCCGAGATTTACGCGGCAGCCTACGGCAAGGATCCTGCATTCTTCAGCTTCTACAACAGTATGGACGCGTATCGCAGCGCCTTTAGCACCCGCAACGATTTGCTGGTTGTTGATCCGGCCTCCGATTTCTTTCGTTATTTCAACCAGTCTGGCATCAGCGGACCGGCTGCGCCTTCAGGCGGAGCGCGTGCACCGCTACCGGTACAATAATTCGCAAAAGAACCATTTGCGCGACTTACAGCTAATTAAAGAGTACAATATACTGTAAGTTTTAAGTCACTTTTATCAATGCGATTCGGCTGCTTACGCAACCGGATCGCATTTTTGTTTGGTTTCTCCATTTTCGGACATGACGACAAGCAACTGGTTACTCCCTGAACATCTATCCGATATTCTGCCCGCAGAAGCGCGTCGAATCGAAGAGCTGCGTCGTGCGATGCTGGATCTGTATCGAAACTGCGGTTTTGAGCTGGTCGCACCGCCGCTGGTTGAATATACCGACTCGCTATTCGTTGGTAACAGCCACGACCTTAAGCTGCAAACCAATAAATTGGTGGATCAGCTCTCGGGCCGCACCATGGGCGTGCGTGCCGACATGACTTCGCAGGTTGCGCGTATTGATGCGCATTTGCTCAATCGTGAAGGAGTGGCCCGGCTTTGTTACTGTGGCAGCGTGCTGCATGCGCGTCCTTCTGGTTTGCTGGCCGACCGAGAGTTGCTGCAGATTGGCGCCGAAATTTATGGCTACGCCGGTTACGAGGCGGATTTGCAGATTATCCAGCTGGCGCTGGACAGCCTTGCGCTGGCGGGAATAGAAAATGCCAGTCTGGACCTGAATCATCCGGGGGTATCGCGCGCGCTGATCGAAGCCGCAGGCTTGCAGGATCAGGCTGGCGACGTGCTGTCGCTGCTCAAGGAAAAAGATGTCCCCGGGTTGCGGCAGCTATTTGAAGCCACTTCCGGGGTGCCCGACGATATTGCTGCTGCGCTGATCCGCCTGCCGTCGCTGTATGGCGATATAGCGGTGCTGGACGAAGCGGCTTCTGCCTTGCCCGACCTGCCGGGCATCCGTGCCGCACTGCAAGCATTGCGTACGCTGGTGGATGCCCTGGATGTGACTGCTGTCGGAATCGATCTGGCCGACGTCAAGGGCTATGATTATCACTCCGGCGTCAGTTTTGCGATTTTTGGCCGGGGCTGGCCCGATGCCATTGTTCGCGGCGGCCGGTACGACAATGCCGGCACCTCTTTCGGGCGGGCGCGTGCTGCGACCGGCTTCAGTCTGGATCTGCGCAAGGTATCTGCCGGCTTGGCGCCGGCCGAACCGTCCCGGGCTGTGCGTGCGCCATGGGGTTCGGACCCTGCACTGGGCGAAAAAATTCGCCAGCTTCGGCAGGATGGTAATGTAGTGGTTCAGTTTTTTCCGGGCACCACGCAAAGTATTGATGAATTTGTTTTCGACCGTGAGCTGGTTTGCGACAACGGTCAATGGGTGCTGAAAAGTACCAACTAATCGGGTCCTGCTGATTTGTTCGGCAGGAATAAGATGAACTTTTGTACAAAGTCACTTTTATGAGCAAGAACGTAGTGGTAATTGGCACCCAATGGGGTGACGAAGGCAAGGGAAAGATCGTTGACTGGCTGGCCGAGTCAGCGCAGGGTGTTGTGCGCTTTCAGGGTGGTCACAATGCCGGTCATACTCTCTGGATCAATGGCAAGCGTACCGTCCTGCGGCTCATACCGTCAGGCATTATGCACCCTCATGCTATTTGCTATATCGGCAACGGCGTGGTGCTGTCGCCCGAAGCGCTGCTCAAGGAAATTGAAGAGCTTGAAGCGGCCGGCCTGGATGTGCGCAGTCGCTTGCGTATTTCCGAAGCGTGCCCGCTGATCCTGCCATACCATGTGGCGGTAGATCAGGCCCGTGAAGCCCGCAAGGGTGAAAACAAGATCGGCACGACCGGGCGTGGCATCGGCCCCGCTTATGAAGACAAGGTGGCACGCCGCGCCCTGCGCGTACAGGATTTGTACGATCTTGATCTCTTTGATGAAAAACTCAAGGAAGTGCTGGAATACCATAACTTTATTCTGACCCAGTATCTGGGCGCCGAAGCGGTTTCCTTTGATGAAGTGAAAAATCAGGCGCTGGCACTGGCGCCGGTGATCAAGCCCATGGTGGCCGACGTTTCCGCTCTGCTGTACCAGGCGCAGAAAGAAGGGCAGCAACTGTTGTTCGAAGGCGCGCAGGGCGCGTTGCTGGACATAGACCATGGCACCTATCCCTTTGTTACCAGCAGCAACTGTATTGCCGGTGCGGCATCGGCAGGCGCCGGTGTGGGCCCACAACGCCTTAATTATGTATTGGGTATTACCAAGGCTTACACCACCCGTGTCGGCTCCGGTCCGTTCCCGACCGAACTAATGGACGAAGTCGGTGCGCGCATTGCCAAAGTAGGCAATGAATTTGGCGCGGTAACTGGGCGTCCCCGTCGTTGTGGCTGGTTTGATGGCGCCGCACTCAAGCGTTCGGTTATCATCAACGGTATCAGCGGTCTGTGCGTTACCAAGCTTGATGTACTGGACGGCCTGGAAAGCATTGGCCTGTGCACAGGATATATGCTGGACGGCAAGAAAATCGATTTGTTGCCATATGGCTACAAAGCGGTCGAAAGGGCCGAGCCTATTCTTGAGACGATGCCCGGCTGGACGGATTCCACAGTCGGCGTCAAGGAATACGATAAACTGCCGGAGAACGCACGTCGTTTCCTGACGCGTATCGAAGAAATCTGCGAAGTGCCGGTGGATATTATTTCTACCGGGCCGGACCGCATGGAAACCATTTTGCGTCGCCATCCGTTCCTGGACCAGCCAGACTGAAGGACAACAGAACATGAGTGCGCCAGAAAATTCTGACAAACATTTGTGGATCAGCTGGGATGAATATAACCGGCTGATCGAGCGACTTGCCCTGGTGGTGCATCAATCCGGCTGGAAATTCGACAAGATCCTGTGCCTGGCACGGGGCGGGGTACGGGTCGGCGATGTGCTGTCCCGTATTTTCGACGTGCCGCTGGGCATACTTGCCACCAGCAGCTATCGTGAAGCGGCCGGTACCGTGCAGGGCCAGCTGGATATTGCCAAATTCATTACCATCACTCGCGGCACGCTCGATGGCCGGGTGTTGCTGGTAGATGATATGGTTGACACCGGGCTGACCTTTGCCCGGGTCCAGGAGCACCTTGTTACGCAATATCCTGCCATTACCGAGCTGCGATCTGCGGTTTTGTGGTGGAAAGGCCACGCCAAGGCAGAACCCGATTATTACATCGAAAAGCTACCCACCAATCCGTGGATCCACCAACCGTTTGAAGATTACGACAGTTTGCGGCCCCATCAGCTGGAGGCTTGGGTAAGAAAAGGTACACAATCCTGAGCTTTTGTGCTAGAATCCTTGATTATCCAAGATTTTTTCTTCCAATTTTAAAGAACACGCCTACAATTCATGCCTAACGTACGCTTAAAAGAGAACGAGCCATTTGAAGCCGCACTTCGCCGCTTCAAACGCACTATCGAAAAAACCGGTCTGCTGACAGAACTGCGCTCACGCGAGTTCTACGAAAAACCAACAGCAGAGCGCAAACGCAAGCACGCTGCTGCGGTTAAACGTCACTACAAACGTATCCGTAGCCAGCAATTGCCTCCACGCATGTATTAATGTGTACAGTTGATTCCTGACAGCTTTGTTCAGGACTTGCTGGCACGGGTCGACGTTGTCGATGTTGTTGGCAAGTACGTTCAACTTAGAAAGGGCGGAGCGAATTTACTCGGCCTTTGCCCCTTTCACAACGAAAAATCGCCTTCCTTTACCGTTAGTCCCACCAAACAGTTTTATCACTGCTTTGGCTGCGGTGCGCATGGTACTGCCATCACATTCCTTATGGAGCACACCGGGGCCTCGTTTCCCGAAGCGGTGCGGTCTCTTGCTGCGAATGTGGGTATGGTTGTGCCCGAAGAGCAGCGTAGCCCACAGCAACAGGTGCGTGCGCGCGAACAAAAGGCGGAAGTCAATCGGCACCAGCAGGTACTTGAGAAAGCCCAGGCACGTTATTTGGCGCTGCTCAGGGAAAGCCAGGACGCCATTGCCTACCTCAAGCAACGGGGCATTACCGGCAAGACCGCCAAGCTTTTCGGGCTGGGTTGGTCTGGCCATGATCGCAGCGGTCTAAAACAGGTTTTTGATAACTACGATGACCCGTTGCTCACCGAAGCTGGCCTGGTAATTGAGTCCGATGACGGCAGGCGCTATGACCGTTTCCGTGAACGGATCATGTTTCCCATCATTAATGCGAAGGGTAATCTGATCGGCTTTGGTGGCCGGATTATTGGCAAGGGCGAGCCCAAATACCTGAATTCTCCGGAAACCCCGGTATTTAACAAGGGTCAGGAGCTGTACGGCCTGTGGGAAAATCGCCAGGGTATCCGGCAAGAAGGCTGTGTGCTTGTTGTTGAGGGTTACATGGACGTGGTGGGTCTGGCGCAGCAGGGTATCAGCTTTGCAGTGGCTACGCTGGGTACGGCAACCACGCCAACCCATATTCAGAAATTGCTGCGAACCAGCGATCGCATCGTTTTCAGCTTTGATGGCGATGGTGCCGGCCGCCGTGCAGCCTGGAAAGCCTTGAATGTGTGCTTGCCATTCTTGCGTGACGATATCTCCTTACGATTCCTGTTTCTGCCCAATGAACACGATCCTGACTCCTTTGTGCGCGATCTGGGCCCGGAAGCGTTTCGCAAGGAGCTTGCGCAGTCCCGCGTGCTGTCCACCTTCCTGCTTGAAGAACTGGCTTCGCGCCATAATCTGAGCGAAGCAGAGGGCAGGGCAGCCTGCCTGCATGAGGCCCGGCCCCTGATCTCGGCTATCCCGGCTTCGGGTATTCGGACGCAAATCGAGAATGACTTTGCCAAACTGGTGTCGCTGACCTCTGCTGAGTTGCTAACCGATCTGGCTCGTTTTGAAGAAGCGGCGCAAAAGCGTCAGGAGTGGCAAAAAACGCTGCCCGAAGCGCCTGCCAAAAACCAGGGCGCAGCTCAGGATGGCTCTCCATTTGATACAGCGCCAGCCTCGTTTGAGCCCAAGCCATCTGCCCGTTTTGGGCGTGCAGGCACCCGTCGAGGTGGTCGCCAGGTAACGCCGCTGGCCCGCAGGCTCATCAAGTTGCTGGCCTCCAATCTGGAGCTGGTTCATAAAATAACCGACCAGCAGCTTGAAGTTTTGGGGTTCAGCCCCCAGTTTGCTTATGTAAGGGAATTTATTGCATTTGCCCAGACCACTCAGGCAACACATCTTGCGGCGCTCATACAACGCGCCGAACCCGGCTCCGAAATAGCCAATATGCTGACTGGTCTGACAATTGACTCTTTTGATGAGGATGCCTTACCCGACCCTGCCGCAGAGTGGAATGATGCACTGCGCAAAATTGAATTCGAACGCCTGAACCAGGATAAGGAAAATCTGGTTGCCGGCGGCTTGAAGACAGCAGCGGATCGCGAACGATACCAGGCCATCAATGCCCGTATCAGATTGTTAAAATAAGGGTTTTATAAATTACTCGTGTATAATGTAAAGTTTGCTCGTCTCTATATATGCGCCTCCTTTTGCTGCTTAAATAAAAAATAACAAGCAGCGAAGCAGTGCGTGGTTTTGTTGTTTTTGTTTTGTTTGTGTTGATCTGAGATTGCCGGAACTGACTATGACCAAATCCAGTAGTAAACCAACTCCTTCCAAGACAGCAGTTAAGAAAGTGACCGCAAAGTCTTCTTCGAAAACCACAGCACCAGCCAGTTCTGCCTTGAAAAAAGGCAAAACGGTGCCAGCAGAGACCAAGGCAAGTCCTTCAGTGAAAAAAACGGCGGCTTCAGGCAAAGTCAGTAAGGCCGCCAAACCGGAAATGAATGTGAAAGATACTGCTGCAAAAGTAACCAAGTCAGCGCCTTCGGCTAAACCCGGGACAAAGGCACCGGCCAGCAAAACGGCGACAGCTGCGCAGGCCGAAGCCAAAACTGTAAAAACAGTTGCTGCCCAGGCGGGCGCCAAAACGGCATCGGCCCGTCCTGCTGTTAAAAAGGCCCCGGTCAAAACCGCTGCGTCTAAAACAGCGCAGGCAAAAGCTGACGTGGATGACACGGACTTCGATTTGGACGACACCGATCTGGATCAGGAAAAAGCCGGTAAACGCAAGCCCAAGGTAGGAACAGGCCGCAAGCCTGGTCGTCCGTCAAAGAACAAAAGTAATGACGAAGATGACGAATTCCTCGAATCCGAAGACGGCGAAGTAGAAGAGGTACCAGATTTCAAACCGGCCAAACGCGGTAAACGTGGTGCGAAAGATGCCAAAGAGGTATCAAGTCGCGGCCCGGTCTCGCCTGAAGAACAGGAAGCACGCCGTAATCGTCTTAAACTGCTCATCAAACTGGGCAAGGAACGGGGCTACCTCACCTATGGCGAAATCAATGACCATCTTCCCGATGATCTGGTAGATGCAGAGGCCATTGACGGCATCATCAGCACCTTCAGCGATATGGGTATCTCCGTCTACGACCAGGCGCCCGACGCAGAAGCGTTGCTGCTAAGCGACAATGCGCCCGTAGCGTCATCCGACGACGATGTAGAAGACGAAGCCGAAGCTGCGCTCACCACGGTGGATTCCGACTTTGGCCGTACCACTGACCCTGTCCGCATGTATATGCGCGAAATGGGTACGGTCGAGCTACTGACGCGTGAAGGCGAGATTGAAATTGCCAAGCGTATCGAGGAAGGCCTCAAGCACATGGTCATGGCCATTGCTGCCTGCCCCACTACAATTCAGGAAATCCTGAACCACATCCAGCGTGTTCGCGATGGTCAGGCCCAGATTGATGAAATCGTTGATGGCTTGGTCACTGAAGATGGCGAAGAATACGCTGGTTCAGGCGTGCAGGAAGAAGACGAAGGCGATGACGGCCCGGCCGGCGGCATGAGCAGCAAGCAGCTGGAAATGCTGCGTCAACAGGCGTTGGAAAAATTCGATTCCGTTGAAAAATGGTTCGGTAAAATGCGCAGCGTTTACGAGCAGGGTGGCTACCGTACCCCCGATTACATTCGCTCTCAGGAAGCCATTCTTGAGGAACTGATGGGCGTGCGCTTTACAGCCAAAATGGTTGAGCGCCTTGCAGACACGCTGCGTAATCAGGTTGAGGAAGTACGGCAGCTGGAACGCGCCATCCTGCACACCTGCGTCGACCGTGTCGGCATGCCGCGCTCTTACTTCATCAAAGTATTCCCCGGTCAGGAAACCAATCTGAACTGGGTGCAGGACGAAGTGAACAAGAACGCTGCCTACGCAGAAACGCTAGAGCGCTCCATTCCTGATATCCATGAAATTCAGCAAAAACTGATAGACCTGGAAAATACCGTTGTTCTGCCTCTCAAAGATCTGAAAGACGTGAACAAACGCATGGTCACCGGTGAAGCCAAGGCCAAGAAAGCTAAACGCGAAATGATCGAGGCCAACTTGCGGCTGGTTATTTCTATTGCCAAGAAATACACCAACCGCGGCCTGCAGTTCCTTGATCTGATTCAGGAAGGCAATATAGGCCTGATGAAAGCCGTGGACAAGTTCGAATACCGTCGTGGCTACAAGTTTTCTACGTACGCCACATGGTGGATTCGTCAGGCCATTACGCGCTCGATTGCCGACCAGGCGCGCACGATCCGTATCCCGGTTCATATGATTGAAACCATCAATAAGATGAACCGTATCAATCGTCAGATTCTGCAGGAAACAGGCACCGAGCCCGATCCGGCAACACTGGCGCAGAAAATGGATATGCCGGAAGAGAAGATCCGTAAAATCCTCAAAATCGCCAAAGAGCCCATTTCCATGGAAACGCCGATTGGTGATGATGATGATTCGCATCTGGGCGACTTCATCGAAGACAACGCCACGCTGGCGCCATCAGACAATGCGCTGTATGGCTCCATGCGCGATGCCTTCAAGGAAGTGCTCGACTCTCTGACGCCACGCGAAGCCAAAGTGCTGCGCATGCGTTTTGGTATCGGCATTAGTTCGGATCAGACGCTGGAAGAAGTGGGCAAACAGTTTGACGTGACCCGTGAGCGGATCCGTCAGATAGAAGCCAAGGCCCTGCGCAAGTTGCGTCATCCAAGCAGAGCTGATAAACTTAAAAGCTTTCTTGAAAACCAGTAATTAAATTTGCCGGTGGCGCATGGGTGTTTGAAAAAATACTTGGTGTTGTATCGGTTAAATTTAAATGTGGTAAGCAGGAAAATAAGCCGGAAATTGGCCGCATTTGTCAGATGTTTTATACACGAGGTAGTCTGGCAGGCGGCCAAAATAATGGATGCCCCCTGTAGCTCAGTTGGTTAGAGCAGAGGACTCATAATCCTTTGGTCGCTGGTTCGAGTCCAGCCGGGGGGACCAAAGAAAGCTTTTAGAATCAATAAATTAGCCGCTCATGTAGCGGCTTTTTTGTTGTCTGAAATATCCAAAACCATGCTTATATTTGCCACTGGCAAATATCCAGTAGTCCATACAGTACTGGACAACCGGGTAAAATTTAGTTCAAGCTCGCACTGTCAGTACCTCATTCCAGTTGGTCGTATACCCCTGGGTTTTACGTTCCTGCCTCATATACCAGTTGTCTTTCTCATGAAATCCCGTTGCACCGATTTTTAACGAGCCGCGACCAAAGCGCGCATTTATGGCATCCAGGGTTGTCATCAGATCGGCGCGGCGGTCAACCTCTTCATCATTTGGGAACAGTTCCTGTTGGATGGCCTCTGCAGGCTCTATATCCATCAGCATGACCCCGGCCTTAGCGTAGTTGTACCCCGGCCTGAAAATCTGCTGTAGTGCCCTAAGCGCCACTTTTGTGAACGCTAGGCTATCGGAGCTGGCCACCGGTACATTTACCGTCCGGCAATTGCCGTATTGTTTTTCCTTCCTGAATGGGCTGGTCCGGATAAAGATCTGCATGGTGCTGGCGACAGAGTCCTGGCGCCGCAGCTTATTGCATGCAATGGCTATAAATTCGGAAAGGGCGTTTTCCAGCTGCGGTAGGGCCGTCACCGGCAAGCCGAAGGATCTGGAGGAAATTATCTGTTTCTTGGGTTCGGATACCTCATCCAGCTCAATGCGAGGTATTCCCCGCAGTTCCTGGACAGTCTTGCCCAGCACAATAGAAAATTCGTACCTGGCTCGTTCTGGGTCTAGCTTTGCCAGGTCCAGCACAGTGTAAATTCCCATTCCATTTAGCCGCTTTGAGATCTGCCGGCCGACGCCCCAAACCTCCCTTACTTCGATCTCAGACATGCGCCGGGCGAGTTCGTGGCGTGACAGGGCGGTCAGATCGCAAATACCATCCCAGCCGGCCTGTTTCTTCGCGATGTGGTTGGCCAACTTGGCCAGGGTCTTTGTCGGGCCCATCCCGACGCACGTCGGAATGCCGGTGTCGCGCAGCACCTCCTGACGGATCCGCTGGCCGTACAGCGTCAAATCGTCTCGAATGCCCGTCAGATCTAGAAACGATTCGTCGATACTGTAGACCTCCTGCACCGGGGAAAATCGGCCGATAACGGTCATCATCCGATCAGACATATCACCGTAGAGGGCAAAATTGGCCGACAGGGCCATAAGGCCGTGTGATTCGGCAAAATGCTTGATTTGGAACCACGGCGCGCCCATTTTTATACCCAGCGCCTTGGCCTCGTCCGTTCGCGCAATGGCACACCCGTCGTTATTCGATAGCACGACAAGAGGCTGACCTTTCAATGCCGGCATGAACACGCGTTCACAGCTGCAATAGAAACAGTTGCCATCGATTAGCGCGTAAGTCATGCGGTCGCCTTGATGATGTAGGTGACAACACCCCAGATTGACCATTCCTGGCCAGCGCTGGGCACGATATCCGGAAAGGTGACATTCTCCGCGCGCAGCTTGACGATGCCGTTTTTCTTAAAAAGCCGCTTCACGGTGACATCACCGTTAATTTCTGCAATAACGATATGGTTGTGCCTGGGAGTTACCGATCGGTCGACAATCAGGTGGTCGCCGTCGTCTATGCCAGCATCGGTCATGCTGTTGCCTTTGACGCACATGTAATAGGTGGCCGTCGGATTTTTAACCAGGATGGCCCCGATATCGATCCGGTTTACGGCCAGATCCTCTGCGGGAGAGGGGAAGCCGGCAGGGGTTTTGGTGTCGATTTGCCCTATGAGTGTCGGCCCGGGTGCCAGAGGAATAAGTTCGATGTATTGTTTCATGGCGATAAATATACTGTACAAATAAACAGTATTTATACACCAAATAAAATGACAAAATGTTAAAAAATGGGAGGCGGTAACATGTGCGGTCGATTCACGCTGTTCGATTACAAAGCGCTATACAGGCAATTTTCAGTGGAAAGCACCCATGGGCTGGATCTGGCGCCGCGTTACAACATAGCACCCAGCCAGCAGGTGCCGGTTATCCGAGAGCGCGATCTGAAGCGCGAAATCATATTGGCCGATTGGGGGCTCCGCCCGACCTGGGATAAAAAAGGCACGTTGAAACCGATCAACGCGAAGGTGGAAACGGCGGCAGAGAAACCGTTCTTTCGGCACGCATGGAAATCGTCCAGGGTCATTGTGCCGGCCAATGGGTATTACGAGTGGAAGAAGGTCGAGGGCGGCAAGCAGCCGTATTATATTTATCCAGCGGATGGTGGGCTATTTGGCTTTGCCGGCCTGTTGGAATGGTATGAGGATCAGCCGAATTTCACCATAATGACGACGGCGGCTAATCCATTGACCAAGGCGGTGCACGATCGGATGCCTATTATTCTGAAGCCCGATGATTATGATGATTGGTTGGACTCAGATATGAAGGATCCGGAGCTGCTGCGGCATATAGCGGGGCAGTTCGATGGGGAACAGATGCGGATGCATCCCGTACGGCGGGAAGTGGGGAATGTTCGGAATCAGGGCGAGGCGTTAATTTGGAGCCTGGACAAACAATGACGAAGTGGCTGGAACTGAATCACATCTTATTTATATTATGTTGAGGGAAAATTGAATAACAATAATTTTAAGGCGTTCGAACGGTCTAGTCGCCAGGTCGTCATAAGCGTTGTGGTCGTTGTCCTTTCGGTGATCTTAGTTTATGCGCTTAATTTTTACAATCGACCGATATCAGCATCTACGTCAGACTGGGGCTCGTTTGGTGATTATTTTACTGGGGTAATAAACGGCATATTATCGCCAGTCACTCTAATTCTGGTTTGGCTGACATATATGTCTCAAAAGGAGGAGCTGAAAAAACAAAGAGAAATTAACGAAGCGCAAATGAAAATCATGGCTCAGCAGTCTTTTGAACAGACCTTTTTTTCACTCACAGCTAACTTGCGTCGAGAGCTAAATTATTTTTCAGATACTCAGAAGGGTGTCTATTCAAATTTAATCGAAGAAATTAGACGCCCGGTTAGAGGCCTCGATGAATATTTTCGATTAGATTTTAATCGCGAAGACAGGACTTACAGCAACGATGAAATGCTGTTGCTGATGTTGCGTAAATTCGAAAGATTCTATTGGGAACCATATCATAAACATCAGAGTGCCATTCATTATTTAACCGAGAATGTCTTGCATATCATTGAATGGATAGACGGTGCGCAGAATTTCCCGACCACGCCAGAAGACAAAAGTAAATACTTAAAAATTCTTAAAGTGCAATTGAAAAGCGAAGAACTTACAGTAATTGCATTAGACATAACGATCGGCGTCAGTGAGTCCTACCGCGAGCTTTTGACTGGATACAATTTCATAACAGATATTCATACCCTTAGCCTCCCGGACAACCTGCAAGCTGTAATTAACGCTAAGCTCGATGGCAAAATTAATTGAGGTCTAATCTCGATCCAGTAGGTGCTGCCGGTTACTTATCAGAACCTGCTTACCGGTTCATCCTTCACGTCCCAACTGAAAAATATCATTTCGGACTGGTTGGTACCATCGCTGCTATCGGTGTAAGAATACGGCCACGTCGGTCGAGCAGGCGAAGGAATGCTGTCTGTGGCCCGGCCCGAATCGGCGTTTGAGTGGTATGAAGTGACGCGGAAGGTGGGAAATAGCAGGTATCAGGGCGAGGACTCGAGCGAGCCCCTCCAGTCAACCGATGACCGGGACTCCCACGATATAAGGCCTTAATCCTTCCGGATGACGAGTCATAAGATTTGGGATATTGCGTTTGAAAATTTCTGTTTCCTTGGCGGTTGACATCCATTCTCTGACGCTGTCTACAATATTTTGACAAAAAATCCGAACGTCAATATTGAGAGCGCTATCGATTACGTTCATGTGCATTACAATGCCGTCATTTCGCGGCTCTGCAAAGATGATTCGTTCATACCCTAGGTTTCGATTACTAGCCATTCCTTGGTGAAGTACTCCACAACGATATCCCCAGCACTGGGTTCCACTGAAACTGTTCCCCATTTTCTGCGCAACCCATTTATCAAACCAAGCCTTGTATTTTGGTCCGGACGTGTCCCCATTTTCAGATTCTAATGCAGCGCATATATCTGGTAGCGCCAGTGTGGTACATAAGGCCAATAAATAGTGACCGTTATGAAGGCCTTTTTCTATTTGTGTAAGAATGTTTTCCATATGAGTCCTGTGTATTAATTACATTATTACTAATAGTAACTCATATTACATAATATAACGCTGGCGTTTTCCCGTATATTGCAGGCAGGTAGATTCTCATTGTTTTAATCACTTCGTGACAATCTCCGCCCAATCCTGCAGCGCATTCAGCTGCCGGATGGCTTGATCCCCCTCAATCATTATTCCGATAAGATCTTGAGCATCCTGTCCGTCAATGTCGGCTCGTGTCGTTCCATTGTCCAGGCTGGCGGTTTTGGTATCTTTGGCGGTACATACGGGCTGCTTGACACGGACGGACAGCCGGCGAATACCGGCAGCAACATCAGCGCGAAGCTGAGCTTCAATTTTCTGTGCATTTCGGTTTTCCTCTGTGCGTAAATCATCCAGTTCATTGACCTGTTTCTGCCAGGCCTGTTCCTTGGTCCGGGCAATGTCGTTCTGGATGGCGGTTTGCAGCTTGGCGAAGGTTTCGTGATCTGCGTAGCCCTGGCGATATTCATGCCAGCCATAGAGCAGGGCGGCGGCCACTGCAACGAGCACCAGGATTAGATAGCCCCGGATGCCGTTGATAAATGCAAGGATGGAGTTCATGGGCAAGGATCTCCGAACACGTCTTTACCACGGCAGCGAAGTTTGACGGGCTTCGAGGGGACCATGCGTAATGTACTGATCGGCTCCCGCGATTTGCGCACGGCCTGACCGGCCTGTGATGCAGCTTTGCTAGCAGTACTTGCAGCCTGTTTTGTCTTGGTAGCTACACTATCCACTGCAACAGCCAATTGTCCGAGCTGATCGGTGTTCTGGTCCTGTTGGGCCACGATCAGAGGTAGGCGTTTCTCAATTGTGTCTGTCAAACGCGTAACCTGGGCCCGGCTCGTGTCTAGTTCTTTCTGCTTGACCCGTAGCTGCTTTTCGTATTTTTTCTCCTGTGTACCCAGATAGCCCTCGTATTTATTAACAACGCTATTGACTCGATCATTTGCTGAACTGTTGGCGTTGTTAAGCAGAATCTGGAAATAGAACGAAACGGCACCGCCAGCGACGAGCGCCCCACACAAAACAAGGGCAGCGAAGGCCAAACCGACTTTGAACCGATCAATAAATGAATAAATGTACTTTGTCATTTTGCCCCCTTGAGCAGTTTGATTTCAGCGGTTAGCTCTGCTATGCGTTCGTTCGCCTGTTTTAGCTGGTATTCGATGAGTTCCATTTTTCCCGCCATCTTGATGTATCCTGCTTCGCGCGCTCGATACCCGTCGTTTTCTGCTTGCAGTCGCGCGATCTCGCCTTGTTGGCGTTCGATCATGTCTTTTTCGGCGCGGTTGTTGGCGGTTGCCGATTCCCAAGCAGACTTCAGCGCGGGAAGCACGGGCTTTGCTAACGCATACACTCCGCCAGCGCCCAGCAAAGTGACGATCCCGGACAACACCATCTGCCATGGATTCATTTCGGGCATCATTTACCCCTGAACGAATTTCAGGGCTTGCTGGTAGAACTTCGGCCAGGTTTCCGGATGGGGTTGTCCTGGGCGCCAGTTCCAGTCATAACAGTCCCACGCGCCGGATTGGTCGCCCAGCTCAGGAAGGCGGCGAGCGTCAGTCCACAACAGCAGCCGAGCAAAGGCACAAGCAAACACCTGGTCGCGCTCGATGGCGTCAAAGACAGCAGGGCGCTCCCATGCCACGCCCAGCGCCTTGCAAACGCTTCTGGCGTGCTCACGGCTGGCCGGATGGGTCATAACGCCTCTGGTGCCACCGCCTGATTCAAATTGCCAGTAGCCATGTGCGGGCCCGCCGATCTGGTGGGTATGCTCAAACCGGCTTTCCTGCAAACCGATGGCCAGGAGCATGACGCGAGCTTTGTCACTGTCCATCCGGGCTGGCAGCAGCTGCATCGACGTGTCAATCAGTTGATCTGATATCTGTTGTAAATTCATCTTTGCTCCGTGCAAAAGAAAACCCCAGCCAAGGGCCGGGGTCGTTAAGATTTGTGAACTGGTCAAATACTTCATTTTGCTGTCAGCAATATGACACTACACTGCAATGGTACGAATGATATTCACCTATCCGTACATTTCGCCTCGGCCAGAAATGCCCGGGGCTTTTTTTGTATATAATTATTCCGCAATCGATTGCGCAGCTGTCAGAGGATGCGTAATCGATTGCCGCCCCGTTTTCTCCTAAGTGTACGGGGCGTTTTTATTGCGTTGACGTTTACTAAGTTGACGCCTTGGGCGCTCGGTGTTACTTTGAACCTGTGTGCAGTTTTCTCACCCCATGGGAACTCCTCTGCGCACCGCCCCGTTAATGTCCTTTTCGGGGCGTTTTTGTTTCTGACCAGCCGAAGCCGGGGTGTTTATTCAACATGGAAGTAACAATTATTTACCTTTTGGGTATAATTCAGTCGGTCCAGCTCTTTCGTTGTGTGCGTGATTTAGCCTTCGAAATTTCGTGGGCCTCCACACGAACCAGAACCGTAATGCAACAACCACGGCAATAACGATAACTACCACCGCAGCGGATAGGTACGGAAGTAAATCGAGAAAGGTAACTTTAATCATGAATTTTTCCATTGAAATAATTCAAAAAATTTATAGTATTGGCGGATTACTCTCGGTGGCCGCAGCAGCAATTGCGCTGGTATCTGGTATCGCGACTACTTGGGCATCGAAGCGTCTTGATCAAAACACTGATCAGAAAATCGCAGTAGCTGAATCTAAATCAGAGGAAGCCAGGAAAGAAACTGCCATCCTGAATGCTCGGACAGAGGAGTTGCGGGGAAAAAATCTGGAACTACAAATTCAGCTTGAAAATGAAAGAACAAAACGCCTCAAGCTGCAGGATGCCGTCGGCCCGCGCAAGATAACACCAGAGCAGGCCTCCGTTATGGTTAGGCACCTAAGTAAGATCGTGGGGAAAGCTATCGTACATATAAACTGTAGGCTCGACTACGAAACCCAATCCTTGGCTTTACAGTTAAATAAAGTAATGCAAATTTCCGGTGTGGAAACTGTGCTGCGAAAATCCCAAGCCATTGTGATTGGCACCGCAAATACAGGCATACAAATAACCATCCACGACGGCAACGGTGCGGCGCAAGTAAGGGCGGCGTTTGAAAATTCAGGCTTACCGGTAAGAATTAAACATCACACTGAAGTGTTTACGTTCTCAAACCCAAATATGCCGAGACTCCATTCGATAGATGGAATCGCAGCACGGATTCATATTTATGACAAGCCAGGGTACATAGAGCCAAGTTCTGTCTAGACAATCCCCAAACGCGACTTCGCATACGCCCTGACAACCTCCAGACTAGCCGCGTTTGATACGTCCCCCAAAATATCGGCGTTGAAGACAAGCACATCAAAGACATTCATTTCCGGCCCCCGAACTGAGCCTCCAGCGCCACCGATATTGCCCAGCCACAGACCAGACTCATCTACCTGGGCGGATCCCGCCGCGTATGTAGCCGATAGCACTTGACCGTTTACCATCACGGTGTTTTTCTGCGCGACAGGATCACACGCCGAACCGATTAGTGATGGGTTGTTAATGATTGCGGGATTCTCAATGTCGACCGTACCGCCGCCCGTTGTCCCAGACGAATCGACAACCGATCCGATTCTGGCCAAGGCTGGCTCGTAACGGATGTGATGATAACCGTCATTATCAGTAGGATTGTTCCAGTAGCCGAGTAGGAATTTGTTGTTGGTATCTGCGGCAATCCCCAATCGAGAGATCAGGATCTTTGTGAATTTTCCTGTCTCTGTGAGGCCGGTTGGAAAAACGCCAGACCACGTCAACGGCATGACAACAGAATCCGTAAAATGCACCGCAGCGCGGCCACTTGCAGCATCGGTAATGAACGAAGGTTTGCCGCTCAGTGCTGGGGTAAATGTTGTTCCTCCGACACGCCCCGACCACGATTGGACCAGACCAGACGTGTCAGTTGTGATGTACGCCGGCGCGGCTGTAAACCAATCCATCAGGCCAGGTAAGGCCGCGACCTCGGCGCTCAAGTCGCGCAGGATGGGTAGATTCGGATTGGAAAAGCGAACACCGTTAAGTTTGATATATCGGCTCATTATGACCTCAGTTAATAGTTTGGTTAAAGACGACGCACCAGTTGGTCAGCCGACGTCCGGGTGCTTGGAACGACGGAGAGTAATCTTCGTCACGAATATTGCCCCAACTGCCAGAGCGGCCGGATTGCGCACCCGATTGCCTTGTGTACGCATACCTGAGTGTTTTGTTGGCGCCAGTTGGTGTTTTGTTCAAGGTCACGACAATGCGACGACTAGCTACTTGCTCAACATCAATAATTTGTGCTGAATTTGCGTCATCGCCATACTCAAAGCCAAGATTCTCGGCTTGTGGCAATGTCACGGTATCAATAACAATGCCCCCACGGGGAACATGAAAATCAATCACGATTTTGTTACCGGTGCGCTGGATATTAATTGGCTGTAGCGGCTTCCAGTTCTCCCCAAGGTCACAGATATAGTGCTCAACTTTGGCGTTATATTCTCCCAAGACCGCATACTCTGGCGCGAGCAAATGCGCATCGTCCACGAAGCGGAAGATGTATTTAGGCGTCGACAGATATATAAAATCCACTTCATTTGATGCCTGAAGCTGCGCAATAGACACGTTCCCTGCAGAGGATGCTGCGTTATTGGCGCATAGTTGATCCATGATGAAGACGATAGGTGGATTATCTACAGGCAAGAGCGCTGCAAAGTCGGCGCGGTAATCTGTTGCCAACTGAATGACTTTTGACTTGTATTCCTCAACTGGCTTGTTTCGGTCTGCTTCGCCGTGTGTCCATATCACTGAACGGCTTTTTATCTGCTTTCCATACACGTTCGCAATGGAGATAGCCCGCTCAAGGTCTGAAATGTTATGGGGGTATACGACACCACCACCGGCTTTATCCAAAAGATCGATGGATGTAGCACCACGGCCACCAGCGCGAAATACGCGCGCAGCAAGAGGATTTTTGTTTAAAACCGCGTTCCTGTGCGCCCATGAGGTGAAACCAGATCCTTGAGTTTCACCCTGACTGATGCCGTAAACCTCTTTGATCGAAACAAAATCAACCGCTGTTTCCGGGGCGGTTCGGTCGTTCGCATCGACGCCTCGGACACCTGTATCGAACATCAGGCAGAACTGTGGATTTGGCGCTATGGCGTTAAATACTTCCTGACCTGCTGGCATACCCTGGGCGCCACCGCCCATCGATAGGGATTGACCGGTGGATAATTGGTAAATGATTTCCTTGCCGTCGTAAATGTATGTTCCTGAAGGGATGTCTATCCGATTCAGATATGGGCGAGTCTCCCCGCTTACATCAGAGAGATACCGGTCAACATTGGCTGAAACGTTATCCTGTAAAAAGACGACACCACCTTCTGGGAGTGATGCCCCGCGCCGCGATAGGATTGGAGCGCCAGAAAGACGCCGGAAATGCTCCAATCGGGTCCCGCTCAGTTCAAATAGCGCATGCCCGTCTTCATCAAGTATGAGGGCATTTTGATCGCCGTCATCGTTTACTCGAAAAGGCTCTCCACCCATGGGGAAAAAGTTGAGTGCAGCAACGCCAAGTTCGCCTTCGCTTGTCACATCCACCGCCATCTTGTCGTTTTCGTCCGTTACGCCAAGACCTCCTTCACTAGTATCGTCAGTCAAAATCTCAAGGTTGTTGACCCCCACATTGCCTGCGTAAGTTATGGCGAGACCAATCCTATCCTCCGTGTCGATATAAGCAAGCGGATACTGTCGCTGTGCCAGGTCACCGGGGTCAACGATTGTGTCAAACATCACCTGACGGCCGTTCGCATCGACTGCAATTGCTGTCTTCCCGTCCTCATCAAGTACCGCGTATGGGAATTGCCCATCCGTGGTTTGATACAATTGAGCCTCGTTAATGATTTCCGCGAGACCAATTCGTAAGCTTCTGCCCAATTCATCGATTAGTTGAGTGTACAGATCGACACCTTTGACCCAGTCGGTGCCGTCAAAACGCCACATGCCATTATTGCCCTTTACTGGGTCATTCAGTACCCAGGAAAATGTATCTTTGGCAGGATTCTCAACTGCCAACAATTCGTCCAACGTTCCATAAGCCTTTGCTCCACTTGCAATGGCGCTCAGAATGCTATTTAGCGTGTCGCGCAATGCGTTTGTTGTGGTGGGGCCGAGCGAAACTCCACGGCTTAGCAGGAATGCGTTAATCAAATTGAAAAGATAATTGATCTTTTCATCAGTGTTCTGCTGCACCTGATTGAACTGACCGGAGATAGGCGGCACAGAGCCCAGGAAATCCCATCCGACGGAGCGCTGTGTATCGGAAATCGGCTCAATACTGCCCTGATCTGCCCACTTCTTACCGAATTCGTCAAAGTACGTCATATCTTGCGTCCATAAAAAAGCCACCCATGAGGGCGGCGTTTGAGGGTGTCTGTTGTGTTTTGATTGTTTAGCCAGCGCGGCAGATGTAGTAAAAGGCTATAGACTTGGGACGAGTTTCAGCCGAACCAGTCGCGTTTACAGTGACCGAGTGGGAATGCGCGCCAGCGGAGTTTACTGCAACAGAGTGAGTGTGGCTGCCGGCATTGTTCACATAAACTTGATGCGTATGGTTACCACTTGGCTCAGTCACGATATTCGGGATGGTTCCTTCAGGCCCGTCGCCACCTGTGGCGATTCGTCCCCAACCTTCGTAAGAGTTGGAGTTGAGCTGGTTGAGATTCACAACATGCCTATGTTCGCCTGATTGGCCAGTTGAGGCTGCATGATTGTGAGTTCCGGCGGTTTGAGCAGTACCTGTGTGGTTATGGCTTCCATTACTCGCTGTTGTAGCGGTGTGGGCGTGTGATTTGATGCTATCTTCCTGAGTGGTGAGCGGCGCAATTGCACTGGATGCGCCCCTCACAAATCGCTCACGCATGTCCGGGAGCCTAGAACCATACAAACTGACCAGAACCGGATACTGTGCAGAACTGATGCTTTGTCCGCTCATCAATAGAAAACCCTCCGGTGGAGTGCCGTTCGGCCAGGGCAGTGGGACACCTACCGGAAGTAATGTATTGATAGCGTCGCGCAGCGAATTGTCGTTACTTGCTGCCATAGTGAGACCGCGGCTGGTCACAGCATTCTGGATTTGACGATAGAGAAAATTGCTTTTCTCATCTGCAACCTGAAACACCTTATTGAATTGCTCGACGGATGGATGAGTCGTGCCAATATAGGCCCAGCCCAATTTGTATTGGGTATCGTCCATCGTGATGGATTGTCCCGTCTGCGCCCACTTGTAGTTGAAGCTGGGGAAAAATGAAACGTCAGCCATGTGTAAATCCTTGGAGAAGTACGCCTTCGCCAAATCCGTAAAGATTCTGATGGCGAAAGCCGAATGGTTTTTCTTCGTCGGTAATAAGCAGTTCTACGCCGATACCGGCTGCCTTTGGGATCCACATCAATGGCGTCGTAAGCAGTACAGGGTTCGTCAAAGGAGTCGTATTGAAAACGATTTTGATCTTGGCATTTCCAACATCGACAACTGAACACCAGGTGGCATCAAAAAGCACTTTGACCGCAGCTGCTATTTCTGGCGCTGTGCCGCGGCCATTGTTGACAGCAATCTTCCAATACAAAACCTTGCGATATTCCGGATCACGGAGCACCGCGGATCCGGCCAGCGTTGTTTCACCTTCTCGGCGCAGCCGCGCTTCGCCGAATGTCCCGCTATTGGGCTGTGACACAAAACCGAAAAATTTGATCAGGAATGCATTATCGATGCGGCGCGGCATTCCCACAATCTGGCCAATTCCGTCGAGCTGCGCGCCCTCAGCGGTATCAAGCCATCGATCATTGAATAGTGACAGGAGCATTTCCGGCCCCAATGGCTGGTAAAGCGCCTTTACGAATGACTCAAGCCTTGGGCTGTTTTTGAACTGGCCGGTGAAGTGATCCCAGGCGATTTCGGAGTGGTCTTGTGTCAAGTCCATTAATTCACCTCAATTCTGGAAGAACTGAACACAGGTACCTCGTATTCTTCGATCACGATATTGTCGGCCGTATAGTCTTCGGGCGCCGGTACAACGGCAGGGTCAATAGAGTGGGCCATTTTCAGATCAATGCTGGCGATGCCATTGGTTTGGTATGCCCCGCAATAGAACTTCTGCAGGATGACGTCCTGGCCAATCTCGTGATTGTTGCCGGTGATAAGAAGTGACTGGGCGATCTGCTGGAATCCGTCGAATGGAAAGGTATCGCCCTCGCCAGTCTGGATGGTGACAACTGCCTTGATCCAGATGTAGACCTTGAATGGTCGATCGAACTTTATGATCTGTTCGCCTTCAGGTGCGATGAACGACTGCACTACAGAGCCGTGCGTGTCGATACCAGCAGCCTTGATTCTGTAAATTTCCTTGGCGATATCCAAGTCGATACCACCTTCTACGACGACATGTAATGAATGTGGTGGACGGCCAGCCGCGTCGATAACATCCGTACTGTTTTCAAAAACCTTGACCGCTGTGATATTGGGTACGGTCTCTCGAATGTTCGGCGCGATGCTGGGCAGGGTGGCCGCACCAAGGCGAAAGACGCCTTGATCGTATCTGGCCCGCAACGCCTCATCGGTTTCTGCCAGTCGACCTGGCGAGGCTTCCTCAAGGTTGATGACTGAATCCCATCCATTAACTCGAGTAACGATATTGGTAAGGGTTCCAATTGCTGCACCCTCAGTCGAGACTTCGACTGTTTCTGCCTGAACCGCAGTGCCTAGTCTGTTGACATTCAGGTTTTCGGTCAGAATTACGCTGAAAACCTGTGTATTTAATGGCCGGATGCGCAGTGACGCGCCGTTATTGGTCACAGTTGCGTTAGCTCCAATTGCCGCGATAAGGCCCGCCAATACCTCGGGTAGCGTTGCGCTGGTGTCGGATGTGTATTCATAGGCGATATTATTAATAGTGACCGAGTAAAGTTCACCATCAGCTACGACCGGGACAATCGTCAGATCACTGGAGTTAAGCAGGTTGATCGTTGCTGAAAACCGTGTCTGCCATAGCGTTTGTGTCGATTTATGTGAAATCTGCGATCCGGCTGGCACGCTGGCACCGGGCTGGCCATATAGAAGGACATAGACACGTGATCGCTCGGCTTGGAGCCGCTTGACACCTGTGAAGGAAACCGACCGGTCGAGGCTCGTTCCGTAAGCCGTGCCCGGATACATTGCAAAATAGACGCCTTCGCCCATTTCCCATATTGCCGTTTCGCGCTCGGCAAATGTATCGATCATCAGGCCCGTCACACTGTCGGGGCGAGTTTCGATGTTGTCGCTTAGGTTCTTGGCGCGCAGGCGCTCTTTCAAATCGTCCACAATCATTTGCCGGATTTCAGGCAGGCGAGGGCGGACAAATCCGTCTTTGGTAACACCGTAGGCCATTTTTTAACCTTCTATTGAATGGGTAATGCGACGGTTATCAGACCCTCTACGGTGTCTGCGTCAAAGTCAACGCGCAAATGTCGGGCTTTGCGGTCGATGTCGATATTCATGCGGGTAACATTCCGAACACCTGGCACATCCTTGATCTTGGATCGCAGGATCGATTCGATTGTCGACCTCGACGGCGATTTGACCAGGATGCTTTCGAAGTAGGGGACCCCAAAGTCGGTATTCAGGAACCATTCGCCAACCAGTGTTTTGAGGGTCACCTCAATCTGTTGGGCAATCTGCTCGGCGCCATCAATCAATTGCATGTCGGCGCGCGGTGTCAGGTATAAATCATGTGTGGTCGGGTGAAGCTTCAGATCCATACTCATACCGGTTCTCCTGTTTCGCTGCCGCCCGGCGTGACGCCGCTATGCGTATGGTCAGAGCCGACGTTTTTGCCGTTATGGGTAAGGTCGCTGCCGTCCACACTCAGTGCGCCATCAATTTCAACGTTACCGGTGATGCGCATGGTGGATCCGGTACCGCCTTCGCCCGCGATGCCGGCGGTATAGATCAGGGGGCCATTTACCGTTACAGGACTGTCAAAGGTAGTTTGATCAGCGGTGACGGTCATACTTGGCACAGTGATGGTGAGATCGCCGGAGGGGGCCAATTTCACAGTACCGGCGCCATACATGATGCAGACATTTTCTGTATCTGCTGTGGCTGACCGAAAGACAGGTGTAGCGAAGGCGTCTGTCAGATCAAACTGCCTGGGATCGTCTGGCGCGTCGTCATATCCTGATAACCATGACTCCAGGGCGCGTTCGGCAAAATGCAATAGAACCGGATCGCCGCCCTTGAGTGGTACCGTGATCTGTGCCTGGCCACCATCCCCGACAGGAAAGCAAACAGGGACATTGACGATTTGCGGCGCTGCCAGCGTCTCGCCAGAGGCCAGTTGCTTGGGAAAGGCTGGACGTACCACAGCCCGGTTACCGTCATAAGCCACGATTACGCCTGGTAGGCTGGTGTGCACATCGGCCAGCTCAGTGGATATCAGCTCCCGCAATTGCGAAATATTCATTTATTGGCGCTCAATTAACTGTAGATCCGTGATCCAGTCTCCAGCGTCCGTGTCACCGGTGTGCTGCAGCGACTGAATACGGTAGAAACCCGTAAGAAACTTGCTTTCGACCTTTATCAGATCTGCTGGGTTGGTCTGAGGCAAAAGCAACGAACGGACCCGCCAGCCGTCAGTTTGCTGTTCGGCGCTAACAAGCCGCTTCTTCCGATTCGTTTTCTTGTCCTTGACCTCGGCTTTCTCCCTGGCGCCCGCATTGGTGCGCTCCGGGTAGCCTATCAGGCCGCTGTCCGATGCCAGTACGATCGCTTGGCGCTTGGTGGTGCCCAGTTTGTCGACTATCTGCAGCTGCTGGTTTTGTACAGACCATTCCAGCCCGGTGCCCTGAACCACCTTATGTAGCGCAGTGCGGGCAGCGCCGTAGAAACTGAAACCATTTGCCCACTGGCGATTCAAGACAGAATCTTCCATTACCAGAGGTAGGCCCATCTGACGGGCAATCTCTCGGATGACATCGTGGGCCTTGACTCCAGCGCCGTATCCAAGGCTGACTACTGTGTCGCGCGCCTCTACGTACCCGTCTCGAACTTCCAGCTCCGTCACTATGTCCGGGCCGTCCTGGAAAGTGTAGGCAAACGACACGGCGCCGGCGGCCAGTAGCAGCGGGCCATCTTCTTCGCCATACCCCGCATAGAGGACCGCAACATTGTCCGGGCGCTGGATCTCGCGCCTGGTATCTTCCCGGAGGTTGTAAACACGGATGGTGGTCGTGTTCGGCTCTTCCTTAGTGTCTTTGCTGATTTCAAAGGTCATGCGAAAGGGGTTAGCTATCTCCATGCCTTTTTTGCCAGAGGGGCCCACCAGTAGACGGTAAACACGGTCAAAGCGCATCGTCAACACTCACATAAATCAATTTGGCGATTCCAGTTACGAAATCGTTGCGGCCGATAATGTCCTGGTCGTTTTCCAAAACAGCGACAAGCTCGCCCTCTGGCACTGACAAATGGCGATACGGCGCAAGTAGGGGAACGTTCGGGGCGAGCAGGATACTGGCCACCACCAGCTCGTTATCGGCGTTCTCAATGGACAGCGTCCACAGTGCGGCCTCACTGTTCCACGACATATTCAAAAAGAACGTGCGTCCGTCCAACTCGGCTTCAAGCAGGCTGTCGTTTGCATCAATGACGGGAATAATATTCATTTGATAATCCCGATGACCTTGTCGTACAGGGTGGACGATATTTCCGTTTGCGGTGTGGCTCCCGAGCCTGTCTGGCCAGCAGCATTGCCCACACCGGTTTTACTGGAAACCTTACCTGCCTTTGTCTTGGTTGCTCCTGCTTTACCCTTAGCGGTACCCGTTGCTTTGGTTTCGGGCACATCGGTTGTTCGCTTCTGAGCCTTGCGGATCTTGGTGAAGGTGCAGTCGACGTTAATTTCCTGCGCCGGCGTGCCGCGAATAATGGTGCAGGATTCCAGCACCCTTTCCTCGTACACGCCAAGGCCTGTAGTGATGACGACAGGCAATCGCTCATTCTGGATCTGGCGTAGCGCGTCCACGGTGGCGATCAGACGGGATTTTCCCTCGCCAAACAGGGTCAGGCTGGCAGCGGAAATTACTCCCTGAACGGTCAGCGCCTCGTTTTCATTGATTACATGGTCAGAAATCGGTGCGCCTTCCTCAACGTAATATTTCGTTGCCTGGCTGCGCAGCTCGATGCGCTCGTTTGTCATTGCGTCCAGCTCAATGGCCCCGATCATGGACCTTGTGGTGCCCAGATCGAATATCAAGGAAACGAAACTCATGGTTTGGGCTCCACTGAACCATATCCTGGCGCCGGCTTATCGACAGCCCGCTTGACTCCCTGTTGCGCGGCGCCACCTACGGCTCGCCCAACCTCGGCGGGGCTGCCATTGGTCGTAATGTAATTGTTCTGTATCAGATCGATACTGTCGCCATATAGCCTGTTTCCGATGGCTCTGTTGTTGATGTTTTGCAACTTACGCTCACGCGCGTTCCCATAGTTCACCGCCGGGTTGTTGGGGTCCGGATTGCGGAATGATGCTCCATCAGTGCCAAGTACTTTGCTGATATATCCCCATGCCTCTTTGACCTTACTGATAATCGTGTCCCAATTAGCAATAACGGTACCAAGTGCAGCTATCAGTAGACCTATGGGGTGTTTTGTGATTGCAGCCCAGAGCAAGGGAACAAGGAAGGTGGCCAGATTGATGATCATCGCAACAAACGGCGCAAATAACATCGCCAGACCGCCAACGACAACAGAAATGGTTCCCCATTTTGTCAGCCAAGCACCCAGCCCTTCTGTGCTGCCTGTGATCCATTCCTTGATGGACGCAAGAGAGTTGATGATAGAGTCAATTTGCGGTTTCCACTCCGACGCTGGACCGATCAGCGTGCCGATAAGGGACTTGCCACCCTGCATCCAGACTGATATGTCCTCGCCCACCAGGTACAGAGATGCGAGGATAGTGGCCATGCGCAGAAATGGGAATAGAGCGCCCATTCCCAGCGCGCGCAGCCGGATGAGAGCAGCGCCCAGCATTGTGACACCCTGTAGACCACCCATGAGCGCTGCGCGCATACGCATCAATGCCCATGATGCACCCAGGAGTGTCAAAGTCTTCAGAATACCAGTCAAATTTTCCGCAACCAGTTGACTGACCTTGAAAAATCCCTCTGAGGCCTTGGTGGCTTCGTTTATGTCTCGCGCAGCCTTAACCCATGCATTTCTGAGCAAGGTCATGCCCTTGCCGAATCCCTTCGGCAGAGCGTTGAATTTTGCTTCAATCTTCTCGGCTTGTTTAAGCAGGCCTTGCGCCATCTCTTTGGATGTCAGCTTTCCTGCCTTGCCCATTTCTTTGAGTTTGGTAACGCTGATGCCAAACGAATCGGCAATAGCCACAGCCAGGCCTCCCGAGTTCTCAAGAATCGAACGAAGCTCATCCCCCTGCAGCACACCAGACCCAAGCGCCTGCGAGAATTGCAGAATTGCGGCCGAATCCTGGGCGGCGCCCTTGCTTGTGGTCGCAACGGCTTTTCCAGTCAAATCTGCCAGTTTTACTGCGTCCGCATCAGATAACCCAAGAGTGTCGCGGCTGCGAGCAATGGAACCGAACATATCCAGCCCGGCGATGTAGTCAGATCCAGACGCCTGAGCGTTGCGATAGATCTGATCACGGATCTGCTTTTTATTTGCTGGGTTCTGGGCAAATATGTCGATCTGCGCTTCTGATCCCGTCGCCTGGTCGATGGCATTCGTAAAGCTCGCCACGCCGATGCCGGCAAACGCAGCTCGAATATATCCGGCCAAAGCGCTGTATTGTCCGCCAACTTGACGGGTCTGGCGCAATAGGACCGCTTGCTCACGGATGAAGGTGCGCTGTTCCCGGACGGCGTCCCGCACGCCCAGGAATAGCCCTTGAAAGCCCCCACGACCTACAGCAGATGCTGTACGCACCGCGGTACCGATCTGGCGCGCAGCGGCCACGGCCTGATTTTTATACTCACGCAGGCCTGATTTGTCCACGTGGTATTTCAGTACCGTGACGAGTTCTCGAACAGTTGCCATTAGTTATTTGCCTTCATTGCTGCGGCTTCTGCCGCCTCTTGGTTATCTAGCAGGGAATTGATCATCAGGATGTCGTCCATACTGATCTCGCCCCTGTTGATTTCACCCAATGTGGTGTATTTGGAAGAGGCCGCGCGAAATATGATTGCCTCAGCTACTAATTCTTCTCGAAATTGCCCAATAATTCTCCCGCCTTCAGGTTCAGGCCCGGTCCAATATGGCCGAGCCATTGCACTAAAGGGCCGGCGAAGTTCAGCTTTATGATTTCGAACAGCAGCTGGGCAATGTCTGTGAAGTCCTCGAAAGCGTCATCGAAGTTCTGCTTGTTGATCTTTTGAGGCTTGTGTTGGTCGGCTCTCTCAAAGCTGACGGTGTCGCCAGTGATCAGCTTGTCCATCCATTTCTCGAGCAACTTGCTGTCGATCTGGGCCGAAGCGGCAACGAAAGCCGCCATCTCGTCCGCTTCCCCTTCTTTGGAGAAAAAACCGCCCATCACCGGGAGCAATTCCTTTTGTAGGTCGCCAAGGAGAATAAATCCCTGACGTGGCCGGAACTTGTCAACATAGAAAGTGACATCTTTGATCTGAAATTCGGTGGGTTCCATTATTCATTGCCTCCCACGAAGTAGTCAGCACGGTCGGTTTCAAGGATCCACTCGCGGCTGCCGAGTTCCTTGCCAAAGCCGGCATTGGGCATTTTTGTAATCCATGCCTTTGCCGCAGCAAACACCGTGGTGCCTCTCAGATCTCGGATGGTAAGTGGCAGCGGCGCCCGGCCACCAGACACCTGATCAGCCAGATAGGCGCCAGAGAAGAAGTCATTCGAAGATGACGTCTGTTGCATGGTGATGGTAATTCGCGCGCGGCGGTCGGCACTCATGGAACGGGCGACCTCGCCATCGGCGCCGGCCTGCGAAGTTACGCCGTCGGTTATTTGCTCGATATTCACAAAATCGCCGTCATTCGTGCCAGTCACGCTGTGTGAGCCGAAAGTGGTCTTCACCTCGGCGGCTGCATATGTTTTCATGCTCTATTTCCTTTGAATGGGCCGATTATTCGAAAGCGTAGGTCAGGGACCCTTTGATTTCGGCAGTGTGGATGGCGCCAGCCAGGCGGGCGGTAAACTTCACGTCTCGCAGTACGCGATTGGCCTTGTCATTAGTCGGCACATTTGCGGCCAGTGGGGCGCTGATCGTGTAAGAGGGGATGACCCGGCCGCGTTCGTCCAGTTCTTCAGGGGCGATGCCACCGCGAGTGACCCCTAGATCGAGCGGCACGCGCATGGCATTGGTAATGATCTGAATGCCAGCATCGGTGTATGGGATCTTGCCGTCAGCATTAATGATGGCTGACACCACATTGACCTTGATCTGCTCAACCAGCCAATCGCGGAAGCGGATCACATCGATCCATTCTCCGGCAGCTACCTTGCCGTACTGGGTAATAGCAAAGTTGCGGAACGGCTCGAATGTATTCACGTTCTTTGCGTTGCAGGCGATAGATTGGCCCTCGAGCAATGGATCCGTCGAAATTCCAGCCAGACGCTTGTTTGCCCAGGTTTCGCCACCCGGGTAGAAGGTAAAGCAATGGCCGGCAATCGCCGCTTCCAGATATTCGTCGTCGTTCAGGTGATACCAGGTGGCGGAGCGGAAATACTGCTTGGTCTTGAGCTGCGAGCCAATATCACTGGTAACTGCGCCATCCAAGATCGTGGACTGGTCGCTGGACGTGAAAAACATGGACTCGTTCGCCTCTGCCCATTCAGCTGCTGCCAGGACATCGGCTTCTGTATGTGATGTGAGCGCGATGCCGTACCAGTCCTGATTCTCACGTTTGATGGCAGCCAGAGCCTCGGGTATGGCCTCGGTGCTTTCCTGTTCTACGATAGCGAGATTGCCATCGACGGTGACGCCCAAGTCAGCGCCAGCAACGTCATTATCGATTTCAATAGCTGTGCCTGTTCCGGTGGCGGTAACACCAACCGTAAGCGCGTTGATGGCCGCAGCCAAGCCAGTGGCGATATCAGTGGTCGTATCCAGAGCCTGCCCGATGTACGTCGCTGGGACAGTCTGTACGGCTCCAGTACTGTCCCGGTAGAGGATGTTGATGGTGTAGGTCGCCTCGGCGGCTGCAGTAACGTTCACAGTCACCGTATCCAACTGGCGCTTGCCAATATAAACGCGGTTGATCGCCGGAATCTGCTTGAATACGGCGGTAACAGCTCTGTAAAGAGCGCTGGCAGACGACAGGCCCAGCTCCAGCAGTTCACTGGCATCGGTCACCACCAACACACGGCCGGCAGATAAGGTATGGGTGCCAACAATCAGCAGATCAGAGAAACTGCGCTCAGTGATGGCTGTGGTGCGCAGTGAAACCTGCACATTCACGATGCGGTCAAGATTTGCCATTGTGGTGGCTCCTAAAATGAAAAAGCCACCGGACGGGTGGCTCATGGACAATGAATCGAGAGGTCGTCTACGGGGTTTCCGTCACAACTTCAGCAATAAATGACTTTGGTTCCTGCGGCACGACCTGTGGTGTCACATCGCTGGTACCGTGCACCTGGTCGAAATAGTCGACTGTCTCAGATGCGGCACGGGTGTAGCTCGCGTCGATATCGAGCACCGCACGCGGTTCGTAAGTGGTGGCGTCGCGCAGCACTGATATGTCCTGTAGCTGCGGCTGGTCGTTGATGGCAATGTTCTTTTCGCTGGCCAGCACATTGGCCGCTTCGGTGTGGACCGCCATCGACAGTGCTTCCATGATTTCCCAACTACCCGGGCCAAAACACTGCAACTGGATCCGCGCGTTCCGGTGCGAGTTAAGAGGCCGGGAGCCGCCTTCTGCGATCTTTCCTATGTGGACGGGCAGCGGGTTAGCCAGATCGACCTGCAGAGTGATGTAGGGCAGTGCTGGCCGCGTGCCGTTCTGGTTGGCCATAATCATGGGGGTCGTGGTCAGCGCCTTGAAATAAGCGTAGAAATCAGCGTGCGCGCCCATAATTAAATCCTTACAGCCAAATACCGGAAGTGGTTAATGACATCGCTTTGCCAGGGGGAAATAGCGCGGACAAGGTAGCGACCGCCGCGCCATTCCAGAATATCGCCATTGCTATTGTCGGAACCTGCAACCTTCAATTCAGTGCTGCTATAGATCCGGACCATGGCTTCCACGCGCCGACCCTCCGGTAATGCTTCCATATGGTCGTAATCTTCTTTCTTGGCCGGCTGTACGCTGGCGGTCACGTCAGGCAGCGGCCCCTCGGTGCCTTCATGCCAGATGCCGTCGCCGTCGTACCCGCCAGGAGTCTTGCGAATGATGGTCTGTGGTTTGCGAAATGAGCTCATTTGAGAACCTCGTAGCGCACTGCATTGGCCAATGCACCAGTATCAACCAGCGGCTTGCTCGAGCCCTTCTGCTTGATTGTCGATGGTGCATTAGGCTTTGCCCACCGGAAGGCCTGAATGATATGCGCCTTTTGGTGCTTCTGAGCAAATTCTCCCAGTTGCATCATGGCCGTGTGTATCGGCGTGCCTTTCATGATCTTTTCGGCTTGTCGGTCCATCGCCGTACCAAGAACGTCATCGTTCTTGTTGGCAAAGTCATGCATGAATGGGCGGGCAGGGATTCGCTCGGTACCGTATTCGTTATAGATTGCGATATCCAGTAGGTCGGTACCCTCATGGCTGCCGCTACCAGCCTGGATGCCGAACTTCACACCAGCATTGCTAGCTTTGAGACTTTCAGCGATGATGCGGTCCAGGCCACGGTCGATGACTTTGACATCAGCCATTACACGCCCCAAGGTCCGACGCAGCAGCCGGTAGGGTGCTGCCCGATCGTAATGGATCCTAGGCGCTTGCAGATATTGGCCAATTTCTCAAACTGATCCATGTACCCGTATGGATCTCGGCCCGGCTCTGTGGTGACGGTCGATACTGCCCATTCGCGCTCAAGATCGCCTTCTTTCTCACGCTTGAGCACGCCAGTGCTGACCCCGCCATTTTCGACAGCTGCCTTTTGCTGCTGGATGCCGTATAGGATGGCGGCCGCATAATACACCTGCGCCGTATCCTGCTGTTCATCCGTCAGACAAGTAGGTCGGTACCCAAATGCGAGACGTAGCGCCATTGTCTTATCCTCGGTCGTCGCCGCTTTGACGGCTGGCGCTAGAAAGTCCAGGAGCAGGATAAGTGCGGCGATTTTTGCTTCGTCTTGCATTTGGGGGTTCCTTACTTCTTGTTCGCCGTTTTGGTTGCGACCGCTGGCGTTTCAGGCTGAATGCCTCCATCAGAAGCTGGTGTAGGCGCTACAGGTTCGGGCGAAACAACCGGTGAATCGTCGTCACCGCTCGCCTTAACCAGAGCGCCGGTCTTCAGGAGCCGAGCAACTGCCTTGGCGTCCACATCGGCGACCTGAAGTGGACCAATGCGGATGAACTTACCGTTAGCGCCGGCCACGTTGACCAGGCAAGGGTTTGGGTTTTTGACTTTCATTGGTTTTCCTTACAGTCCGACTACTTTGGTGAAAGCCAGCGGGTAGTGCACGGAGACACCGCCGGTGCGGGCGTAGCAGGGCACAACCAGTTCCAGGTTGCGCGCCTGGGCAGGCAGCTGGTTGAATGGCATGACTTCTTCCAGGTTGGCGTTTTCTTCGCTGAATTCGCCAATAATGGAGAGAGTGTCGCCGGCTACAAGTTCCAGCTCAGGCAAATCCATGATTTGCATGTTCGGGTACTTTTCACGCACCACCGTGTAAGCGGTTTTGCCGCCTGAGTCGGCCACATACTTGCTGTTCATTGCAGCAAATGACGAGGCCGGAATAGCCAGGCGGTTTGGTGTATGCACGCCTTTGCTTTGCGTGCGTACGGCGTTGTACATGATATCGACGTCAGCGACGATCTGTGCAGCGGTCGTGGCTGGGTCTGACCAGTTACCTGTAACGCCGGCAGTGGTGCCGATGTTCGGGTGGTTGGTGATGCCGTACAGGCCATAATCCGGGTCACCCACCATGGCGATCTGGTTTTCCTTGACTTCAACTGCGCGGCGAGCAGCGAAGGCCTTACGTGTGGGCAGATTGGCACCCAGCGCGATCGAGGCGTTCAGCTCGTTGATGTTGTAGCCGTAGGAATCGCCGATGGTACGTACCGGTACCGTGGTTTCCTTGCCGGAAACATCAGCACGCGGCAGATCGTCCGCATAATTGGCGATGATCTTAGCAATGCCCACATGGTCATATGACTTGTAGGTGATCGTTTCGGCCCATTCCGGCGCATCAGACGAGCGGGGGACAAGCAGAAGGCCGCTCATAGGAGGCAGTTTGCGGTCATAAGTACGTGTCTTCACGTAGTTAAGTTCGCGAGCTGCGAAAATGCCCTGATCCTCGCGGAAGGTGACACTTTGAGTGTGGGCGAATGACACAACAGCTGTGGCGTCCGCCTCATCGTAATGCATGTGCTTCATGATATTTTCCTTGTGCAAAAAGAAACCCGCCGAAGCGGGTTATGTGCGATTGATGAAAGCGGATTTAAACGCCGGCTACTTCAGAGAACGGGTTATGCAGCTCAACCAGGGCGATTGTGTCGCCGGTGACGGTCGTGGCTGCGCTGCGAAATACTGCATTTGGCAGCAGTGTGCCGGCATTGGCCACAACGCCGGAGGCATTGAAGCTGACCGGACCGTCTTTTGTGATGGTGCCAGTTGCTTTGGCCCAGACCAGGCCGCGTGTCATCACTGACGCGCATTCTGTCTTGACGTAGGTTGCGCCTGGTACAGCATGGCTGTGAACTGTGATGCCGCGCACTTTTGTGCCGGCACCAGCAACCAGCAGCCCGGCAGCGTCGGTGCCCGTTACAACACCGAAGGCCAGCGTATCAGCTCCGACCGGGAAGGATTCGACCCGGTCATCACCGGCATCGGCTTTCATGCCCGCAAAGGCAATGTCCATTTGATCTTCATACATGATGTGTGATTCCTTGTGATGGGGTTATTAGGCTGTGCGCTGAGCGGCGATCATACGTGCCCGGGCGTCAGCAGCAGACACAGGCGCGTCCTTGCCATCTTCTTTGACGGAAGAGGCGGTCGGCGCTGTGGTGCTTTGGCGCTGTTGCGCGATGGTGTCCTGACGTACCTGCTTGTCTGCGACGGCCAGATCATAGGCAGCTGACACGTAATCGTCGGACTTGCCGGTCAAATCAACACCGTCACCACGAATGGCCGTGATAACAGCAACTTGAATGTCCCGATCTGACTGATCTTGCTTGATCTTGACCCCGTGGCTGTCAGCCTTGGCCTCCAGATCCATGCGGGCGCGGATATCCTTGCGGGCATCCTCGCGCATTTTATCGGCATCGGTTTTCAGCTTTTTGACTTCAGCCTCGGCAGCGTCAGCGCGTGCAGCTTCTTTATCGGCGTCAACGCGTGCCTTAGTGGCATCCTGACGTACTCGGTTCAACTCTTGTGCCACTTCAGGGGCAGCGTCATAACTGATGCCTGAATCGAGGCGCACTTTTTCCATGTTCATGGTGGTTTCCTCAGTAATTACGGCATCTGCCGCATCAAGTGATAGCCTGGCATTACCTGCCCGACCACGTTCTACAAGCGCGAGGTGGTTCACGCGCAGGTTTCGTTGCACAGCGTCATACCGCTCGCCGTTAAATTCCCCGGGGGTTTCGTCCAGATCGACGGAATATCCCAGTGAAAGTTCTTTTTTCCCTGCCGCAATTGGCGTGGGGTCATGAATGATGATGTCTGCGCGCAGATCCTCACCGTCTTGTCTACCGGGAGTCAGCACTGTTCCAACGGCATGGGCTTTAGCATTCTGTGCAGTTACAGCGCCAGGGTGCCCATCAGTGATGGGCTTGCCTTTCATACTGGATAAATGATCCTGCGAAAACACTTCGTCGGGTGGGCGATATTCACGCCGTATTTTCCCCGCACCGTCCCGGTATAAAAAAATCCCCGTTCTGGAAAGAATCGGGGAATCTTCAATAAAACCTTCTGGCGTCGTGACCGCTCGTATGGGGACGCGATCAAAGCGATTTACCGTCATCAGATTGTGCATCCTTCATGGAGTTGGCGTTTGGCAGACAGATATGCTTCGTGGGCCTCCTGTGGACAATCGAAAGTCCCCAGGTATTGATTTTGTCGATTGACTGCGATCATGGCATAAAAGTTCGATCTTCCGGCCTGCTGGTGCACGCCGAGAAAGCCCGTTCTGTTGTCCTTTTGCGCTTTTTTCTGGTTCTGGCTGTTCTGCTTGGCGGATACGTCACGCAGATTCGCGATAGCATTATTGTCGCGATTACCATCAATGTGATCGATCATCTGCTCCGGCCATTCGCCGTATACGTAAAGCCAGCTCAGCCGATGGGCTTGGTAACTTTGCCCGTCAATCTGAATTCGCCTATAGCCAGTTCGTTTGCATAGTCGACCTGCTATTGAGCCGATCAAATATGATTTCTTTGCGGGCATAGCCAGCCAGGTGAACGCACCAGATTGCAGGTTGTAGTCCAAACATTCTTTGAGTCTGTCCTGGGTCAATTTGTCAGTTTTCATAATGTGTCCTAATGCACAATCAGGGCGTCCAGATCATCGAGATCCGGCAGTATTGGTGCAGCTGAGCATCGACATTGAATCGCCTCACCTGGGTGGCCATCTGGTGGTGGATTAGACCACTTGAACGATTGACCCTCACGCGCAACATGCTCCGGGCGTTCCCGTTCATCAAGAACGCCGCGCCAGGTGTATTCGATAATTCCGATGCTGGTTTGTCGCTGCTCCGTCAGTTGCCCGTTCAATTTGCCGATCTGGTCTCGGGCAATCAACGTGGCACGCGATCGAGGCAGCTTGTATGTTTCCTTGATAAATCTAGACAGGTCGCGTGGCGCCATGCCAGTGCGTACTGCATTGACCACCTTGCCATGTAAATTATCGAGGTACTGTTGCGGGATACTGCGGATCAGTTTGATGTTCTCAGCCTCGAATACAGACAGGGTGTCAGGGAGCCATGGTTCGCTTTTGAAAATATCTACACCGTAAGCGGATCGGATCACCTGGTGAAACTGGCGCTTGTTGAAGCCAGACACCTGCCTGGCCACATCTGCCACCAATGCTGAAATACGGTCGGTGGTAGGCACAAACAGAATACTGGCATTTACGAAAGCCTGCCGCAGCCGCTCATACCAGCCCGTCGACTCGGGAATATCCTCGATCGCGTCAGCCCGGAATTGCTCCACTTTGGTGACAATCTGCTCAGTAACCATTTGGGTCAGTTCCCGGGCGTAGCCATCCAACAGCCTTTCGTACTCGTGCTCGATCGCGTGCGGATAGACCCACTTTCTGGGGCGCTTAAGTTTCGCTGGCATATTTGGCTGCCCCGGTCCCTGTGGCGTTTGGCGCTTCCAGCCCGAACAATCCTTCCGATTGGAGATAATCTGCTGCTTGGCGCTCTGACAGCCCACCGGTGCCGACGGCTGTATCCAGCGCGCGCATCGTGTTCCAGAGCGCATCGGACTTCGTCTTCTCGACCTCAGCCTGTTCTTTCTCAGACAGCTGCTCGAGCGGCGGCCAGATAATGGTCCAGCGGTCGGGTTTCTTTTGCGTGACTGTCTTTTGCGCCCATATCAGGGAAATCAGTCGTTCGAGCGCGGGCTGTGCCTTGGTTCTACGGTCGCCCTCAACCATGTCATGGTAGGTTTCGAAGTCCGCGTCGCCAGTAGAATTGAGGCCACCCGGAGAACGCCCGAACAGGATCGTGACAGGCATGCCCGTGCAGGCCGATAGCGCGACTTGAAATTCATTGATAACCTCTTTGATGCCGGCCAGGTTGGTGTCCTGTACCGTAAATTCATCTTCGCTGTCGACAACGACCGTATTTAGGATGCCTCTGGCTTTATCGACCATTCCAACGCGCGCTTGAACTGCAGCTTCTTGCTTTGCCTGGATAGCGTCCGCCAGCCCCTGCATTTTGTGAATCGCTTGCTGCTTGCGCTTCAAGATGTTTTTCGCCAGCGTCAAGGCTTCGCGATAGTCCAGAATGAGGCGGTACGCCTCATCAACAGCGTTTCGGCCAGCCCAGGGCAGCAGAGAGGCAGACTGCCGGTAACTGCGCGGTAAGGGGTCGCCACAAACCTCAATGATGCGTGATTCATGACAGACGACCCGGGAATTTCCACCGAGGTCGATTTCGTAATAGATAGGCTGGCCAAAGTTCGGATGGCGTGCATCCAGGTATCGAGCGGGCAGGGCGCTGATCTGGTCGATGTCAAACACCCTCAGCTCTGCGATGCGGCCGATGTTCTCGTAGTTGATCTCGGTGTTCAGCAGGCCGTCATCCATGATCGGTACGATGGCAGCTCCACCAAACAGCCTGGACCAGCGCAGCGCGTCCGTCATGGCCGGGATGAGTTTCAAACGATCGATTTCGGAGTCAATGACATCGTCAATATCGCCTTTTACGATCAAGCCCTTGGACATAGCTGTTTCGGCGGGCTTGTCGACGATATTGCCGAACAGACCACCCTTGGCGTACAGCATAGTCGCGCTGATGCTACTGACGCCGCCCGTCTGGCCACGCGTGCCGAGCACGGCCTCCAGGTAGCCATCTTGGTTAAATTGAGTTGTCATTGTGCCATTGCCAGAAATCGATTCAAGGAGTTGTGCTGCAGGTCGTTGAACGCGCGGCTGCCGGCGTCGATCTGGTCATCATTCGCGCCGTTCGGGAACATCCGCATTTCCTGCATCAGCGATTCATTCCAGGGCGCACGCAGCATTTTTACGTTGCCGACGTTGACCTGTGCTGCGAATCCGCTGGCCCTAGTCGCTTTGTCGCCTGATTCAGGGGAAAATTCAAAATTGAAGCCAAAAAGCTTTTTTCCCAGGTTGAATGCCTGAGCCTTACCAGCCTGGCCGGGATCCTGCGGGGCAGAGATCCTAACCCTGGCTGCATCCATCCTGGCGGTATTGACCAGGGCGCTTTCTACGTCCTCGGGATTGCCGCGCAGTCGCTGTATGTCCAGTATCCAGATGCCGCCGGAATTATCCAGGCCCATCTTGAACCCGACCGTCCAATCACCGGCATTCTTGGTGGCGGCAAAGTCCCATGCCCGGACCATGGTCAGGTTGTTCGGTACCGCGTCGACTATCTCAATGCGTTCGGGCTTAAATATGCCGCCTTCTGCTGGCGCCGGGCGCTGCATGTACTGCCCAGCAAACACATAAGGGTTTGCTTCCTCGAGCCTGCGCAATGTCTCTATGCCGTGCTTATCAGGCCATAGCGGCGTGCCGTCGTCCTGAATGGCAGGCAAGCATAAATGCTCCCATTCTTCACCGTTGCCGCCGTCAAGCAGCCAGCCAGCCAGATCACGTTCGTGCAATCGCTGCATGATTAGGATGATCGGCGTGTCCTCGGAGTTCTTCCGAGACTCCAGCGTGTTCTGGAACCACTCTATTACGCCTTCACGAACGGGGTCGCTTGCTGCTTCGTCGGGCTTGAGCGGGTCATCGATAATGATTGCGCCGCCAAATTCCTTCCGGTGCTTGCCCGCGCCATAGCCGGTGATCGTGCCGCCGGCTCCGACCGCATACATAACGCCGCCGGCTGTTGTACGCCACTCATCCTTGGCTTTACTGTCATCCCGCAGTCTGGTACCGAAAATGTGCCGGTATTCCTGGCTGTCTATCAGCTCGCGCGCCTTCCAGCTGTTGCCGGTTGCAAGGCGGGTGGAATACGACGTGTGAATAAATTCGGCATCCGGAGCGTGACCCAGCGCCCAGGGAATGAAGTTGACCACGGCCAGCTCAGTCTTGGAATAGCGGGGCGGCATGTTGATGATGAGACGCTTGCACTTTCCTTCAAAAACTCTCGTCAAGGCATCGCATGTCAATTGGTGGTGGTTACTCTTGTTCCAGCCAAAGTTGCGCGCCGACAGAAAATTGTGCCGGGAAAAGTGATAAAGGTCTTCTCTGGCGAGCAGCCGCGAAACGTGCTTTTCCCGATCTGTCAGATCATTGAATGAGCCCATATCGTTAAACCTTGGATGCGAGCCCCGCGGCTATCTCCTTGAGTTCTTCCTTCGTGGCCACTGTGATGGGGTTGTTCTGGTCGCCTGCGTGAATGACCTTGTCAGAGAAGGCCTGAACCGTCACATGCTTTCCCAACAGTTCCAGGTTCTTGACCTTGTCGGGCCACTTGATTTTCTTGAGGATTCCGACCATTTCGCGTTCATCGCCACGACCTTCGAACATTTCCGCCAGGTCAAATCCGCTGATATAGCGGCGCCATGACTTTGGCCATTGGCTGACAGGCTTGAGTTCAAGGTTCTCATTAACAATGTCCAGGACGTCCATCTGGTCGATTTCAACCAGGCGTTTCAAGACATAGTCGGCATCGATTTGAGTGCGCTCTGAGCGTTTCGCCTTACCTTGGGTAACCGCAGACGCAACACTAACATTTGCTAACAGACGGGCTGCCTGTTCGTTTGCCGTGCGTTTGCTGTACCCGGCGCGGATCGCGGCCTGGGTGGCGTTAAGATCAAGGAGATATTCTTCGACAAAGCGCTTCTGTTTTGCGGTGAGCTTGCGACCGCCAGACGCGGCGGTTGCCTTGTCTTTTTTGGCGGTCATGGAGAAATCCTGTGTAAAATTTGCTCTCAACTACAACAAATATGAGGTGAAGACGGTGGGAACAATTGCTTACGATGTAAACGGTGTTTCAAAAGAAGTGTCGATTGCAGATGAATCTTTTATCGGTAGAAGTAGTGCAGAGCTTAAAAGATCTTTAATTTTTGCATTGAAGTTACCGCTTGTTGATCAGCCAACTCATTCCAGTCGCACCATGGAGCAAAAGATGGACGACATTCTGGAGGCGTCCGGCATCAACCCAATCTCAGTAAAAACCCTCGCTTAAACGCAAAACCCGCCTCATTTACGGGGCGGGTTTCTGTGGGCGCAACTATTAGAATCTCAAATTAGTGCCTATTTTGGGATATCAAATCCAAGTCGTCAAGCACTTTCTTTTATTTTGACCATTCCAGCCTCGGTTAAAATCACGTCCGCACGGTCCCTGGCAATCTCGATCAATCCAAAATCAGCAGCTTCTCTGTTCGTGCGCTTGTGGTTTGTGCCTATCAGCCAGCGCTTTATCCTCTGGTTATGTTCCGTCGCCGTATTGGCACTGACGTCACATTTGTGTGCCAGATCCGCCAACACCACGCTGTCCCCGAAGACTCGCTTAACAATCCCGTCCCGCAGAACTCTGTGCGATACGCAACCCGCCAGCACCTGAGAAGCCGCAATCCGGCTGATCTCGTAAATGCATTCATTCCACATCAGATTTGGCTTGTAGCCGCTGCAGCAGGACGATGTGCAATGGCATTGAACCTTCCGGGGTGCATACGTGGCGAAAATTATCATTTGCTGCAGCAGCGTCAGTTTTGACAGTTTTGAAAAGATCATCCCCGCCTGGCCAGCGCCGTTGAGGCCTACCAAATTCTCGTTTGCCTGGGCGCATGAGCCTTTCGTGGCCAGACGGTTCATAAGCGGCCGGTCGTATGCCTGGTGCGAGAAATTGAAGGCAAACAGCAGCGCGTGGTGGCTGTCTCGAAAGATCGGATCAATCATTATTCATCCCCTACAAAAAAATCCATGAAAATCATAAAAACCAGAATTACCGCACCAATCATCATGGAGCCATAGAGCACGATCGAAAGAATCACCCAGAACGGCACGAGGTAGAAAAGGGCGGCCAGGGCCAGGAATATCAGGATTGGTTTCACTTGGCTGCCTCCTGTCCGGTTGATTTGATCTGCACAAGCGTGCTGGGCGATTGCGCATAGATTTTCGATGTGCTGATGACCACGACTTGCGCATCGTCCTTGAAAACAATGCCGTTCATGGCGTCGAAAATGGCTTTAATCACGTTATCCGAATCGGGCTTCTTGGTCGGTGCGATGCGGCCGAGCAGGGCGGCTTCCTTGTTTTTCTTCGACCAGGACGTCGGCACGGGAAGAGCAATAACGATATTAGCGCTGACCGGGCCCATGTGCATTTGCTGACCGTTCATGGCGTCGTCGGCCCGTGACTTGACCAGATTCTCAAAACTGACGGTTTTCTCTGGCGTGTAGGCAACGGTAAAATTGCCACGCCGGGCGAACTTCGGGCGACCTTTCGGTACTGCGGCGCCAGGCACGGTGAAGAATATTTCGAATGGGTTCATTTTGATTCCTTGGCCTGTGCGGCTCTGATGGTTTTTTCGAGTTCTAATCTGCGCGCAACAAGCCAATCGGCGCGCTTGATAACGGTGGTCTGATCTGCCTCTACGAACATGTGGCAATGCCGCTCGAAGCGGGCCGATTCGTAGCGGCCAGCAACCGTGCTGCGATTGCAGGTACCGAAACCGGCTTCTGCCATCGTGCGGCCCTGGTAGCCGTCTCGGTTTTGGAGCGTGAAGTTTTCACAGCTGGCGCATTGGACAGTCATACCGCTATTCCAAATTCGCGCGCTGCGTCCTGAGCCATCTTCCATGTCAGCGGGCTGACTTTCTGCTGCCCCTTGTTAAAAACCCTTCGAATCCATGCTGTGTGGTCGGTCTGATCCTCGACACGCTTTAATGCATCCACTGCTTTTGCGGCCAGCTCAGGGTTGAACTTTGCCTCGTAGGTCAGTGCCGGGGCTTCGGGCGGCGTCACTTGCTCATTGCGCGCAGGGGTGGTGCAGGCCTTGATAAATTGCGGCAGGCTGGGCGGCCATTCGTACATGTCCATGCAGTTCTCAAGCGCACGGGCAATCATCCGTGGCGCGATGCTGCGCGATTCGAAAGCGCTTGCCCATGCCTCGGTCCAATTTTTCACGTTCTGGTCGGTGGCCTCGGGCGTTTTACCCTCGAACTGGGCGCGCCAGTGCTTGGGGTACATGCCGTCGAGGCGATCAAAAAGGATCTGCATCAGCGTCTTACCCGTGCGATTGTTTATCGTCAACCACTGTGACTTCTCCGTCGATGACATGGTCTGACTCCTGTTGATTTCTCAAATTCTGGTTAATGCGATCCCACGAATCGTGGGTACTGGATGTCTGCTTGCGTTGGCTGGGTCGGAGTGGTGCCTGGGCTTCCTGAAGCATGTTTTTCACAATGCCCAGCAGGTACTTCCAGCCCTTGTGGTTTTCTCGGCAGATCGGCACAGCATCGACAAAGTGCGCCATCGTGGCGCCAGCCTTCACGAGGTTTTGCAGTTCCAGATCGGTCGAGACCGCGTGAATCCCTTGGGACCGGACATACGTCGCAATGGCACCGTGTGGCGAGACAGGTGAGGGCGGTTTGTCAGATTCATGACCAGGTGAAGCCAACGACACGACACTGGTGTCGGCAGGATCGACGGTGTCGGGATTATCTTTTTTGTTTGTTTTTTTATTATCTGTATCTGTATCTGTATCTGTATCTAGAGCGTTACTTCGACGTTTCTGTAACGTTACATTGCCGTTACTCGTTGTTTTTTTCTTGGCCCGATGTCTTGCAACCCGCTCTGCGCTTGAGTCTGACTTAAATTGACGTTTTTCCCAATTCAGCAAATTCCACTCATCGTCAATGAAACCCTTGCTGACAAAAAGAGCCTTTGTTTCGGACAATTCTGTTTCAGTAACGCGCAGGTGAAACGCTATCTCTGTTTCATGTAACGTTACAAGGTCGTTACTGCAACGCATGCACATAATCATCACGTAACGGCGCTGCATTACCTCGGACATCATTTGCACTTTTGGATCGTGCGCGAATTCGGCATAAAGCCGAAACCATGGATTAGCCATTACCTGCCCACCTTCTGCGCAGCAGCTTTCGCCGCCTCGATAATGTCCTGACTGGCGCGCTGATTGTCTTGCGCCGCTACCGTTATTTTTTCTAACTCTGTACGAGATACCATGTCGTCTTTTAAAGCGTCCGAAATAATCCCTGCTAACGTACCGAAAGAGAATGTTTTATGGACAAAGCTTGCTTTGAGGTCACGCATGCTTTCGTCGGCCGGTACTGATGTTGTTGCCAGGCCAAACTGGGCATTAAGCGAATGCAGCCAGTCCAGTCGGTGGGCCTGGGCCTTTTCTTCCATCCACTCAGTTAGCAGCTCGACCATTTCCAATGATATCGATTCGCCGTCAATGTGCCGCAGCTTGGCGCGCAGCGTTTCCGGGTGAATGGTTTTACCGCGGCGCTCGGTAAGAAAGCGGGCAGCATCATTGACGCCACCAGGTGTATTTCGTACGGACGTATAGAGAACATCGGCCCAGGCGGTGCCGGAATAGTGACATGTCATAGGGACCTACCTTGAAAAACGCCGCATTTCAGGGATGCGGGTATCCAGATGTGGTGCAATAATGCATTGCATGGGAAAGAGGATGAGTAATGGACCAAAAGAGTCAAAAACCGGTTTATTTCAGCAAATCTCTGGCTGATGAGGTGCTTGCCCAGGCGCGCCGAATGGCATATGACAATTCTGATGGCACGGCGCCGTCGGATTTCATGATCTTGGTGTGCGTGCATCGGGTTTTGAGCGGAGATGAGGCCCCGCCGGTGCATTAGGGCGGCTGGTTTACCCGTAGAATTGAAGCTCTCACACAACAAGTCTATTTTTGAGGAAAACCAGCCATGAAGCTTGATAGGGAATTGCAGAGAAAAATTCTTGAAATCCTGAATGAGGCATTCCCGGACACGTCGATGCAAACATATCGGGACATTGCTGCATTGGCAGAGGAAGAAACAGTCATCGCGAATCTCCTGTACTTGGAGATGCACGGCCTCTTGGAGTCCGGATTGAGCAAAGCTCTCTCCGGTGGATGGAATATGAATGCCAGTCAACTCCAGATTACTGAAAGTGGGATCGACTTTATAGCTGACGATGGTGGCCTGACAGCGATACTTGGCGTAGTGACGATAAAACTTCATGACGACACCATTCGGCAATTGATAGAGGATAAGATCATTGGCTCAGATCTCCCGCCAGCAGATAAGAAGCGATTTGTTGATCAGTTGCGCGAGCTGCCCGGCGAGTCTTTAAAACACCTGACAACAAAGTTAATTGACTTGGGCTTATCTCATGCGCCGGATGCACTGCCTGCAATAAAAACCGTTCTAACGGCCTTTTCGGGTTGACGGACGAAGATTCGGTACCGTGATGTATGAAATGAGCAACCAAATTGCCCCCCGCAAGAAGCACATAAATGTCTTCTTTCGGGGCGCCGGGAACGTAAACGGCCAGATGTCGGTTGTGAAAAACGACCGATTCAATTGGGAGTGTGATTGGGCTATACATCGGCGGCCTCTTTCGGCACGGGAATCTTCTGATTCACCAGATCAATTAGTTTTTGATATGTGGACAGCCTGACATCTTTACGCCGACCAACCTCAATTGCCGAGATGGCACCTTGAGTAAGGCCAATCGCGGCTGCAATTTCGGCCTGGGTCATTCCACGCTGGCGAAGAATTGAGAGTGCGGTTTGAGTATTCATACTGCGAGAATACTACATAAGTAGTATTCAAATCAATACCTAAGTAATATTGCTTTGAATAAGAATAGAGGGTATGAATAAAGACTTATCTACGCTGGCAGGAAGAACACGGTTTGCTCGAAAGAATGCCGGGCTAACTCAGGAAGATTTAGCCAAAAAATTGAGTGTGTCTCAGGGCACGATTACGCACATCGAAAGTGGCCGCAATAAAGAGACGATCATTATTATTGCGCTGGCAAAGGTATTGGGCGTTCGAGCAGAATGGCTTGCGACGGGCGAGGGTGATATGTTTGATGGCTGGCCTTTCAAGGACATAAACAAGGCCGAATTTGAGAAACTGCCCGGTGATGTTAGAGAGGATATATCTGATTATATTCAGATGAAAATTACCAAAAATAAAAGCCAGGGTTCAGAGGCAACTGCCGCTTAATATCCCTTATTGGGAGGGGGCTGTATTGTGGAATTTATTCAAAAATTCAGATAAAAGGTAACTGAAAATGTCTAGCGTATTGAGGTGTATCTTAGGTTCGCTGCTAATTTTCGCCGCATCAACCGCTCAGGGTGAAGGCGGAAGTAAGCCCGAAGACAGGCCGTTCGGTCTAACTGAAGGTATGAGTCAGGCCGATCTATCAAAATCAGTTGGAGGTTTCAAAAGTACGAATGACGATTTCATGTTCGAAGCTACAACCGTTCCGCATCCGGTGAAATTTTTTGATTCCTATGTTTTTCAATCTACAGACGAAACTGGTTTATGTAGAGTTGTGGGTGTCACCCCGTCAATAGGGAGCAACCGGAAACTCGAAGAGGACTATACGGTCCTTTTAAGTTCGTTAACGGAAAAGTACGGGCGCCCCAAATCCCTCGACAGAGCTCAGCCATATATGGACAATGCGCCACTAATTTCGGCGCTTGCTACAGAAATGCGTCGGAAGGCTCAAGTTTGGTCGCTGCGGCATTCTCCTGGTATTAAAACCATCGTGATAGAGGCATTTGGTGATGACGCAATGCAGGGATATATTACGGTCAAATATGAATTCAGCAACGTGACTAAGTGCCTTGAGATTATCAATCAGAAGGCAACCCAGGGCTTGTAACCTGAACCCGCCGACACGATCAACGGTTGCATTGCCTCAATGTGAGATTTCGAAGCTGCGAGAGACCAAAAATGGATAATTTAAGCCCTAACAAGATGGTTGTATCCCACTCACTGGAAAGAGAATTCCAGCGCGAAGAATCCGAGTTGCGCCGGTGGCTGGATGCAAATGTGACAGATCCGGGGACACGCAAACGGTGCCTGGAGCAACTGCGGGAGGATCAGGTGGCGAGAGGGGAGGCGGTTTGGGTGAACAGACTAAATATCTTTTGATTGGGAGGCAGTTTGGTTAAGAGAAAAAACGTATTACCCATAAATTTGGTATCGACGCTGATGAGAGCAAACAAGGCGACGGTACGTCATTTAATTTGGGAGAACAAAAAAACCTATTCAAATCCGCAATGGGTAGAATTTCAGACCGCGTGCCGTGTAAATAACGCAGTTCGTGAAGATGTGTTTTTTATTGCTTCATACAGGGCTAAAAAATACGAGTATGATCCAGAACATCGAGGCGGCTTCGTAATTGAACAGAGCGAAAAATTCAACGCGGCTCTTATGATAGGGCCGAATCGGGTTTTCGCAATCGACATTGATGACACGCCTCATACAAATAAAAAGGGTATTGGTTTGCCCTATTTCAAAAAAACCATTGAGTCCAGGGCGCATATTCACATATGGTGCGGCCAAGGCTACGGATATGCAGAACCGTTTGAAGATATAGATACTGTAGAAAACCTACTTGACGTATTTCAGGCCAGAGCAAATTTGGTTATTATGGGTGGTATAGTGCACCCTATGAAGGGAATTCAACCTAGGCTTTTGTGATCATGACGCTCGACGAATTCACAAAAATATCAGAATGGCATGGATCTGTCAGCGGACAGAATTCCATTAGGGTGGTCGCGCCTTTCACATATGCAAATGATGGCCAGCATATTTGCTTTTATGTTGCATCTCATGATGGGAAATACTTTATCACCGATGCGGGTGAAACCGCTCGGCATGTATCTATGAGGGGCGGTGAAATTACGTATAGAAAAATGCTAGGTGTTTTGTATAAATCGGATTCCGAGCACGTAAAAATCTCACTTTCGGGCGAAATTCAATCAGTTGGCGAACTATCGGATATCAAATTTGCGTTGTGGGATGCGGCGTTGCTTGCATACAGGATTTCCGCAGATTCCCATTCCTGGATGCCGAAATTGAATCAAATCCAATTCAAACAACTGGTGGAAAATAGTATTAAAAGTTCAGTTGGGGAAAAGCGAATAATTCACAATGCCAAAACTGTCGGCTTGAGTGGGCATATGCTCGAATTTCCGTTTGCTGTAAGGGCACCCGCGAACGAAAAGATGATATTTGTGGAGCCTATTTCTGCCAACGAAAATGGTACCCTGGATTGGGGAGTGGTTCATAAAACGCTTGGAAAAATGACTGATCAGAAAGAGGCAAAAACTGGCGATGGACGACTAGTAATTATTAGTCCAGAGGTTGAGGAACGCGAATTCGGGAACGCAGCTACCATTCTTTCCAAAGTGGCGTCTATTCAGCAATTCCAGAAAAATACAAATTGGGCTGGCGCGTTTTTGCAGTAATCGGTTATTGTGGCCATCTTAACCCGCTCCGGCGGGTTTTATTTTGCCTGCAGCCCGTACGAGGCGGGCTGCATTAAGAATCATCAACTACTTGCAGTACTTATCTGCCTTTGCCTCTGCCAAAAAAGAATGAAGCAATGGCCAGAATAATAAATACAACAAATAAGATTTTTGCTATAGATGCTGCGCCCGCAGCGATGCCGCCAAAGCCAAAGACAGCCGCAATAATGGCGATGATAAAAAAGACAATAGCGTAATGAAGCATAGTTTTCCCTCGTTATTTTTTAAATTTTGTATTCAGTGTCAAATCATATAAACATCAAAAAAGCGGCCGAAGCCGCTTTTCTTGCCTTCAATTATTGGTTTTTACCCCAAAAATCGTCCACCTGTTTTTCTGCCTCTTCTTTGGTTTTCCCGTATTTTTCTTGCAGAATACCGGCCATTTTCTGAGCGTTGCCGTTCACTTGAGCGATATCGTCATCGGTCAGCTCACCCCAGGTCTGTTTGACCGAGCCTTTAACTTGTTCCCATTTTCCGGCTGCAATATCTTTATTCATAGTGATACTCCTTAAAAGTGTTTTCGAGGTTGATACCTCTCTTCCACTATAGCAAACCTGTCAACCCCCCCCGCTATAAGCAAAAAAACCAGCCCGAAGGCTGGCAAATCACCCCAAATAACCGGAGTGAGGAGACAGGTTGCATTGTACAACATATTAGGGTTTATACCTATAGGATTGGTGTAAATGACCGTATCCCATCGAGGGATCGCGACCGCCTGTTGTTTGTGACATACACGGTTACAAAATAATAATACTTAAATACTATATTTTCATCAGAAATAATACTTATGTATTGACTATAAATACTACATGAGTAATAATTCAATCATCGAACCCCACCCCGGAAGGATGATTGAAATGAAAGCCACACCCATCACTGCCCAGACCGGGCGAACAATTCCACCATCCGCAATAACACAGCCAATCCCACGTTGCGAGGATTGCGATCACTGCATTGTTGATCGCGATCCATATGCGACCGGTGATTGGTGGTATGCGGGCCTCGAATGCACTGCGAATTTCTGCCCGTACGGCAAATTAGAAATCGATCAGGAGTAGGGCATGTGTACATACGAAGCAATCATTTGGGGTTTCTCAGTCATCGCCGCGGCTGCGGTCATCGCATTAATTTCGGCGGCGTTTGACGTCCGCAAGGTAGATCGGGAGGAAAGATCGTGAGCAAGCATGATTTCAGACTCGCAATGTCACCGCTGACCCGCACGATTTTCGCCGGCCGCATTGCCCAGAAAGACGGCTATGCCCAAGCAGTTGGCGTCCGTCATGACGTCACAGCCGACTTTTACGGATGTTTGATCCAGCTGGCTGACAGCCATGGTGGAACGTTTGAAATCACTGCCAACGGCGAACCGGCTTATGAGGTGAAGGTTCGCAAGGCAACCAAAGGAGAGCAGTCATGAGTGCATACGAAGTCAACGGCCGCACATTAATCGCCGCCAGCCCACAAGAAGCCATCAAGGCGTACGACAACACCTTTCGCACATCCGCCAGTGAGCCAATCACCTGCAGGCCGTTTCAGCCTACTGGGGCGCCTGTACAGCGCCGGCCTGAGCCTGTTCTGAAAGGGCTGGAGCTCATCGGCAGTGCATTTTCTAATCGTCGCCGCGCTGCGGCAAACTTTTAAGGATCCATAAGTCATGTCGAATCTGACTATTCACAATCAAATGGCCAGCAAACTGGCTGAGCGCCTGGGCATTGAAGGCTCTGGCGAACTGGTCAACGTGCTCAAGGGTACAGCGTTCAAAGGCAATGCAACCGACGCGCAAATGACCGCGTTGCTGATCGTTGCCAACGAATACAAGCTGAACCCCTGGACCAAGGAAATCTACGCGTTTCCGGACAAAGGCGGCGGCATTGTGCCCGTGGTCGGTGTTGATGGCTGGTTGCGCATTATCAATGAGCATCCGCAATTTGACGGCATGGACGTGGAGCTGTCCGCTGATGGTGAAGAAGCGACTTGCACCATTCACCGCAAGGACCGCAAGAACCCGACACGCATTACTGAATATCTGAGCGAGTGCAAGCGCGGTACCGACCCGTGGAAAACCTCCCCACGGCGCATGCTTCGCCATAAATCGATCATCCAGTGCGCACGTGTGGCTTTCGGCTACGGCGGCATCCACGACCAGGACGAGGTGCAATCCATTGTCGATATGGGGTCCATCGATGGTGAAACAGGCGAAGTGCGGCCGGCTACAAAAATGCCCGGCTCCAAGAAAGAAAAGGCGACGCGCACCCAGGCTGACACGATTGATGTGAATGCCACCGAAGTACAGGACTCACAACCAACACCCGAGCCACAGAAACAAACTGCTGCGCCCGCGCAATCATCCGGCAGTGGTGAACGTGCCTCTATCGGAGAAAAACGCCATGTAGAGCTTAAATTGCAGCAGGCCGGCATTGCCCTGGCTGATGCGATGGAAGCCTGCGGCCTCTCGGACTTCGAAAATCTGAGCCGCGACGGTTTTGTGTGTCTGCTCGAACACGCCAAGAGCCACGCCAAATGAATGCCGTAGCCGAACCCCTTCGTTTCGTTGAGGACTCGCACCAGTATTTTGTCGGCAAGACAGAAGTGCCTGGCGTCACCTCGATCATCAAGCCGCTATATGACTTTTCCGGGATCGATCCGCAGGTGCTGAACGCCAAGCGTGATCTGGGTATTGCCGTGCACAAGTGCTGCGAGCTTTACGACGATAACGATCTGGACGAAGAAACGGTAGCAGATGAATGGCGTCCGTATTTCGCTGCCTGGGTTCGGTTCCGCCGGGAAACAGGCTTTAACCCCAGCGCAAACGAAAAGCGCATCTATCACGCGTTGATGGGCTATGCCGGCACGATCGATAGGGCAGGGCTGTTCCAGAAGCAGCCGGCCATCATCGACATTAAGACCACAGCGGTTATCAAAGCTGCGGTCGGCGTTCAGTTGGCGGCCTATGAAGCCGCGCTGCGCAGCCAGACAGGTACGTTTTACAACCGGTTCAGCGTGCAGCTCAAAGAAGACGGCAGCTATCGGCTGGACCAGTTCAAAGACCCGCACGACTTTAACGTGTTTTCTTCTTTACTCACTGTTTATAAATGGACCAAAAATCATGCAAATTGACCTCAAAACACCTGACCAGGACACGCTAAACAACGACGCCCAGATCGTCTTGGAAGTAGCCGAAACGTATGTCATCGACAGCCCGCTGATGTTTGCCGAGGCTGGCGAAGAACTCAAGCGCATCAAGGCCAAGAGTAAGGAGCTCAACGACAAGCGCGTAGCCATCACCAAGCCGCTCGACGACGCCAAGAAGGCTGTCATGGATCTGTTCCGCAAACCAGTGGAGATCCTGAGCCAGGCCGAAATGGTCCTGAAAAACTCCATCGTTGACTACCAGGAGCAGCAGGCACGCATCGCCCGCCTGGAGCAACAGAAACAGGAAGAAGCCCAGCGCATTGAGCGTGAGGCATTGCAAGCAAAGGCCCGGGCAGCCGAGGAAGCGGCGCGCAAGGAAGCTGAAGAACTGCAGCGTAAAGCCAATGAAGCGGCCAAAAAGGGTGACGAGGCCGAGGCGCAAAAGATCGCGGAGCAAGCGCAGATTGCGTTTCAGACCGGTCAGGCCCAGGCAAATGTTATAGCTGCCGAGGCCAGCGCAATGAGCGCGCCGGTTCAGGTCGCAGCGCCCTCCAAGGTGGCTGGTATCAGCATGCGGGAGACATGGAAAGCTGAGGTAACCGATAAGGAAGCGCTGGTGAAGTACATCGCCGCTAATCCGCACCTGCTCAATTTGGTGGACGTCAACAATAGCGCCGTCAACCAGATGGCCAAGGCCATGAAAGGCAATCTGAATATTCCGGGTGTGCGTGCATACGCTGAAAAGAGCGTAGCGGCCCGGGCTTGATCTGATTACCAGCCAGCATAACCCCAAGGAGACAGACATGCACACAGAGGTCATCAAGGTAAACATGCTACACGGCGCCGTCAAGTTCCAGTATGACAACGGGCAGGCCCGGGCTTTGAATGAGGCCGAGTCAGTGGAGTTTCACAAGCGGTACGAGATCTGCCGGCGGCATTTCTCCTGCGATGCGAGCAGGGTGAAGGTTCACGTAGCAAATAAGTATTTTCATTAAGCCGTACGCCAGCCTGAAGGCGCACAGGCCCATGGCAGTTTGGTGAGCACTGCCGTCCGGATTGGCTCTGATTAGTGGGACGTAAAGCGACAGAGAGCCTGACAGTCGGGAACAGACCGGCACTGAACGCCTCCGTGAGAGGGGAGGATCCGCACAGTATGTCGGCCAGTTGTGCGAGGACCCTTAAGGCCGACTTAACCGGGGCGCTTTGTAGGGCTGGAAAACCGGGGATAGGTATAGCTAAAACCCTGCAACGTGTTGGCTGGCTCACGTAAATAAGCCAGCACCGAATTCTTGGCGGCTTGCTGGTTTCTGCAACGGAATCAAATGTGGAGTGAACCAGACAGCGAACGTGGAGCTGCGAAAAACCACGAGGCTTAGCCAATGGGCCACACCAAGCACGCTGACGGCGATGGAAAGACCGCTGACACCCCGGAAAGACGGGGACCCTGATTTAAGCGCGTTCACCTCTGGGGGCAGAGGGCCGGACTTTCCAAACCGGCAGAGCGCGCTGCAATGAGGGTCGGCGTTGAAGGAAACGCACAGTAGGCAACGAAATCCCTTGCCGCCCAAGGGGCGGAGCCGAAAGGTCGGAACTGGAGCCAGTAGGCGATGAAAGTGCCCAAACCAGCCGGTATCAAGCCCGGCACCGTCACAAATTTTCAACCAGGAGCCATAACCATGACACGCAAAAAGAAAGACCAGCCAGAAAACGAAAACCAGCAGCCACAGGCCGAAGAGCGCGATATCCGTGAAATGACCGCCGACACAGTCGGCCGCGACATTCTCCAAGCATTACTGCAGGAAATTAAATTGCTGCCCAAGCCATGGGATGCGTTGTCGCAGACCAAGCAGGACGAGGTTATTGATCGGCTGCGCAGCCGGGTCGACCATAACGTAAAAATGGCTGTGCACATCATTTCGTCTGACAGTCGTACCGTCGTTATGGGCGATTTGGAGTCAATTACCAGCAAGGACGGTATCAAATGCACGTTCAAAATCAACAGCAATGCCGTAGGACGCCATGAATTGTTCGATAGTGTCGGCAAAGCCTGCTTGCTGGTCGTAGCTGATGCCGACGAATACACCGGTGGCATGGATGCCGTGAAGGGCGAGTCAGATCAGCGCGCCATGGATCTGGGCCATGAATACCACGATAACGATGGCGGCGGCATGGATGACGACAATGTCGTGGACGCAGAGATCCGCGAAGTTGAATACCAGCCAAGCGCCGAGGATCTCAAAGAATATTACGACCTGGGATATCAGGCCGCATCAGAAGGCAAGCCGGAGTCCGCATGCCCGCAGGTGCACGGCAAATTGTGCGTTCAGTGGGTTAAGGGTCACAAGAAATGTACCGAGGACCGCTCGAAGTGGCCGTTTCCAAATAATAACAAGTCTGACGAAGATCAGCGCGAAGAAGAGGGCGCGTAATGGCATCTGTCAACAAAGTCATCCTTGTTGGCAACCTGGGGCGGGATCCGGAAGTTCGGTATTCCCCCGATGGCGCTGCCATCTGCAATGTCTCGGTCGCCACCACTTCGCAATGGAAGGACAAAAACAGCGGGGAAAAGCGCGAGGACACGGAATGGCATCGGGTGGTGTTCTATAACCGCCTGGCTGAAGTTGTAGGCGAACTCGCGCGCAAAGGACGCTCGATGTATATCGAGGGCAAGCTCAAGACTCGTAAATGGCAGGATAAGGACACCGGCGCCGATCGGTTCTCAACTGAGATTGTGGCAGATCAAATGCAGCTGCTTGGTGGCCGCGATTCTGACGGGCAGGCCGATGCACCAGCAGCAGCCAGGCAACCCGCTGCAAGGCCGCAAGCGAGGCAGGGCGGGGTAAGCAGGGGTGCATCCAACATCATGGACATGGACGACGATATCCCCTTTGCCGCTCCACGCGGTTTGATTATTCATTCACTGTAGGCATGCCATGAACGAGGTAATGACAATCGACGCTGTCGTGCTGCAGGAGATCCGGCGAAAGTGGCCACGCCACACGCTGGACACTATCCTTGACGATCGCCCGGGCCTGGCGCCGGTGCTGGAGCATATCGGGCAGCGCTGCGGCGTTGCGGTTTATGGGAAATTTTATACGGGCCGCTGCATTGTGCGGGCTGTGGAAGGGGCGAGGGGATGACACTACCTTACGAAAACGCGACAAGCGGTGGTAAAGCCCTGTCGGACCTGAACGCCATTCTCACCAAATTCGGCTGCACTCGGTTCGGCACCATGACGGACATCGAGAAGGGCGAGTTGCTGGTTCAGTTCTCATATAAATGCCGGGATGTCAGCGCCCGAGCCAGCTATCGAGGTTATGCGGCCGCATGGCTCAAAGAGCACCCCTACACTGTCCGCACGCGGATCACTCGGCAGAAACACGAAGAGAAGGCGCTACGGCAGGCAGAAATCAGCGTCTGCTCGATCCTGCGGGATTGGATTAAGGGTCAGGTCATGGCCGTGGAAACCGGGATCCTGACTTTCGAAGGTGCGTTCCTTGGGCAGATCATGCTCGGCAATGGACGCACGGTATTAGAGGCCGTACAAGATCAGAATTTACTGCCGGCGCCGGAGACAGCGAAATGACCAACACCATCCGCCGCGTGCTTGAAACGACAAAACAACAATGGGGTGAATCTATGAACTTGCCTTATCTGACCGACATTGAAATCAATGATATCTGCGCGCCGCTCAGGCGCTCGACAGCCCAATGTCGGTTTCTCACTGGCTTGGGCTTACTCGTACGGAAAAAGCCCAACGGGCGGCCACTGGTAGCACGGAATGAATTCGAACGCGCTATGATTAATAAGCCGGTAGCCAGTGCGGCAAATGATCTCGACAGTCAACCGGACCGGGAAGCTTATCTACGTCTTATAAAAAAGGGAAATAATGGGGCGAAAACGGCTTAATAATCCGCTGAATCTGCCGGAGCGTGTCTATGCGCATCATGGGGCGTTTTTCTATGTGCACCCGGATGGAAGATGGGAGCACATTGGCACAGACGTTAATGAGGCCAGGAAACGCGGCTTGCTGTACGCTGACCCCGAAAGCCAGTTCGGGACGATGGCATATTGGCTGGATATGTTCCTGGTGCACTGCCAAGAGCGCACCGGTCTGGAGAGAAAGAGAGGCGGGCTGTCACCGTTGACACTTCGTGATTACCAGACAACGGTCGTTTATCTCAAATCATATTTCGGCAAGATGCTGGCGCACCAGGTCAAAGGTCACCACGTAGCCGAATATTTGGATATGGGCTTGAAGGCGAACAGGGGCGTGCGCGCAAACCGGGAGAAGGCGACGTTGTCGGCTTGTTTCACCTGGCTGCGAACAAAGCCAGATTCAGGAATAACCGATAATCCTTGCATCGGGATCCGGCGGAACCGGGAAACAAAACGGGATCGGTACATTACGCACGATGAATATGAGGCGGTGGCCAGGATTGCGCCGCGCAATATCGTCGCTTTGATGAATCTTATTTATCGCACGCTGCAGCGCCCCGAGGATATTATCGAATGGACCCCGGCCAACATTATCAAAAAACGGGAATCTGACGGTACCGTGCGTAAGGTGATCCGCAATGACCAGGGCAAGCGCCTGGGCAGTGGCGGCAAGGTCGTAGATATTCTGGTTACACCGGAAATCGAGAGTATTCTTGCGTCCATTTCCCCTGAACCACCGATTTACCTATCTGCCACCACGACATACATCCGGACACGTAAAGATTTGCCGTATACCTATTCAGGGCTGACAGCGATTCTCAGGCGATACATTCAAAAGGCCGGTGTAGCGTCGTTCGGGTTTTACGACATGAAGGGCAAGGGCGCGACTGACATGTGGCGAAGCGGGGTGCCGTTAGAGCAGATCCAGGTGCTTTGCGGGCATGAATCGGTTACCACCACCGAGGTCTACGTGAAGTCTCGATGGGTCGATACCGTAGAGCCAAACAAGGGCAAATTGTCCGCGTAAAAATACTGTATACTACATTCGATAATGCCGGCAAATAAAGATCAACTTGCCACGTATTTACTGGCTTTCCGAGCATCTAAATTCAACTGAATATTTGCCATTCGTCTATCAAATCTCTTGGTTTTATGCGGGTCTCAGCGTCGAACTTAGTCCGGACTCATAATCCTTTGGTCGCTGGTTCGAGTCCAGCCGGGGGGACCAGAGAAAGCTTTTAAAATCAATAAATTAGCCGCTCATGTAGCGGCTTTTTTGTTTTCTGATTTGCCACCGTGACTAAATCGTGACTGGATTTGGCTGGCCGTGACATATTGGGCAAGATGGCCAACATCCAAATGAGCATATTTCTGCACCATCTCGATCGTCTCCCAACCACCCAATTCTTTCAATATCATAAGCGGCGTTCCAGATTGAACGTGCCAACTTGCCCAGGTATGTCGCAGATCGTGGAATTTGAGTTTTTTCAGCCCTGCACCCTCATGTGCTGCCCGTTTGCGCATCGCATGCGCATTACCCTCACTATCGCCCAGCAGAGCGTCCTGATAGCAAAGTTCGCTCCCCGGACATGGCCATGCTCCTGCCGGGCACCGTGCTGCTCTGGCCATAAGCGCAATGACATGTGGGAGAGGGCGATTTCCGACCTGGGCCAAATTGCAGCTGCGGAGGCTCTTTCCGGCTGCGTGTCGAATAATCGACTTGGGGTAGGGATCGTTAAGCGGATATTTGGGGATAAGTCATTGACGCTGGAACAACTGGCTGAGCGGACTGGGGTGGCCGCTAAAAAAGACAAGGCCACCGCCGCGTCTGGCGGTCGCCCCCTACCCCCAGAAAACATGCTTGATGGGGGTTTTTGCTATCTGGCGCCAGCAAATGAAGTAGTTGATTGGGTAAACCGGTGCATTCTGGACGATGATGGCCCAATCCATAACACGGACCACTTACACCTCGACCAGGCACATATCGGCTATCTCTGGGCTTCCAACTCCTTCGCCAAGCAAGGTCGTACCGTGATCGGACACGCTGAGCAAGTCATGATTCGGGCTGGGGGCTGGCAAAAGGCCAGACAGGAGCAGCAGCTGCGCGAATGGTTTGGCTACGTTCCTGACTTCCTTATCACCCTTGCGGCAGACTATTGTGCCCAGTGCAGTGATTTGGAGTTCTGCGCCTTGGTCGAACATGAGCTGTACCACATCGGGCAGGAGCTGGATGATTTCGGATCGCCCAAATTCACCAAGGAAGGATTGCCTAAGCTCGCATTACGCGGCCATGACGTGGAAGAGTTCGTCGGAGTCGTACGGCGTTATGGTGCTAACGCGCAGGTCACCAAGCTAATGGAAGCCGCCAAAGATCCTGCCAAAGTATCCAGATTGAACGTAGCTCAGGCCTGCGGTACATGTTTGTTTAAGACTGCATAGATCAACGCGGAAACTTAGTTTTTTGGCTCCGAGCGAACGCTAGCGGACTGGCTCGGGTGTGCCTCGACAGCGTCCGAGTTGGTTTTGATATTCTTGTAGTCTGTCGATAAGAATTTGGTGTTCCCGCAAGTAGTCGGAGTCAGGCCCCTGACTTGAGATAGTAAAGGGGCGATGTTGGTCGACTGCTCGTTGGGCGGCTTCGATCTGTCGGTGAACAAATGAGCAGTTATCATTGGCTGTGAGCTGCTTTGAGAGAATAAGCAATTCGTCTTGTAGTTTATCTGCCCTGGATACAAGGCCCGTACGCTCTCGCAGGAGTTCCTCTTTTTCTTTTGTTAAAGCTTTAAGTTGATCGTTAATTTGCTCATTCGCTTGTTGCATCGTTTTAAGTTGGTCTTTGACTGATATTAATTCGGCGGTATCCCTCTTCAATTGTTCTGTCTGTTCTAGTGTACGTCCGTAATCAATCATTTTGTTAGTGACCCAAACTGCTCCGCCAGATATCGCGGAGATTATTACAATAGCAGACCCTAATTGGCGAATCCAAATTCTTGACAGGAAGCCTTTGGGAGGACGCGCCGATTGCGTATCTGTGGCATTAGCGGTTGCGTTCGGTGATGTTTTCTCAGGAGGATTGGACATAAAGGGCCTCGAATTTAACTACTACGGATGGTAGCGTAATTTCTTGAATTATGGGAATTGAAGAATAACTGAGACGAAAATTTCATATTCAGCAAAACCCATTCTGTATCGGCTTCGGAAAAGGTCTCAACGGTACTGCGTAATTTTTACCCAATCCCTACAAATTGCACATTATGGCAAAGCTTAACGAGACGATGCAGCGCTTCATTGTGCAAGCGCTCGCATGCTACGACACTCCAACTCAAGTAGCCGAAGCAGTAAAAGAGGAGTTCGGCATCGAAATCACCCGCCAGCAAGTTGCAAGCTATGACCCAACCAAGGTTACTAGTAAAGCATTGGCGAGAAAATGGCAGGATCTTTTCTCATCAACCCGCGAGCGTTTTCGTCGAGAAATTGCTGAAATACCCATTGCCGGCCAAGCGTTCCGTCTGCGTCAATTGCATCGGATGCTAAACGAAACGATGAAGCACAAGAACATCGTTCTGGCCGCTTCGTTGTTAGAACAAGCAGCGAAAGAGGTGGGAGACGTTTATGTGAATCGCCGACTGGATCCGATCAAGCCAACAGCCCAGGAGGCTCCGAGCATTCTGACGGAAGAATACACGGTCACATTGAAGCCAGACGAAGATGTCCCTGATAGGCCAATCCTTTGATGCGCCAGTTCAACTGACGCCAAAGCAGGCGAACATTTTTGTCTGGTGCTGGCAAAAGGCGGCAAGGTTTCGGGATGCTGTTTGTGGTCGAAGGTTCGGCAAGACGTATCTTGGCAAGGCAGAGATTCGAAGAGCCGCCAGGCTGGCCATGAAGTGGAATGTGAGCATACAGAACCCCGCACACCCAGGTCTGGTATTGCGCGAATATCTGGGTCAAACCAGCGTAGCCGAAGCCGCTCAGCGCCGCGGCGTCACCCGCGCCGCGCTTTCTCGTCTCTTGAATGGCAGGGCAGCGATTTCGGCTGATATGGCTGTGCGCCTTTCTATTCTGCTTGAAGCCAGCAGTGGGTTATGGACGGGTATGCAATTTGATTACGATCTTTGGCAAGCAGAGCAGACCAAGCATGATTTTGTTGTGCCCTTAACTAAAGCAATGGCATGAAAATCAATGCAATTTCCTGGCACTGGTAGATAGTTGCAGGTTTATAGAAACGCGCCGGTTTTTGGTCGCGTTTCCCAACTCCCATCATAAGGCATCCAGCCCATCACCGGCTCATTGGTTTTCTTATTGATTCGGGGCCTGCCGTGTTTGTCGGTCACTTGGCCACGATACATGATTTTCAGGCCGCGTGTCCGCATATGCTTTTTGGCTAGATCGATCCAGTCCTGGCAAAACTGCGGAGCATCGAAGGTGAGCGATACCTGCCGATGCGCGCCTGTCTTGTATATGTGTTCTTCATAGTCGGCGTAGAAAGCCTCTGTGGAGGCGTTCCATTCGGGGGGAGGAGATTTCTTGCTTGCCGATTGTCTGGCAATGACATCTGTCATGCCGAATACACAAAATGCACTCATCGCTTTTACATCTGGTGGGGAAGGGTAAAGATGCGAGATTTTATATGCGACCCGCCGTTAAAGCAAACGATAAAGCATCACCTACTTAATACCAGGTCTCGCGCATGATCAGATATGAACGCTTCGCGATGTTAATGTGTCTGGGTTACGATGGTTGCTCCAGCGGCCACACCTCAACGACGCCGTGTGCGACAGCACAGGGCGTGCGCGACACCATCTCTATGGCTTCGGTCATGTCTTTGGCCTCTATGATGGCGAACCCGGCCACTGGCATAGAAGATTTCATGAATGGCCCGTTCGTCGTTACAACTTGTGCCGCGTCCGCATTGCGAACCTGCACCGGGTGGCCTGCGATCCCCATCAATACACCGGCTTGCTGCAATTTTGCGTCATGCGCATGGGCTGCGTTTCGGATGTCGACTGCGATACGCTCGTAGCCTTCCCGATCCCCATATCCAATCGTTACAAATTTAGGCATAGGTCGTCTCCTATCGTTTGCTGAGGTAATGGCTTGTCCATTGGCAGATCACTATAAATCATACTTCAACATCGGCAGTGACCGCCAACCCACAGGCGCACCTAGTGGTACATGTCAGGGCGGATCGAGACTGATTCAAATCCGCCTGCTACTATTGAACAATTGACAGGAGAGCCAAATGACCAAACTTCAAGGAAGCTGCCTCTGTGGCGGTGTTCGCTATCAAATAAACGGACCATTAACAGGGGCACTCAATTGCCATTGTGCTATGTGTCGTAAGGCACACGGGGCGGCTTTTCGAAGTCGGGCGAGGGTGCTGGCACGGGATTTTGGATTTTTGCAAGGCGAGGCATTGGTCAAATTCTACGAATCATCACCTGGAACACATCGCGGATTTTGCGGTGTCTGCGGCTCGCCCATATTCAGCAAATTCGATGATGATAAGTCTGGTTATGGATTGCCGTTAGGGGGCTTGGATTCCGATCCAGGCGTCAAACCTGAGTTGCACGTGTATGTCAGTAACAAAGCACCATGGCACGATATTGCAGACCGTCTACCGAAATATGACGAAGATGCGTAATTGCAATAATACTATATTAGCACCAGGCTTCCTCTGCCGCCCAACGTGCATTTACGAACCTTCAACCGACTAATTTGACCGATGCGGGGTCAATGCCTGCGTCTTTCAATATTGCATCAAGCTTTTGCTCTAACGTCAGGTTATTTTCTTTCGTTTCCGCCATAGGGAGTCTCAATGCGAACACGAGTTCTTTTTTTAAAGTGATTGGTTCAGCGTCATCCAAGTCTTCATCGGCATTAATTATTTCCGGCGCTCCGCCGAACTTTGAATAGGTGATGTCCATAAAGAATCCTCCTGGTTAGTTTGATGATTCATTGTACTTCGACCTGAACAAAAAGGGCCAAGGAAAAGGCGCCATAGCATCGTCGGCGTTCGTGCCTTCCGAGGCAACCAGACAAACTAGGCTTTGCAACTGCAATAAATCGATGCTTTTGCTGGCGTGCAGAAACAATAATATACCGAATATTCTGTACAAACCATCCTGATGCAAGAAGGGTCTTCTGTTCTATTGAATAGTGAGGGTGATAGCATTCCCCTGAAGGTACGGTCTGCATTGAGGAGGTGATTCATTAGCGACAATGTTTATAGTCCCCAGTGAGGCCTTATCCTTTGCAGGTGTCTAGTGGAACCGACATATTGATTTTGCTGCAAAAAAAGCTTACCTTGCAGTATCAAGGTTGTCATAAGCCTATTTTGCCTGTCTTATTATCTCTCAGGCTATTTTATTGATACGCTATTTTGCAATTGCCTATTCTGTGTTGATTTTATATTTGGATAATTTACCATGAAGCTTAAATTACACGCCTCGCCAGGTGCTTGTTCGCTTGCCGGCCATATTGTCTTGGAATGGATTGGTACTACCTATGACATCGCGTATTACACGGGCGCCGAGCGCAAAGAACCGGTATTCTTAAAACTTAATCCCGCCGGAGCGGTACCCGTGCTTGAAGTCGATGGCTGGGTACTGACGCAGAACGTAGCAATTCTCAATTTCCTTGCCGACAGCTTTCCAGAATCCAAGCTCAGCGGCGACGGTAGTATCGGGAGTCGCGCGCAGATCAACCGAATTTTGGGCATTGCGACATCGGATATCCATCCCACGTTCAAACCATTATTTGGGACGACCTCTTATCTGGGTGACGAGGTAGCGATTGACATGACCAAGGCTAATGCGCGTGCGAAGGTCCATGCTCTATTGGAAACAATGGATGCGCAGCTGGCGGGCCAGGACTGGCTTACTGGCATACGCTCTGTGGCCGATCCGCTTCTATATGTTATGACGCGCTGGACAAAAAACGTGGGTGTGAAAATTGATGATCTGCCCAATCTGCTCCGCTTTATGTCGAATATGGAGCGCGATGCAGGCGTGCAGAAAGCACTGCAGGACGAGGGGTTGCAGACGTTTTGCTAGCAATGCAGTCCAAAGGCAGGGCAGTGGACTGCATTGCGCTACTGTAAGAGGAAGCTGCCGTGCCTCACTGTTGTAGTGAAAGCGTAGTATGACTCAGGCTGTCCAGAGAAGCGATCGTTGCGATGCACGCCTGCGCTGCTTCCTTGCCCTTGACCCTGAAATGTTCGAAGAAAAAGCGGTGCTGATCTTCACCTTCAAACAGTTCACGCGGGGTGAGTACGCAAGACAATACCGGCACGCGCGTTTCCAGCTGCACTTGCATTAATCCTGAAATAACCGCCTGGGCGACAAACTCATGGCGATAAATACCACCGTTGACCACCAATCCGGCTGCGACTACAGCCGCATAGCGGCCGCTTTCGGCCAGCAGCTTGGCGTGCAAGGGAATCTCAAAGGCGCCCGGAACACTGATGATATCAACGCAGGAAGCGTCCTGGCCGAGGCTGGACACTTCTTCCAGAAATGATATCCTTGCCTGCTCTACGATATCGCCATGCCAAGCGGCTTCAATAAAGGCGATGCGGCGGAATGCGAGCCCCGGCAGAGGTTGATCGTTTACTTTGTTTAACATGGAAAACTCCTGTTTTTGAACATATAAAAACAGGGCATGGATAGACAGGAGATGCATGGCGCGTGCATTGCAAGATTTTGGGTTTGCATGCCAAATCATGGGCATGACTGTGCAAACCTGCTGCAACGAATGCATAGCCAGGCACGCTGGCGTAGCCAGCAATATCCCGCTCTCTCTTTATCCGGACTATGACCGTCGGCCCTGGAATCACACCAGGTCTGCTGACCTTGCTCATGCGTGAGGAACTGCTACACGGGCAAGCGCTCGCGGGCTTAGCGTCTTTACGCTATTACCGCCGGTGGGGAATTGCACCCCGCCCTGAGAACGTGCGGCGCTTCGTCGGGCGTGCCGAAGAAGATCCGCGCACGAATTGTAGCACCAGATTTGTGCGCGTGCAGGCCGGTGCTGGGAATATGGATCACCAAACCTGGGTGCCGTATATTTAGCCAGCATTATTTACCTCCATGCGATAACAGTGTCCCGATTTATCATCAGGCTCAACGAGAAAGTGCTTAGCAACGATCTGGCGTTCGTCGGCAATATCGGTGATCCTCTTTCAGGAAAATGCTTGTTGTATCCACTGTCATTGCAAGAGCCGGGTAATTCATCAACTTGCATTAAAATCGAGTTTAATTTACATGCGATTTTTGAACAGGGTTGGTGATGAAAGACTATTACGGAGCGCGCGCTAACGAATACGACAGAATCTATTTAAAACCTGAACGACAGGCCGATCTTCAAAAATTGCAGATGTGGTTGCCTCCCATATTTGCCGGCCGATCAGTGCTGGAGATCGCTTGTGGCACCGGCTACTGGACCCAATTTTATGCACCACTGGCCAAGCGGGTTGTAGCGCTGGACGCCGCAAAGGAAACTCTGGACATTGCAGCTGGGCGTATCACCGCGAACAACGTTCAATTGGTCCGGGGGGATGCGTACGAACTCCCGGTTTTCGATGCGTCCTTTGATGTCGCTTTTGCCGGATTTTGGTGGTCACATGTTCCTCAGGAACAAATCCAGGAGTTTCTTACCGGGCTTCATCGGGTGCTTGAGCCTGGCGCCAGGGTTGTCTTTCTTGATAATCGTTTTGTGAGCGGTAGCAGCACCCCGATAGCGGACCATGATAGTGCAGGCAACACCTATCAAATTCGTACGCTAGACGATGGATCAACGCATCGGGTGCTCAAAAACTTTCCGACACGGGAACAACTGCTTGCTGCGGTGTCGTGGTATTCGGCGTCTTGTAATTATCTGGAGTGGGACTATTTCTGGGCGCTTGAGTACACCTTGGATCTGCCTTGAGCAGCTCGGGAATAGTGGCGGATTGAAAAAAAACCGGGCCCATTGCCCGGCGATTGTAAACATAGCCGGGTAGTATATTTTGACAAAGTGACAGGCCCAATTAGTGTATAAATGTAGGGGTCTATTCAAAGGAGCTTTTATGAAACAACTCATCGCCGCGATCCCGTTGTTCGTGCTCGCTGCCTGCCAGGCGCCGACGCCTGGGCAGGCTCAGAACCCGAGCCAGACTCAGACAGAAGATCAATGTGGTGCCAAGAGTCATCAGAGCCTGGTGGGTACTCAGGACAAGGCGTTGGACAAATCTACGTTACCCAAGTCCACTCGAGTTATTTATCCTGATTCAGTCGTCACGATGGATTATTCGGCAGAACGCTTGAATGTCCACGTTGGCAAGGACGGGAAGATTAGCCGCGTAACTTGCGGCTAGGCGCAAGGGCCAGATTAGTCGCGCTGCCCTTATTCACGCATTTTTTCTAAAGCGGTAATAAGAGCTGCATCGCAGCCAAGGGTTATTTTCTTAGATAACTCTTGCGTCCTGAGTCGCTGTAGCAAAACTTCCCGCCTCTGGGGCCGGTGCAATAATTGCCGCTACTACAATTGCACCCGGCGTCTTTTTGACAGACGGCGCCATGTTGCGATTATTGGAAAACAGTCGCGCTGCCGCTGTGTTGCCGCTCCCATGCGTTGCCGAGCAATGTTTTTTTGATCCGCTTACGGACCCGTCATTGCATATAAATGTTTCTCCCTGGCAGTGGGATATGCCGCCTTTGGCGCCCGAGCATGGATAGTTTCGAGCCATTGCCGGCGGCATGGCTAAACACGGCAGCATCACAAGTGTGAATGCTAGCGCTGCATTCCTGACTAGCGAACTATGAAAAATCCTGCTTCGCTTGCGCGAGCGTCGAACAACGTTCAAACGTACTTCCTGCCTCGCGCTGCATGATCCTCGCGTTGACGCTCCAGATACCATTTGCGTGATGCCAGATCGGTGACGTTGGTGTCCAGCCACCGGCGCAGCTCAGCTTCTTCGCGTTGAAAGTCGCTTTCTAAGGTTTTTAGATAATGTATATTTTGTTGACTCAAATCGTCCATCCTGGCCTCCTTGTGGGCGGGTCGCGGTAAAGCATCAGGACGCAAGAACCCTTGCGTGGTTTTCCTTTTGTGAATATAACATTTATCTAACAAAATACATATTCCGTTACCTGCGGTCGTGATTTTTCAAATGTGTGTAGCACGCAGGGCTAACTATTTAAATACAAGTGAAATACAAGTAAAATGCAGGTTGGTAACGCACCAAATAAGAGCAAATCGCACTGATATTCGATACATTTGTTTACAATATTTCCTTTCAGCAAATGCGCTACTGCAACCACCGCGGCATTGCTGCCTAGCTTTTGAGTGTGACTAATTGCGATCACATATGCAATGCAGATGCTTTTTTTCGATGGTTTCTGGTCGATAATGAACTTGAGCTGGCGATCGCCACTTGCTCGTACAGTCTGTAGACTGACATTTGCATAGCCTGATATTTCACGTTATTCTCAAACGGCATATTGCGGGACGAATACGGTTATGCTGGATGCCAACAACGAGGAGCATCTATGAAGACCATTTTTTATATCGCGACTGTCGCCGCATTAGCAGGATGCGCAAGCTCGAATCCGTCGCTGCCGACTCAGCCGAATGTAGATTTGAATAAATACGCCGGTACCTGGTACGAACAGGCACGGTTACCCAACAGCTTTCAGCGGGATTGCGCAAGCGATGTGCGAGCCGATTACACGGTGCAGCCGGGTAATACAATCAAGGTAGTTAACCAGTGCAAACAGAAAGATGGTAGCGTGAAAACAGCCCAGGCAGAAGGGCGGCTTGTTGCAAATGACACTGGTCCTGATTTTTCAAAACTGCAGGTACGATTTGCCCCCAAGTGGACGTCGTGGCTTCCAATGGTGTGGGGCGACTACTGGATAATAAAGATTCATGGGGATTATAAATATTCATTGGTGGGCACTCCCAATCGCCAGTTTTTGTGGATTCTCTCCCGGGAGAAGCAGGCTGATCAGCGTGTCGTCAATGAGCTACTTGCCTATGCTGCAGACCATGGATTTGCTGTACAGGAAGTGACCCGAACGCCCCAGTAAGCAATTTAAGTGATATGCAGCTACTCTGTGCCCCGGCTTGCCAGAAGCCGGTATGGTTTTGCTCAGTTTCAGCTTCCTGATTTTCCTGCTAAATTACGATCGTCATAAAGGAAATAATGACGCGGCAAGGCTATTTATAAGCGCAACAGGTGTTTGCTTTGGTTTTTTTGTGGTTTCGTGCGCCAGATCCACGCGAGCCTGCTATAAAATGAGATTTTTTGATCCAGCAGGAGTGCGCCCATGCCTATTAACCGCCTTTGTCGACTTAGCCTGATGCTGTGCCTGGCCGTGTTTGTTGCCGGGTGTTCAGGCGGTGGTGGTATCGGTTCTTCTTTAGTCGGCGAATGCGCCTGGTATCGTGGCGGTTGCTCTTATGAAGGTCCCTATGACGATGATGAGAAAGACTACGCCGAAGAGGAAGCGGCCAGGCTGAACAGAGCCCAGTCTGCACGGCTGGGCGGGGGCTGGTTCTGGTAAGAATCTGCCAGTCAGGCCTTTTTCATCATCGTCCTCCCACTAAGCGGTTTACCGGCGAAACTGCCGTTACCGCAGGGGTAGAGATGCTGCATGGTTCTTCATAACAAGTGTAATGTCTTGCTGAGGGCCGTCTTTTCTATTGAGTGAGTGGTGGCCTGAAGAAGTCACATTCTTATGTTCGTTGCCCGAAGGTGCATACAATTCGTTGCCCATTATTAACCAACCGGTTGCAGGGCGAGTACCTGTTGCGCTACAACCTTCGGAAGCGGGGGCCGGGTGAGAGAAATCGTCTTATGCGTTCTTCAAAATGCGATTAATTAGATTGGGGCCGGCCTGGCTTGTCACGGCGCATCGATAGCTATCGGAAATAAGGAGAATCAAATGAATGGTCCTGTTCTGGGTTGCGTGATGGTGTTGGCATCGTTGTTCTCATATGAAATTGGTGCCCAAAATATAGCCCTGGAGTCCAGGGAGTATAAGGTTGGGATCGCCGTAGATCGAGTGCCGCGCGAGGCGACAACAGTGGCTGAGGCGATAAGAAAGCGTCTGAATTTGATAAAGAAGATAGAACCGCTCAGCAAAAAGCAATCACAGGTGCAATTTTTTGATACCAGTTCCTGTGCTTTGGCAAGAAACGCCATGCTTTTACGAGCTCGAACCAAGTCAAGTGGGCAGCCCCGGCTTACTTTGAAGATCCGCAATGCCGACATTCTGACTGTGGATACGATGCCCATTGCATTAGCCAACAAAAAAAGCGTCCCCATTGAAGATGATTACGGTATCGGAACCGACGGCAAACCGGTCAGCAATTTTTCCAAGTCATTTTCTTTTGATGGTGCAGTCCCCAACCGACAGGCAGACATCAGTAGTCAAATCGTCAATCTGGAACGTTTCGGCGTGGGTTTCTCCCAGCAACCTTTGCGAAGCGGGCCGCAGGTTGCCGAGACTGTATTTGTGTCCAAGCCAGTAGTTATCACAGATGAGTTGGCAGCTGAAGTTGAAATTTCGCTTTGGTACGAACAAGCGGGTGGGGCTTTGCTGGCCGCTGACGTATCCTTTACTGTGGAGGCGCCATTTGACTATTTGCAATTGCAGGCAGCAGACAAATTGCTGCTGGATTTCTCCGAGGCTTTAGGAGACTTCAGGGGCACCACAGCAGAGAAGGCGCTGGCGGTCATTCCGGCATTCTGTCGATAGCCGTTCATTCTGACGCAGAGCTCGATAGCGGCATTTGGCCCAGGCCTTCTCAGAGCGGGTGTAAGTGCGGACGCAAATTTGGGCCGACGCTGTGGTGCTATCATCAAAGATGATAAGACTCGCCGTAGCGGGTCTTGTCGTTATAGCCTGGAAGGCTGTTGGATCGCGTGGACAGCAGGGCTAATATCTATTATTCATTTTTGGATAGCAGGCAGCGATAGATCAGCCCGCCGGCAATAGCACCAACAATTGGTACAATCCAGAAGACCCATAGTTGTGATAACGCTCAATCTCCCTGGAAGACGGCGACGCCTGTGCTTCGAGCAGGGTTAACAGAGGTGTTGGTTACCGGGATGCTGATCAGATGAATCAATGTAAGCGCCAGGCCGATGGCAAGCGGGGCAAATCCTGCCGGTGCGCGCTTATCGGTGGCGCCATGAATAATAACTAAAAAGAATGCAGTCAATACAAATTCGGCAATAATTGCTGCCGTTAGAGAGTAGCCGCCCGGCGAATGCTCGCCGTAGCCATTGGACGCAAATCCACTGGCAGAGACATCGAACCCTGCTTTGCCGCTGGCGATCAGATACAGCACACCGCCGGCGATAATGCCGCCGATCACTTGAGAAATAACATACGGCACCACAGTGGAGAAGGGGATGCGTCCGCCGGCAAAGAGACCCAGCGTCACGGCCGGATTAAAGTGCCCGCCAGAAATATGGCCTACTGCGTAGGCCATCGTGAGTACCGTCAAACCGAAAGCCAGTGCTACACCGGCAAATCCTATTCCCAATTCCGGAAAACCTGCCGCAAGCACCGCACTGCCACAACCACCGAAGACCAGCCAGAATGTTCCAAATGCCTCGGTGCGACGTTGCTTAATCATTCTCTTTCCTTTGTTGTATGGGTTGTGGGCAAATTATGCGATCAATTGCCAGGGCGAGCAATTCCATTGGAGTCAATTGGATAGGCGAAGATTAACCAAATATATCTATTTCGATTGCAATGAATTTGTTGATGAGTCAGCAGTAAAGGCTCTCCAGCGAGTTGCAATCACAGGCCGGTTTAAACCCCACTAGATTATCGCGGACCATTGTCGCATAGGTATGGATGGAGGGTATATAAGCGGCGAGCGCAGGCGCTACGGGCACAGAAGTGGTCTGGCGATATTTCCCGGCGGATCAGTATGGAGCAATAGTGGCTTGCGCGAACGCGATTTTTATATCGAGCTCTTTTACTTTGATCATGTTCCGAGTGGTTTTTAGCACAGCCTATCATTAGCCCAACGTGCCGTGGATTGAAGCTAGTCATTCAGCATGTTACAGCAACGTCTGAGAAATGATTGATTTTGGCCATAGGTGGTGGTCGGCTCATTGGGGTTGGGCTTTGTTTTGAAACGAACGCATATAACCATGAAATTGGGACGGTGTTAAGGCCTGTACATAAATACGCCACTATTTTCCTTTGTTTAAAACGTAAATATTGGTGAATTAACTCAAGAAAATTGATTTGTATTAATTTTATTTTGAAGAAAAAAATACACAATCCCGGCGCGGATGAAATTGCTGGAGTGGGTACTCAGACTGCGATCCGCCAGCGTATCGCGGGTTCGTTTGCTATGTCCAAACAATGGCCATGACATAACGATAAGCCAGGATAAATAGTCAGCTATGGAATTGAGTTAAGGATCTTCTTGTGAATAAAATTTTTCGTGTCATTTGGAATACAGCTACCAGAAACTGGGTTGTCGTCTCGGAAATTACCAGAACTTCAGTTTCAAAACCAGGTAGTGCTTATGTATCGGTACAGCGGCGAAACAATGTTCAGCCATCAGCTGTTTTTGCTTCAGGCAACTTGAAACTTACAGAGCTGGCCATGGCGTTTTGTATGGCTGGGCTATGGATGTTCGCTTCGCCAGCCGTCGGCGCGCCGCTCAAAGCAAGTAATAATCCCGGAACTGAGCTTGCCAGTAATAGATGCAGTTCTGGAGCGACCGCTACCAACGTTGGGGGTATCGCTGTTGGTTGTGGCGCACGGGCAGAAAGCGGCACCATCGCTATCCTGAACCGAAACAATCCGTTTGAAAGGCGTACTGATACGATCCCATCCTCAATTACACGTGGAGGACTGCTTGAGGCGCAATCCATCGCGATCGGCGAAGCGGCTTCTGCGGGAAAGTCGGCAATAGCAGTGGGTGGTCGCTCCAATGCGGTAGACGAATTGGCTACGGCAATGGGCGTGTGGGCGCGTGCTCAGGGTAAATCTTCAATCGCTATCGGCCCCAGAACGCTGGCTACGGGTAATACAAGCCTTGCGCTTGGACGTCAATCTGTGGCAAATGCAGATTTCGCCCAGGCGATTGGTAATGTTGCCGCCGCAACGGGCGTATCCGCTCTGGCGGTCGGGCATTCGGCGACCGCAACAGGTCCTCGGTCTATCGCCATTGGCGGTGCGGATACTGGATTGGAGTCAGTGGGCGGGCAAGGCGGTGTTACTTATCAAGAGAATTCAGCGACAAAGGCTACGGGCATCGGCTCTGTTGCTCTTGGCGGCGGGGCGATTGCGACGACGGATCGCGCCCTTGCACTTGGTGATTGGGCTCAAGCAACACGGGCCGGATCGGTAGCGTTGGGCAGTGGTTCGAATACGGATGTGGTGGCTACGGCAATTAGCAGCGCCACCGTAGGCGGCGTTCCTTATACAGGGTTTGCTGGCGTCGTGACAGATCCAAATAAGCTGGTTTCAGTGGGTTTTCGTGCAGGAGAACGCCAGATAAAAAACGTCGGATCGGGAGAAATCTCGGCTACCAGTACCGACGCAGTCAATGGCAGCCAGTTATATGCTGTTGCAATGGCGGCAAGACAAGGCGGTAGCATCAGTTTTTCAGGCGACGTCAATGGCGCAGGATCCAGCGCGGCGAATGACAAAAAGGTCAATATCTCTTCTGGAGAAAATCTGAACATCACGGGTGGTGTAACCGCCCCAAATAGCCTGGTAAACGATCAAATCGGCGTAGTAGCAGATCCGTCCGGTAAAACGTTGAATGTGCGATTAAGAAAGGATTTGAACCTGGGAGGTGACGGCAGTCTGCAGTTTGGCGCAAATGGCCCGAAATTAAATGGCGCCGGGCTTAACATGAATAACAAAAAGGTGACTGGTCTGGCTCCTGGAACAACGGATACTGACGCCGTTAACGTTTCGCAATTGAATGGTGTTAAAGCTACGGCTGATAATGCAGTGACTCGGGCAAGCAATGCAGTTACCGAAGCATCCAAAGGATGGAACCTGCAAGCCAATGGTGATGCTGCGAGTAAAGTGGCGCCTGGCAATACGGTGCAGTTCATTGATGGCACCAATATTGACATTACTCGTCGGGGCAACAATGTAACTGTGGCGACATCACCCGATCTCACAGCTAACAGTTTGAGCATTAACAATGGTGGGCCCGTTTTGAATGCCAATGGTATTGCCATGGGTAACAAGAAAATCAGTGGCCTGGCCAATGGCAATGCGCCAGCCGATGCAGTGAACTTCTCGCAACTGAATGGTGTTAAATCCACAGCCGACAATGCGCTGACGCAGGCAGGTAACGCACTGACTCAGGCTGGCAATGCCGTAACCGAAGTTTCAAAAGGATGGAACCTGCAAGCCAATGGTGATGCCGCGAGCAAAGTGGCGCCTGGCAATACGGTGCAGTTCATTGATGGTACCAATATTGACATTACTCGCCAGGGCAATGCTGTCACCATTGCAACATCACCACAATTGGCGGCTGATGGCCTGACCATTAACAATGGCGGGCCCGTATTGAATGCCAATGGTATTGCCATGGGTAATAAGAAAATCAGTGGCTTGGCCAATGGCAATGCGCCAGCCGATGCAGTGAACTTCTCGCAACTGAATGGTGTTAAATCCACAGCTGACAATGCGCTGACGCAGGCAGGTAACGCATTGACTCAGGCTGGCAACGCCGTAACCGAAGCTTCAAAAGGGTGGAACCTGCAAGCCAATGGTGATGCCGCGAGCAAAGTGGCGCCTGGCAATACGGTGCAGTTCATTGATGGTACCAATATTGACATCACCCGCCAGGGCAATGATGTCACCATTGCAACATCACCGCAGTTGACGGCTGATAGTCTGATCATTAACAACGGTGGTCCCGTCCTGAATGCCACTGGTATTGTCATGGGTGGTAAAAAAATAACTGGTCTGGCAGATGGGACGGCGCCGACTGATGCAGTGAGCTTTTCGCAATTGAATGGTGTCAAGTCTGAGGCTGCCAAGGCATTGACTCAAGCAGATAACGCATTAGCTCAGGCCGGCTTTGCCGTAATCGAAGCCTCAAAAGGGTGGAATCTGCAAGCCAATGGTGATGCCGCCAGTAAAGTTGCGCCTGGTGATACCCTTCAATTCCTTGACGGTAACAATATTAATATCACTCGCAACGGCAACGACCTGGCGTTCGCAACCTCGGCTGATCTTATAGCCGACAGCCTGACCATTAATAATGGCGGCCCCGTCCTGAATGCCAGTGGTATTGAATTGACGGGCAAAAAAATAACCGGCCTGGCCGATGGAACCGCGCCAACTGATGCTGTGAGCTTTTCGCAACTGGGCGACGTCAAGACCTTGGCAGAAAACGCCATGAACGAGGCCTCTAAAGGCTTCAATCTGCAAGCTAACGACGATTCCGCAAGCAAAGTGGCCCCTGGTGATACCGTTCAATTCATTGATGGAACAAATATCGACATCACTCGTGTTGGTAACGGTATCACCATTGCAACGGCAGCCGATCTGACAGCCGATAGCCTGACCATTAATAACGGTGGCCCTGTGATAAGCAGCGTTGGCGTGGATCTGAAAGACAAGAAACTGACCAATATCGCAGCCGGTACATTGTCAGCAGGCAGCAAAGATGGCGTGAACGGCAGCCAACTGTTCGCGGTGGGCAATAGCACCGCTGCGGCATTTGGCGGCGATAGTGTCTTCGATCCTGCTACCGGTGTGGTAACGCCATCACTCAAAGTAGGTGACAAGAACTTCACCAATGTGAATGCCGCACTGGGTGATCTGAACGACACCCTGGCCTCAACCACTGCTGAAGCATCTAAAGGTTGGAACCTGCAAGCCAATGGCGATACAGCAAGCAAAGTTGCGCCGGGCGATACCGTGCAGTTCATTGATGGTAACAACATCGACATTACTCGCAACGGTAACGATATCACCATTGCAACGGCAGGCGATCTGACCGCAGACAGTCTGACTTTCAACAATGGTGGCCCTGTGCTGAGCAGCGCTGGTATTGATTTGAATGACAAGAAACTCACCAATATGGAAGCAGGTACATTGTCTATAGACAGTAAAGATGGTGTGAATGCTAGCCAACTGTTTGCTGTGGGCAATAGCACTGCTGCTGCGTTCGGCGGCGACAGTACCTTCGATCCTGCGACTGGTGTGGTGACTCCATCATTAAAAGTTGGCGATAAAAACTTCACAAACGTGAACGACGCACTGAGTGATTTGAACACCACCCTGGCATCGACCACTGCCGAAGCGAGCAAAGGTTGGAATCTGCAAGCCAATGGCGACGCTGCAAGCAAAGTTGCTTCGGGCGACACCGTTCAATTCATTGATGGAACGAACATCAATGTAACGCGTAACGGTAACGATATTACCGTTGCAACAGCGGCCGATCTGGCAGTAGACAGCCTCACCATCAACAATGGGGGACCTGTGCTAGGTAGTACTGGCATCGATCTGAAGGACAAGAAGTTGACCAATGTGGCTGCCGGCACATTGTCTGCAGATGGTAAAGACGCTGTCAATGCCAGCCAGCTGTTTACCGTGGGCAATAGCACCGCAGCGGCATTTGGTGGCGATAGCACTTTCGATCCAGCCACCGGTGTAGTGACTCCGTCGCTCAAAGTGGGGGATAAGAACTTCACCAATGTGAATGCAGCACTGGGTGATTTGAACGACACCCTGGCCTCAACCACGGCTGAGGCATCTAAAGGTTGGAACTTGCAGGCCAATGGCGACGATGCAAGCAAAGTTGCTCCGGGCGACACCGTTCAATTCATTGATGGTACAAACATCAATATCACTCGTGCTGGTAACGATATCACCATTGCAACGGCAAAGGATCTGACCGCAGATAGCCTGACCGTTAACAATGGTGGTCCTGTGCTGAGCAGCGCTGGCGTTGATCTGAAAGAAAAGAAACTGACCAATATGGCTGGCGGTACACTGTCGACAGATAGCAAAGATGGTGTAAATGCAGGTCAATTGTTCGCTGTAGGTAACAGCACCGCTGCTGCGTTCGGCGGCGGCAGCACCTTCGATCCTGCTACTGGTGTGGTGACTCCATCACTCAAAGTAGGCGATAGAAACTTCACAAACGTGAACGACGCCCTGGGCGATCTGAACGACACGCTGGCTTCTACGACAACTGAGGCATCTAAAGGGTGGAACCTGAAATTGAACGATGAAGCATCTAGCAAAGTCGCGCCTGGAGATACCGTAAAACTGGCGAACGGTAACAATATTGCCCTTACCAAGGATGGCGATGCTATTTCGATCGGGACTGTGCCTAATCTGAAGGCAGACAGCCTGACCATCAACAATGGTGGTCCTGTCTTCAATGTTGATGGCATCAGCATGAACGAGAAGAAGATAACCAATGTGACTGCTGGCACACTGTCTGCAGATGGCAAAGACGCTGTCAATGCCAGCCAATTGTTCGCTGTGGGCAATAGCACTGCAGCAGCATTTGGTGGCGATAGCACTTTCGATCCCGCTACCGGTGTGGTGACCCCATCGCTTAAAGTAGGCGACAAGAACTTCACCAATGTGAATGCCGCACTGGGAAATCTGAATGACACCCTGGCATCAACCACTGCTGAGGCATCCAAAGGTTGGAACTTGCAAGCTAACGGTGATACAGCAAGCAAAGTTGGCCCGGGCGATACCGTACAGCTGCTTGATGGAACGAATATCAATGTAACGCGTAACGGTAACGATATTACCGTTGCAACAACGCTAGATCTGACAGCAGACAGTCTCTCCATCGACAATGGTGGCCCTGTGCTGGGTAGTACTGGTATCGATTTGAATGACAAGAAGCTGACCAATGTGGCAGCCGGTGCCTTGTCTGCAGACAGCAAGGATGGCGTGAACGCCAGTCAGCTGTTCGCTGTGGGCAATAGCACTGCAGCAGCATTTGGTGGCGATAGCACCTTCGATCCCGCTACCGGTATGGTGACGCCATCACTTAAAGTAGGCGACAAGAACTTCACCAATGTGAATGCCGCACTGGGTGATCTGAACGACACGCTGGCTTCGACGGCAACTGAGGCATCTAAAGGCTGGAACTTGCAGGCCAATGGCGACGATGCAAGCAAAGTTGCTCCGGGCGATACCGTTCAATTCATTGATGGAAGTAACATCAATGTGACCCGCAATGGCAACGATATTACCGTTGCAACAACGCCAGATCTGACTGCAGACAGTCTGAGCATAGCCAACGGTGGTCCAGTCATCAATGTTGATGGCATCAACATGAATAACAAAAAGCTGGCCAATGTGGCAGCCGGTGCCTTGTCTGCAGACAGCAAGGATGGCGTGAACGGCAGTCAACTGTTTGCTGTGGGCAATAGCACTGCAGCGGCTTTCGGTGGCGACAGCACCTTCGATCCCGCTACCGGTGTGGTGACGCCATCACTTAAAGTAGGCGACAAGAACTTCAACAATGTGAATGCCGCACTGGGTGATCTGAATGACACCCTGGCGTCGACCACTGCTGAAGCAGCTAAAGGCTGGAACCTGCAGGCCAATGGCGATGGTATAAGCAAAGTCGCCCCTGGTGATACTGTTCAGTTTGTCGATGGTGCCAACATCGATATCACCCGTAACGGCAGTGAGTTGACGTTCGCAACATCGCCAAATCTGACAGCAGATAGCCTGACCATTAATAATGGTGGTCCAACTATCAATAGTACTGGCATTGATATGAGCGGTAAGCAACTTACCAATATGGGAGCAGGTACACTGTCGGCAGATAGCAAAGATGGTGTAAATGCAGGTCAATTGTTCGCTGTAGGTAACAGCACCGCTGCTGCGTTCGGCGGCGGCAGTACCTTCGATCCTGCGACTGGTGTGGTGACTCCATCATTAAAAGTTGGCGATAGAAACTTCACAACCGTGAACGACGCCCTGGGTGATTTGAACACCACCCTGGCTTCGACCACTGCCGAAGCGAACAAAGGTTGGAACCTGCAACTGAACGATGAGGCATCCAGCAAAGTTGCACCTGGCGATACTGTAAAAGTGGCTAATGGCAGCAATATTGCCATTACCAAAGACGGTGATGCCATTTCGATCGGAACAGTGCCTAATCTGACTGCAGACAGCCTGACCTTCAACAACGGCGGGCCTGTGCTGAGCAGCGCTGGCATTGACCTGAAAGATAAGAAGTTGACTAATGTCGCCGCCGGTACACTGTCGGCTGATAGCAAAGATGGCGTGAATGCCAGCCAGCTGTTCGCGATGGGCAATAGCACCGCTGCTGCGTTCGGTGGCGACAGCGCCTTCGATCCTGTGACTGGTGTGGTGACGCCATCACTCAAAGTAGGCGACAAGAGCTTCACCGATGTGAATGCAGCACTGGGTGATCTGAACGACACGCTGTCATCAACTACTGCTGAGGCAGCTAAAGGCTGGAATCTGCAAGCCAATGGCGATACAGCAACTAAAGTAGCTCCAGGGGATACCGTACAGTTGCTTGACGGATCGAACATCAATGTCTCGCGTAACGGTAACGATATCACCATTGCAACGGCAGCCGATCTGACCGCAGACAGTCTCACCATCAATAATGGCGGTCCTGTACTGGGTAGTACTGGCATCGACCTGAAGGACAAGAAACTGACCAATATGGCTGCTGGTTCCTTGTCTGAAGACAGCAAAGATGGCGTGAACGGCAGTCAACTTTTTGCTGTGGGCAATAGCACGGCAGCAGCCTTCGGTGGTGACAGCACCTTTGACCCTGCTACTGGTGTCGTGACACCATCGCTCAAAGTTGGCGATAAAAACTTCACAAATGTGAATGCGGCATTGGGCGACCTGAACACCGCCCTGGCATCGACCACCGCTGAAGCGAATAAAGGATGGAACCTGCAAACTAACGGCGATACCGCCAGCAAAGTGGCCCCTGGCGATACCGTACAATTCATAGATGGAACTAACATCAACGTTACCCGAAATGGCAATGATCTCACGATTGCAACAGTTGCGGACTTGAATGCGGATAGCCTCACCATCAATAATGGCGGTCCTGTGCTGGGTAGTACTGGCATCGACCTGAAGGACAAGAAGCTAACCAATGTGGCAGCTGGTGCCTTGTCTGCAGACAGCAATGATGGCGTGAACGGCAGTCAACTTTTTGCTGTGGGCAATAGCACCGCAGCAGCCTTTGGCGGCGACAGCACCTTTGACCCTGCGACTGGCGTGGTGAATCCATCGCTCAAAGTTGGCGACAAGAACTTCACCAATGTGAATGCGGCATTGGGCGACCTGAACGACACGCTGGCTTCGACCACTGCTGAGGCAGCTAAAGGATGGAACCTGCAAGCCAATGGCGACACAGCAAGCAAAGTTGCTCCAGGCGATACCGTTCAGTTCATTGATGGTGCGAATATCAAGGTGACCCGCAATGGCAACAATATCACCATTGCTACGGCAGCCGATCTGACTGCAGACAGTCTGAGCATTGCCAACGGTGGTCCCGTCTTCAATGTTGATGGTATCAACATGAATGACAAGAAACTTACCAATGTGCAAGCCGGCACACTATCTGCAGATGGCAAAGATGCTGTCAATGCCAGCCAGCTGTTCGCGGTGGGCAATAGCACCGCTGCGGCTTTGGGTGGCGATAGCGCCTTCGATCCCGCGACCGGTGTGGTGACGCCATCGCTCAAAGTTGGCGACAAAAACTTCACAACCGTGAACGACGCCCTGGGTGATTTGAACACCACCCTAGCATCGACCACTGCCGAAGCGAACAAAGGTTGGAACCTGCAAGCCAATGGCGACACAGCAAGCAAAGTAGCGCCTGGTGATACCGTTCAATTCATTGATGGTACCAACATCGATATCACCCGCGACGGGAACAACATCACCATTGCAACGGGAGCCGATCTGACAGCAGATAGCCTGACCATCGATAACGGTGGCCCTGTACTGAACAGTGCTGGGATCGATTTGAAAGACAAAAAATTAACCAATGTGGCTGCCGGCACACTGTCTGCAGATGGCAAAGATGCTGTCAATGCTAGCCAGTTGTTTGCCGTCGGCAATAGCACCGCAGCAGCCTTCGGCGGCGATAGCGTCTTTGATCCAGCCACCGGTGTAGTGACGCCATCAATCAAAGTGGGCGAAAAGAACTTCACAAACGTGAACGATGCATTGGGTGATTTGAATACGACCCTAGCATCAACCACTGCTGAAGCAGCTAAAGGATGGAACCTTCAGACCAATGGCGACGCTGCAAGCAAAGTAGCACTTGGCGACACCGTTCAGTTCCTTGATGGTAACAATATCGACATCACTCGCAATGGTAACGACATCACCATTGCAACGGCGGCCGATCTGACCGCAGACAGTCTGACCTTCAATAATGGTGGCCCTGTGCTGAGCAGTGCCGGTATTGATCTGAAGGATAAGAAACTTACTAATGTCGCAGCAGGTACATTGTCAGCCGACAGTAAAGATGGCGTCAACGCCAGCCAACTGTTTGCTGCAGGTAAGAGCACCGCAACTGCCTTTGGCGGTGATAGTACCTTTGATCCTGAGACGGGCGAGGTCAAAGCCGGACTCAAAGTCGGCGATCAGCTGTTTACGAGTGTGAATGGTGCCTTGGATGCCATCAATAATAATGTTGGCACAATCGCCAGACGCGGTTGGGACATTGCAGGCTCTGACGGTATTGTTGCAAGTGTGGCTACCGGCGGTCAGGTCCGGTTTGTTGCAGGCAATGAGCATACAAAAGTGGGCGTGACGCAGGATAATGGCGTGTCTACAGTGAGTGTGTCTGCTGCCGGCTCGCCATTGCAGTATACGCAGACCAATCAGGCCAATGGTAAGAATGATCCCGTAGCCGATCCGTTTGGCAAAACCAATTCCGTGACATTGGTCGGCCAGGACGCTGCAGCGCCGGTTAGCCTGAACAATGTGGCCAAGGCAACGCTTTCAGCAGATAGCTTGCAGGCAGTCAATGGACAGCAACTCTACGGTCTTGGCCAGAGTATTGCCAGTACATTGGGTGGAGATACACGGTTCAATGCTGAAACCGGGCAGCTTGATACGACAATTCGTGTTGGAAATAATTCCTACCACAACGTAGCGGATGCACTCAGCAGCATTGGCGAAGTGGCTGATCGTGGATGGCAATTACAACTTAACAACGATGCACCGCAAAAAGTAGGGGTTGGATCTACGGTTGGTTTTAACCAGGGAAGCAATATTCAGCTGATGCGTGATGGCAACCAGATTACGGTTGCGACGACGCCGAATGTGACGTTTGAGTCGGTAAAAGCCGATAGGGTGGAAGGCGATATGATTTCTGCCAAGTCATACCTTGGTGTAGTCGACGGCCCCGCTTTGACTCAGTCTGGCATTGATGCTGCAGGTACGCCGATCACGAATCTGAAGCCAGGTGAGATTGCCGAGGGCAGTACGGATGCAGTTACTGGCGGCCAACTGCATAGTCTGGCTGGCGGTACGGCTGCGGCGCTTAACCGCCTGCAGGGTAATCTGGATCGTGTGGCCAAGGATGCCAATGCTGGCAGTGCAACAGCAGGTGCCATGGCGAACCTGCCGCAGGCTTACTTGCCAGGAAAGAGCATGTTTGCCCTGGCAACTGCCCGATACGTTGGTCAGCAAGGCTTTGCTGCCGGTTTATCCAAGGTGTCCGAGAATGGAAATTGGATTATCAAGGGTAGCGTAAGTGGTAATACCCGTGGCAAAACCATGGTTGGCGCCGGTATTGGCTATCAATGGTAAATCGGTAACTCGACGGACAGCCCCGGTTCCGAACGGGGCTGTATATAGATAGATGGATGATTTTTGGATGACGATGAGATATTCAATAAACAAAAGCGTAGTTGCGGCAACTGTAATTGCCGCTAGCCTATTTCTGGGTGGATGTTCGTCGCTGAGTAAGATCTCGGCGCAGGGTACAACGGAAAAACCCGTGTTTCCGGACCCACGCAAAGTCACCTTCGATAATGATCAGGGTACAGTCCTGAACCGGGGCTCCTTAAATGAGGTCAAGGCAGGCATGACCAAGGACCAGCTGTACTATCTGCTGGGGCGTCCTCATTTTCAGGAAGGGTTCTTTGGCGTGCGGGAGTGGGATTATCTGTTTCATTTCCGTACCTTGGAAAATGGCAAGACTAGGGTAGCTACCTGCCAGTTCAAGGTAGTTTTCGATAAAGATTATCGTGCGCAAAGTTTCTTTATGCGTCCTGTTGACGAGCCAAGCGAATTGTGCACGCTTAACCAGGGTTAAAAATTTGCGGCAATTTGATCTAGCCGCAGATGGCGTCTTTGCATTCAATACAGCAGATCTGAAGAACCTGACGTCACAAGCGCTGCGTATCCCTCCACTGCTCGGTAGTCGCCGAGTCGGCTAAGTGGCAAAAGGCTGAAATGCAAAATTACTGCAATTCAGCCTTTTTTTTATTCTATGAAGTGTGCAAATACCATAGCGCTCAACCCGTTTTGATGGTAGCGTCAGCGCCCGGTACGTTTCGTTTGTTGTTCGGTGGCAGTATAGAAAACGGGTTCCCTAAGCATGCACGCGATGACCGGGCTGAAAAGTCCTGCTTGAAGCCGGATTGAAATATTCGAACGCGCCTGTCGAAAATTTGAACTGGATCATACGCCAAGGGCTACGCTAGACTGAATCCACGTTTGACTCTGTGGGTTGAGAATTTTTATGTTGGCTGGCGCATTAAAAGGTATTCGGGTTGTCGACTTGTCCCGGATATTGGCAGGACCCTGGTGTACTCAGAATCTGGCTGATTTGGGGGCAGAGGTCATTAAAGTGGAGAGGCCCGAATCCGGTGACGATACCCGTCAATGGGGGCCGCCGTATCTTGAAGCCGAATCCGGCGAGTCCATGTCAGCCTATTTTATGTGCTGCAATCGGAATAAAAAATCAATATGCCTGGATTTCAAACACGCGCCTGACCGGGAACGGTTGCTGGAGCTAATTCGCGGTGCTGATGTACTGGTTGAGAACTATCGGGTAGGTACGCTGAAGCAATATGGGCTGGATTACGAAAGTGTCCGGCACATCAATCCGCGCCTGGTGTATGCGTCAATCACCGGTTACGGCCAGACGGGTCCGAAATCGGCCAGGCCGGGCTACGACTATATATTTCAGGGGCTGGGCGGGTTGATGAGTTATACCGGCCACGCCGATGGCGAACCAGGGGCTGGTCCCTTGCGCACCGGTGTTGCTGTGGTCGACATTACCACAGGCATGTATGCCACCTCCGCCATACTGGCGGCGTTGTTCCAACGCCATGGTACAGGGCAGGGTGCATGGCTGGATCTGGCCTTGTTTGATGTCGCAGTGGCCATGAATGCAAATCAGGCAGCCAATTATTTGATTTCTGGAGAAAACCCGGCTCGTAGCGGCAATACGCATCCGAATCTGGCACCTTATGAGGTGTTCAGGGCAAGTGACGGTTATCTGATTCTTGCCATTGGCAATGATACCCAGTTTGCACGCTTTTGTGCATTCTGCGATCAAAGTGAGCTGGCAGACGATCCGCGATTTTCGACCAACAGCGAACGCATCCGCAATTTGCCTTCGCTCAGAGCGGTTCTGACTGACATTCTCATTACCGAACCCAGACGTTACTGGACTGCGGCACTGGATAATCTTGGCATTTCCTGGGGAGCCGTCAATACGCTTGAAGACGTTTTTGCCGATGAGCAGGTTCGCCATCGCCAAATGCTGCAAACCGTTGTTCATCCCACCCTGGGGAAAATCCCATTGATCAGAAATCCGATGCTTGCGCCCGGAGCAACACCGTGTCCTGTCCCACCTCCATTGTTGGGCGAGCACACCAAAGCAGTGTTTGAATAAACCAAAACAGAAAACAGCAAAGGAGACATGCAATGAAAATATCCATTTTTAAATACAGTCTATGCGCGGGTCTGGTGACGGCAGCATTGCCGGCCATGGCCGCTTTCCCCGACAAGCCGCTCAAGCTCATCGTACCTTATGCGCCAGGCGGCACCACCGACCTGATCGCGCGAATCGTTGCCTCTGGGCTTGGTGATGTTCTGGGGCAGCCTGTGGTCATTCTAAACAAGCCGGGTGCGGGCGGGGCGATCGGCAGTGCGGCGGCAAGCCGTGAAACGCCAGATGGCTATACACTGGTGATGGCGGTGGAAAGTTCCCATAGCGTGAATCCCAGTGTCCAAAAGCATCAGATGTATGATCCGATCAGGGATTTTGCGCCGATCAGCAATCTGGCCAATGTGCCCGGCGTACTGGACATCCAGGCGTCCGCTGATATAAAAACATTCGACGAATTGGTCAAACAACTGAAGGCAAATCCGGAGAAATTCTCATTTGGTTCATCGGGCAATGGCGGATACAGTCATTTGTTTGGCGAACGGTTTCTGAAAGCGACCAATACCAAAATGCTGCACGTCCCGTACAAGGGGCTGGGGCCGGCGCTGACCGATTTACTGGCAGGCCAGCTCAATGTGGTATTTGATAACTATCCATCTTCCGCAGGTCAGCTGGAAGCCGGAAAAATCCGTGCGCTGGCGGTGGCTTCTCCAACCCGGTTAAAACAGTTGCCGGATACACCTACCTATGCAGAGGCAGGGTATCCGCAGTTGAATACACCATCATGGTTTGGTCTAGCCGCTCCGGCCGGTGTTCCTGACGCGAAACTGGATGCATTGAACAGTGCGGTGAAGAAAACGCTGTCCGATCCGCAGGTTATTGCTGCGCTGCAAAAACAAGGTGCAATCCCGGCTTATACGACCCGTCAGGATTTTGCGAACATCATTCGCGATTCGAACGAACAGTGGCGCACCATTGTAAATGACATTAAATTTGAAAAACTGTGAGGAAAAAATGGCAACAGCAACCGAATACGCACATGCTTCTTTTGCGATTGACGAGCAGGGGATAGGCACGCTTTGTATAAAAAATGCCGGCAGGCTCAATATTTTGGGAACACCGGTAGTGACCTGCCTGCTGGATGCGTTTGCTGATCTGAAAAACAATCAAAACCTTCGCGTTTTGATTCTGCGTGGCGACGCAGACAAAGCGTTCATCGCCGGTGCAGATATCAAGGAAATGGCAACGTTCGACAAAGGGCAGGCGATCGCATTCATTGATTTGTTGCGGCAACTATGTGAGGCGGTACGACTGCTTCCTGTGCCGGTTATTGCACGGATTCCAGGCTGGACGCTGGGAGGTGGCCTGGAGTTGGCGCTGGCGTGTGATCTGCGCATATGCGCGGACACCGCCAATCTGGGGATGCCGGAAGTAAAAGTAGGTATCCCGTCCATTATCCATGCGGCACTGCTGCCACGCCTGATCGGCGGCGCACGGGCGTCCTGGCTACTGTTGACAGGTGAAGTGGTCAACGGGCGGCAGGCACTGGACATGGGCCTGGTTGATGCCGCGGTTCCGCTGGCAGACCTGGACACGCACATATTGCAGGTAGCAACCGGCCTGGCCCAATGCGGGCCGCAAGTGCTTGCCCAGCAAAAGCGCTTGCTGCGTGAATGGCAAAACGAACCGCTCCAGACATCAATACAGAATAGCGTTCGTGAGTTCGGAGATGCATTTGATACCGGCGAACCAAAAAAATATATGGGCCAATTTGTAAAAGACAAACAGAAAGGCAAGCCTGCGTAATTGATATGGTGGTCTGCCATCGGGCCGCTGCACATCGCGCTTCGTTTCTTGGTTTGAAGTAAGCCAGTACAATAATATGTTAACCGGCATATCTCAAATGAAAAGGAGCGCGTGTGCGTTACGAATTAAAAGATCTTCGTCTTTTTCTGGCTATCGTGCAAGCGCAGAACCTGTCTACCGGCGCTGAGCGCATGCACATGACCGCATCGTCAGCCAGCTACCGGCTCAAGAATCTGGAATATGCCGTGGGCAGCGCGCTTTTTTTGCGTACATCCAAGGGCATGATTCCCACCTCGGCCGGTGAGGTGTTGACCAAGCATGCCAAGAAGTTGCTGGCAGAGGTGGAAACGATGCATGCGGAGTTAAGTCATTATGCGAGTAATTTGCGCGGCAGTATCCGGCTTCTGGCAAATAGCAGCGCGCTCAATAGTTTCATTATCCCCAGTGTGACACGATTTCTGACGTCAAACGCCGGTATTGATATTGATTTGAAAGAGAAAGAAAGCCTGACAATAAGCCATGCCATCGTAGAAGGCGAGGCCGATATAGGCGTGGGTGCTGATCTGGAACAGTTGCCAGGTCTGATGCGCGAACTCTATGCGATGGACCGGCTTGTATGTGCTGTTTCTCCTGATCATCCGCTGGCTGGCGTGAACCTTGTTTCTTTTGAGGATGTGTTGGCCTACGATCTGGTTAGTATGGACCGTAGCAGCAGCAACTTTCACTTTCTGGCCAATCAGGCCAGGCTGACGGGCAAACCCATGAAAACCCGGGTGCATGTACATAACTTTAGCTCAACGATCTATATGGTTGAGTCGGGCGTGGGCGCCGCCATTGTGCCAGCCAGCGTCGTGGCTGAAAGCGAACGCAACGGGCGTGTGGTGTCGCTGGCTATAAGCGATAGCTGGGCAGTTCGCCACTTGTATCTGGTCAGAACTGTGGCTTCGGAAAAAAATGAATTGGTAAGGGAGTTTGCCCAAATCTTATTGAATGACCCGCAGATCGTGGCTGCGCGGATGCATTAGCAAAGCAGCGCGCTGACAGACAAAAATGTGTTTTTTGCTTGCGTTAAACGCGATGCGAACTTTGGTTTATGTGCGTTAAATAGTGATCTGATTGGCACGGCAGGCGCATGATAACTGTGATTCGTGACGCATTGGGTATTTGTGTTCACTCGTTGCGCGCGCGCCATGAACGGCAATTTTTAGTCAAGCTTGGTTAACAGGTATCGAAAACCAGCCCGATCTGTGTTAAAGATACTGAATGAGGCATTTTTAACGATGGTGCGGACGAACTGCCTCTTGTTTCTCCGCTTAAAGGTGAATCTATGACCAGTGCAAACACAATCAAGAGTAAAGCAGAAGAACTTGTTGGAAAAGGGCAGTCAGCTTTGGGCGACGTGCTGGATGATCCGCAAATGCAGGCAGAAGGCAAAGTGCGTCAAGCCTCGGGCCAGGCATCATATGCAGTCAATTCGTTTGTCGATTGCATTGTTGATGGAGCGCGCAGCAACCCACTGGCTGCTCTGCTTGCCGCCGGAGCGATCGGTCTGGTACTGGGGCGCCATCTATATAAAAAATAAGGGGCCGCGTTTTCCTGCGACCCCGAGCATCTCATTGTCATGGAACCGATGCCGGTTTGGTGTGATTGCGGTGCACATCCTTGGCCCGTGCCACAGGCTATTGGTCGTACCACCAGGCCAGTGCCATCCAGCTAACGCGGCGGGCTGGATGCGCACGGACTGCCGCTATTACCAGCGGTGATGGCCCCGGCCGCCATATCCACGGTCTCGATGATCATAATGTGAAGAACGGTCAGAATAGCCGTCGCGGTCATACCAACGTCCGCCCCGACCGTGATCGTGAACGATACAGCCCGACAGCATGATGAGTGATAAAAAAATCGCGGTTGTGCTTAGCAGTTTCATTTTTGTACCCCCGAACACAGGTTATTACCGCTTTGATCATAAATCCAAGTTGCGGGCAAGGGCATTTCTAAACCGTTAACGGCATTTCAACGTGTTACCTGCTAAAGCTGCCAAGCGTGCGCGTTTTTCTGGGTGTTTGCTGGAATTGGCTGCCATTGCGGTTGTGATCGGGCGAACGCGCATACCTGTGAACATTTCACAGGCATGTGGTGAAGATCGCTAGATTTATAGCGCTGAATTTATTGCCCCAGGGACCGTTGCATAAAGGTCTATTACTGACGATCTGTTGCTCAGTTTTGCCAATCGGGGCTTATCACTCGGCGGCTGATCACTCCGGACCTGCCACTCAGGATCTATTGCGGTTATTCCAGTCGCTGTTATTGCGGTCATCGCTATTTCGGTCGCGGTTGTGCCAGTCGCGAGTCGCTTTGTCGCTGCTGTTCCAGTTGCCGTCGCGGCGGCTATCGGCACCCGGGCCGTAATTAGCGTCAGTTCTGTCGTACCGCGAATCAACCTGCCCGGATGTAGAGCGATCATGATGACGATATCGGTCATCTGAACCATGCATGGCGCAACCGGTGATGGCGGCCAGAGAAAGAACTACAGCACCTGTTGTGATGGCTTTCATTGACTTTCCTTGTTGATGGTGATGGAGTTTTTAGTTAAACACAGGATAGGGAACCGCCGCAGTTCGGATGGGTTACGCCCGGTATCGGGATGTTACCCGGAGCGCAGGCAGTGCCGGCGTTGTTCCGATGTAGTCGATAAGCGATATGAAATCGGTAAAATAGGCTGTCCGGGAACAATGGGATCTACAAGGCGTGGCGCAAAACCCGGTGTGGCCGCTCCAGTATTTTGCCCAGATCATGTCCCTTGGCGCGATCCGTATCTGCGGTTTCGGCTGTTGATTCTGGTAGTGCCCACTCATTCACAGGCAATAGAAACACAATGACCTTGCTTCATACCTATCAACCTATTATGACGCTGCCATCTGCGTCCCTGGATATTATTGGTGATATTCACGGTGAGTATGAAGCGCTCCGGCAGCTGTTGCGTCACCTGGGTTATGACAGCCTTGGCTGCCACGCAGACCGGCGTAAACTGGTCTTTATTGGTGATTTGTGTGATCGCGGACCCGACAGCCCTGCAGTGGTTCGACTGGTGCAGGGTATGGTCAGTGCAGGGAATGCCATTTGTGTTTTGGGCAATCACGAACTAAATATCCTGCGCGGACTGCGTAAGGATGGCAATAGCTGGTTCTGGAATGAAACGGTTGAAGGTGACGAAAAATTCGGCCAAATGCGTGCTCTTCCCAGGGCCGAGAGGCAAACCGTACTGGATTTTTTCTCCAGCCTGCCCATTGTTGCCTGCAACAGCCAGTTGCGGGTGGTGCATGCGGCCTGGCATACGCCTTCTTTTAATCAGATCAGCTCGCAGGCAATGATATCCGTCGTTGAATACTTTGACGAACGGGAAAGGCAGACCAACGATGTTATTCGCGGCGATAGCCGGTTTCAGTATTATGTCGCAGAGCAAAAGCAATGGCGGGCGCATATTCCGGACCAGGCGCAAGCGGTCCCTTTTCTGGGCGCAACGGCCTATATGCGCGAGCTCAGGCAAATGGCTAATCCGGTTCGGGTGTTGACCTCCGGCGTGGAAACGGCCGATAGCGAGACGTTTTTCAGCGGGGGTGAATGGCGCTTTGTACAACGTGCCAGCTGGTGGGATACCTATACGGAAGGGGTGCCCGTCCTTATCGGACACTACTGGCGCAATCCTCATGACAAGCCCGTGAGCGCGCTATCTCGTGGTCGCGACCTGTTTGCCGGTGTAGCGCCGTACGACTGGCATGGCGCACGCGGCAATGTATTTTGTGTGGATTATTGCGTCGGCGCCCGGTTTCTGGAACGTTCTGGCCGGATGGAACCGGGACAAACCAGGCTTGCCGCCATGCGCTGGCCCGAGCGTACCCTTATGTTTGATTCGGGGGAACAGATTACCACCGGCAATTTCGGCAGACAGGCAGCCTGGTAACGGCAGCAGGCTTTTTATTTGCCTCGAGCAATTCGGGCATACCCCTGTTGAAAATTCATCGAAATAAATGCAATATCTGTGCTATAAGAGATGTGATCACACAACAGACAAGCGGATGAATCCCGCTGGCGGCGTAGCGAAATCATTCACCGGTGAGCCGTAACCAGATCGAAAGATCAGGCAGTTTGAGATAACAAGAATTTAGAGACGACAAGAATTTTGAGATAAGAAGCAATTTGAGACAACAAGCATATTGAGTCCTGGAGGAGGGAATAATGGCTGGTGTAAAACGTAGAAGTTTTCTGAAATCGATATCCGCTGTTACAGCGGCATCGGCTTTCGGGTTGAGCTATTCAGATGTGATTCTGGCGCGCCGGGCAGATTTTCGGCTCAAGTTTGCCAATAACCTGCCGGTGTCTCATCCGATGAATATCCGCGCCAAGGAAATGGTTGACGCCATCAAGAAAGAAACGGACGGCGCGGTCGATATTCGTGTGTATCCCAGCAGCCAGTTGGGTAACGACACCGATACGCTCTCTCAAATCCGTGCCGGCGCTGTCGACTTTTTCACGCTCTCGCCCATTATCATGGGTACGCTTATTTCCAAGACGCAGATTTCCGGTATTGGTTTTGGCTTCAAGGACTACGACCAGGTCTGGAAGGCCATGGACGGTGAGCTGGGCGCCGCCGTGCGTGAAGAGATTGAGAAGGGTTCAAACCTGACCGCTTTTGATAAGATCTGGGACAATGGTTTCAGGATCATCACTACCAGTTCCAAACCGGTCAAGACGCCTGACGATTTGACCAGTGTCAAACTGCGTGTGCCGCCAAGCCCGCTGTGGACATCCATGTTCAAAAGCCTGGGTGCATCGCCAACTACCATCAATTTTGCCGAAACGTATTCGGCCTTGCAGACGCATATCGCCGATGGCCAGGAAAATCCGATCACGCTGATAGAGACCGCCAAGCTGTACGAGGTACAGAAATATGCCTCGCTTTCCAATCACATGTGGGATGGTTTCTGGTTCCTGGCCAATCGGGACAATCTGGCCAAGGTGCCCAAGGATATCCAGGAAGTGATTCGCAAACATGTGATGGACGCCAGCCTTAAAGAGCGGGACGATCTGGCCAAATTAAGCCTGACCGTCAAACAGACGCTCGAAGGCAAGGGCATGGCCTTTAATGAAGTAGACACCAATGCTTTCCGTGGCAAACTGAAAGACGCCGGTTTTTATGAAGAATGGAAGAAATCCTTTGGTGATCCGCTTTGGTCAAAACTGGAGCAATTTACCGGAGCGCTGTCTTGAATGTAAGCGTTGCCAGCCAGTCGGCTGGCGTCAATACCCATATGCTTTCCAGAAGTGTCGTTGCCGTCAAGACTGCAGTGATGCGGTTGGTCGGCTTGCTGGCAGTCGCAATGCTGGTATTCGAGTCGGCATTGCTGTTTACCGGCGTAGTGTTTCGTTATTTCCTGCATAAGCCCATTATCTGGTCAGACGAACTGGCCCAGTCTGTCTTTATCTGGTTGTGCATGTTCGGCGCCGCGCTGGCGCTGGACCGGCACGAGCATATGCGGCTGACGGCAGTGGTAGCGCGTTTTTCCAGGCAGGCTCAGAACTGGTTTGAAACACTGGGGCTGGTGATTATTCTGTTGTTTGCCGCCTATCTGATCGGCCCCGGATTTCATCATGCCGGCGGTCAGATGGTAGTTACATCGCCGGCGCTCAATATTCCCGATGGCTATCGGGCACTGGCCATTCCAGTGGGTATGTGCCTGTTTGCCTTTATTGCCCTGAGTCATTTGCTGGCGCATTCGCGCTGGCAGGACATTGTTTCTGCGGCTGCCGTGGTCGCGGTGGTGGGCTATGCACTCTGGTATTTTGCCGATTTTCTGTACGACATCGGCAATCTTAACCTGATCGTATTCTTTGTGCTGGTGCTGGGCGCATGTGTGATGAGTGGCGTGCCCATTGCTTTTTGTTTTGGTATCGCCACGCTGGCCTACATTGTAAATATTGCAGAAGTGCCACCATCCATTGTCGTGACCCGCATTGATGAAGGCGCTTCGCATCTTGTGTTGCTGGCCGTGCCACTGTTCGTGGTATTGGGCGTCTTGCTGCAGATCAGTGGCATGGCTCGCAAGCTGATTGATTTTATGTCATCCATACTGGGCCATATCCGCGGTGGGCTCAATTATGTCCTGCTGGGCGCCATGTTCCTGGTCTCGGGCATTTCCGGCTCCAAGGTGGCAGATATGGCGGCAGTGGCCCCGGCACTGTTTCCGGAGATGAAACGCAAGGGCGCCGACGAGAACGACCTGGCGGCGCTGCTATCGGCTACCGGTGCGATGACCGAAACCATTCCGCCCAGCCTGGTGCTGATTACGATTGGCGCCGTATGCGGCGTATCGATCAGTGCGCTTTTTATTGGCGGGCTGGTGCCGGCCCTGGTGTGTACTCTGGCCATAGCCTTTGTGTGCTATCTGAAGTCTCGCAAGAACGCACAGGATACGCGTGAACGTGCCAAGGCAGCCGAGATCGGCCGCACTTTTGTTTGGGCACTGCCGGTGCTGATCCTGCCGATCATTATTCGCGTGTGCGTGGTCGAAGGCGTTGCCACGGCAACCGAAGTGGCCTCTATTGGTATTGTATATGTCATTATTTATGCAATTATTGTGCAACTGGCCATTGGTGGTGTGGACAAATCACGCATCTATCCCATGCTGATCGAGGCCACCTCGCTCTCGGGCGCCATCCTGCTGATTATTGGCGTTGCCACTGCGATGGCCTGGGCGTTGACCCAATCAGGATTTTCCACCACGCTCATTGAATTCATGACGCATATTCCAGGTGGCGTATTCGGATTCATGACGGTGAGTATTGTGCTTTTCGTTTTGCTGGGCAGCATCCTGGAAGGAATTCCCGCCATTGTGCTGTTCGGTCCGTTGATTTTCCCAGCGGCACAAGCCATGCATATTCACGAGGTGCATTACGCGATTGTGATCATTCTTGCGATGGGCATCGGGCTGTTTGCTCCGCCATTGGGTGTGGGCTTTTATTCGGCCAGTGCAATCAGCAAAGTCAATCCGGACAAAGTCATTCCGAAGATGTGGCTGTATTTGGCCGTTCTGCTGGTAACGACGTTTGTGATTGCGTTTGTGCCTTGGTTTTCTATCGGTTTCCTTTGATAAACAGATTCTGACGTTTTATTCCGCATAGGTGGTGCCGTATGAGTGATGGTTTTGCAAGTGATGTGCGCGTGGCGGTAATTACCGGCGGCGGCAACGGTATTGGCCGGGCAATTGTCGAGACTTTTGCGCATGCCGGTTACCAGACGATGATTGCCGACGTCAACGAGGCGGATTCGCAGGCGCTGGAGAGCTCGCTCAACGGACAATCACTACGGGCACGCTATCTCAGACTGGACGTGGCTGACGCCGACAGCATTGCGCAGTTTTTTGCCACTGTCGAACGCGATTACGGTCGCTGCGATGTTCTGGTGAATAATGCCGGCATTGCCAAAACCGTAGCCTATCTGGATTATCCAAAGGACCATTGGGATAAGGTTATGCAGGTGAACGTAACCGGGCCATTTCTCATGTCACAGCATGCAGGGCGGCTGATGCAAAAAAGACAATCCGGGCGTATCGTTAATATTGCATCTGTGAGCGGCGAACGGGCAAGCTGGGGCAGGGCGGCCTACGGTACATCGAAGGCTGCTGTTTTCGGACTGACGCGGCAGATGGCCCTGGAGCTGGCCGAATTCGGCATCACGACCAACGGGGTTGCACCCGGACCGGTAGATACGCCGCTTACCCAACAGTTGCATACGCAGGCTACCCGGGACGAGTTCATTGGCTCAATACCCATGGGACGTTACGGTACACCGCAGGAAATTGCCCAGGTCTGCCTGTTTCTTGCGTCCGAGGCTGCCTCATATATTAACGGTCATGTGATCCCGGTGGATGGCGGTTTTCTGGCGGCAGGTATTACTGGACATTGACTGCTTATGTCCATTTTCATGGTTTCAACTTAAGGGAGTCGATTGCAATGCATGTGTCAATGACGGGCTGGGCCCATTCGAAATTCGGGAAAATGGATGGCGTCGATCCTGAACAGATGATCGGCGATGTGGCACTGCAGGCTATTGCCCATGCTGGTCTGGAGCATAGTGATATAGATTCGCTGCACGTAGGCCACTACAACGGTGGATTTCTATATCAGGATTTTCCGTCCTCGCTGCTGTTCAACGCGATCCCGGCACTGCGATTCATTCCGGCAGTACGGTTGGAAAATGCCTGCGCCACTGGATCGGCGGCGCTGCATTCCGCGCTCAACGCCGTTGCCAGTGGACGCAGCCGCTATGCGCTGGTGCTTGGCTTTGAGAAAATGTCGGAGCTATCGACACCGCAAATCGGTGACGTTCTTCTCAAGTGTTCCTATGCCCGGGAAGAGGCGGCGGTCGCCGGTGGCTTTGCCGGGCTGTTTGGCAACGTCATTGCCAAAACCTATTTTGATCGCTATGGAGATCAGTCTGACGCACTGGCGATGATTGCTGCCAAGAACCACCATAATGGTCTGTCCAATTCGTACGCGCATATGCAAAAAGATTTCGGTTTCGAATTTTGCCGCACCGAGTCTGAAAAAAATCCCTTCGTGGCTGGCCCGCTCAAGCGCACTGATTGCTCGCTGGTATCGGATGGCGCGGCAGCCATCATTATCTGTCGGGATGACGATGTTCGTAATGGCAATAATCACGTCCGCTTTCTTGCAACGTCGCAGGTTAATGATTATCTGCCCATGAGCCGCCGTGATCCCATTGCTTTCGAAGGCGCCACGCGCGCCTGGCAACAGGCGCTGGCCGACAGCAGTCTGAGCCTGAATGAACTGTCATTTGTGGAAACCCATGACTGTTTTACTATTGCCGAGCTGATTGAGTATGAGGCCATGGGGCTGGCTCGCCCGGGCGAGGGTGCCCGTATCATTTTGGACGGCATCAGCGCCCGTGATGGGCGCTTGCCCGTGAATCCGTCAGGTGGGCTCAAGTCCAAAGGGCATCCCATCGGCGCGACAGGCGTATCCATGCACGTTATGGCTGCCATGCAATTGAGCGGGCAGGCTGGCGATATGCAACTGCCTGTAGCCGATCGAGCCGGTGTCTTTAATATGGGCGGTTCTGCAGTAGCCAATTATGTAAGTATTCTTGAGCGCGCCTGATGCGCGCGTGATATGCCTGTAACTGCGCAATAGGCGCAGGTATCAGAACAATCTGGAATGATGTCATGCTCAAGCCGGTAAAAAACATTGGTAACTTTCTGACAGACGTTAGCTTGCGTTTTGCGGATCTGCCCGGTCTTATTCACGGTGATCGTACCTATAGCTGGGGTGAAATGAATGCCCGGGTCGATTCGCTCGCCCATGCCTTAAGGCAACTTGGCGTAAACAAAGGCGACCGTATTCTGATCCATTCGTCCAATAATGTGCAATTGTTCGAAAGCTGCTGGGCAACCTTCAAACTGGGCGCTATCTGGGTTCCCACCAACGTACGTATTACAGAGTCGGAAATTGCTTACCTTGCCTCTGCGAGCAGGGCATCGATCGTCATTTATGACGATGGGTACGCAGATCACGCCAACAGCTGCTGCCATGCTGCTGACTCTGTCAGACACGTGATCGCCATAGGCGAGCCGCAACAGGACGAGTACAGTTACGATGGGTTGCTGGCGCAGCATAGAGGCGAAGGCCGCTTCGATGCGGTCGATGTGGATTATGAAGATCCGCTGTGGTTTTTCTTTACCTCCGGCACCACCGGGTTTCCCAAAGCAGGCGTGCTCTCGCACGGACAAATGGCGTTTGTGGTTACCAATCATCTGGCTGATCTGCTGCCCGGCATTGACCAGCATTCGCGCTCGCTGGTGGTTGCGCCGCTGTCGCACGGTGCTGGAATTCATGCTATTGCCAATACAGCCCGTGGGGCTGCCAGTATATTGCCTTGTTCGGCACGGCTCGATTGCGTAGAGGCATGGCAGTTGGTTCAGCAATATCGCGTTGACAATATGTTTACGGTGCCCACGATTGTCAAGCGCCTGACGGAAGACCCTGCAGTGGACCAGTTTGATCATTCGTCATTGAAATACGTGATTTATGCCGGAGCGCCCATGTATCGCGAAGACCAGAAATTCGCATTGCGCAAATTGGGCAAGGTGCTGGTGCAATATTACGGGCTGGGCGAAGTGACAGGCAATATCACGGTGCTGCCGGCGCACATGCACCAGCCGGATGATAGCGCTGCTGACGCCAGAATCGGCACCTGCGGTTATGCCAGAACGGGCATGGAGATAGCTATCCTGGATGACGACGGCCGACGCAGCGATGTTGGCATAACAGGTGAAATTTGCGTGCGCGGCCCGGCCGTTTGCATGGGATATGACAACAACGCTGTAGCCAATGAAAAGGCATTTCGTTTTGGGTGGTTTCACACTGGTGATCTGGGTCATCTGGATGCGCAGGGCTTTCTGTACATTACCGGGCGCCAGTCTGATATGTATATTTCCGGTGGCTCCAATGTATATCCGAGAGAAATTGAAGAGGCGTTGCTGACGCATAGCGCCGTTTCCGAGGTGGCCGTGTTTGGTGTGCCGGATGAAAAATGGGGTGAGGCCGGCGTCGCAGTGGTGGTATGCAAGAATGGTTGCAGAACGGACGAATCGGCACTGAACCGTCATTTGAATGGCAAAGTGGCACGATACAAGTATCCGGCCAGATATTACTTTTGGGATTCCATGCCGAAATCGGGCTATGGGAAAATCGTCAAAAAAGACTTGCGACGCATGGTGCAAGATGATGCAACGGCTTAGCTCAAGAGTGCTGTCTCTGGCCGGACAGGGCCAAAGCAACTGGGTGCTTGATGTACCCGAAGACGTATCGATCTGGGAATGGGTGTCAAGCGCCTTCGTCCGGCATGACATTCAAAGCGCGCACCTGGACGTAATGGGTGGGCATCTTCGTTCTGCCGTTTTTTATACCGGTTATCCTGATCCGGCCGGCAAGCGCATTGCGCAATATGGCGCACCTAACCACACCGGCAACTCGACGCTGATCTCGGCCATGGGAATATACGGAAAGGACAGGGACGGCAAGCCCCTGTTGCACTGCCACGGTTGCCTGGTGACCGGCAATGGCCAGACGCAGGGTGGTCATCTGGATACACAGCAATGCATCGTGGGGCAGACAGGGATACGCATTTATGTGACGGCGACAAGCGAGCTCGAATTTGCCGCCAGGCTGGATACTACCTCCGGTATGTATGTATTTCATCCGCAATTGGCAGAAAATAGTGATGGCATTAGGGATCGCTCTGCGATGTCCGCTGCGCACGAACGTTGAAGTTTAGCCTTGAACGGCAAAGGAACAGAGGTATGGAATCCAGTATCAGGCATTGCCGGGTGGGCCGTGTAGTTAATGCCCGGTTTTTCTGCAATGATGATCTTATTACCGGCATGGAGGATATTTGCTGCGAGCATGAAATTGCTCAGGGCGTCATCAAAGGCGGGCTTGGCAGTCTGTTCAAATCCAGCCTGGAGATCATGACTGATGAAGGCGTTCCGCGCACTATCAATGTTGAAGGGTTCGCGGTGGAAATTCTGAGCATGAACGGACATGTCCGCCGTGATCGCTTAGGGAAAACCGAAGTGGAGCTCTATGGCATTGTGGCCAATAACGCGGGTGACGTGTTTGCCGGCAGATTCATCAAAGGAGGCTCGCCCGTGTGTATCACGATAGAAGTCATGGTGCAGGAATGGCTGGATTAAATCGGGTGGCTTGATGAGGTCTTCCTGCAGCGATTAAGATTGCATGACTGCAGGCGCCATGGACGGCCCGTTTTGAAGAAAAGTCCTGATTGTTGCGCTACCATTTGCCAACAATGGCCCTTGCACTGGCGCATACGGCGGCAATTTCCCGCAAATGCAGGAAAAAAATGACGGCAGGGACTGAATCTGCCGCCATTTTCAGACTGCCGTATTTCTTTATTGCGGAGATCTATATTACTGAGATCTTTATGGCTTGACCTACATTGTCACACCCAACGGCCATGGCGCAAACTCGTTCTGTCCATACCCATGCAGTTCGCTCTTGGTTTTTTTGCCTGAGGCCGCATCCAGCATCATGCGATAGATTTTTTCCCCCAGGGTGTCTACCGTTTCTTCACCGCTGATGACCGTGCCACAGTTGATATCGATATCTTCTTCCTGGCGCTGCCACAAGGCGTTGTTAGTACTCAGCTTGAGCGAAGGTGAGGGGGTACAGCCGTATGCCGAGCCGCGACCGGTTGTAAAACAGATCAAATTGGCCCCCGAAGCGACCTGGCCGGTAGCCGATACCGGATCAAAACCTGGTGAGTCCATGAACACCATGCCTTTTGCCGTGACTGGCTGCGCATATTCGTAAACGTCATTAAGGTTGGTAGTACCGGCTTTGGCCACCGCGCCCAGTGATTTTTCCAGAATAGTCGTCAGCCCACCAGCCTTGTTGCCGGCTGACGGATTGTTATTCATTTCGGCAAAATTGCGTTCGCAATAATCTTCCCACCACTTGATGCGGGCAACCAGCTTTTCTCCCACTTCGCGGCTGACGGCGCGCTGGGTAAGCAGATGCTCTGCACCATAAATTTCGGGCGTTTCCGAAAGAATGGCAGTACCACCGGCGCGTACCAGGCGATCAACCGCCGCACCCAGCGCCGGATTTGCGGTAATGCCGGAATAACCGTCTGAACCGCCGCATTGCAGGCCCACCGTAAGATGCGACGCAGAGACCGGCTCACGCTGGACTTGGTTGGCCGCTGGCAGCATGGACTTGACCACCGCAATGCCTTTAGCGACGGTTTTCGCGGTGCCACCGGTATCCTGAATGGTGAAGGTTTGCAGGTTAACGCTTTCTTTCATGTTGCCGGACGCAAGAATGGCCGAGATCTGATTGGACTCACAGCCCAGGCCAACCATCAGCACAGAATGAAAATTGGGATGTTTTGCGTAGCCGACCAGGGTGCGCCTGAGCGTTTCCACAAACAAGCCCTCGGCTGCGTGCCCACAGCCGGTGGCATGGGGTAGGGCAACGACACCGTCCACGTTGGGAAAGTCTGCCAGCGCTGCGGGATTGATATCGCGACGGAAATGATCGGCAATAGCTTTGGCAGCCGTCGCCGAACAGTTGACAGAGGTCAGAATGCCGATGAAGTTGCGCGTAGCAACCCGGCCGTCTGGTCTGACATAACCCATGAACTGGTCGCTATTGTCGTTGACTGGCACATCCTTTGTATGGGAGCCGAAGTCGTAATCACGTTCGAAGTCCATCATGGTCATATTGTGCGTATGAATATGCTGGCCGGCACGGATGTCACGGGTCGCCTTGCCGATGATTTGATTGTAGCGACGTACCGGGCTGTCTTTTGCGATATCCACGGTGGCGATCTTGTGCCCGGCAGGAACCAGCCCGAGGACGGCGATCCCATCCTCGGTATTGCCCTGCATCAGCTGTTCAGTTGCAATAATGACATTATCATTGGCATGCAGTCGTATGGTCTTCTTCATTGGGTTCCTCTGGATCTCACTTTGAAATGATGGGTGGTGTATTAGCCGATGATGGCCATCAGACGTTGATGGGCGCGGGTCAAATGGCGTTGCATGGCGGCTTGTGCTTGCAACGGATCGCGATCTTCAATGGCCTGGCAGATCTGCTCATGTTCCTGCATGGCCGCCCGCCAGGCCTGCTGATCGTCAAAATGCCGGTGCATAGTGCGGGCAATCGGTCGATAACGCTGATCGAACAGGCCGGTAATGGTCTGCATGACTAGTTGATTGTCTGTGCTTTGTGCCAGTGTCAGATGAAAAAGTCTGTCTGCATCGGCCATGCGGGCATTGGTGGATATATCGTTTTGCGCCATGGCCGCTTGCATGTCCGTCAGGCTTTGCCTGAGTTTTTTGCGCAGGCCGGGCGACATGAAGCGGGCCGCTTCGGCAGCCACGGCAGACTCCAGGAAATAGCGCATCTGATTGACTTCTTTCGGGCTGTCTTCCGCAATGCTGTGCAGATTCAGGGCGGCGTGGGCAAGAGGTGCACCATCCAAATTGTCGCCCGGCATACCTTCTGCCAGGGCTTGTTGCCCATTGGCAGCTTTGTCTGCTGTTGCCTGAACCCCAGGCTGAAGCTCGATACGAGATGCCTTGTTGACGCCCGCCTGATCGACCTGTCCCGCTGACTCGGTTCGCACGGCGCTGTTTTTTACGTAAATACCAGAGCCAATGCGGATTTCGACTTCATCCTGCAGTTCCAGGACGATCAGTGCTTCGCGTAGCGTTGGCCGCGACACGCCCAACTGCTGGGCGAGTTCTCTTTCGGACGGCAGGCGAGCTCCTGCAGCGATATCCAGATTTGCAATCACCGTGCGCAATTGCGCAGCAGTTTGCAGATAGGCTCTTGAGGCCACTTTACGCGGTGAAGAGGGGGCGTCGGAAGTCATTTTTTCGATTGAAACCAAATTAAATCCAATATAGGTGATTCACCCCGAGTGGTCAAACCAATTATGGCGTAAATATGCATTTTATAGGGTTTTCTATAAGTGGTTTTACCAATTAGTGCGTGTAGGATGTCTTACTTTTATCACAGTCAAAAGCGGGTCAGACATGACTTATGAGTTCGATTTCAACTCTGTCTTTGCCTACTGGCAGTTTTTCCTGGAAGGGGCGCGCACGACGGTTGTCATGTCGTTCTGGTCTACGCTGGCCGGGTTTATTCTTGGCGTCATGTGCGCGATCGCCCGCAGTTCCTCCATTTCGTGGCTGAGCAAAACGGTCGGCGCCTATGTCGAGGTAATTCGCAATACGCCGCTGATCATCCAAAGCTACTTCCTGATTTTCGGCATGTCCAGCGTCGGACTGACCATGCCGATTCTGGTTGGCGCCATTCTTGCGCTTGTCATTAATATTACAGCCTATACCTGTGAGATCGTGCGCGCCGGAATCGAATCGGTGCCGCGCAGCCAGCGAGAAGCAGGCGAGTGCCTGGGCTTATCGCCCTTGCAGGTCTACTGGCATATTATTCTGGTGCCGGCCCTGGAGCGTGTGTATCCGGCACTGACCAGTCAGTTCATTTTGCTCATGCTGGTTACCAGCGTGCTGTCTGCCGTGGGTACAGAAGATTTGTTCGGCGTGTCAGGGCAGGTGCAATCGATGACCTTCCGCAATTTCGAAGTATTTATCATTCTCTGGGGGATCTACTTGGCCATGTCCCTGATGGTCCGGGCTATTTTCTGGATGCTGGCCAAGTTACTTTTTGTACGCAGGCGTCGCCTGGGCACGTTGCTTTGAACCGGAGCGCCGAAATATGAATCAGGAACAGTTGGTTTTTCTATTGCAGGGCGCCTGGGGTACTTTTGTACTGTCTGCCCTTACGTTTTTGTTTGCCAGCGTCGTGGGGCTTATGATCGCTCTGATGCGCGTGTCTGCCAATCCTTTTGTCCGTGGCGCAGCCTTTACCTATATTCAGGCCATTCAGGGTACGCCCCTGCTGGTGTTAATGGGCGTCTGTTTTTACGGCCCGACTATTTTGGGCTTTACGTCGGTACCGGCGCTGACGGCAGCCGTACTGGCGTTGACGATCCAGTCGTCGGCCTTTCTGGGTGAGATCTGGCGCGGTTGTATTGAATCTGTGCCGAAAAACCAGTGGGAAGCAGCCGAATGCCTGGGCTTGAATCGCGTCCAGCGTATGTTCCAGGTTATTTTGCCGCAAGCTTTGCGCATTGCCGTGCCACCCACCGTGGGGTTTATGGTGCAGATCGTCAAGAATACCTCGATCGCCTCTTTGGTGATCGGCTTTGCCGAGCTGTCCTATAACGCGAAAATACTCAATAACGCGACCTTCCAGCCATTTCTTTATTTTGGGCTTGCCGCGGTCTTGTATTTCATTATTTGTTATCCACTGTCGCGACTCAGTCTGAAGCTTGAGCGCAAGCTGAATGTATCCCGCGGCTGAAATGCAAAATTACATAAAGGAGCCAATATGAATTCAGTGCCTTCGCAGCAACCGGTAGCCGAGCTGCCTGTCGGCGCACCTGTCCCGCCAGACAACGCGCACGCTGGTACACAAGGCTTGGCGCCCGACGGTGAGGCGATCACAGGCGATATTGTGCGGTTGGACAATGTACATAAATGGTTCGGTGACAACCATGTGCTTAAGGGTATCGATCTGAGCGTCAAGCCCGGCGAAATTATTGCCATTATCGGCCAGAGCGGATCGGGCAAGAGTACGGCGCTGCGCTGCATGGATCATCTGGAGCAGATCGATAAGGGGTCGGTGACGGTATGCGGACATACCTTTGGCGCGGATATCCCGAAGTCTGACCTGAAGATGCTGCGCCAGGATGTCGGCATTGTTTTTCAGAGCTATAACCTGTTCCCGCATTTGACCGTCGAGCGCAATATCACACTTGCGCTGACCTCGGTCAAGAAGATGGGCAAGAGCCAGGCCAGGGAAATCGCCCAAACGGTACTTGCGCAGGTTGGGCTTTCGGAGAAAAGCCTGATGTATCCGGAACAGCTCTCGGGCGGACAGCAGCAACGCGTTGCGATTGCCCGTTCATTGGCGATGGGTCCCAAACTCATGCTGTTTGATGAGGTGACTTCTGCGCTGGATCCTCAGCTAACCGGCGAGGTACTGCGCGTCATTGAAAAGCTGGCACGTGAAGGTATGACGATGGTGCTGGTGACGCACGAAATGGCATTTGCCATGAAGGTAGCACATCGCATTGTTTATATGTATCAGGGCAAAATCCATGAACAGGGTGGGCCGGATATGCTGCGCAATCCGCAGACCCCTGAATTGAAGCATTTCCTGGATAACGGCCTGTAATCCGGAGTGCGGCAAATGAAGCTGAACGTATCTTTTATTAAACGTACTTTTTATTAAAACGCATCCTTTATTTTTGTTGATTCGTTAGAAAACAATATTCCACACAGGAGACAATCATGACTTATTCGCTCAAACCCGCGCTTGCGGCAATTACCCTGGCCACGGCGCTGCTGGGCACAGCGGCCCCCACCTGTGCCAATACCCTGGAACAGATCATGCAGCAAAAAGTGCTGCGGGTTGCCATCGATCTGAGCGCGCCCCCTTATGGCATGAAAAGCGAAACCATGAAGGAAGTGGGTTCGGACGTTGAAACAGCCAATCTGCTGGCAAAGGACCTGGGCGTGACGCTGCAAATTGTTCCGACTACGCAGGCCAATCGCATTCCATTCCTGCTTACCAACAAGGCCGACATTGTGATTTCAAGTTTGTCGATCACGCCGGAGCGGGCAAAGGTAATTGATTTTTCAATCCCCTATGCGGTGATTCAATCTGTGATAGGTGCGCCCAAGGATGCCCCTATCAAGGAGATGAAGGATCTGGCAGGAAAAACCGTGGTTACGGCCAGGGGCACCACCAATGATCAGAACGTCACCAAGCTGGCACCACCGGGAACCAACATTGTTCGTTTTGAAAACGACGCAACAGCCATTACCGCGATAACCAGCGGACAGGCGAATATTTTTTCAACCGCGCCTTCCATTATTGCTGCGCTCAATAAAAAGGATCCGGCCAAGGCCCTGGATATCAAGGTTGTGATGTCGACCTCAAAAATGGGTATCGGCATCGCTCGCAACAACCCTGAGTTGAAGGAAAAAATCAATGAATTGATACGTCAGAATTTGAAAAATGGCCAGTTAAATACCATCTTCAAAAAATATCATGCGACCGATTTGCCGCAGGACGTTTTGGCTGACGGCAAATAACAAACGGGCGCTGTGTTAGCGCCTGTTTGTTCAAAGTGCAGCTACGGGTGGCGTGTGTACCGCATCCCAGTAACCGTCTGAAGCGTAGTGCTGCTTGAGCATATCAATAAAGCTACGGGTACGTTGCGGCAGGTGCTTGCGATTTGGCAATACGGCGTAGATCCCGTTGGGTGAGGTTGCATAATCGTCCAGGACCGTGACCAGGCGACCGGCATTCAGGTCGGCTTGCACTTCCCACAAGGAGCGCCACGACAGGCCAAAGCCATGCAATGCCCATTCGTGCAGGACACTGCCATCGGAGCATGCCAGGCGGCCTGCAGGTTTGAAGGCGCGCGTGCCGCCTTTTTCGCGGAACAGCCACCCTTTGCTCTGGCTGCCTTGCGGGCCGAAAGAGAGACATTCATGTTTGACCAGATCCGCCGGTGTTTTGGGTGTGCCGTACCGTTTCAGATAGGCAGGCGCGGCCACTACAACTCGGCGGTTGTCGGCCAGCTTTAACGCAATCAGTTGGGAGTCTGGCAGATCGCCGATGCGGATGGCGCAATCATATTGTTCTTCGAACATGTCGATGATTCTGTCGGTCAGATCCAGTGTCACGCGGATGTCGGGATGAAGCCGGCAAAAATCCGGAATGTGCGGCGCCACGTGCTGTCTCCCGAAGCCGGCAGGCGCTGTCAGTCGCAATGGGCCGGCAATTTTTACCTTGCCCTGTGTAATCTGGCTCTCGGTTTCTGCCAGGTCCTTGAGAATGCGCTGAGCTTCTTCGACGAAGGCGTGGCCTTCTGGGGTAAGGGTGAGCTTGCGGGTAGAACGAATCAGCAGTTTGACCCCAAGGCGCTCTTCCAGCGCATCAATGCGTCGCCCCATCATGGCTGGGGCAATGCCATGCTGCTTGGCGGCAGCCGACAGGGTGCCAAGCGTGGCAACTGCGACAAAACTTTCCAGTTGGGTGAAGCGATCCATGGCTTGTGCGTCTTGAGTCTGGGTAAATGAACAATCCGCTCATTGTACCTGCGAATGGCGACACACTGCGAGATCAGTAGCGGTAAGGGCTGTGCATTGAGAAGGTCCAGTCACGGCGTCCTGTTTCACTGGCATCCGGCGCGTAGGTCTGTTCGCTGAAAGTGGCCTCGCCATTGCGATTGACCGCAATAATGGACGAGCAGCGAGTGCCATAGGTCTCGCTGACGATAAATGGGCTGCTCAATAGCCGCTCGCGTTCCAACGGAATGCCGGTGGCGGGCAGGGCGTCGTCGGGCGCAGGGGTCGTGTCTTTAAGCAGCGTAAATACCTGTTGCAGGGCATCTGGACAGCAGTCGGGTGTGAGTGCATCCAGGCCGCGACGCAGGCGTTCGGCCTTGGGCCAGGGCGTATCCAGCAGATGATTGGACAGAATGTAGCTGCCATGCGCCAGTTTTTGCGGCGGCGAAGCCTGCCGGTTACCGGTGTAGTAAACCTCGTTGACATCACCCACGATCAGATTGAAGCCATTGTAGTCGTTGCCGGTTTTCCAGACCTGAGCAGCGTAGTCGGCGGCGCTCATATCTCCATCTACAAAATTGCTCACCAGCAGGCCGCGTGTGGGGGCCTGCGGGATAAAGCCCGAAGGATCACGAAAATTGGTCAGCATGGCAAAACGACCGTTTCTGTTGATTGCCAACCATGTGCCGCCGCCGCTCAGATCCAGTCCGGAGAAAATATCAGGGTTGGCATCCCACGGCGCAGCGGGCTGCGCCGGCCTGGCGTGAAATTCGTCACGATTGGCGGCGATATACAGTGGCCAGTCGGGATCTTTGGCAATGGACAAATAGATAATGCACATGGAAAGCGTCCTTCATGAAACAATGATTTCGGGTTGTGATCAGGCAACTGCACTGACGTCCAGGGCAATAAGACTGTTCAGGCGAAACAGGCGTTCGCGCTTCAGGACAGTCTCCAGGGCCTCGCGGGGACGGCCGATCTTGACCGCATCGTCTGGAATCAGAGCCAGCAGTTGCATTAGCAAATCGGGGTTCAATTCGTAGCATTTGACCAGAAACGGGTCGGGGTCGAACAGCGACAGGCCCAGCAGGCGCAGTTCGCTGCGGTTGAAGTCACGCAGGTTTCGGGTCAGAATACAGACAGACTGGCCGTGATGCCGCGCAAGTGCGGCGCGGCCTGCAGCAATGACGTGCCAATCTTTGCGGTCGCTTTTGGACAGCCCGGTTTCGAATTCACTGACAATCCCCATATCAGCCTGAGGAAAGGCCGTTTGCATGTCCTGCCATTGAGCTGTGATATCTTCATCGGATACCGCCCAGACGCGGCTGGCGTTGCGGCGCCATTCCTGGCCGATATAGTCGGCCCAGACGGGTTCGAACATGCCCGATTGAGCCAGACGCAGCAGCAGGTTCTTAAGAATGGTGGACATCAGCACACAGGTATCCAGCACGACACGTTGGGGCAGCAGGTGACTGGCGGCGAGAGGATTGCACTCGGCGGCGGTGTCGGGAAAGCCTGAATTCATTGACTGGTCAATCGGGATAGTTAAAATTTCATTGTACCGGCTGTGGTACCGTTCTTTGAGCGGCAGCTTTGTCTTCCGTCAAAAACTGTGTTGTATTACATCTTGAAATGTGGGTAGTTGCCATTATGTATTAAGCAACCTGGCCATATGTGCGTGGCCGTAATGAATGACATGGGAAGAATCATGAGATTTGACAAATTAACCACAAAATTTCAACAGGCGCTCGCTGACGCCCAAAGTCTTGCCGGCCGTAACGACAATCAGTACATCGAACCGGTTCACGTTCTGTCCGCCTTGCTGGGCGACACAGACAGTGGCGCCGGCAGTCTGCTGGCGCGTGCCGGCGTCGCGGTCAATCGCGTCGGTCCGGCCCTGGACAGCGCCATCAAATCGCTGCCTCAGGTGCAGGGAGCCGAAGGGAACGTGCAGATCAGTCGAGAATTGAATGCACTGTTGACCGCAACCGACAAGGAAGCGGCCCGACGGGGCGATGCTTTTATTGCAAGTGAATTATTTTTGCTGGCATTGGCCGAAGACAAGGGCGAGGCTGGCCGCATCCTGCGCGACTCGGGCTTGCAAAAAAAAGCGCTGGAAGCGGCTATTGAGGCCGTTCGTGGCGGTGCAGCCGTTGCAGACCAGGAAGGTGAAAGTAACCGTCAGGCACTGAAAAAATACACGACGGACCTGACTGAGCGAGCCCGCATGGGCAAGCTGGATCCGGTCATCGGGCGTGACGACGAAATTCGCCGGGCCATCCAGATTCTGCAGCGCCGCACCAAAAACAATCCGGTGCTCATTGGTGAGCCTGGTGTCGGTAAAACCGCCATCGTAGAGGGCCTGGCGCAGCGCATTATCAATGATGAAGTGCCCGAAACCTTGCGCGGCAAACGCGTGCTGTCGCTGGACCTGGCTGCGTTGCTGGCCGGGGCCAAATATCGCGGTGAGTTCGAGGAACGTCTCAAGGCAGTGCTCAAGGAACTGGCTCAGGATGATGGCAGCAATATTGTCTTTATCGACGAAATTCATACGATGGTTGGCGCAGGTAAGGCCGAAGGGGCGATGGACGCCGGCAATATGCTCAAGCCAGCGCTGTCACGCGGCGAACTGCATTGCATTGGCGCCACTACACTTGACGAATACCGTAAGTACATTGAGAAGGACGCCGCACTGGAACGACGCTTCCAGAAAGTGTTGATCAACGAACCCGATGTTGAAAGCACCATTGCCATATTGCGTGGCCTTCAGGAGCGCTATGAGTTGCACCACGGTGTCGATATTACCGACCCGGCCATTGTCGCGGCCGCCGAGCTGTCCAATCGCTATATCACAGACCGCTTTTTGCCGGACAAGGCGATTGACCTGATCGACGAGGCTGCGGCGCGTATCCGCATGGAAATCGATTCGAAACCCGAAGTCATGGACCGCCTGGATCGTCGGATTATCCAGCTGAAAATTGAACGCGAGGCGGTGCGTAAAGAGACCGATGATGCATCTGCCCGTCGCCTGAAAGCGATTGAGGATGAGCTGGAAAAGCTGCAACGCGAGTACAACGACTACGAAGAGATCTGGAAAACCGAGAAAGCGGCGGTACAGGGGGCGCAGTCAATCAAGGAAGAGATTGAGAAGGTCAGGGCGCAGATGGCGGAATTTCAGCGCAAGGGCCAGTACGAGCAGTTGGCCGAGTTGCAATATAGCCGCCTGCCTGAACTGGAAGGGCGCCTGAAAGTTGCCGAGTCGGAAGAGTCCAGTAAGGCCAAGCCCCGCCTGCTGCGTACTGAAGTCGGTGCTGAAGAAATTGCAGAAGTGGTTTCTCGTGCTACCGGCATCCCGGTGTCAAAAATGATGCAGGGCGAGCGTGAAAAACTGCTTGGCATGGAAGATTTCCTGCATAAACGTGTGGTAGGTCAGGATGAAGCGGTAACGCTGGTGTCCGATGCGATCCGGCGCTCGCGCGCTGGTCTGTCCGACCCGTCACGGCCTTATGGATCCTTTCTGTTTTTGGGCCCGACCGGCGTCGGTAAAACCGAGCTGACCAAGGCCCTGGCCGGCTTTCTGTTCGATTCGGAAGACCATCTGGTACGCATCGATATGAGCGAATTCATGGAGAAGCATTCCGTGGCACGCCTGATTGGGGCGCCTCCCGGCTATGTGGGCTATGAAGAGGGCGGGTACCTGACCGAAGCGGTGCGGCGCAAGCCTTATAGCGTCATTCTGCTCGATGAGGTGGAAAAGGCTCATCCGGATGTGTTCAATATTCTGTTGCAGGTGCTCGATGATGGCCGTCTGACAGACGGGCAGGGGCGCACGGTAGACTTTCGCAATACCGTGATTGTGATGACCTCGAATTTGGGTTCGCATCACATTCAGAATATGGCTGGCGAGTCCTATGAAGCGATCAAGCAAGTGGTCTGGGAAGACGTGAAGCAGGCATTCCGGCCTGAGTTTCTGAACCGCATTGACGAAGTGGTGGTATTTCATTCGCTGGACAGCGCGCAGATCTCCTCCATTGCCCGGATTCAGCTGGATCGTCTGGCAGCCCGGTTGGCGGGGCAGGATATGCATTTGCATATTTCAGATGCTGCACTGGCTTTGCTGGCCAAAAGTGGCTTTGATCCGGTATTTGGGGCAAGGCCGTTGAAACGTGCAATTCAGCAACACGTGGAAAATGGCATGGCAAGAAAAATTCTCGAGGGAGAGTTCGGCCCTGGAGACACGGTATTGGTCGATGTAAAAGACGGCGTTTTTTTGTTCAGCCGCGAAAACAGTGATATTGCGGGCTAAAGCTGCTACGTTGCTGTGTAAAAGCCCGGGTGTTTCCCGGGCTTTTTTTTGTATAAATTAAAGTTTAATGACAGTTGTATTGACGCCAGCGCATAAATATTCATTGACACAGGTTCTTTTTACCGACATAGTGTCACACATAAGATATTCAAGTTAAAGGAAGCCGTGCTTCGGTTATACGAAATAGGCTTCTGGTTACAGCGGTACTGTTTGCATGTGTCGTCTCCTTGAAGTCTTGTCCCAGAGATAGGATTTTATCTCAGTTTATTTATACATCAGGAAATCGACATGTCGACAGAATCAGGAATTGTAAAGTGGTTTAATAACGAGAAAGGCTTTGGTTTCATCAAGCCCGCCTCAGGTGGTAAAGATCTGTTTGTGCACCACACAGACATCATCGG
>JAFAEO010000007.1 GCA_023423975.1 Pseudomonadota bacterium
ATGAAGTGATTGTCGATTTTATCAATGGCGATCCGGACCATCCGATTATTACCGGGCGGGTGTATAACGCCGCGAATATGCCGCCGTGGAAGCTGCCGGAGAATGCTACGCAAATGGGCTTCTATTCGCGCTCTACGCCGGATGGACATTACCGAACAGCCAATATTTTCAGATTTGAAGATAAGGCAGAAAATGAGGAAATTTATATTCATGCACAGAAAGATCGTAATGAGAAGACCAAAAACAACCATACAGAGCGAATCGACAACAACTGGATCCAATCTGTAGGGAATCATAAAGCCATCGAAGTTGATGGCAACCACAGTGAATCTGTGCATGGGAACATGGCAGTGTATGTTGGTCCAAGCGGTGTCGGACGAGTGCTAACTAGCACTTTCCGCAATTTGATGGAAGGAATTGCGGACATTGCTAAAAAATTATCAATTCCCGGCATCAATCAGCTTGGGCGTGGTGTTTATTCATTATTTGCCGATCAAGCAATCAATGAGGCCACTGCGGGTGTCAAGACTCAGTTTGTTGGTATTACCAAGACAGTATCGGTCGGGAATTCAATTATCGAACATGCTGGACAATCGATTCAGACGGTTGCTGGGTCAACAGCAAGCATAGATGCTGGAGATATAGTCACGATTATTTCTGGCGGTGAATTCAATATACAAGTGGGCAAATCAGAAATGCGGATGACGTCAGATGGGTTTGTTAGGATTCGTGGGAATACGCTTTATCTCGAATTCGAAAATGGCTTAGAGATGGTGGGTGGAAAGGAAATTATTGCAAGCGCACCGAAAATTAAACTGAATTGATTAAAAGAGCCACAAGAAATATGTTCAAGAAAATCGTTATCCTGTTACTGGCGATTATATTGTTGCCGGCGCTTTATGCGCTAATACGTTTAAGATTTACTCTGCCAATGGGTGAGGTTTCGTTCGATGTTACCGGAGGACGAGAATTGACCTGTTCAACGTCAGCATTTGGCAAGTATCAGTCAAAAATGATAGAAATTGGTGACATGACTATCGCTTCTCAACCATACGATGGCAGTGTTAGCCAGCAGAAGCAAGCTCTTTCAAACTACCTGTCGATGCGTCCAAACGGCTTAAAAACAGTTATTGCAAGTGTGCATGTACCCTCTGGTGAAGTATTTACTCACACATGCAAAGAAGAGAGATGCACCATAGAAGAAATGTTTGAATCAGACAAAATCTGCTTGCTTAAGCATATGGGCAATTGTAGTTTCATTGCTGTTAGATTCCGAGGGCAGGATACGTGTCTTTTAGACCCAGCACAGGAGCGATAATGGCTGGAGAAACATTTCCTTTTGGCCAAGACCTCAATAATCCCTCAAGCTGGCTTGGCAAGCCGTCTACTAAATCACAGAGATGGTCGGTGGCCTATGATGGTTCGTTGGCTGTTGTTTGTGGCTATCATAGTTTTATTTTTTTCGGGCTTGACAGCCTTCATATCGGTATTGTGAATCTTTTAGACTGCGGTGCCTCGACAAGTTTACCGCTAGGGAAACTCGCACAAAAATTGTTGGGCGCCAGTACCACAACGGCAACGCGAGTTGAACAATTGCATGAGGCGGCGAGTAATTCGAAGAAAATGAGAGACGCTGCTGAAATGGAGAATGAGCACAGTCAGATCGGCGAAGGCATACAACTATACTGGCGCATGAATGAACGTCAACCAACATTCCTCAACGCTCACATGCCATTTTCATTTGATGATCTGGCTGGGACGAACGGTACCATTCTAGGTGCTCAAGTGGAACTTATTGCAGCAGCTGCCGGTTATACCATTGATGCAGTGTCATTTCGGACTCGTGCCAAGCTCTTTGGCCCATCTCTAGTAGTTAACATGGGGACGGGTTTTGTTGCTGCCGGGGCAAGTTTTGCAACTGGCGTATGGAGCGTAGAAAAGAGTTTTAATTTATATCAAGAGCTAGGTGCTAGCGCTGCACGTCGCTGTCATGTAGAACACCAGGCTCCGGCTTATGACCAGCCCTATCAGGTGCTTAAGGGTATTCAGCCTTATATCGCTGAACTCCCACCAGCAGGTTGCGATTTTACTGAAACGGGATTCAATCCATCGAAGTTTGTGCAATGAATAGTGAGAATCAGTTAGGCACTCCAAGGAACTACTCAGCTGCGCTTGATGGTGCTCTACTTAGTGCGGGTGGCCGCAGTATGCCAGATTTATGGGGAATTTTGCATACTAATACAGCAATGCTTATCCAGTTTTCTGCAAGAAACGATAGTTATGTTGTCTGTGCTGCGTGCATCGTTAACGCCAGCACCGTTCTGGTTGCTTATCCACCTGAGCAGATTAAACAATTGGCCTGTTTTCTTCCTCCCTTTCTAAATGCCCTTGACATCGATTGTTTTGCAAACGTTTGCTTGCCGACGGGGCACTTTGATACAAGCGCTAGAGGATGACTATGCATGCAGCTCGTATCGGAGATATGGCATCTGGTCATGACGGAGCCCCACCAACACGTGGTATAGAAGCTTCTCCAAATGTCACCATTGATGGCATTCCTGCAATGCGTCAGGGTGACGCCTTTGAGTCGCACGCCTGCCCTGATGAGTCGGAGCATAGTCGTAGACTCGCGGGTGGCTCGGGTTCTGTTCTCATTAATGGCAAGCCTGCTGCTCGAATGGGTGATGCAATATCTTGCGGCGGCACAGTTATCGAAGGATCTGGCAGCGTCACTATTGGTGACTAAATAAATCAAAGCATGTGCAGTTAATTTAATTGATTAACAATAGTTTCTTACACGCACTTTGCAATATTAGGATTACGAGTCGCCTCCTTAATCACTAACGGAAATGTTGTCTTTCTCATTGTATTTGTCATTCTACTCATTACTTTCCTTTTCCTGTGAATGAAGAACAACGTCAAAGGTGTTTAATTACCCTTTGCCGCTACCGGGCGGTTTGCGTTTTCCGTTTAAACCTTGATAAAGAAAATGGTAAATGACGATGCAAGTTAATAATAAGCAATGGCTTGATTATCTGATCAGCAATGGCAAAGAACTACTACTTGCCAGTGAATTACATGATCCGGAAGGTAACCACCGTTATATCGGTGCTGCGCTCTGTGTACGTGCGTCCTATTACTTCCAGGGTGGATATACATCTGAAGTAAGAGAGCAGATAATTAAATGTTTTGAAGAATATGAAACCTATGCAAAAGAGCCTTTAACGTGGGTCTGAACTAGCCCCTTGATTTACAGGTCCGGAAGTATTCCTTAAACTAACACCTAGGAATACGCCTATGTATACGACTATGAACTCACCAGATAATAACGACCGAATTGAGGTGATCACCGAGGTCCAGCGTCGCAGGCGCTGGAGTGCTGCCGAGAAGCTGGCCCTGGTGCAACGAACCTTTGAGCCAGGTCAGTCCGTCTCCCTCGTTGCCCGACAAGCCGATGCGTTTGCCAGCCAACTATTTCAGTGGCGTAAGGCATACGCCGAGAGTTCATTGGTGGCCGTGGGCGCCAATGAGCCAGTTGTGCCGGCCTCGCAGATGCAGGAGGCCATGAAGCGGATCAAACAGCTGGAGGCGGCTCTGGGACGTAAAACGCTGGAAAATGAAATCCTTAAGGAAGCAGTCGATTACGGCAAAAGCCGAAAGTGGATTGCGCGATCGCCCTTGTTACCCGGGGACGAGCAGTGAGAGAGGTCTGCTCTGTTCTTGGTGTGTCGCGCAGTCATGTGACCACTCGTGTGCGTCGTCCTGCTGATTGGGTCGATGCCCGTAAAGCACCACTTGCTGCCGATGATGCACAACTGATTGATGATCTGGTAGAGATCGTGCGTGAGCGAGCCAGTTATGGTTACCGAAGGATCTGGGCTGTCTTACGCCACCAGGGTGTCCAGGGACGCAGACACCACGTCAATCACAAACGCGTTTATCGAATAATGCGGGACCGTCACCTGCTGTTTTATCGCCACGGCAGCAGACCGGTCAGCCACCGCCGCCATGATGGAAAGGTGGCCGTGGATACCAGCAATACCCGTTGGTGTTCGGACGGGTTCGAGCTGGCGTGTGACAATGGTGAACGAGTGCGGGTTGCCTTTGCCCTGGATTGCTGTGATCGGGAAATTATGAGCTGGTTGGCCACAACCAAAGGCGTTGATTCGACGCTGGTGGCCGATCTGATGATGCAGGCTGTCGAGTATCGATTCGGGCCTGGGCAGACGGTTACCCAACCCATCGAATGGCTCACGGATAACGGTTCTTGCTATACTTCGGCCAGCACAAGGCACTTCGCCCGATTGTTAGGCTTAAAACCGGTGACAACGCCTATCGTCAGTCCGCAGAGCAATGGGATGGCCGAAAGCTTTGTAAAGACCTTCAAACGCGATTATGCCCTTCTGAATAATCGACCAGATTCGCAGACCGTGATGAGTGTCTTGAAGCAGTGGTTCGAGCAATACAACGAAAGCCACCCGCACAGTGCACTGAAATACCTGTCGCCCCGACGTTTTAGGGAACGACAACAACGATTAAATAACTAATACTCCCGGCCCTGTATTACAGGGGCGAGTCCAACATTCAAAATGAAATCAGTATTAGATCCGACAACATTGCCAGAGTTAATCGGTAAACCCCATGATAGTGAAATGGTTCTTGAGTTATTTAAAGAGCTTGGTATCGAATGGGCCGATGTTCGTTGCATAGATCGAGACTTACAGCAATATAGCTGGGACTCCTATGAAAAAGGACTTCAACTAGACTTCGAAGATGAAGGTGAGCTACTCGATATGCCATATCATGATCCTGGGGAAGGGCCTTTTATACTTACTAATATAGGGTTCTGGGGGGGTGTGGACGAGTTTACCGCTTATTCAGGTCCCCTGCTAAAGGGGATCAAAATGACCGACGATCAAGATACCGTATTAGAAAAAATAGCTAGTCCGGACGAGCAGAACGAGTTTGGTATATGGATTTGGTATGGTACAAATTATCAGATGACCATTGAATGGGAAAACCCCGATAGGATTCGTTCAATTGTTTACTGGAATACACCCAATGCTTAACGCTGATCACTTAGTTGCGCTACTTGGCCGGGAAGCGACCCACGAAGCCATAGAGGGTTTCTTTATTCAGCATGCAGTACGGCGCCGCCCTGTACTGGATCGACCCGCTAAAAGCCCTTATGATGTGACCTTTCATATGCGCCAATTGGGCATCACGTTTATATTCCAGGAGTATAACTACATCCATAACCACGCGATTCGTAGCCATGGCAAATCAAAGAAATTATTATTGACCGGCATATTGTTATCGAGCGGTATTGAGAATGTGATCCGTCCTTTTTCCGGAACGCTGCCCTTTGGACTGGAGTGGCACGATGACCGGGTGTCGGTTCGTAAGAAAATGAATTCATTCGAGGCACGACTGCGTGTCCACAAGCGGGATTGCTGGTGGTTTGATGATTACCGTATGACCGTTTCTTACCAACCAGGGGACATTAATGAGCCACAAACCACGGGCGTGTTCGAAGTGCTGTTCTCCAGCTATCTGCCGCCAACGGAAAAGAGGCATCAACACTTGCATCATCCTTCTATCCGTACATTACAGTCTTTGTTTGGAAAAAGCGTGCGCGATCGGGAATTCGCTGCGGCATTTGCAGACCTCAATTATGAGGACATTGTCAGGTGGTCCAAAGAAGATACGGCGGTGGATTTGCAGTTACAGTATGGGTTTCAGGTGTACTTCGATCAAGACAAGCCAGCAGAGGACGGCACACCGTCTTTTGGCGGCATTACGTTTTACCGGGACCGTTACGGACCCAGTGCCGAGTGGTTAGGAGAATTGCCATACGACATTCAATACAACGACACTCCGGAGCAAGTGCTGAAAAAAGTGCCCGCTGTTGCTGATCTATACGAGGATACCACTGCCTTATGGGGCGTAATCAAATGGTATCTACCGCAGTACTTACTCTGGGTGAATTTTGATAACTTGGTCAACTATGTTGAAACCGTCAGCATTCTTGCGCCGGGGTATCGGTATTAGCGGTGGCAATGCTCCCTTGTGGATTTAAGGTTACAGAAGTCATTAATAATGGCCGAGCAGGAAAGGTTAATGTATGTGTTCCCGCCTTGTATTATGACGGGGCTACCGTATTTTGTCTTTTGTTTACTCAGACAGAGTTGGGTGGATAAAATTTAACACCACGGATATAACGGTGCAAGACGATGACAAAATTTATCCGCGCTCAATCAACGCTACGTTGCAGACAACGACTGGATCGATGATGCCACTAATGTTGAAGCGGACAGTACAGGTATCTCTGCACTATCCGCTTCGTTCAGTCCGCTTCCTTACTCAGCTTTGAAATTGGCTTTGAGTACTGTGCCTGACACCGATCCAAATGAGATATCGGGGTAGCCGTCTTTTTTGCAGACGGCCTTCATGATAATTTCATCGCCATCTTCCAGAAAGCTGCGGCTTTCACCCCACGGCAGGGAAATGGGTTTTTTCCCTGCAGCGGCAAGTTCAAGCAAAGAGCCTGCCTGATCGGCATTGGGGCCGGATAGGGTACCGGTGCCCAGCATATCGCCAGGTTGCAGATTGCAGCCGTTGACCGTGTGATGGGTGATCAGTTGTGCGGCGGTCCAGTAGGCATCCTTGAAATTACTGGTGGCCAGGGTAAAAGGTTGCTGACCGCTATCGCGTGACTGCTGCGTGGTGATTTGCACTTCCAGATCAATATCGTAGGCGCCGCCATCAGCGTTGGCTTGCGAGTGCAGATAGGGCAGCGGCTGTGGATCTGTGGCCGGATGGGCAAATGCGGTACGGAAAGGCTCGAGTGCTTCCTGGGTGATTATCCACGGTGAAATGGTAGACGCAAAGTTCTTGGAAAGAAACGGGCCCAGCGGTACGTATTCCCACGCTTGCAGATCGCGGGCCGACCAGTCGTTCAGGATACAAAAGCCAAAGATATGTTTTTCTGCCTGTTCGATCTCAATGCGCTGACCCTGTTCATTGCTATCACCAACGAATATTCCCAGTTCCAGTTCGTAGTCAAGCCGTTTACATGGGCCGAAATCCGGCGCATCGCCTTCATTTTGCGGCTTGGTCTGGCCTACCGGGCGCGGGAATGCCTGACCGGATACGCCGATGCTGGAGGCCCGGCCATGGTAGCCGATGGGCACCCATTTATAGTTTGGCAGTAGCGGGTTGTCCGGGCGGAACTGTTTGCCGATAGACGTGGCATGATGCACGGAGATATAAAAATCAGTGTAGTCGCCGATGCGCGCAGGCGTGATAAATTCAGCATCTTCCTGCGCCACCAGTAATGGACGGATGGCCTCTTCATGCGGCGAGCCGGTGCGCAGGGCCTCTGATAACGCCAGGCGCAGCGCAGACCAGTAGGGCTGGCCAAGCGCCATCAGGCCATTGAGCTGGATGGCCTGGCATGCCTCCAGTGCCTGTTGCGCCTTGTCCGTAAACAGATTGAGGTCATACAGACGGGACAGGTCGACAATTTGGTTGCCGATGCCTACGCCGGGACGAAATGCTTCGCCGGATCCGCGGCGGCGAAACGAGGCAAAAGGCAGGTTCTGAATGGGGAAACCGTTGCCGGTTGTGTTGGCACTGTCCACCCAGCTGGTGAGGTCTGCCTGGTGTGTCGCATTTAATGTAATCATGATTCAGTAGTTAACAATAAAAATTCCGGTTGAGCAGTGTACCCAATATTACAGTCGTGGCACATTCGCAGAATCCCTCAGGTGTCTTGCGGATACCTGAGGGTGTCAGTGGCCAGTATCGGTGGTCACTTAAGCAGTTTGACCGATGGCCTGGCCAAGAACATCAAACAGCGTATTGATTTGTTCTTCATTAACAATCAGTGGTGGTGACAGGGCAATAGTGTCGCCGGTATAGCGCACCAGTACGCCCGCATCGTAGCAGCGCTGGAATACCTCGGCGGCCCGTGCACCGGGCGCGTTCTCCCGCGGCGCCAGTTCCACGCCGGCCACGATGCCCAGGTTGCGCACATCGATAACATTTGGCAAGCCGTTCAGGGCATGGGCAGCCGCTTCGAAAGCGGGCGAGAGCTTTCTGGCATTGTCGAAGATGCCTTCGGACTGATAAAGCGCAAGGGTCGCGCCAATGGCGGCCATTGCCATCGGGTGGCCTGAATAGGTGTAGCCATGGAATAGCTCAATGCCGTTTTCGCTGGCGTTGACCACGGTATCGTACAGAGAATTTGTGACAGCAACCGCACCGGCCGGCACGGCTGCATTACTGATGCCCTTGGCCATGGTGATAATGTCGGGCGTGACGCTGAAGTAATCGCTTGCCGTATTGGCGCCCAGGCGGCCAAATCCGGTAATGACTTCGTCGAAAATCAGCAGGATGCCGTGCTTGCTGGTGATCTCGCGCAAACGCTCCAGGTAGCCTTTGGGCGGAATCAGCACACCCGTTGATCCGGCCATGGGTTCGACAATGACGGCGGCAATTGTAGATGCGTCATGCAGCGCTACGATCCGCTCCAGTTCGTCGGCCAGATGTGCGCCCCAGGCAGGCTGCCCTTTGCTGAAGGCATTTTGCTCCAGATTGTGGGTATGGGGAAGATGGTCGACGTTCGGGATCAGCGAGTTGGAGAAGGCCTTGCGATTCGGGCTGATGCCACCCACGGAAATACCGCCGAAACCCACGCCATGATAGCCGCGCTCGCGTCCGATCAGGCGGGTGCGCTGTGACTGGCCATTGGCCCGATGGTAAGCCAGGGCAATTTTCAGGGCGGTATCGACCGATTCGGAGCCGGAATTGGTAAAGAAAATGCGCTGCATCCCTTTGGGCATTAGCGCAGCCACCGCGGTAGCGGTTTCAAATGCCAGCGGGTGGCCCATCTGGAAACTGGGTGCATAGTCCAGCGTAGCTGCCTGGGCGGCAATAGCCTGGACAATTTCGTCACGGCAATGCCCCGCGTTGACACACCATAAACCGGCACATCCATCCAGAATCTGGCGGCCGTCGGTACTCTTGTAGTACACGCCTTTGGCAGAGGCAAGCAGACGAGGCGCTGCCTTAAAGCTTCGGTTGGCGGTAAAGGGCATCCATAAATGGGAAAGATCTGGGGTCTGTGTCGTCATTTGTGTCTCCGAGTAGATGTTCTATTCTACTCACAATAGCGGCAATTTTCTGTTTCGCTCGCGGGTTTGACCGGGAAGCGACAATCAGGAGCCTTCCGCCATCGTTATTGCATATTATAGTAGTATTGATACCAGTATAATATATTGGCTTGTTATCAATATTGATTCGGCCATAATACGCATATGGCGCATGAAATAACGATGCCGACCGCGATCCTTGCCCACGTGGGCTTGTCCGCTCTGTCATGCGCAGCCCGGGAAGCAATATCGTCACCATATCATATTGTTTCTGGGCAGTAGCAGAACGAGCAGCGCAAGCATAGCAGGGTTCACGCAGCAGTCGATGCACCCGCATACCAGCATTATCAGGAGAACATTTTGGCTCAGACCCTTTACGACAAACTCTGGGACGCCCATGTGGTGCACCAGGAAGACGATGGTACCTGTCTTTTGTATATCGACCGTCATTTATTGCATGAAGTGACCAGTCCGCAGGCTTTCGAAGGCCTGGCGCTGGCTGAACGCAAGCCCTGGCGCCTGTCGGCCAATCTGGCGGTGGCCGACCATAATGTGCCAACTATGGGCCGTGCCCAGGGCATCAGTGACCCGATCTCGAAACTGCAGGTCGATACGCTGGACAAAAACTGCGAGACTTATGGAGTCACCGAGTTTCGCATGAACGATCTGCGTCAGGGTATTGTGCACGTGATCGGACCAGAGCAGGGTGCGACATTGCCTGGCATGACCGTGGTTTGCGGCGATTCGCATACCAGCACCCATGGCGCGATGGGCGCACTGGCCTTCGGCATCGGGACTTCTGAAGTGGAGCATGTGCTGGCCACGCAAACGCTGCTGATGAAAAAAAACAAGAACATGTTGATCCGTGTCAGCGGCGATCTGCCCTTTGGCTGTACTGCCAAGGATCTGGTCCTGTATATCATCGGCGTCATCGGTACTGCAGGCGGCACAGGCCACGCCATTGAATTTGCCGGCAAAGCCATCCGTGATCTGTCCATGGAAGGCCGCATGACTGTCTGTAATATGGCGATTGAAGCCGGCGCCCGTTCGGGCATGGTCGCCGTGGACGATAAAACCATCCAGTATTTCAAGAACCGTCCTTACTCGCCTACGGGCGTTTTGTGGGACCAGGCGGCGGGCTACTGGAAGACATTGCATTCGGACGCCGATGCCAAGTTCGACAAAATCATTGATATCGACGCTCGTCAGGTGCGCCCGCAAGTGACCTGGGGCACCTCGCCCGAGATGGTGCTTTCCATTGAAGATCGCATCCCCGATCCTGATCGTGAGAAAGATGACGTGCGCCGCAATGGCATGGAGCGCGCGCTGCAGTATATGGGTCTGACGCCCAATACGCCCATTGCTGACATCCGGGTAGACCGTGTTTTCATTGGTTCCTGTACCAATTCCCGAATTGAAGACCTGCGTGCCGCTGCCAAGGTGGCGCGTGGTCGTCGTGTGGCGTCCAATGTGATTCAGGCCATGGTGGTGCCCGGATCCGGGCTGGTTAAACAACAGGCGGAAAAAGAAGGACTGGACAAGATATTTGTGGACGCCGGCTTCGAATGGCGCGAACCGGGCTGCTCCATGTGCCTGGCCATGAATGCAGACCGTCTGGAGCCGGGAGAGCGTTGCGCTTCCACCTCCAACCGTAACTTCGAAGGCCGTCAGGGCCAGGGTGGCAGAACCCATCTGGTAAGCCCGGCCATGGCCGCCGCCGCCGCTATTGCCGGCCATTTTGTCGACGTCAGAAAATTAGGATAACAGCATGGAAGCATTTACCATTCATGAAGGTCTGGTTGCCCCCCTGGATCGCGAGAACGTGGATACAGACCTGATCATTCCGAAGCAGTTTTTAAAGTCTATCAAACGCTCGGGCTTTGGTCCCAATCTGTTCGATGAGCTGCGCTATCTGGATCATGGCGAGCCAGGCATGGACAACAGCAAGCGGCCGCTTAACCCCGAATTTGTACTTAATCAGCCGCGCTATCAGGGTGCCAGCGTATTGCTTGCGCGCAAAAATTTCGGTTGTGGTTCAAGCCGGGAACATGCGCCGTGGGCGCTTACCCAATACGGTTTCAAGGCAATTATTGCGCCTTCGTATGCCGATATCTTCTTCAATAACAGCTTCAAGAATGGCCTGCTGCCAATTGTGCTGTCCGAACTGGAAGTAGGTCGGTTGTTTGACGAAGTGCGTGCATTCAACGGCTACAAGCTGCGCATTGACCTTGAACGTCAGGTGGTCATTGCCGCCGACGGACGGGAACTGGGCTTTGAAGTAGACGCCTTTCGCAAATACTGTCTGCTCAATGGCTTTGACGACATCGGCCTGACCTTGCGTCGCTCCGACCAGATCCGCAAGTTCGAAGCTGAGCGCTTGGCGCGCCATCCTTGGCTCGAAGGTAGCGCCGGGTTAAGCCGATAAACTTATACCAAATTAAGAGAAATACCACGTTATGACACACAAAATTGCAGTACTTCCCGGTGACGGCATCGGTCACGAAATCGTTGAGCAGGCGCAGCGGGTGCTGGGCGCCCTGGGGCTGGACCTGGCCATGGAGCAGGCACCCGTGGGCGGCACGGCTTTCGACCTGCATGGTCATCCGTTGCCGGAAGCGACGCTGGCATTGGCCAAGCGCAGTAACGCCATTCTTTTTGGCGCAGTCGGCGACTGGAAATATGACTCTCTGCCACGCGAGCATCGTCCTGAACAGGCCATTCTTGGCCTGCGCAAGAATCTGGGCCTGTTTGCCAATTTGCGGCCGGCCATTCTTTACCCGCAACTGGCCAATGCCTCGTCGCTCAAGCCGGAAATTGTATCGGGTCTGGATATTCTGATCATCCGCGAACTGACCGGTGATATCTATTTCGGCAAGCCCAGGGGCGTACGCGTGGTAGAAGAGGGGGAGTTCAAGGGCGAGCAGGAAGGCTTTGATACCATGCGTTATGCCGAGTCCGAGGTGCGCCGTATTGCACGTATCGGCTTTGAAGCGGCGCAGAAACGCAGCAAAAAACTGTGCAGCGTGGACAAGGCCAATGTGCTGGAAACATCGCAGTTCTGGCGCGATATCGTGATCGATGTGGCCAAAGACTATCCGGACGTCGCACTGTCGCATATGTATATCGATAACGCAGCCATGCAACTGGTGCGCGCGCCCAAGGAATTTGATGTCATTGTGACAGGCAACATCTTCGGCGATATCCTGTCGGACGAAGCGGCCATGCTCACCGGCTCAATCGGCATGCTGCCGTCTGCCTCGCTCAATGCTTCCAACCAGGGCCTGTATGAGCCCAGCCACGGTTCAGCACCGGATATCGCCGGCAAAAATATTGCCAATCCGCTGGCGACCATTCTATCGGCCGCCATGATGCTGCGTTATTCGCTGAATGAGGCTGCCGCGGCCGATCGCGTGGAAAATGCCGTAAAGGCTGTGCTGGAGCAGGGGTTGCGTACAGCCGACATTTTCGAGGCGGGCACCACAAAAGTTTCCACTTCTCAAATGGGCGATGCCGTATTGCAGGCATTAAACTGATATAGTTATAAAATTCAGTCACTTATAATGGCGGATGGCGCACAGGGCTGCGCGCATCCGCTGTTGCGGTTGTATTTCAGGCCGTTATATAAGCTACCGTTATCAGCAAATCAATTTTTCAGCTTCACAGAATCAGGTAAAGAATCATGTCACAGTCAGTGGGTTTTGTCGGATGGCGCGGAATGGTCGGTTCCGTCCTTATGCAGCGTATGCGTGATGAGGGCGATTTTGCCTTTATCAATCCGGTCTTTTTTTCAACGAGCAATGCCGGCGGCAAAGCGCCTGCATGGGCCGAGGGTGCTGCACCGTTGCAGGACGCCCATGACATTGACGCACTGAAGAAGCTGCCTATTATTGTGACCGCCCAGGGGGGCGACTATACCACCCAGGTGCATGGCAAATTGCGCGATGCCGGCTGGGACGGAATCTGGATCGATGCGGCCAGTACTCTGCGCATGAAAGACAATGCCATCATTGTGCTGGATCCGGTCAACCGCAATGTGATTGATGCGGCTATTGGCAAAGGCGTGCGCGATTTTGTGGGCGGCAACTGTACCGTCAGCTGCATGCTCATGGGACTGGCTGGTCTGTTCAAGCACGACCTGGTCGACTGGATGACCAGCATGACCTACCAGGCGGCTTCAGGTGGCGGCGCCCAGCATATGCGTGAGCTACTTACCCAGTTTGGTCAGCTGAATGCGGCTGTCAAACCATTGCTGGACGATCCGGCCTCTGCCATTCTTGAAATCGACCGCCAGGTGCTGGCAAAACAGCAGGATCCCGCATTGCCGCGCGATATGTTCGGCGTGCCCCTAGGAGGCAGCCTGATCCCCTGGATCGACAAGGATCTGGGCAATGGGCAATCCCGCGAAGAGTGGAAAGCCGAAGCTGAAACCAATAAAATTCTGGGGCGCGGCGAAGGCTTTGGCAGCGCGCCCATTCCCATTGACGGCTTGTGCGTGCGTATCGGCGCCATGCGCTGTCACAGTCAGGCACTCACAATCAAGTTGAAAAAAGACGTGTCCATTGACGAAATCAGCGACATGCTCAAGGAAGGCACCCAATGGGCTAAAGTCATTCCCAACACCCGTGATGAAACCATGCAGGATCTGACCCCCGTGGCCACAACCGGCACATTGGATATCCCGGTCGGGCGTCTGCGCAAAATGTCCATGGGACCGGAATACCTGAGTGCATTCACAGTGGGCGACCAATTGTTGTGGGGCGCGGCCGAGCCATTGCGCCGCATGTTGCGTATCAGCGTCGGAGAGCTGTAATCATGGAACTGCCCACCTGGATAGCGAATTACATTTCGTTCTGGCTGCTTGGAGTATTAGGCGTCATCGTTGTGGGCCTGTTTATCATGCAGCGGTATGACCAGCGGCAAAAAGCCCGGGTCCCAACAGGGCCGGGCTATGATGCATTCCAGCAGAAACTCAAATCCATCAATCTGGATCTTGATGCACCTGACTCCGACGCATCAACCCGTTCCTGAGCAGCAAGCCACCCAGGACGGGGAGCCTGTGTCCAGACGCATCGCGCTGGGCATTGCCTACAATGGCAAGCCCTATCTGGGCTGGCAGACGCAGCCAGGCGGGCGCACTGTCCAGGACAGGCTGGAAAAGGCGTTGGCGGCATTCACTTGCGAGGCGACACCCACCATCTGCGCGGGCCGTACCGACACGGGCGTTCATGCGCGAGCCCAGGTGGTGCATATTAATACCGCCATTCACAGACGCATGGAGTCCTGGGTCAGGGGCGTCAATGCCCATCTGCCACCTGATATTACCGTGCGCTGGGCGCAGGAAATGCCTGCCGAGTTTCACGCACGCTTTTCCGCGACGTCCCGCAGCTATGTCTATCTGCTTAGAAATGAGCGTATTCTGTCTCCGCACTGGCACGGACGGGCAGGCTGGGATTTTCATCCTCTGGATCTGAACGCCATGCAACTGGCGGCGCAGTATCTGGTCGGCGAGCATGATTTCAGCAGTTTCCGCTCGTCGCAATGCCAGGCCGCCAGCCCCGTTCGCACCATTGAGCATCTCAATATTGTCCAGCAGGGCGCATTTTTTGTGTTCACCCTCAGGGCCAATGCGTTTTTGCATCACATGGTGCGCAATATTCTGGGCTGCCTGCTATACGTGGGCAAGGGACGCTACCCGCCAGACTGGATGCCTCAGGTGATGGCTGCGCGCGACCGCAAGGTGGCTGCGCCTACCTTTATGGCCGATGGGTTGTATTTTGCCCAGGCCAGCTATCCTGCCCATTTTCATCTGGAACAATTTGACGCTTTTGATCTGAGCAGACCGATCGAGGCGCTGCTGTTTGAGCCCTGAGCGGGCAATCAGCGGCAAGCAAAGACCCATATGCGGTTGCCAGCGCGCATTCATGAAGCAACACCATCGGCTTTGCCGCTTGCACGCAATCAGCATGATCCGGTGACAGTGCGCATGCCGTTGGCCAGCCGCTATTGAGCTTGTCTGCACTCTGGCGAGCCTCTGTTGTTGCACTTGCCGTGGTGGATCCCTTTACATATGTAATAAAAACAACAAACAGAAAGCGGGCAGAAACTGGCGTCACGACTTGGCGGACTGATTAGCGCAGGCCGATTACACATGTAATAAAGATAGAAACAGCGGGGAATTTGGCGGTTTTCCAGGGCTGCTCATTGCATTTGAAATGGCCGGTTTTCCCAGGGAAATAAGGGTAATTCTTGAGGGTAAAAAAATAATAATTCCTGTAGCATGCCCCGGTAACCAAAAGTTTCGCTTCTCTCTTACTCACAATACCCATTGGAGACATCAACGATGAAACGTCGTTCCTTCCTCAAGCAGGCCACCGCCGGTGTTGCCGCAACGGGGGGTGCCGTATTGGCATCGCCCGTTTTTGCGCAAGACGCACCTTCTATCAGCTGGCGTCTGGCGTCGAGCTTTCCAACCAGCGCAGATGCAATCTATAACGGTAGCGTCAATTTTGCCAAACATCTGGCCGAAGCGACAGATGGCAAGTTCAAAATCAGTGTCCATCACGCAGGGGAAGTGGTTCCTGCGCTGCAAGTGTTGGATGCTGTCCAGAACAACACGGTGCAATGTGGTCACAGCGCAGCCTATTATTATTACGGGAAGGATCCTGCCCTCAGTTTTGACGCAGCAGTGCCGTTTGGGCTGAATACGCGTCAGTACAACGCCTGGATGCGGGCCGGTAACGGTCTTGCGCTGACCCGTGAAGTTTACAAAAAATTCAATATCGTTAACTTTCCTTGCGGCCATACCGGCACGCAAATGGGTGGCTGGTTCCGTAAGGAGATCAATAGCGTAGAAGACCTCAAGGGTTTGAAAATGCGTTGCAGCGCCTTTGCCGGCGCAGTGCTTTCGCGTCTTGGCGTGATTCCGCAACAGGTCGCCGGCGGCGATATTTATCCCTCGCTGGAAAAAGGCACCATTGACGCAGCCGAATGGATTGGCCCGTATGACGATGAAAAACTGGGTTTTAACAAAGTAGCCAAGTACTATTATTATCCGGGCTGGTGGGAAGGCGGCTTTCAGGTATCGCTGTACGTCAATGATGGCGAGTACGAGAAACTGCCCAAACACTACCAGGCTGCCATCATGCAGGCCAGTGCGCTGGCAACCGAGGAAATGATTGGCACGTACGACGCCAAAAACCCTGGCGCATTGCGTCGTCTGATCGCCGGCGGCGGTGTCCTGAAGCGTTTTCCCAAGGCTGTGCTTGACGCCTCGTTTGCCGAAGCGACCAAAGTATATGAAGAGCTGTCTGCAAAAGACCCGCTGTTCAAGAAAATCCATGACGACTATATGGCATTCCGCAATGACGTATACCCCTGGTTCGGGGTGGCCGAGTTCAGCTACGATGCATTCATGCTGGACGCATTGAGAAACAAAAAATAAAAACACCATGTAAAATTCCTGTTTTGCAGGCTATTTTTCCTCACAGTCAAATGGACCGGCAAAACAGGTATATGCTGTTTCTCTTCTTTTTCCCTAATTTTGGTGCGAAAGCAAATGAAGTTTCTCTTCACTCTTTCCCGGGCTATTGACGCGCTCATGACTGCGGTTGGCCGCGTTGTGATTTGGCTCACACTGGTCGTGGTGCTGATCAGCGCCGCAAACGCAGTGGTGCGCAAAGTATTTCATTACAGCTCCAATGGCTGGCTGGAAATCCAATGGTATTTGTTTGGCGCGATTTTTCTGCTCGCGGCCGGTTATACCTTTCTCAAGAACGAGCATGTACGCGTGGATATTATTTCCCAGCGTTTGTCCAAGCGGACACAGATCATTATTGAGACCGTAGGCGTGCTGCTCTTTATGTTGCCGGCCTGCCTGTTGCTTATTTATCTGTCCTGGCCCTTTTTCATGCTGTCGTTCGAGACCAATGAACAATCCTCCAATGCGGGCGGGCTGGTGCGCTGGCCGGTTAAGTTGCTGATTCCTATCGGCTTCTCGTTACTGGTGCTGGCGGGTATCTCTCATCTGATCAAATGCGTGGCTTATCTCAGTGGAAAAGGTCCCGATCCTCTGGCGCCCTTGGGTGGCAAGACAGCGGAAGAGCTGCTGGCCGAAGAAATTGCGGCGGAAGCGGAACTGAAACGACAACAATCACTGCAGGCGGGTAACTAAGCATGGAGTTCTTAATTCAAAATATGCCGCCGATCATGTTCCTGACATTGATCTGCTTTTTACTGCTGGGCTTTCCGGTTGCCTTTTCGCTTGCTGCCAACGGCATTCTTTATGCCTTGCTGGGTATCGCCTTTGGCGAGTTTACCTTCCCATTTCTGCAGGCGCTACCTGATCGAGTATTTGGGATCGTGCAGAACGATTCGTTGCTGGCAGTACCGTTCTTTACCCTCATGGGCCTGATCCTGGAGCGATCGGGCATGGCCGAGGATTTGCTGGAGACCATCGGCCAGCTGTTCGGTCCGATTCGCGGCGGGCTGGCTATTGCCGTGGTGTTTGTGGGGGCCATGCTGGCGGCCACTACCGGCGTGGTATCGGCTTCGGTCATTTCCATGGGTCTGATTTCACTGCCCATCATGCTGCGCTACGGCTATGATCGCAAGCTGGCAACAGGCGTGATTGCGGCCTCAGGCACGCTGTCCCAAATCATTCCACCTTCACTGGTGCTCATTATCCTGGCCGATCAGTTGGGACGTTCCATTGGCGATATGTACCGTGGCGCCATGATTCCGGGCTTTATTCTCGCGAGTGCCTACATTTTGTATGTGGTGCTGGCTTCGTTGATCAAGCCGTCATACGCACCGGCCTTGCCGCCAGAAGCCCGCGTCTATCGCGAGCCTAATGGCAGCAATGGTTTGCCTTCACTGGTGGCACTGGTCGCTATTGCCAGCATCGGGGCTTGGTTGCTGGGAGGCATGTTGCTGTCGGAAAAGAGTGCTGCCGATGAAACCATCGTTTTGAATCTGTTGCTATGGGGTGTTATTGCATTTGCGATTGCCGGTCTGAACAAACTGCTCCGGCTGAAAATGCTGTCTCAGATTGCCGAACGTGTGGTGTTCGTGATGGTGCCACCGCTGTTTTTGATCTTCCTGGTATTGGGCACCATATTTATTGGCGTGGCCACACCGACCGAAGGTGGTGCCATGGGGGCCGTTGGCGCTATTATCATGGCGCTGATCCGCGGCCGCTTGACGCTATCGCTGCTCAAGCAGGCGATGGATACCACGACCAAACTGACCAGTTTTGTCGTCTTCATTCTGGTGGGTTCAACCATCTTCACGCTGACCTTTACCGGGTTTGGCGGGCAGCATTGGGTAGAGGCACTGTTTGCTTCTCTGCCCGGTGGAGAAATCGGCTTCCTGATCGTGGTCAGTATTGCCACATTCCTGTTGGCGTTTTTCCTGGACTTCTTTGAATTGGCCTTTATTATCGTGCCATTGCTGGGTCCGGTGGCCGACAAGATGGGTATCGACCTGATCTGGTTCGGTGTATTGCTGGCGGTCAACATGCAAACTTCGTTCATGCACCCGCCATTTGGTTTTGCGCTGTTCTATTTGCGCTCGGTTGCACCCAAGCAGGATTACATCGACAGGATTACCGGTAAGCCGATCAAACGGGTCACCACCGGCGAGATCTATAAGGGCTCCATTCCGTTCATTGTCATTCAGTTGCTGATGGTGGCGTCGGTCATGGCGTTTCCGGGCATGGTCATGCACTACAAGGGTACCGGCACGGGTATCGACCCGAGCCAGGTTACTTTCGACACCGGCAACTCCTACGGTACAGATCCTTACGGATCCGATAGCGGCGCTGGCAAAGACAATAGCGGAAGCGACGGCAGTTCCAGCGATGCTTATGACGATCCGGCCAACGCATTCAAATAACGGTTTTGCCGGGGCAGGGAGGATGTTTCCCTGCCC
>JAFAEO010000054.1 GCA_023423975.1 Pseudomonadota bacterium
TGAAAGAAGAAGGAATCTCTGTATCCATCATTAATTCAAACCCAGCTACAATCATGACCGATAGTGTTGTAGCAGATCACGTTTATTTACTTCCATTAACTTGCGAAAGTATCGAGCAGATCCTTCAAGAACGCCAAATCGATGCTGTACTACCAACTATGGGTGGTCAGACCGCATTGAACCTATGTATTGAAGCATCCAACCGTGGTATTTGGGACAAATACAATGTTAAAGTGATAGGAGTTGATGTAGCTGCTATCGAGAAAACTGAAAACCGTGAAGAATTCCGCCAATTGATGATCGACATCGGTGTTGGTGTTGCGAACTCTAAGATTGCGAACTCCTTCTTGGAAGGTAAAGAAGCTGCGCAGTTGATCGGATTCCCATTAGTAATTCGCCCTTCTTACACATTGGCTGGAACCGGAGGTGGTTTTGTGCACAAGAAAGAAGAATTTGACGCTGCCTTGAACAGAGGTCTACATGCATCCCCTACCCATGAGGTATTGGTGGAGCAAGCAGTATTGGGTTGGAAAGAATTTGAGTTGGAATTATTACGTGATACAAACGATAACGTAATCATCATCTGTACGATCGAAAACTTTGATCCTATGGGTATCCATACAGGAGACTCCATTACAGTGGCTCCAGGGATGACCCTTTCGGACAAATGTTACCAAGATATGCGTAATCAAGCAATTAAGATGATGCGCTCTATCGGTAACTTCGCCGGTGGTTGTAACGTTCAGTTCTCTGTAAACCCTGAGAACGAAGAGATCATTGCTATCGAGATCAACCCACGTGTTTCCCGTTCATCAGCATTGGCTTCTAAAGCTACAGGTTACCCTATCGCTAAGATCGCTGCGAAATTGGCAATCGGTTATAACTTGGACGAACTTCAGAACCAGATCACTAAAAATACTTCAGCATACTTCGAGCCTACATTGGACTATGTAATCGTTAAGGTTCCACGCTTTAACTTTGACAAGTTCAAAGGTGCCAACAAGGAATTGGGCTTACAGATGAAGGCTGTAGGTGAGGTTATGGCAATCGGCCGTACTTTCATCGAAGCACTTCAAAAAGCGGCTCAATCGCTTGAGACTGGCCGTGCAGGTTTAGGTGCTGATGGTCGCCAATCAAGAAATTTAGAGGAAATCATGCACAGCTTGGAGCATCCAAGTGCTGATCGCCTTTTCCATATCAAAGATGCTTTCGAATTAGGTGTTCCTTTGGAATCTGTTCGTAAAGCGACCTTAATTGACAAATGGTTCTTATTGCAAATTCAAGAGCTTGTTCAATTAGAAGGTGAATTGCGCAGATACCAATTGAACAATATCCCTCGCGATTTCTTCATGACCTTGAAACAAAAAGGTTATTCAGATATACAAATCGCTTGGTTATTAGGGAATACAACAGAGGACGAGGTATATGCTCGCCGTAAAGAGTTGGGTATCCGTCGCGTTTACAAAATGGTTGACACCTGTGCCGCGGAATTCCCTGCACAGACTCCATACTACTACTCTACTTTCGAAGACGAAAACGAGTCGACAGCATCTGACCGCAAAAAGATCATCGTATTAGGTTCAGGACCTAACCGTATCGGTCAAGGTATCGAGTTTGATTACTCATGTGTACACGGTCTATTGGCCGCTAAAGAATGTGGTTACGAAGCAATCATGGTTAACTGTAACCCTGAGACGGTTTCTACAGACTTTAACATGGCTGACAAACTCTACTTCGAGCCAGTATTCTGGGAACACGTTCGTGAAATCATCGAATTGGAGAAACCGGTTGGTGTAATCGTTCAGTTAGGTGGTCAAACTGCCTTGAAAATGGCTGAGCGCCTAGAAGCAGAAGGCGTAAAGATCATCGGAACAAACTTTGCAAACATGGACTTGGCTGAAGACCGTGGAAGTTTCTCGGATCTATTGAAAGATTTAGATATCCCTTATCCAAAATATGGTGTGGCAACTTCTGCAGAGGAAGCTATCAAGGTTGCGAATGAAGTCGGTTACCCAGTATTGGTTCGTCCTTCCTATGTACTAGGTGGACAAGGAATGAGCATCGTGATCAACGATGAAGACTTAGAGAAAGCAGTAGTGAACCTATTAAAAAATCTTCCAGGTAACCATATCCTAATTGACCACTTCTTGGATAGAGCTGAAGAAGCGGAATCAGATTCGATCTGTGACGGTGAAGATGTTCACATCATCGGAATGATGGAGCACATCGAGCCTGCAGGTATCCACTCTGGTGACTCATCAGCAGTATTGCCTCCATTTAGCTTATCAGAAAAGGTTCAGCAGAAAATGGAAGAATATACCATCAAATTAGCGAAAGCATTGAATGTGATCGGTCTATTGAATATCCAATTCGCCATCAAAGATGAGAATGTATTTGTAATCGAGGCAAACCCTCGTGCATCACGTACAGTTCCATTTATCGCGAAAGCTTATGATGTACCTTACATCAATATCGCTACAAAGGTGATGTTGGGCGAGAACAAGTTGAAAGACTTCACGATCGAGCGCAAACTGAATGGATACGCCATCAAAGAGCCTGTATTCTCTTTCTCAAAATTCCCTGAGGTAGACAAGCAATTAGGCCCTGAGATGAAATCTACTGGTGAAGCAATCCGCTTTATCAAAGATCTTAACGATCCACATTTCAGAGAATTGTACAGCAAGAAATCAATGTTCTTGAATGCGCAGTAGCAGTACAGAGTACTAAGTATTTAGTATTTAGTATTTAGATATAAAAAAATCGAAAAGGTCTGAGAATAATTTCTCAGACCTTTTTTAATATTGAAGATGTCTAAATACTAAATACTTTCTACTAAATACTCTCTACTAAATACTACTCTTGACACACCTAAACCCTACATTATTTGTCGGCGAATTGATTTCTCCTTTTCCTCGACTTCCGGCTTTATAGCGCTCGCAATATTGGTCATTGCAAAGGAATGAGCCTCCACGTTGTACGCGTTTGATGGTTCCGGGTTCTTGGGGATCGTAGGAATCTGCCGGTCCTTTGGGGTTATCTTTAGGACTATGTTGGTAGTAATCTGGTCTGTAGAAGTCAGAACACCACTCCCAGACATTACCTTCCATATCGTAAAGGCCAAAGGCATTCGCTGGAAAGGACTTGACTGGTGCCGTAGTTTCGAATCCATCTTCTTTAGAGTTCTTGGTGGGGAATTCACCCTGGTAAATATTCGCTAGCCATTTGCCATCTTCCAACTTCTCAGACCCCCAATAGTAGGTTTCCGCTTGATGTTTACCTGCCTTGGCTGCATATTCCCATTCCGCTTCTGTTGGAAGTCGCTTTCCAGCCCATTTTGCATAGGCTTCTGCATCTTCGTAGGCAAGTTGCGTGACAGGATGGTTCTCCTTTCCTTTAATACTGCTCTTAGGTCCTTCAGGATGGCGCCAATTGGCATCTGGGACATATTCCCACCACTGCAGGTGATCTTGCAAACCTTGGACTTGTTTTGGAGCCGAGAAGACTGCTGAGCCTGGCACCAATAAAGCTGGGTCTGCTCCAGGGAAATCTTTTGGATCCAATGGCCGCTCCGCTACCGTTACATATCCAGTGGCTTTCACAAATGCTTCAAACTGGGCATTGGTTACCTCATGCACGTCCATATAAAAGCTATTGACCGTAACTTGGTGCAAAGGTTTCGCATCCTGAAAGCTATTGCTTCCCATTTCAAAGGTTCCCCCTTCAATCAAGACCATTTCTGCTTTATCCTCCCCTAGGAGATTATTACCCACTGAATCCTTCTTTAGGTTTGCAAAACGGGAAGGAATGGATGAGGTATGACATACGGCAACCGAATCTGAAAAGACAACCTGTTCTTTATTCTTAGCACCAGATTGGCAAGCAGTGAACAATAAAAGGGAAATAGGAATAGATTTGAAAATGTTCATAGTATAGGATTGAAAGATCTCCTTTTACAAAGATAACAGAGTAATTGAAAAATGAAAACCAAGGACATTCACCATGGAATCAGAAAGGAATCAAAAAAAGCTGCCTTTTGAGGCAGCTTTAATGAAAATATAGGATTTTTAACTATTTCACATTTAATTGAACATCCTTCGCGTTAACCTTTGGACGGATCTTGGTGTTACCACCACCGTTCAAGGTCATGTCATGAGGTTTGTTTGTTTTCCAGTTACCTCTAGTGAAGTCAGGGATGTCCACTGTTCTGCTGTTTTTAGAAACAGATTCAACGCTTAATGGAACGATTGCACTCCATACGGCGCCATCATATACCGTTTGATCAAGAGGAAGACCATTACGTAGACAGTCGATCATTCTCCAGTCCATCATAAAGTCCATACCACCGTGGCCACCAACTTCCTTAGCTTGTTCACCAATGAATTTCACTAATTCCGGAGTGTACTGATCGTATAGTTTTTTAAGTTCTTCTGGTTTTACGAAGCTATGTCCGAAAGCGATTCCTTCTTGAGGGTACTTCTGTGCAAAGCCTTTTGTACCACTCAATAAGTGGATACGAGAGTAAGGACGAGGTGATGTAACATCATGTTGAACCATTAATGTTTTACCTTTCTCCGTTTTGATCAAGGTCGTATCCATATTTCCTCTGTATTTCTTACCAACGAATTCTTGGAAGAAATCATCCTTTGCTGCTAATTCTCTAGCTCTGTCAGCCATCATAAAGTCATTTGACTGCATAGCAACGAGGTGGTTCAATTTATCGCCACAGTTGATGTTCATACATTGCGCGATTGGGCCAATACCGTGGGTTGGGTACAAGTTACCGTTCAATTTGATGTTCTCACGCAATCTCCACATGTTTTCATAACCTTTCTTATCGAAGTTCAAGTCTAATAAGTCATGGATATAAGCACCTTCAGCATGTACCAATTCGCCGAATAACCCTTGACGAACCATGTTCAAAGTCAACATTTCGAAGAAGTCATAACAACAGTTCTCCAACATCATACAATGTTTCTTGGTCGCTTCAGAAGTTTTTACAACTTCCCAGATTTCAGAGATCGTCAATCCCATTGGAACCTCTGTTGCAGCGTGTGCACCAGATTTCATTGCTTCAATAGCCATTGGAGCGTGGTATTCCCAAGGAGTTGTGATATATACAAGGTCTAGTTCTTCGTTTTTCAACATGGATTTCCAGCCATCTTCACCTGAATAGGCTTTAGCTTCCTTCAATCCTTTTTTAGTTAAGATAGTTTGAGCCTTGGTCACACGGTCTGCATGCTTATCACATAGTGCTACGATTTCTACGCCTTCAATGTATGAAAGACGATCCACGGCGCCAGGACCACGCATACCCAAACCAATTACGGCTACTTTTACTTTATCTATTTTTGGAGCAGCAAATCCAGACATATTAAAGTTGGAGCTTGCAAACACCTCGTTTTGCAAAGAGGGCAATGTAATTGCTGCGCTGGACAACAAACCAGCCTTCTTTAAAAAATCTCTACGGGAGTTATTCATAGTATAAATTTATTATCAAACTAATTTACAAAATAAAGGGGGACATAGTCCCCCTATAAATCACCTATTTTAAAACAAACTAAACAGTCAAATTTTGATTTATCACAAATTAACGAATGGTATAATTTGGTTGAGGGGCTTGATT
>JAFAEO010000017.1 GCA_023423975.1 Pseudomonadota bacterium
GCTGCCTATGACAAGGCGCTGGCGGATGCCCGGACCGAAGCACAAAAGATCGTCGCCGCGAACCGTGCTGAAATCCAGAAAGAACTGGATGCAGCTATCGCGCATGCCGATGCCGAGATCGGTGCCCGTGCAGCGGAATCGGAAAAGCGTATCCGCGAGATTCGCGCTTCGGCTGAAACCGACGCCCGCAGCGTTGCCCGCGATGTCGCCGCCGAACTGGTGCGCGCGCTTGGCGGTAATGTCGATCAGGCAAGCGTCGATCAGGCCGTCGACAATCGCATGAAAGGGGTCGCGCAATGAAATAGTTGACCGCCATTGCTATTGTCGCGCTGAGCGCCAATCCGGCTTTTGCAGCGTCGGGGCCGTTCTTTTCGCTGCGCAACACGAACTTCATCGTGTTGTTGTCGGCGCTGGTTTTCGTTGCCGTCCTGATCTACTTCAAGGTTCCCGGTATTCTGGGTCGCCTGTTGGACAGCCGCGCCGAAACCATCCGCAAGGATCTGGACGAGGCAAAGCGCCTGCGTGAAGAAGCGCAGGAGATCTATGCCAGCTACGAGCGTCGTCAGCGCGAAGTTGCGACGCAGGCCGAACAGATCGTGGTCAATGCCAAACGCGAAGCCGAAGCTCAGGCCGCGCGCGCGAAGGAAGACCTGAAGACCTCGATCGAGCGTCGCCTGAAAGGCGCCGAAGAACAGATCGCAAGTGCCGAGAATGATCCCGTTCGCGCCGCTCGCGACCGCGCTGTGTCAGCAGCTATTGCCGCCGCCAGCGAGTTGCTAGGCGCGCAAGTGAAAGCTGGCCAGCGTTCGGCTGGCATCGATGACGCCATCGCAGACGTGGCGCGTCGCCTGAACTGAGTTTTCGGTTCAACCATCTTCAACGATGGGACAGTGTAAGCCCCGGCCATGTGCCGGGGCTTTTTATGTTTCTCTCCACTACGTGGTCGAGCTATCTGTTAGCTTACTGCGTTGTCCGACGATCCAACCGGCGACGGGCCAGCGCGTCGTGTTCGTCCGATTGGCGCTGCGCCTTCAGCCGGTCCGCAACAAAATCCAGATGGGCCTCAACCCTTCGGCGCGCTTCGTCACCGTCACGGGCCTGAAGCGCTGCGTTGATTGCGCCATGTTGCTGCAGCAGAGTGTCGCGCGTTTGTGGCAGCGTAAAAATGCGGGCACGGTTCAGCAACATCCCCTGACGCAGAAGATCCTGCATCGAGCGCATCATATGCAGGGCGACGACGTTATGGCCTGCCTCGACGATGGACATGTGAAAGGCCGCGTCGAGTTCGGCGTCCTGCTGGGGAGACGTCTTTTTATGCGCCTCGACCATACGCTGATAGCCTTGATCGATGACGGCAAGATCGCCGTCGCCGGCAACCAAGGCAGCCCGTTGGGCGGCTATGCCTTCAAGATCGCGGCGAAAGGCAAGGTAATCGTCCGCCGCTTGCGAATGTTCCGAGATCAGCCGCACCAATGCGGGCGAAAAGGCCGAACCCAGGACATCGGCGACATAGACCCCGGAACCTGGGCGGGCAATCAAAAGACCGCCCTGCTGCATTTCGGACAGCGCCTCGCGAAGCGAGGGGCGTGACACGCCCATCGTCTCGGCCAGATCCCGTTCTGCGGGCAGGCGGTCGCCGGGCCGAAGGACGCCTTGAAGAATAAGCTGTTCGATCTGGCGGACGGCGGCCTGCGAGAGTTTCTCGGCTGCGATCTTCTGAAATGGCATAGGGGTTTTCCGCGACCTGAATCGGCGATGTTGTCTAAGCTGCGTCAGCCTAATCGGGAATTTCGTCGGCATCTATAGGCGCCAAAAAAAACGTGCTGAAAAGCGAAAAGGGGCCGCTGAACGGCCCCTTTTGCGACTTCTGTAAGCCGATCAGTTGGTAGGGCGGATAAGGACTTCGACCCGGCGGTTCTGCGCCTTGCCCTGAGCGGTGTCGTTGCTGGCCACGGGCTGCGATTCGCCACGGCCAGTCGCGCTGAGACGCGAGCCGGAAACACCGGCGGCTGCCAGAATGCCTGCGACCGACTGGGCGCGGCGCTGCGAAAGGTCTTGGTTGTACGCTGCGGCACCGGTGCTGTCGGTGTGGCCGACAACCTCGACGCGGCTGTTCGGATACTGGTTCAGGTTACGTGCCAGTGCATAAAGGTCGTTCTGGGCAGCACCCGACACCGCGGACGAGTCGGTCGCGAACAGGATACCTTCCGGCATGATCACCTGCAGATACGAGCCATGGTTCACAACCTGGATATTGGGGTTCGAGAAGGACTGCTTCAGCGACTGCGCCTGACGGTCCATGATGTTCCCAGCGATCGCACCGGCTGCAGCACCCAGGATCGCGCCACGAGCAGCGTCGCGACCTTCGTTGTTGCTGTCCTTGTCGCGGCTGACACCTGCAAGTGCGCCGATCGCAGCACCCGCCAGCGCGCCCTGCTGGGTGCGGCTCATTCCGGTGCCGGTGCCGCCAGTCATGGACGGGTCGGTCGGTGCACAAGCGCCAAGCGCGATCAAACCGCCAGCGGCGAGGAGAGTTGTGAGGCGAAGGCTCATGGAGTTTCCCTTTCGTGATCTCTTATTCGGACTGCGGACAGCCCGGTGAATTCGTGTGGTGTTGATTCTATCGTCAGATCAAACGCTTTGCAGGCTGACCCGGTTCCGCTGGAAAGGAAAGTCACAGCCTCGTGGAAGTAACTGGATTGGCATCAAAATTCCCAAAAAATGAGGCGGGGTTGCAATGATCTGCCGAGCCGGTCAAAAGCATGGCATGTCTCAATCGAAACGCCTGCCTTCGGCACTTCCCTTTGAAAAGCAGGTCGCGATTTTCTCGCGGCTGGCTGAGGCGAACCCGTCTCCGGTTACCGAGCTGAGCTTTACCAACCCCTATACGCTGC
>JAFAEO010000027.1 GCA_023423975.1 Pseudomonadota bacterium
ATCAGGAAATCGACATGTCGACAGAATCAGGAATTGTAAAGTGGTTTAATAACGAGAAAGGCTTTGGTTTCATCAAGCCCGCCTCAGGTGGTAAAGATCTGTTTGTGCACCACACAGACATCATCGGTACAGGCTACAAATCACTGCAAGAAAACCAGGAAGTGACTTTCGTGGTTGCTGAAGGCCCTAAAGGTCCTCAAGCTAAAGAAGTTTCAGCCAAATAATTTATTTGCGCTGTACTGAGAATACCGCCCACGGGCGGTATTTTTTCGTCTGTCCACAATTGATGTGGGCAAATGACAACACATTTCAGTCGATATATTCTTCCATGGCGTCTTTATTACATAAAGATACAAAAAAAGGCTAAATGCCGCACAACGCCTTTCTGGTATGCCAACTGTGAAAAACAGTGGGTCCTTTTGCAGATGCCACAAGGGAATCATTCGGTCATACTGTAAAACCCTTGTTACGTATCCAGAATCAATCTGTGCACATAATTCAATAAATTTATTGAAAATGAGAATAGTTATTATTACAATAACAGGCTGACCTGCAGATCAACATTGGTTCCATTCAAATTATCTAATGTGTTTTCGCTGGGCTCGGTTCCCGTGTCCAGTGCTGTCTGCTGTAATTGCCTGCACAAGGCACGTATGTTGAGCATGTTTAACGGATCAAATTCTCCCGCGGCGATTCCCCTGAGCTTTCGTCTCACTGGCCTGGCTGCAGCGCTGGCAATTATGTCAGGTGCTGCCTGGCTTGGTACACTCGATCTGACGCCGCCCATTGTCAAAGCGACTGATGCGCCGGTGCTGGTTACGATTATCGACGAACCGGTACGTCCCCCTCCGAAAGGGGAGGAGCTGGCGCCAGCGCCCGAGCCTGAGGTGCAACCGGAGCCCGAGCCGGAACCAGAACCAGAACCAGAGCCTCAGCCGGAACCCGAGCCGGAACCGGTTCAGGAAGAAATTATTCCGCCTCCGGAGCCTGTGCCGGAGCCGGTGTACGAGCTCAAGCCGGAACCCAAGCCGGTGGTTGAACCAAAACCCGAGCCAAAACCGGAACCTAAGCCGAAGCCGAAGCCGAAGCCAAAACCCAAACCAAAGCCCAAGCCGAAACCAAAGCCTGAACCGAAACCACCGGTCAAGCCTGCGCCCAATCTGTCCAATATCAAGATTGATCGCAATATTTCACTCAAACCGGTGGGCGTCAGCAATGGCGCGAACGCCAAGCCTTCGGGTGGCCAGACCAATCAGGCCCCCAAGGTCGTGTCGTCGGTCAGCTATCTGGTCAAGCCAAAACCAACCTATCCGCGCGCAGCAAAAATGCGTGGCGAATCGGGAACCGTTATTGTCCGGGTGCATATCTCAACGGCTGGCACGGTCAAAAGCGCGACACTGCGCCAGGCGCTGCCCTATGACTCGCTCAACGATGCTGCCCTGAGTGCGGTACGGCGCGCGCGTTTCAAACCCTATTCAGAAAATGGCGTTCCCCGGGACTCCATCGCCGATATACCTATTGTTTTTCAATAAAGGAATTTATTCATCATGACTACCCCATGGCTGTCATCCACATTGGTCGCCCTAGCTCAGGCGACAACGGAAACTACGCCGCAGAATCCCGGCATTATGGATTTTCTTATGCAGAGCGATATTGTCGGCAAATCTCTGTTCGGTATTCTTGTTCTCATGGCGCTGGTTACCTGGTACCTGATCGTGGTCAAGGTACTAATGAATATCAGCGGAACCCGCAAGGGAAACCGGTTCCTGCAGCGCTTCTGGAGTTCGCAGTCTCTGGAGCAAGTTGACCAGGATTTGCATAAATTCGGTGCACGCGATCCGTTTTCACGTCTTGCCGACCAGGCTCTGCACGCGCGCGATCATCACAGCCGTTATGGCGCGAGCAATCTGGCCGAACTGGGTACCAATGCGGAGTTTGTCGCTCGCCGTATGAAAAAAGTGATTGATGAGGAAACGGCCCAGGCCGAGAACGGGCTGTCTATTCTGGGTTCTATTGGTTCGACTGCACCATTTGTCGGATTGTTCGGCACCGTTTGGGGTGTTTACCACGCTCTGATCGGTATTGGTATGGCCGAAGCTGGCGTTACCATCAATAAAATTGCCGGCCCGGTCGGCGAGGCGTTGATTATGACCGGCCTTGGCCTGGCGGTTGCGATTCCGGCAGTGCTGGCCTATAACGCCTTTGTTCGCCGCAACCGTGTCATGCTTGCCCGTCTGGATGCATTCGCCCACGATCTGTACGCATTTGTGACCACCGGCCAGCAGTTTGAAAGCCAGAACCCCAAAGTGCGCAGCTTGCGTGGCGGCGGCGGTCGTTAGTCACACAGGAGATAACCATGGCTTTTGGAAGTTTTGATCAGAAGAACGGGTCGGCCAGCCCCATGACCGAAATCAATATGGTGCCGTTGATTGACGTGATGCTGGTGCTGCTGGTGATCTTTATCATCACAGCGCCACTAATGGCGCATTCGATCAAGATCGATCTGCCCCAGGTCAGCAGCAAGCCGGTAGAGCAGGAACCGGTCATTATTGATCTGGCGATGGATAAGTCCGGTACTATTTACTGGAATGATGCCCCGGTAGAGCAGAGCGACCTGCGGGAAATGTTCGTCAACGAAGGCAAGCAAGACCCGCAACCAGAGCTGCGAATCCGGGCTGATGCCGACACGCGATACGAAGCGCTGGCGCAGGTGCTTTCCATGGCAAAAGGGTCCGGATTGAAAAAACTGGGCTTTATTACCCAACCTGGCAGCGAGAGTGCTGCTGGCGGTTCGGAAAACGCTGGAGATAGCGGCGCCGGCAAGCCTCAAGCAGGAGCACCGGCGGCGTCGGCCGGCGCTGGCGCAGCGGCAACACCAGCCCAATAAAGGTCTGCTTCGGCAGGCTGTGTCTGGCAGGTGCTGTCAGATGGCGTTCCAGCGTAAAAAAAGGACTGAAACCTGTGCGATACGGGGTTCAGTCTTTTTTTGTATGAAGACCGCGCTGATTTTTGTGGCGGCAATACGCATGGCTTGACCAATGCCGGAAAAACAAGCGGCTGGTTTTGTTGTCTGTCCTGGGCCGCAGCTTGCAGCAACTAACCGTGCCTGGCAGACAATGTCTGTTTTAAAGCATTTCTTCCTGTTTGCCGTAAAATTTTACCCCGATTGTGATGCGATCACGCCCCTGGGCCCGTCGATGGCGATTGGTGTCGCGCAATGAATAGACGCAGCCGCAGTATTCCTGCTGATAGAATTCCTCGCGCTTGCTGATCTCGATCATGCGGGCCGAACCACCGCCTTTGCGCCAGTTGTAAGTCCAGTACACCAGCTCCGGATAACGCGCGGCTGCACGTTCGCCACAGCCATTGATTTGCTTCATGTCCTTCCAGCGCGAAATGCCAAGCGAACTGGTAATGGTGTCGAAACCATGTTCGTGTGCGTACAGCGCGGTACGCTCAAAGCGCATATCGAAGCAGGCGGTGCAGCGAATGCCCCGTTCGGGCTCATTTTCCATGCCTTTGACCCGGTCGAACCAATTGTCTACGTCGTAGTCGGCATCAATAAACTCAATGCCATGTAGTTGCGCAAAGCGTATGTTTTCTTCCTTGCGGATTTCATACTCACGAACCGGATGAATGTTCGGATTGTAAAAAAAGATGGAGTAGTTGATGCCCGATGCCAGCATGGCTTCCATGACTTCGCCTGAACATGGGGCACAGCACGAGTGCAGCAACACTTTACCGTGTCCTTCGGGCAGGGCAAGGGAGGGGCGTTCAATATCAGTAACAGTAACCATGGCGATCAAAGATAAGTCGTTTCTTAATCCGTTATTTTAGGATATTTCCCGGGCAGATTGACGGTTTTTTAAAAAAATCTCTTTATTTTCAAGTGTTTTCTTCGAACACATCTTCCCAAAGCGTGCACACCGCTGCTCGTTCTTCCTTCAGCAGCGAAGGATCGATCCTGGCTTTCTCATCTCCCTTGAGCCTGACGGCGTGCTGCATGCGTCGCAGGACACGATAGCTGTCTGCTGTTTTGCGGGCATGCTCGGGATTCAGAATGCCCACCTCACCAGCGATATTGAGCAGGGCAATATTGCCAAGATTTTCCAGCAGTTGCTTATGCTGGTGTGCGTAGGCAAGGACGCAATACTGTGTAATGAATTCAATATCCACCATCCCGCCATGATCGTGTTTTACATCGAATAATTCGGTTTTATTCGGATGCCCTGCACGTATTCTAGCGCGCATTTCGATCACTTCCTGTTTAAGCTTTTGCGGGTCACGGTGCAGCAGCAGGATGTCGCGGCGGATACGTTCGAACGTTTTGCCGATCTCTGGATCGCCAGCGGAAAAACGCGCCCGCGTCAGTGCCTGATGTTCCCAGACCCAGGCATGTTCACGCTGATATTTTTCAAAGGTATCGACCGATACTGCCAGTAAACCGGCGTCGCCGTCGGGGCGCAGGCGCAAATCTATTTCGTACAGCCGGCCTGACGACGTCATGCTGGACAACCAGGTACTCAGGCGGCGGCCAAGCTTGGCATACACTTCCAGCGCATAGTCGCCCGGGTCGTCAAACAGCAGGACCAGGTCCAGATCGGACGCATAACCTAGTTCCTTGCCACCCAGTTTGCCATAGGAGATTACAGCGAACTTTGGCATGTGATAAAGCGCGTTGTCCGGTTGTATCTGTTTGGGTCGTACCAGCGGCCAGACGCGTTCCAGGCTTTCCTGCAGCAGTACATCGGCAAGGGCGGAGAGCTGGTCAGCCAGTTTTTCCACGGTCAGCTCGCCCTCAAGATCCTGCGCCAGCAACTGAAAGCTGACCTGACGTTGCAGATCGCGCATGACATTCATTTGTTGCTCAACGTCCGGGGTGCCGTCGTGCAGGACGCAGGCGTCCAGTTCCTTGTCCAGCTGTTCAGCGGTCTGGGTGATATTGACGGGCTCCATCAGGCTGTTCCACTCGATCAGACTATCGAGCAGGATCGGATTGGCGGTCAGGTAACTGGCTGCCCAGGGACTGGACGCCATGATTCGCGCCACACGGGCCAGGGTGTCTGGAAACTCGGCAAGCAGCGCGATGTAAGAACTGCGCTGTGCAATGGTTTCGATCAAATCGAACAGTCGCGCGCATGCGGTGTTGGGCAAAGGGGTGCGCGAAGCTGCCTGAATGACAGCAGGCAGCAGTTTTTCCAGACGTGCACGGCTGCTGTTGGACAAGCTGCGAATGCGTGAACTGCCCAGCAGTGCTTCGAGCCGATGTTCGACATCATTTGAGTCATGTTCGGCAAAATGTTGCTTGATGATGTCTTCCAGATTCCTGTCGTCGCGGTGCTCGGTGTCGCAGGCTTGCGGTTGCTGGCCATTGCTTTGGTCATCGTTCAGGCCGGCGATGCGAAAGGCGTCACGAAAAGTATCAGCGACAAACTGCCGATGGGTGGCCAACTGAACGGTGAAGTCGGCTGCCGTGAAACCCAGCACAGTGGCCAATACCTCCACGCGAGCCTGATCGTTAGGCAGCAGATGGGTCTGTTCGTCTTCCCGGTATTGCAGAAAATGCTCGACACGGCGCAAAAAGCGGTATGCCTCTTCGAGCTTGCTGCCCGTTTCAGGAGCAATCAAACCAGCGCTGACTTCGGCATGCAGCGCCTTGATCAGGCAGGGTTCCTGGATGGTGGGCAGGCGGCCGCCCTTGATCAGTTGCGACAACTGCACCACAAACTCTATTTCGCGAATGCCGCCTTCGCCAAGTTTGATATTGTGAACCGTGTCAACACCATTTTTGGATAGCGCGCGCCGCTGCCAGTCCTGACGGATCCGCTCACGCAACTGGCGCAGCGAGGCCAGCGTATCGAAGTCGAAATATTTGCGATAAATGAACGGCAGTCGCAGGCTTTCCAGCTGCTGGGCGTAGGGGGCAGGCGCGCTGCCCTCTAGCGCCTGAACATGAATAATGCGTGCCTTGAGCCAGGCATAGCGTTCCCATTCACGTCCCTGGGCGATCAGATAGTTTTCCAGTGCGTCCAGGCTCCATGCGAGGGGACCGGCATCGCCATCCGGACGCAGGCGCAGATCGGTGCGAAACACCTGGCCATTGGCATCCTGATCGGACAGGATCGGCATCATGCGCCTGGTCAGGCGACCATAGAATTCATGATGGCTCAGAGGCCGCCGTCCGGTGGTTTCACCTTCCTCGGGGTACAGCATGATCAGGTCAATGTCCGATGAGACATTCAGTTCATAGCCGCCCAGCTTGCCCATCCCCAGAATGATCATTTCCATGGGTTTGCCGGTGACCGGGTCCATGGGTGCGCCGTGGACCTGAACCATATCGGTCATCACGCTGCGGTATGCCTGAGCAACGGCGAAGTCAGCCAGAAAAGACATGGCATGTGTCACTTCTTCCAGCGTTGCCTCGCCGCCCGTATCCCGCACGACCAGTGTGTCGAACAGACGGCTGCGCAACTTGCGCAGGATGATCCGACAGTGCTCGATTTCCCAGGCCTGGGTGGCGGGAGCGCCTACGCCGGCAGCCAGCTCGTGCGACCATTGCTCGATACGCGCAGACGTGATGGGTTCAGCCGAGTCTGCCAGTATTTGCTGCTGGATCTCGGGTCGCGCATCAAGGCGGCGGCGCAGATAGCCGGACCAGGATAGAGCGCTTTGCAGGGATTGGATACAATTCATGAGTTGCCGATGTGTTGACGGGATGCTGTATATAATAATACCCGAACCCCGACCGCCCCATGAACAGACCGATGTCCAACGAGAATCACTGAGTGAATTTGCCGTACCGACTGCTGAAATCCGCCGGCACCCTCCTTGTAGCGCTTATAGTCCTGGCCATGGCGGCGGCACTGGCCGTCCGCTTCCTGCTTGCTCCCAATATTGATCATTTCCGCGAGCAGGTTGAGCAACGGCTGAGTGCGACGACAGGTCAGCAGGTCACGATCAAAAAACTGGAGATCGACTGGACCGGGATTGTCCCCCGGTTAAAACTGCGCACGCTGCAGGTCGCCGACCAGACCGATACACCTATGTTGACTGTCGGCGAAGCGGTTGCCAGCCTGGACTGGCGGCGTGCCATGCAGTTGCAACTGGAGCCGGCTGCTGTCGAAATCCGGCAGATCCATCTGAACATGACCCGTGACCGGCAGAACCGGATCTGGTTGCTAGGCAGGCGTCTGGACAGTGATAACCTCCATTCGGCGCCCCAGGCGGTTGATGCCGGTAACGTGACGCTGGCGCCGCTGGCAGATCTACTGCAAGCCTTGCCAGAAATGACCGTGCTCAATGGCAGCTTCAGCTGGACTGATCAGACGCGACCCCAGGCGGGCCCGTTTACGCTTTCCGATTTCACATTGCAGTTGACAAAAAATGGGCCAAAGCGGGTGCTTAGCGCCAGCGCCCGTATGCCGGCGAAGGTGGGGCATTCCATTCAGTTACTGAGCAGCTTGCAGCAAGATGGCGTTGCCGGCAAACAAACGTCGCCCTGGTCGGGTAATCTGCGGGTGTCCGTGCTCAATCTGGACGTGCTGGCCGCCAAGCCCTGGTTCGATATACCGCAAAAAGTCAAATCGGGCATTGTCTCGCACGCGGTGGTTGACCTTCAGATTGACAGCAATGTACCCCAGGACATGATGGTGGCCTATGGCCTGGAAAAGGTTCGGATTGAAGATCACATCCGCAATCACGAGTTTATTATCGCCGCAGACAGCCTGAACTCACGTTTAAGCTCGTCATTCACAAGTGTGATCAATGAGTTCAACCGCTGGCGTTTGTCCATGCATGAGGCCGGCGCGGCTGACCATATCAGCTACCCGCCAGTGCAGTTCGAATCCAGTGTCAAAGGTTTCTATTATAAGGATCCGGTAATTTTCGAGAATCCGCTGTCGATCGACGAGGCAAGTGTTCGTGGTGATTTCAGTCGAAATTCTGCGCAGGAGCCGCGGGTCAACTTTACCCGCGCTATGGTGCACAATCGGGATTTGCAGATGGAGGGGGGCGGGACCTGGCGTTCCGACGTCAACAGCGATAACGGTATCGTGGATTTGAGCGGATCCTTGCGAGCGGTATCATTGCCGCATCTGCACAACTATCTGCCGAATGTGATGGATCCGGATGCGCGTGAATGGCTTAAAGATGCCTTCCAGAATGGGGAACTGTCCGCGGCCGAGTTCGAGCTCAAGGGCGTGGTTGACAACTTTCCTTTTGGCCTGGCCCCGGACTCGGGCAGCTTTTTGCTGCGCGGCACGTACGCAAACCTGTTGCTCAATTATCATCAGAAAGACATTCGGGGCAAACGCTGGCCGGTTGTCAATTCCGATAGCGGCACGATTCATTTTCAGAATGATCAGATTATTATTGATTCCATTCAGGCCTTCTATGCGATGCCTGAAGGCCAGCGGCTGAATCTGGATACGTTTCATGGAGTTGTATCCAGTCTTGAGAAAAATACCACGGTCGATTTACAGGCAAAGGCAAGCGGACGCGCAGAGGATTTCCTGACCTTTACCAGAATCAGCCCGCTGGGCAATCTGATCAATAATGTGCTGAATGAGGCACAGGGCAGCGGCCAGTGGACGATTCCCATTGATTTGCACATTCCGGTACTCGACGCGGACAATTCACGGATCTCCGGTTCGATTCATCTGGATGACAGCCGTTTTCGGCTTACACCGGATTTTCCATGGGCCGATCACTTGGAAGGCGAGATGCCGTTTACCGAAACGCAACTGCAGGCCAATACCGTTAAGGGCATCATGCTGGGCGGTAACGTCGTGCTTGATGGCCCCATCGGCACCGTGGGCAAACCGCTATCCATTATTGGCAGCTTGACTGCAGATGGCTTGCGTCAATTGATACCGGCACAGGGCATGCGGCGCATCAGCGGCAGCACCGCCTACACCAGTCTGGTCCATTTTTCACCGGGCGGTAGGGTAAAGGTTCAATTCAAATCGGATCTTGCGGGCCTGGCAACGCAATTTCCCGATGGCCTGTCAAAGCCCAGGTCGGCACGCTGGCCGACCACGATTATCTGGCGCGCAAATGATGGAGCCAGGGATAACGGCAAGCGTTACCTGGACATCCGCATTGACGGTACCCGTACGCAAGCGATCTTTGAGCATGATGTGAACACCAGAAAGGGTCCGTATTTCAGCCGTGGCACCATTGGTGTCAATCGGGCCGCAGAATTGGGCCAGCCGGGTTTGACCGTCCGGGCGCAGAACCCGACGCTGGATGCACAGGCCTGGGATGATATTGTCGATGAGTTTTCCGATAGCGCCGGGACGGATCACGGACGGCAGATATTGCCGGACGTGTCACACGTGGCCATACAAACCCAGGCATTCCTGGTGAAAAACCAGACGCTGACAGGCGCTACGCTGGCAGCCACCCGGGCAGGCAAGCAATGGAATCTGCAACTGAACTCCGATCAGGCGCAGGGCAACGGGATCTGGATCCCCGGCGTGCATTCGCGGGATCCGGGCAACCTGACCGTCAGACTCGATACTTTGAATATCATTGAACCGGCTGTTGAGTTGGTCGATACGCGCACTTCGTTGCAAAAGGACAGGGACGTTGCGAAGGCCCGTGCCGGCGCGACGCAGCCTTTATCGCGTCTTGACCTGGCGGTGAAAAATCTGACTGTCTATGGCAAGCAAATGGGGCAGATGATACTCAAAGGCTACCCGTTGTCCGGCTCGGATGACTGGAAGGTGGATTACTTCAGTCTGGTCAATGAGGGCGGTTCGTTGGCGGCGCAAGGATCGATTCATCAGCAGGGCACCGCAAAGGATCTGCAACTGCAAGGAAAAATCGTGGTGTCTGACCTGGGCCGGTTTCTTGAAACCTATCAGTTAGGCGGCGTTATTAAAAATGGCAGCGGCCAAATTGACGCGCAAATTGATTGGAAGAACGTCCAGGATCTGGATTTGGCCATGCTTAACGGTTCGCTTAACGGCAGCCTCAAAGAGGGGCGTCTGGAAAGCGTACAGTCGTCTGCTGTCAAGGCGCTGGAGCTGTTGTCGCTGCAGTCGTTTCGCCGGCTGCCCAAGTTTGGAGAGACACTGGGCAATTCGGTGCAGTCGGGGCTCACATTTGACACAGTCCGCAGTCGCATGCGCCTGGATGCCGGTCGTCTGTTTGTCGAGGATTTCCGTTTGAATGGCCCTTCGTCTGCCATCGTGGCCTCCGGGGTGACTGATCTGAAATCCGAAAGCCTGGATTTTCAGGCTGTAGTTGTACCCAAGCTGGATGTGAGCGGCGCCTCTGTATTGGCGGGAACGATCGTTAATCCGGCAGTCGGCGTTGGCGCTTTCCTGACGCAATGGCTGCTGCAGGCGCCATTGCAGCGTGCCCTGACGGTAAACTATCATGTCACTGGAAACTGGGCCAAGCCATTGCTCAACGATATGGCGTTGCCCAGTGAAGCTGAATTGAAGAATCGTGAATCCGAAAAAAAAATGGATGAACTGTATCGGACCCATTAAGCGGTCCACCAACATAGTCGAGGAAAAAAATGGCCTTGAGCGTATTTGATATTTTCAAGGTGGGTATCGGGCCTTCTAGTTCCCACACAGTCGGCCCCATGATTGCCGCGCTGCGTTTTGTGAACCGTCTGGACCAAGCCGACCTGCTTGAGAGCGCGCAACGTCTTCATATAGAGATGTTCGGGTCGCTGGGCGCGACCGGCAAGGGTCACAAAAGTGATATGGCAGTTGTGATCGGGTTGCATGGCTACCAGCCCGAGACGCTGGATCCGGACATGGTGCCGGCACTGATCGAGCAGGTGCGCAGCAGTGGGATGGTCAGGCTGCTCAATCGCCACGACATTGCCTTTGACGAGAGCGTCCATATCAAGTTCAACCGACGGGAAACATTGCCCCAGCATTCGAATGGAATGCGTTTCAAGGCTTTCGACGCTACTGATCAATTGCTCATGAAGAAGGAATATTATTCCATCGGTGGCGGCTTTGTGATGAATTGCGATCGGGTCCGGGTGAATCTGACCCCGGATATTGACATTCCTTATCCCTTCAATTCTGGCCAGCAATTGCTCGATCTGTGCCAGCGGCACCAGTTGACGATTGCGCAATTGATGATGGAGAACGAAAGGCATTATCGACCGGAACAGGAAGTCAGGCAGAAAATACTGGACTTGTGGGCGGTGATGCAAGCCTGTGTGACGCGCGGCTGTTCGGCCACCGGGAGCCTGCCCGGTTTTCTGCATGTCAAGCGTCGCGCCCGACAACTGCATGAACAACTGTGCAGCCGTCCTCACGAGTCGCTGAAAGATCCGCTGTCCATGCTCGATTGGGTGAATCTGTATGCGCTGGCAGTCAATGAGGAGAACGCGGCCAGCGGCAAGGTGGTGACGGCGCCGACCAACGGGGCGGCAGGGGTGATTCCTGCTGTCCTGCATTATTACGTCAATTTCGTGCCCGGCGCCAATGAACAGGGCGTTATCGATTTTCTGCTGACCGCGGCAGCCATTGGTATTCTTTACAAGGAAAACGCATCCATCTCGGGGGCCGAGGTTGGCTGTCAGGGAGAAGTGGGCGTTGCCTGTTCCATGGCAGCGGGCGCGCTGGCAGCCGTATTGGGGGGCACTGTCCCGCAGGCGGAAAATGCTGCCGAAATTGGTATGGAACATAATCTTGGGATGACTTGTGATCCTGTTGGCGGCATGGTGCAGATTCCGTGTATAGAGCGCAATGCGATGGGCGCAGTCAAGGCCATCAATGCAGCCCGCATGGCATTGCGGGGTGACGGTACGCACTACGTGTCGCTGGATAAAGTGATCCGAACCATGATGCAAACCGGGGCGGATATGAAGTCCAAGTATAAGGAAACATCGCGCGGCGGGTTGGCCGTTAATATCATTGAATGCTGACGTTGAACGCGACTAAAGGCTGATGATTAAACATGGGTGGGCGCTGGCTTGATGACCAGCATCGGCTAAGCGGTGATGGATGATGACGGTTCATCGAGCGGCGGCGCTGACAATTATGCAGGCAATGCATCTGTCACAGGCGCGATAGCGGCAAAGGGCCGGAATTTAACGATTATTTGATATCCCGATCGTTATGATGAGTGTAATTTCATTTCCTGTATGCCCTCATGTTTTCTTCTGGTATTGTCCGGCCTGGCGTCGCTTCTGCCATCAATCGTGTTGATCTGTCGTCGTCACTGGCGGCCAAACCTGTGTTGTTGCCGCTACTGTTGCTGGTCACTGCTGCATGGTTTTTGATCGGGAACTGGATGTGGCCCTTATTGAACCCGGACGAAGGGCGGTACGTTGGCGTGGCGCTGGAGATGTTGCAGGCTCATCGCTGGGACACGCCGCTACTGAACGGCATGCCTTATTTTCATAAGCCGCCGCTGTTTTACTGGCTTACTGCAGCCAGTTTGTCGGCGTTCGGCCAGAACGAATTTGCGGCAAGACTGGTCCCAGCGTTGGCAGGCCTGGTCATGGTGGGAACGCTATTTGTCTTTGTACGTCGTTTCGTGGACACGACGCGCGCGCTGACGGCAAGTATTATTCTGGCGGCAACACCGCTGATGTTCGGTGCTGCGCATTATGCCAATCTGGACCTGCTGGTCGCCGCCCTGATCAGCAGTACCATTCTATGCGGTGCATCCGCTGTCTTGCTGCATCAACAAGGGCATTCGTACCTGCGTTTGGTACTAATGATGTATCTGTTTGCCGCTTTGGGGTTCCTGGCCAAAGGCCTGATCGGCTTCGTTTTGCCGGGAGCCGTGCTCTTGTGCTGGTTGCTCGTCGAACGTTGCTACAGATCAATACTGGTCCTGCTGCGTATTCCGGGCATTGTCCTTTTTTTTGCCATCGTCGCCCCGTGGCTGGTGCTGATGCAATGGCGCTATCCGGGGTTCTTGCAATATTATCTGGTCTATCAGCAATTGGCGCGTTTTACACAAGGCGGCTTCAATAATGTGATGCCGGTGTGGTTTTATCTTGCAATCCTGCTGGGCAGCATGGCCCCGTGGTATCGAAAATGCACATTTTCGGTGTTTACCGGTAGTTATTGGCGCGAGGAAAATAACGCCAGTGTACGACGCTTAATGTGGATCTGGCTGGCCGTCATTCTTGTCTTTTTTTCCATTCCTCAATCCAAGCTGGTCGGATATATTCTCCCAGTGCTGCCGTCGCTGGCGTTTCTTTTTGCGGAGTTTTTCCCCGCGGCAGGCAGGGCAGCGACAGTCCGACTCGGATTTATCGATAGTCAAGCCATGCCTGCGCAACAGGAACAACGGAATCGGCCCGCGGGTGCTGCATCGGTCCAGTTTATAGCTCGTGTGCTGCTGTGCGTGACTGTAGGGGTGGGTGGCCTGGCGTACCTGGGCACGGCCGCGCTGCCTGGCAGCAGCCTTACTGCAACAGCGATAAGACAGGCGCCGCCACTGCCTGGACAGGCGGACCGATATTACAGCCTTGATTTTTACCCATTCGATTTCGGCTTTTATATGGGAAACCATCCTGCGCTGACCGTGGTCAGCGATTGGGCAGACAGCCAGGTGAGCTCTAAGGACACCTGGCGCAAGGAGCTGTGGGATGCACACAAATTCGATGCCGCCAACAGCGCCTATCGCTTTGCCTTGCCAGATGCTTTTCAGCGTACATTATGCGTTCCTGCGAATGATCGACGCTGGATACTGGGCGACACCCGACGGATGGGCGATTTTCCCGAATGGGCCAATATCAAGCCGTATTTTACCGATGGCCGGCGATCTGTCTATCTGTTGCCGGCGGGCGCTGTCATGCCGAGGTGTCGTGCCGGTGCCAATACAATGGGACAATAGTGTCACACCAGCATCCCGGCTTTTTCAATAAATTGAATGATGGCATCAATGCCGTCGCCGGTTTTCATATTGCACATTACAAACGGCCGGTTCTGGCGCATGCGCTCGGTGTCCTGGCGCATGATATCCAGCGAGGCGCCAACATATGGCGCCAGATCGGTTTTATTGATAATCAGCAGATCTGATTTGGTGATGCCAGGCCCACCCTTGCGCGGAATTTTTTCTCCGCCTGCCACATCGATTACATAAATAGTCAGGTCAGACAGCTCCGGGCTGAAGGTTGCCGCCAAATTGTCGCCACCAGATTCGATAAATACAATATCGGCCTGCGGAAAACGGTGCAGCATCTGATCAATCGCGCGCAAGTTAATGGATGCATCTTCACGAATGGCAGTATGCGGGCAGCCGCCGGTTTCCACGCCCATGATGCGCTCGGCAGGCAAGGCGCCTGAGACGGTGAGCAGGCGCTGGTCTTCCTTGGTATAGATGTCATTGGTAATGGCGACAAGGTCATAGCGGTCAGCCAGCTTTTTGCACAACACCTCGAGCAGCGTGGTTTTACCCGATCCGACGGGCCCGCCGATGCCAACGCGCAGCGCTGGCAGTGTTTTGGTTCTGTTGAGTGTGTTCATGGATACTTTACCTTTAATGCTTTACCTTTAACTGAGGCAATGGTGGCGGAAATGACAACTGTCTTAGGACACTGGTATGCATATGAGCAGTCGCGGCGGGGCGTCATGATCGGAACAACCTGGAGAACTGGCTTTCGTGCCGGGCCGCGACAATGGCATATTGCGGGGCAAGCGTCGTGATGCGAGGGGGCGTGTGGCTTGCTGAGTCTTTGGCAGAACTTACAGCATGATCCAATTGCGGCACGAGCACCGATAACAGCCGTTGGCCGGCCGTTTGCCCCAACGGTATCGTCTTGATTGCCGCCATGACCTGATTTTCCAGCCAGGCATACAGCAAGGCAGTGACGCCGGCATCTTCGGGCAGATTCAGGGATGCAACTGCAATTGCATGCACTGTTGGAAAGCAAGGGGTATCCATGCCGTTGAGTACGCCACGTTCTTCCTCGCTTGCCCAAAGCAGGGCGTCTATCAGATTGATCAGTGAAATTGCCATCTGGGTGGTTTCTGCCCGGGCTTCTGCGGTCTCGCGGCTTGCGTAGTACCATAGGTTCCATTGTCGGACCGCATTGGTATCCTGCGCCCGCCATGCGCGGGAAAGCAGCAGCCAAACGGCAGCATCACAGGGGGCCATTACCGTGTGCAGGGTGTCTTCAATCCACAGTCGTGCATCGCCTTCATTTGCCACGATTCCAAGTTCGACCGCGGATTCCAGCCCCTGGGAATAGCTGTATCCGCCAACAGGCAGGGCCGGAGAAGACAGGCGCATTAATTGCGCGTACTGCGCAGGTGTCATCATGGATGGGTCATTTGTGCGGATGTACATGCTCTGACCAGTGGTCGGTCGCATGCCTATGTGGATGATCATGGTCGTCAGTATGGGTAGTCTCATGGGCGCGATACGCTGCCTGAGCCAGTGAATAATCCTCTTCGAATGTTTCGTCGTGTCCATGTTTATGACCACCGCCATAAGCGCCGGTTTCCGGGTTGAACGGTTGCTCGACAAGTGAGGTATGAACGCCAAGGCGATGAAGCATTTGCACAAGAACAGGGTCATACTCCAGTTGCAGATAGTCTGCACCCACTTCCAGCATGACATGGCGATTGCCCAGATGATAGGCGGCCCGTGCCAGATCGATAGCCGAATCTGCCTTTACCCGGACCAGTCGCTCTGGTTGCGCCTGTACGGCAATGATGCCTCCGTCATCGGCCACGAGCACATCGCCTGGCTGCAGGACCTGTCCACGGTGAATAATCAAATGGACTGTTTCGCCATTACCAAGATTCAATTGCTGACGGCTGCGGCGTCGTTGTTCAAATGTCATTCGGGCCACCGGTGCGCGCTGCAATAGCGCGGCAGACAGGCCACTGTGGCGCAGGAATTTTTGTACAGTACGTGTCATCTCAAACGGGTTCCTGGGGGGGAGTAAACGATCAGAATAGAAAATAGCGCTGGGACATCGGCAATGTTTTGGCCGGCTCGCAGCTGAGCAGTTGACCATCGGCGAAAACCTGATAGGTTTGCGGGTCGACCCGGATATCAGGCAACCAGTCATTGCGCACCATATCGCGCTTGCCGATATTGCGGCAGCCGCTGACGGGACACAAGGTCTTGGTCAGACCGAGGACCTGTACGTCAGGATTGTCAAACCCGGCTTGGGACACAAAGGCCAGCGATGTTTTCAACGCCCGGCCGAAGGAGCCGAACATTTTTCTGTAATGCACCGGTTGAGGTGTTGGAATAGAAGCATTGGGATCGCCCATGACCGCGTGCGCGATCATGCCGCCTTTGATGATCAGGCTGGGTTTGACCCCGAAGAATGCCGGTCTCCACAGGACAAGATCGGCCAGTTTACCGCTCTGTATTGATCCCACCTTATGGGCTATGCCATGTGCAATAGCTGGGTTGATGGTGTATTTGGCAATAAAGCGCTTGACGCGGTTGTTGTCCGAGCGGCTGGGGTCACCCGCCAAGCTGCCGCGTTGCTGCTTCATCTTGTCTGCAGTCTGCCAGGTGCGAAGAATGACCTCGCCAACGCGCCCCATGGCCTGCGAGTCGGAACTCATGATCGAAAAGGCGCCAAGGTCATGCAGAATGTCTTCGGCAGCAATGGTTTCGCGGCGGATTCGACTCTCGGCAAAGGCCAGGTCTTCTGCGATGGAGGCATCCAGATGATGGCAGACCATCAGCATATCCAGATGTTCGTCAATCGTATTGCGGGTAAAAGGCATGGTTGGGTTGGTGGAGGCGGGCAGCACATTTGGCATGCCTGCGGCGCGGATAATATCGGGCGCATGACCGCCGCCTGCGCCTTCGGTATGGAAGGTGTGGATAGTGCGTCCCTTGAAAGCCGCCAGGGTCGCCTCGACAAAACCGGATTCGTTCAGGGTGTCGCTGTGAATGGCCACTTGTGTATCAGTCTGGTCTGCCACAGCCAGGCAGGTGTCGATCGCTTGTGGCGTGGTTCCCCAATCTTCATGTAATTTCAGGCCCAGGGCGCCGGCATGGATTTGTTCCAGCAGTGGCGCCGGGTCGCTGGCATTGCCTTTGCCAAGCAGGCCGATATTCATCGCAAAGGCGTCAGTTGCGCCGAGCATGGCATGGATATGCCAGGGGCCTGGCGTGCAGGTGGTGGCGAAGGTGCCTGTTGCAGGACCGGTGCCGCCGCCGATCATGGTTGTGATACCAGAGGATATGGCCTCTTCGATCTGTTGTGGACAGATGAAGTGAATATGGGTATCGATACCGCCTGCGGTAACAATAAAGCCTTCAGCGGCAATAATTTCCGTGCCAGGACCAATGACGATAGTAACGCCAGGCTGGATGTCGGGATTGCCGGCCTTGCCGACGCCCGTTATATGGCCGTTTTTGATACCGATATCGGCCTTGACAATACCTGCAATGGCGTCAACGATGAGTGCATTGGTGATGACGGTATCGGCGCAATCGGCTGTGCATCGCTGGCTTTGACCCATGCCGTCACGAATGACTTTGCCCCCGCCAAATTTGACTTCTTCGCCGAAGATGGTGAAGTCCTGTTCTACTTCTATAATCAGCCCGGTATCGGCAAGTCGAACGCGGTCAGGCGCGCCGTTTGCGATGGTGGGGCCGAAAATTTCGGCATAGGCCTGTCTTGATATGGTAGTCATTCCAATGCTCCCATGACATTTCCTGTGAAGCCGAACACGCGCCTGTCGCCGGCCAATGTCACCAGCTGGACCGTTCGGATTTGCCCTGGCTCGAAGCGCACCGCTGTTCCGGCAACAATATTCAATCGGTACCCCCGGGCCTGCTGGCGATCAAACAGCAGGGCTGCGTTGGTTTCGGCAAAATGATAATGTGATCCCACCTGAATCGGGCGATCCCCGGTATTGGTTACTTTAAGGACAATAGTGGGGCGGCCCGTGTTGATTTCGATGTTGCCTTCAGCGGCAATAATTTCACCTGGAATCATGATTTTCCCCTTGGGATTAGTGACCGGCCAGCATCAATATCGCGCCATACGAAGCGATGCCTACCCCGGCCAGCCGTGCCGGCCAGGCATGGCGGCGTGTGAGTATCGCGCCGGCAACCATACCGGTGCAGTGAATGAGCAGGGTAGAGACCATGAAGCCCAGAATAAACAGGAGGGCACTACCGCCTTGGGGCAGCTCCATTCCATGTGCTGCACCGTGAAAGAAGGCAAAGAATGCGACTAGCGCGGCGCCCATAGACAGCGGCAGCCTGGTCATCGTGGTCAGCATCAGACCCAGCACCAGCAGCGAGGCCAGGATCAGCGGCTCGACAAGAGGAATGCGCAGGCCTGCCATGCCTATCAGCGCGCCTACTAGCAGGATGATTGAAAACGATAACGGGATGTAGATTGCGCGCTTGACAGACGGGTACACCAGGGCGCTCCAGATTCCCACCGCGAACATGGCCAGCAGATGGTCAGGGCCGGCCAACGGGTGCAGTAGCCCATCTACCAGCATGGATATGGTATCGGTATGCTCAGGATGTCCGGGATGGGCCAGCGCAGGCTGAGCCAGGTTAATCAACGTGAATGCTGCCAGCATTTTTCGACGTTGAGTGGTAGGTGCATGAAACATGGGATTTTCCTTTGTATATAAAAGCCGGAACAGGGCATGGTTGCGGCTGGCAGGCCGGTTCAGTATTCAGATGATCGGATGATGCACCGTGACCAGTTTTGTTCCGTCCTCGAAAGTGGCTTCGATCTGGATATCCGGAATCATTTCCGGGACGCCCTCCATTACATCCTCACGCGTGAGCACTTGTGTGCCTTCATGCATGAGTTGGGCAACGGTCTTGCCATCGCGTGCGCCTTCAAGTAGCGCTGCGCTGATCAGGGCGACCGCCTCGGGGTAATTGAGCTTCAGGCCCCGGGCGTGACGTCGCTCGGCGAGCAGTGCTGCGGTAAATATCAGCAGCTTGTCTTTCTCTCTGGGGGTCAGATCCATGGTTTTCTCCGTAATTGCATATTGAAATATTCGGGCTGGTTATCGGATCAGGTGTGCCACAGTCGCAAGGGAGTCGCAACGATGCCCAGATGCAGCGGGCGCAAGTGCTGCCAGCACCTGACCATTAATTGTCTGACGGCTTCGGCGTGTGTTCCAAGTATGCGCACCAGGATCAGGCTGGTGGTTGCATCAAGTGAGATCTGGCTGACGCCAGCGCGCAGCCCGTCGGTCCAGGGCAAGTTGCCGGTAAGCTGCTCCATTTGTTCGGCGCCAATAACGGGACCGACACTCCATACCGTAGCCATGATCGGAAAGTGGGCGAGTCCGGCGCCGCGGCGCCTGATCGGATGCTGTGCATCAACCTGGCCCGCTTCGGTCCATACCAGTTTGCCGTCGTAATGCAGGGTGCCGTGAAGGGTAATGCTGCCAGCCTGCCAGTGGTTCTGTGCGACGACACTGCCCAGTTGATAGCAATCCCAGCCGATGGCATGCGCACCGGCGGCAAGCTGGATATGAGTATCATTACTGGCATCAGCCTGTTCAAAAATCAGATTTTCCATTGGCAGCCATTCCAGCCTTGCGCCCGCATCCACGCGAAGCGTTACGGTCTGGCTTGCCGGTTTGCCATTGGCTTTGTACCAGCGCGTTGCTCCGGGCGTAGTCAGTACGGCATGGGCACCCTCATGCACGGTCACGGCGATGTTCAGTTCGTCGCCTCCGGCAATACCGGATGGCGGATGTAATATCGTTGTATGGCAAACAGTAGGCCCTTCCGGATAAAGGGGTTTCTGCACCAGCAATGGACCAGTGTGGACGTTGTGGGTCAGGGCGCTGCGCCCGGTTGGCTGTCGCGAAAATGCCAATGCCAGGTTTGCGGTCCATTGTTCGGCGTGCATGACCTCTGTCATAATCCTGGCTACACGCTAATGTGGCGTTCGATGCCATCGGCATCGATATTAGCGCCTTTGCCGCGCGCAATGATCACGCCCCGGTTCATGACCAGGTAATCGTCGGCGATAATCTTGACAAAATCCAGGTATTGTTCGACCAGCAGAACAGTCATGCCATGGTCGGATACCAGCGACTTGAGGGTGCGCCCGATATGTTGGATGATATTGGGCTGGATACCTTCAGTGGGCTCATCAAGAATCAACAGCTGCGGCTGTCCCATGAGCGCGCGGCCGATGGCCAGTTGCTGCTGCTGTCCGCCCGACAGGTCGCCGCCGTTGCGATGTTCCATTTCCTTGAGAACCGGAAAAAGCTGGTAAATAAAGGCTGGTATTCCTTTAGGTGTTTTGCGTGATGCCGCGCCTACCAGCAGATTTTCCTTTACGCTCAGTCGCGGAAAAATATCGCGACCCTGAGGCACATAACCAATGCCCTGGGCAATACGGCTGGCCGTCCCCATTCGACTGATGTCCTTGCCGGCATAGTTGATCTGCCCGTCACGAATGGGTACGACGCCAAGCAGGCTGCGCAGTAGTGTGGTTTTGCCCGCGCCATTGCGACCAAGCAGGGCGGTCAGGGCATTTGCTTCTATCTCAAATGAAATATCGCGAAGAATATGGCTGCCGCCATAATACTGATTGACGTTTTGTACGCTGAGCTGCATGATACGTGTTCCTTGATTAGCGGCCGAGATAGGATTCAATCACTTGAGGATCCTGCTGTACGTGTTGCATGGTTCCCTGCGCCAGTACGGTTCCGGCAGCCAGGACGGTGACGGTACCCTGATCGCCGGCCAGGTTTGAGACAAAGCCCATATCGTGCTCCACCACGACGATGGAGCAGGTACCTCGAATGCGATGGAGTATTTCAGCCAGCTCGGCCGTTTCGCGGTCGGTCATCCCGGCTACCGGTTCGTCCAGCAGCAGCAATGCAGGCTTTTGCATTAGCAGCATACCGATCTCCAGACGCTGCTTCTGCCCGTGCGACAGTTCACCGGCGGCCCGATAGGCAACACTTTCCAGCTTCATGATGCTTAGCGTGCTTTCAATGCGGTGGCGCACGTCTGCGGTGATACGCGCGTTTAATGCGGCGTGCCAGCGACGATCTCCGGCGTCGGCCAGATAGAGGTTTTCCCAAACCGGCTGGCTCTCGAATACCGATGGCTTCTGAAATTTTCGGCCAATACCCAGTTGCGCGATTTGTGGCTCCTGCATGGTCAGCAAATCCAGCGTTTGGCCCAGATAAACCTGGCCTTCGATCGTGGCATTGCGATGGCCGGTCTTTCCGGTAATGACGTCCATCAGCGTCGTTTTGCCGGCGCCATTGGGGCCGATAATGCAGCGCAGTTCGCCTTCTTTGATGTACAGGGACAAGTCATTGATCGCGCGGAAAGCATCGAATTTGACGGTCAGGTTTTCGACATACAGCACGATGCCGTGTGTCGTATCAATTTTTCCGGCTTCGGCAAAATGGGCCAGATGGGTGATCGTGCCACCGGCGCCAGTAGTGTCAGCTTGGATATCAGTCATACCGCCTCCGAGGCAGGAGCCGCGTTCGTGCCCGCCTTGAGCGGCGACACACGACGCCATGAAAACAGGCCGATCAGCCCTTTGGGCATGAATAGAGTTACCACAACAAATAGACCCCCAAGGACATACAGCCAGTATTCCGGCATGAACGCAGTGAAAAACGTTTTTGCGCCATTGACCGTGAATACACCCAGGATGCTGCCGACCAGTGATCCACGACCGCCAACGGCGACCCAGATCACCATTTCAATTGAATTGACTGGCGACATTTCACCCGGGTTGATAATACCCACCAGCGGCACATACAAGGCGCCTGCAATCCCGCAAAGCACGGCAGACAGCGTCCAGATAGCCAGCTTATATTGCAGTGGATTGAATCCGATAAACATGACACGACTTTCACTGTCGCGAATCGCTGTGATCACCTTGCCGAACCGGGATTTCATAATCCATTGAACCAATAAAAACACCAGGACGAGTACTACAAAGCTGATCAGAAAAAGCACCGTACGGGTTTCAGTCGCGCTGATGGAATAGCCGGCGATAGACTTGAAATCGGTGAAGCCGTTGTTGCCGCCGAATCCGGTTTCGTTACGAAAGAACAGCAGCATGGCCGCGTAGGTCACCGCTTGTGTCATGATGGACAGGTATACGCCTTTAATGCGCGAGCGGAAAGCGAAATAGCCAAAGACAAACGCTACAAGCCCCGGAATCAGCGCTGCCAGAATCAATGCCCAGGTGAGGGTATCCGTTCCTGCCCAATACCAGGGCAACTCGGTCCAGTTAAGCAAAAACGTAAATGCTGGCAATCCTGCCGATTCCTGGCCGGGCGCCGGCGCCTGCACCAGATACATGCCCATGGCATAGCCTCCCAGGGCAAAATACAATCCGTGCCCCAGACTCAGGATGCCGCAGTAGCCCCACACCAGATTGATCGACATGGCCACGATGGCATAGCAAAGCATCTTGCCGACAAGTGTGAGCGTATAGTCGCTGATATGCAGGGCGCTTTCCGGGGCAACCCATTGCGTACCGAGCAGAGTCACCAGGAATACACCGATCACCACGACGCATATTGCCAGCCAGCCGGTAGGCGAGAACAGTGGCGCCCGTTCGGGAATAGTCAATTTGAATGATGGGGTCATGAGCTTTAAGCCTCCGCCGCGCTGCGGCCTTTCTGGGCAAACAGGCCCTGGGGACGTTTTTGAATAAAGGCGACAATCAGCAGCAAGATGACAATCTTCACCAATACGGCGCCCAGCAACGGTTCACCAAGCTTGCTCAGCACGCCCAGGCCAAAAGCGCCAAGCACGGTACCAATCAATTGGCCAACGCCGCCGAGTACCACAGCCATAAATGAATCAATCAGATAGGCCTGGCCCAGGTCCGGGCCAACGTTGCCAATCTGGGACAATGCGACGCCGCCAAGACCAGCGATACCCGTTCCTAACGCAAAGGCGTAGGCATCGACCTTGCGGGTCCGGATGCCTACGCACGCTGCCATCTTGCGGTTCTGGGTACACGCGCGGATGAAAAGCCCCAGGCGTGTGCGGTTCAGGACCAGATACAGGCCGATCACAACTGCAATAGAAAAAGCGAGAATAATGAGTCGGTTGTAGGGAACCACGAAAGCCGGAAGCAACGCAGAAAGAGGTGCAAAGGCGCCGCTCATCCAGCTGGGATTGGACACGTCCACATTTTGCGCGCCAAAGATCAGTCGTACCGTCTGCATCATCAGCAGGCTCACGCCAAAAGTGGCCAGCAGGCTTTCCAGGGGGCGACCGTACAGGTGGCGAATAATCAGCCATTCGATCAGGATGCCCACGATAGCAGCTGTGAGAAAAGCCACGGGCAGTGCTGCAAGCAGGTAGTAGTCGAACCACTCGGGCATCCAGGTCTGAAAGGCGCGTTGCGTCAGATAAGTGGCGTAGGCGCCCAACATGAGAAATTCGCCATGCGCCATGTTGATCACGCCGATCAGGCCGTAAATCACCGCCAGACCCAATGCAGCCAGCACCAGTACACTGCCCAGGCTCAGGCCGGTGAAGGCGTTGTTGGCAAGCGCAGAATTGCGTTGCCGCGCATCAATATGGGAAAGCGATTCGGCGGCAGCAACAGAGATTGCACTCTGGGGACGATTTTCTTCGGAAATAACGTTGTTCAATACGGTGCGTGCATACGGCAGATTGACCGACGCCAGCGATTGCACGGCCTGCAGGCGCTGCTCGGGCGCTGTGCTAGGATCGGCTGCCGCCGCGAAGGCATGCAGGGTATCGAGCTTTTGTTTCAGCGCAGTATCGGTTTCTGCCTTGAGTGCCTGGTCCAACTGCTGCGCCGACAGGCTGTCCGGGCGACTCAGCATATTGTCAATGGCCATGCGACGGGTTGCCTTGTCCTGGGCGAACAGGCTCATTGAGGCCAGCGCATTCTGGATCAGTCGGCGCAGTGCATTGTTCAGTACTGGTTGGCGCGTTGGCTCTGTTGGCGGTGCGACGCTTTTACCCGTCAATGGATCAGTGTAGTTTTGATCGGACTTAATCAGGACACGACCATCAGGCAGGCCCAACAGGGTGCCTTGCGATAAGCTTTGCAGTAGCGGGCGGGCAAGCGCAGGATCGGCATTCACCAGTTTCTCTATGGCCGCTTTGCGCTCCCCATAGGCGCCCGAAACAAGTGCGCTCAAATCAGCAGGCATCAACGTGCTCGCATAGGCCGAAGTGACAGACACAAGCAGAACGCCGACAACCATGGCCAGTTTGCCAATCCAGTCGCGGACGAGGGAAGGGGTGAGTTTCATGCGGATCTTTCCATTTTTTTGCTGTCGGTTGCATGACCGGCCCATCGGGCCGGTTCATTACTCGCATTTATTTCACTTCATCAGGTTTTTTTTCATTGCCTGCAATGAATGGGCTCCACGGCTGGGCTCGCACCGGCTTCTCTGTTTGCCAGACAATGTCGAATTGCCCATCAGGACGGATTTCTCCAACCATGACTGGTTTGTATAAATGATGGTTGCTGCCCATTTCAACTTCGAAGCCATCCGGGGCCGACACTTTCTGGCCTATCATGGCCGCGCGCACGGCATCCACGTCGGTCTTGCCCGCTTTCTCAACGGCGGCTTTCCACATTTTTAATCCGACAACGGTCGCTTCCATCGGATCATTGGTCAGTGGTTTGTCTGCGCCTGGCAGCTTTTGCGCAGTGGCATAGTCTGCCCATTGTTTTTTAAAGGCCGAGTTTGTTGGATTGTCCACGGACATAAAGTAATTCCACGCGGCCAGGTGACCGACCAACGGTTTGGTGTCGATGCCGCGCAGTTCCTCTTCGCCTACAGAGAACGCGACGACAGGCGTATCAATCGCTTTGACGCCGGCGTTACCGAGCTCCTTATAGAACGGCACATTGGAGTCGCCATTGATGGTGGAGATTACCGCGGCTTTTCCACCTGCGGCAAAACGCTTGATATCATTCACGATGGTTTGATAATCGCTGTGACCGAAGGGGGTGTAGACCTCCTGTATGTCACTATCGGCCACACCCTTGCTATGCAGGAAGCCGCGCAAAATTTTGTTGGTAGTGCGTGGATAGACGTAGTCTGTGCCGAGCAGGAAGAAGCGCTTATAACCGCCGCCTTCTTCGCTCATCAGATATTCAACGGCAGGAATGGCCTGTTGGTTGGGCGCCGCACCGGTATAGAAAATATTGCGCGACATTTCTTCGCCTTCATATTGAACCGGATAAAACAGCAGGCCATTGAGTTCTTCAAAGACAGGTAGCACCGATTTGCGCGAGACCGATGTCCAGCAACCGAAAACCGCTGCTACTTTCTCCTGGCTGAGCAATTCACGCGCTTTCTCTGCAAACAGGGGCCAGTTGGAAGCGGGGTCGACGATGACGGCCTCTACCTTGCGGCCAAGAATGCCGCCTTCTTTGTTGATTGCGTCAATTTGCATCAGCGCGACATTTTTGAGCACGGTTTCGGAGATAGCCATCGTGCCCGATAGCGAATGCAGTATGCCGACCTTGATCGGCGGTTTGGATGGATCGATCTGGCCCTGGGCCCAGCTGCTGTTGAGCGCGCCAGAGCCAAATGCAAGAGCAAGACTGCACACCATGGTTTTAAGAACATTGCGACGTTTCATTTATCAGCTCCGGAATGAGTAGATGTAAATTGCATTTGTGAGTAAGCGATAGAGCTAAAGCAATAGTCGTGCCAGCAACCGGATTACGTGTTGCGGCGGGCCGCGTCAATCAGTAAACAAGTGCCGGCCTCACTCTAATACGCTTGGCGGAAAACGGTTTTTCACGGGGCACTTAGGGAGCAGCGCTCTCAGCCAGTGCGCATCGGCCGGATTAAAAAGGTGCATAAGGCTTTAACACCACAAGAAGGCGATATGAATTGCGCTGTGTCTATTCGATATTGGTGCGTTCAAGACCCATTTGGGACTTCGTTGCATGATGTCGGTGCGTTAATGCGCCGTGATGGCACGTTTGAATTTTTGTCCGCCGCACATGCCTGCTTTACCTCGAGCAACAGGTTCTATAAAATTACCTGAAGGAATATGCTAATAAATATATGCTATATGAGCTCGGTCACATTTTGGTCAGGAGCAGAAAATGAATGGAACTAGAAAAAAGCGTAGCGGCATACTCGCGTTGACTCTCGTTAGCGTCAGCAGCGTGCTTTGGTTGTCTACAGATATTGCGTTTGCCGATGATGCCGCGCAGGGTCAAAGTATTGCCGCCAAAGGCATTACCGGCCAGGCACCCTGTATGGCCTGTCATGGCGTACATGGTGAGGGTATGGCAGCGGCAGGTTTTCCTTTTCTTGCGGGTTTGCCGGCTGCGTATCTTGAAGCCCAGCTTGAAGACTTTGCTCAAGGCAGGCGTCAGCAGGCTGTCATGGAGCCCATTGCCAAGGCCCTGAGCGCCGAGCAGAAAAAGGCTGTCGCTGCCTGGTACGCATCCCTCAAGCCGGTGATCGACCCTGCGCGCGCTACGCAATTACAGGACACGTATCCCAAAGGCAAGCCGGGCGCCTGGCTGGCCCAGCGGGGCGACTGGTCGCGCGGGCTGCCGGCCTGTGTGCAATGTCATGGCCCGGGCGGCGTCGGCGTTGCACCAACTTTTCCTGCGTTAGCCGGCCAGTCTGCCATGTATATCAAAAACCAATTGCTGGCCTGGAAAACGGGTACGCGCGCCGAAGATCCGCATGGCCTGATGGCGCATCTGGCACGCAAGCTGACGGATGAGGAGATTGACAGCGTCAGTCATTATTTCGAAAAGGATATTGGCACGGCAGCTGCCAGCGCGGCGACTACACAAATGCCAGCAAAAGCAGGGGAACAACAATGAACTATCCTTTTTTCTTTCGTACGACGCATCTTGCGTTGATGACAGCCGCCTGCCTGCTCATGTCGGTTAGTTCGGTGGCTGCGCCAGCCGTTTCGGGCCAACCTGCAGATGATGCGGCAGCGACAGCCGCTGCCCCAAGGCAAGCCAGCGCGCCCATCTCGGCGGATGGCGCCGGGTTTTCACCACCGGCGGCCGATGCGATTCCTGAGAACGAGTTCGGCGAGGTTGTCAGAAAAGGGCAGGACTATTTTTTACATACCTCCCGATTGTTGCCGCAATACACGGGCAATTCGCTCAATTGCGTCAATTGCCATATTGATGCGGGACGACGCGCCGATTCCGCACCCATGTGGGGCGCCTACGTCTTGTATCCTGCGTATCGCAAGAAAAACGGCCACGTCAATACGCTAGCCGAAAGGTTGCAGGGCTGTTTCCGCTACAGCATGAACGGTAAGGCGCCAGCGGCCGATTCCGAGGCCATTGTCGCGCTTTCATCGTATATGTACTGGCTTGCCAGCAACGCGCCAACCGGTATCAAGCTGGCAGGGCAGGGTTACAAGCGCCTGCCTGCACCGGCGCAGAAAATGGATCTCGAACGAGGCAAAGCAGTGTACGCTGCGCAATGTGCGGTTTGCCACGGCGCCAATGGGCAAGGACGCAAGACCGCCGGTGTGACCGTGTTTCCTGCTTTGTGGGGTGAGGATTCCTTCAACTGGGGGGCGGGGATGCATCAACTGCCCAATGCCGCCGCCTTTATAAAAGCCAATATGCCGCTGGGAAAGGGCAATATCCTTACCGATCAGCAGGCGTGGGATGTGGCTTATTTCATGAATTCGCATGAGCGGCCCCAGGATCCACGATTTACCGGAAATGTACAGGAAACGCGCGAGCGGTTCCACGCAGAGGATGATAACCTGTACGGCCGTACAATCAATGGGACGGTGCTGGGCGCCCAATCGGTGCCGTCTGGCGGACGACTGCGGGAGCAGGATCAGGCTTCAGATGTGTCTGGCAAATAATGCAATGTGAAGCGGGAAGGAAAGCCGGATAGGACAGCCTACGATTGCCAGCCGGCCGGTTGCGCGCCCGCCTTTGTGTTGAATCACAATAAAGCACATATGGAAAAAAGTTCACGGGATAAACCGTGAACCTTTGCTGTGCCGCTGTAGCGTTCAGGCCTGGTCTGGCTGCCCGGCTGCGGGCACCCGCCATGCTGGATTACTTGCGGGATTTGCCGAGTTTAAAGAGCAGGTAGTCGAACACAAAACCGGAAAAGGCGGCTATGGTTGCGACCGCTGCCCAGGATGTATCGCTTAGCACGCTCTGGAAGGTAAAAACATAGGCGGCGGTACCAAAGATCATGCCGAACACTGCACGGATGACCAGATAGGCCCAGTTTTCATCGTCAAGCTTGCAATTGCGCTCGGCGCGGGAAAAACGAATATGTTCGTGGTCCAGAAAGCAGGTGGCGACAGATAACATCGAGCCGACAGCGCCAAAAAACATGGCCGAAAAACTGACGGACCAGGTAATTAACGCGGTAAAGAGCCCGAAAATAATCAGGCCGATGACAAAGCCGCCATTGCTGAACAATGATTTACCGGGCGGTTTGCCGGCAGGCGCCTCGCCAGGGGTAGCCTGAGAAGACTCGGACGGATGGTTGCCATAACGGTCATTGTCAGGCTCATGAATAGGGTCGGACATCGTAAACTCCTTCGATATACTGAAATAACAGACCAAATGCAGGTGCAGTTGGTGCAGGTGCGTTTGTCTTACCAAAGCTTACTAAATTACACCAGATTGGTTTGGCATTCGGACAAACGGGTAATCGGCTAAAATAAAAATATACCAAAAAAGCTGCCCTCATGCCGCCCATAATTTTTTCAAAGGCCGGCCGTGAAGCATGTTTTTTTCGATTTTTGGGTAGAATACGAGGTTATTCTTAAATTATTTCATAAGTAAGGTCCACGAATGCAGCCAACGGTTGAAACTCTAGAAGGTCTGGAACGTAAGGTTAATCTGGTTATTTCCATTGACGACGTTGAAAAAGAAGTCAAAACCCAACTTGCACGCGTTGCCCGCACCGCCAAAGTGCAGGGTTTTCGTCCCGGGAAAGCACCGGTTTCCGTCATTGAGCGCAGTCATGGCCCTGGCGTTCGTTACGACGTGATCAATCAGAAAGTTGGTCAGCTGTTTGACGAAGCGATTCGTGAAGCCAAACTGCGTGTTGCCGGCGCTCCATCTATTGAGCCTGCAGAAGAAAATTCTGCAGAAGGTCAGTTAAGTTTTGCTGCAAAATTCGAAGTTTATCCTGAGGTGTCCGTACCCGATCTGTCTGCGCTGGAAGTTACGCGCTTCGATGCAGAGGTCGGCGAGCAGGAAGTGAACAACACCATTGATATTCTGCGCAAGCAGCGTGCCACATTCAATGCCGATGCAGCGCGCGCTGCCGAAAAAGACGACCGTGTCACGGTTGATTTCGTTGGCAAGATCGACGGCGTCGAATTCGAGGGCGGAAAGGCAGAAGACTTCCCGTTCCAACTGGGCCAGGGTCGTATGCTGCCCGAGTTCGAAGAGGCTGCAAGCGGCCTGAAAGCAGGCGAAAGCAAGACATTCTCACTGACCTTCCCAGAGGATTACCCAGGTAAAGAAGTGGCCGGCAAGACAGCCGAATTCACGATCACTGTAAAAGAAGTGGCCGTACCGGTTCTGCCGGAAGTCGATAGCGAATTTGCCAAATCACTGGGTCAGCCGGAAGGCGATACAGAGAAGCTGCTCTCAGAAGTGCGCAGCAACATTGAACGCGAAGTCAAAAACCGCACTCAGGCCCGCACCAAAAACAGCGTCATGGATGCACTGGCAAAAGCTGCCAGCTTCGATGTGCCCAAGTCACTGGTTGATAATGATGTACAAAGTCGTATTGCGGCTGCACGTGAAGATCTCAAGCAACGCGGCATGCCCAACGCCGATACAATGGATATTCCTGCCGACGCGTTCAAGTCCGATTCCGAGCGTCGTGTCCGCCTGGGCCTGATCGTGGCCGAACTGGTCGACAGTGCCAAATTGCAGGTCACACCGGATCAGGTACGTACGCGTATTGAAGAGTTCGCACAGAACTACGAAAAACCTGAGCAGGTCGTCACATATTATCTGACCGATCGTGAGCGTCGTGCAGAAATTGAATCTGTAGTCCTTGAAGATAACGTTGTTGACCATATCTTATCCAAAGCCAAGGTCACTGAAGAAAAAGTGCCGTTTGAAGAATTAATGGGAACTGTATAATGAACCGTTTTACCGACTTTTACGCGTCTGTCCACGGAGATGAGTCTGTGCGCCCCTCGGCGCTGGGCTATATTCCAATGGTTATTGAACAATCCGGGCGCGGAGAGCGGTCTTACGATATTTACTCGCGCCTGCTCAAGGAGCGGGTTGTCTTTCTGGTCGGGCAGGTGAACGACCAGACAGCCAACCTTATTGTGGCGCAGATGTTGTTCCTTGAATCGGAAAATCCGGACAAGGACATTTCCCTTTACATTAATTCACCAGGCGGTGCAGTCTATGCCGGGCTGGGCATTTACGACACAATGCAGTTTATCAAGCCCGACGTGTCAACAATGTGCACCGGCTTTGCTGCCAGCATGGGCGCCTTCCTGCTCAGTTCAGGCGCCAAGGGCAAACGCTTCAGTCTGCCTAACTCACGTATCATGATTCACCAGCCGCTGGGCGGCGCGCAAGGCCAGGCTTCCGACATTGAAATCCAGGCCAAGGAGATCCTGAGTTTGCGCGAGCGACTCAACCAGATTCTTGCGAAAAACACCGGCCAGCCTATTGAACGGATCCGTGAGCATACAGAGCGCGATAATTATATGGCGGCCGAAGACGCCCAGACTTACGGATTAATTGACAAAGTTCTGGCTACGCGGGCAGACGTTGCATAGTATTTGATATACTGTTTTCAAAGGTTTCGTGCAGGTCGACCTTTTAACGAGGGTCGACCTGTTTTTATCAGATTAATCAAATTATAGATATGGCAGATAAACCAAGTTCTACCGACGGCAAAAACCTGCATTGCTCGTTCTGCAACAAGCACCAGAATGAGGTCAAGAAGCTGATCTCGGGCCCTGGGAATATATTCATTTGTGATGAATGTATTGAGCTGTGCAACGAAATCATTCATGACAGTGCCCAGGATGAAGCTCGTGAAGCCATCAAGACAGAGTTGCCTTCGCCTGCCGAAATCAAATCGTTTCTCGATCAGTACGTTATTGGTCAGGACCAGCCCAAGCGTAATCTGGCGGTAGCGGTATACAACCACTACAAGCGCATACGCCATAGCGACCTGAACAAGAAAGATGATATCGAACTTGCCAAGAGCAATATCTTGTTGATCGGACCTACCGGATCAGGCAAGACGCTGCTTGCACAGACACTGGCCCGCATGCTGGACGTGCCATTTGTCATGGCCGATGCCACGACATTGACCGAAGCCGGTTATGTTGGTGAAGACGTTGAAAACATCGTGCAAAAGCTGCTGCAAAATTGTAATTACGATGTCGACAAGGCACAGCGCGCCATTGTGTATATTGACGAAATCGATAAAATTTCGCGCAAGTCAGATAACCCGTCCATTACGCGGGATGTATCGGGCGAAGGCGTGCAGCAGGCTTTGCTCAAACTGATCGAAGGAACGGTTGCCTCGGTGCCGCCGCAAGGCGGGCGCAAGCACCCGAACCAGGATTTCGTACAAGTCGATACCACCAATATCCTGTTTATTGTTGGTGGTGCGTTTGATGGCCTGGACAAGGTCATCCGCAATCGTACGGAAAAGTCCGGAATCGGCTTTGGCGCGTCAGTGCAGGGCAAATCTGCCAGGGGCATCGGTGAAGTCTTTGCTGAAGTTGAGCCTGAAGACATTATCAAGTTCGGTCTGATTCCAGAGCTGGTGGGACGTCTGCCGGTTGTGGCTACCTTGGAAGAGCTGGATGAAGCTGCACTTATTACGATTCTGACTGAACCGAAGAACGCGCTGGTCAAGCAATACCAGAAACTGTTCGCCATGGAAGACGTAGAGCTGGAAGTGCGTCCTGCCGCATTGTCAGCCATTGCCTACAGGGCACTGAAACGTAAAACGGGTGCGCGCGGCCTTCGTTCCATTCTCGAGGCATCGCTCATGGACACAATGTTTGATCTGCCGTCCCAGAGCAATGTGGTCAAGGTGGTGCTGGACGAATCTGCTATTGAAGGATCCGGTTCCCCGATGCTGGTTTTCGCTGAAGACAAAGAAAACACAGTTTCGGAGAACAAAGAAAAAAAGCTTAAAGATGCTGCTGCCTGACGGGGTCAGGTTAGCCTGGGCAGGTCGCGCCAGGATGCAAGCAGGGGGATAATTTCCTTCTGCAACCATCGCAACGCGCCCTGCATAAAAACCGCCGGTATTTAATCCAGGCGACCTTGAAATTGCCCCCAGAGGCTCCATCTACAGCATAATTACTGTAGAAGTACAACGTTTTTCAAGGAATCAGCTTATGTCAGCGAGTCAGATTTTGCCGGCAGAATCAACACAATTGCCACTGTTGCCCCTTCGCGACGTGGTCGTGTTCCCACATATGGTCATTCCGCTATTTGTCGGCAGACACCGGTCCATCCGTGCGCTGGAGCTGGCAATGGAAAATGACAAGCAGATCATGCTTGTTGCGCAAAAATCGGCCAGCAAGGACGAGCCCGGCCCCGATGATATGTACGAGATCGGATGCGTGGCGTCAATTTTACAAATGCTCAAACTGCCCGACGGTACTGTCAAAGTGCTGGTTGAGGGGCAGCAGCGCGCACGCGTGGAAAATGTGATCGAAACCGAGACGCATTTTTCAGCCCAGATTTTGCCCATTGAGCAGAGTGATACGCGCAACTCGGAAGTTGAGGCACTGCGTCGTACCATCATTGCCCAGTTCGACCAGTACGTCAAACTGAACAAGAAAATCCCGCCTGAAATCCTCAGTTCCCTCAATGGTATTGAAGAGATCAGTCGCCTTGCCGATACCATTTCTTCCCATTTGCCGCTCAAGCTCGAACAGAAACAGAAACTGCTCGAGGAGCTGGATGCCTCTGGTCGCCTTGAAGCATTGCTGGCGCAAATCGAAACCGAAATCGATATTCTCCAGGTTGAGAAACGCATTCGCGGACGTGTCAAAAAACAGATGGAAAAAAGCCAGCGCGATTACTATCTGAACGAGCAGGTTAAGGCAATTCAGAAGGAGCTTGGCGAAGGCGAAGAGGGCGCGGATATTGAAGAGCTCGAAAAGAAAATCGAAGCTGCACAATTGCCCAAGGAAGCCCGCAAGAAAGTCGACAGTGAGCTTAAAAAGCTCAAACTCATGTCGCCGATGTCGGCCGAGGCAACCGTTGTGCGCAACTATATCGACACCGTTATTGGTCTGCCCTGGAAGAAAAAAAGCCGTATCAACAATTCGTTGATCAATGCGCAGAAAGTACTGGATAACGACCATTACGGTCTGGAAAAGGTCAAGGAACGCATTCTTGAATATCTTGCCGTGCAACAACGCGTGGATAAGGTCAAGGCGCCGATTCTGTGTCTGGTCGGGCCTCCTGGGGTAGGTAAAACCTCACTGGGGCAATCCATTGCGCGGGCGACGAACCGCAAGTTCACACGCATGGCGCTGGGCGGCGTGCGCGATGAAGCCGAGATTCGTGGCCATCGTCGCACCTATATCGGTGCGCTGCCAGGCAAGATTCTGCAGAATATGAATCGTGTGGGCGTGCGCAACCCCTTGTTCCTGCTTGATGAAATTGACAAACTGGGCATGGATTTTCGTGGCGATCCGGCCTCGGCATTGCTTGAGGTGCTTGACCCCGAGCAAAACCACACGTTCCAGGATCACTACGTTGAAGTTGACTACGATTTGTCCGATGTCATGTTCGTGGCCACCAGCAATACACTGAATATCCCGCCGGCGTTGCTCGATAGGATGGAAGTCATTCGCCTTTCGGGTTATACCGAAGACGAGAAAGTGCATATTGCCATGGACCACCTGCTGCCCAAGCTGATGAAGAACAACGGCGTGCGTGATGGCGAGCTGGTTGTCGAAGAGTCGGCATTGCGCGATATTGTGCGTTATTACACACGCGAAGCTGGGGTGCGGGCGCTGGAGCGCGAAGTCAGCAAGATTTGCCGTAAGGTGATCAAGGAACTGCTTAGCAATGCGGTGACCGCTGCCAAACCCGCAGCTAAGGGTAAAGCGTCTGCTGCGCAGACTATTCATGTGACGGCTGATAACCTGAGCCATTATCTGGGGGTACGCAAGTATTCTTTCGGCATGGCCGAAAAAGACAACCAGATTGGGCAGGTAACCGGGCTGGCCTGGACTGAAGTCGGTGGTGATTTGCTCACCATCGAAGTGGCTGTGGTCTCCGGTAAAGGCAATATTCAGCATACCGGGTTGTTGGGCGATGTGATGAAAGAGTCCATGCAGGCAGCGCGCACGGTGGTACGCTCACGGGCGCATGCACTGGGTTTTGCCGATAGTGTCTTTGAGAAAAAGGATATTCATATCCACGTTCCCGAAGGCGCAACGCCCAAAGATGGTCCGTCTGCCGGTATCGCTATTACAACTGCATTGGTGTCGGCGCTCTCCGGTATCCCGGTAAGGGCGGATGTCGCCATGACGGGTGAAATTACCCTGCGGGGCGAAGTGCTGGCCATTGGCGGACTGAAGGAAAAGTTGCTTGCAGCGCATCGCGGTGGTATCAAAACCGTGTTGATTCCTGAAGAGAACGTCAAGGATCTCACGGAGATTCCGGATAACGTGAAAAATCATCTGGAAATCATCCCGGTAAAATGGATTGATCGCGTACTGGAAGTGGCGCTGGAGAGACCGCTGACGCCATTGTCTGAGGCAGAAATTGCCAAACTGGCAGAGGAGGCTGCGGTTTCGGCAGCCAAGCCGCCAGTGGAGAATGTCAAATCGGTAAAACACTGATCACAGCGTTATCTGGCTCAGTGGGTCTAGCGGCCAGGTAGCGGCATCAGAAGACAAAAACCCGGTGTAGTCATTACACCGGGTTTTGTTTTGTTCGTTTACCGCGGGGATGGAGTGAAATTTATCGTATTTCAGTTGTCCGGATTGCTTCGAGTCAATTTCCGGACTGTCGTGACGCTCGACAACGCCTGGCAGAACCCGGGCAGGCAATCAGAAACCGAGATCTCTGCGCAACTGCTCTTTCTGATTGCGCAGCTCCTGAAGACGGCGTTGCTCGTCACTATTGACGCCGGGCGCGTTATCCGTGGCCCCAGGAGATACGGGCGCGGGAAAGTTCGATACCGGGGCAGGAAAGCTATCGGAAATATTGCCGTTGTCCATGCCGGAATTCGTCGCGTTGTACATATCTTGGCTTGTCGTGTTTGGCGGCGGTACGCCTTCTGCTCGTGGCGGCGCTGTAGGTACCGGCGGAATGACTGCACGTAGATCGGGGTTGCCGCGCGTCGCGGGTCTGGCCGGGCTGGGCGAACTGGTCGGCGCATTCGGCTGATTTGTATTGCTTGGTGCTGTATTTGTGCTCGTCTCGGGCCTTGGGCTGGCGGGCGCAGGCGTCGGAGCGGGTGCAGCCGCCTGCTGCGGTGTGTCGGTTGCAGCGGGCTCACTGCCCGAAGCGCTGGCTGAATTTGCACTATCCTGCGTCGCATTGGAGCTGGTTGGATCATTGGTCTGGTCGTAGGCAGCCTCTGCCTGCTGTTGATCCTGGGCTACGGGTGGGGCATCGCTGGTTGCTGTGGGTTGCGCAGGCTGGGTCGCATCGGGCGTTGCCGCTTCAATCTGCCCGCTCACGCTGCTGGCGCCGCCGTCGTCTGCGGCGCGATTGACCGGATTGCGAGTGAACGCATCGTACACGGAGGCACCGATGAAGATGAATACGACGATCGCGACAACGGTCAGGATCAGATTGTAGATAAAGGACTTTGACATAAGTTTGGCGTTATCAGTTTCAGGCCGGGCAGGATGCCTGCCGGTCCAATTCGGTGACCGTCAGCTTGCGGCTACAGCGTAAGTATATCTTGGCTGACACGGGTGCGAATCAATTGAACAGGCTTTTACCCAAATTGGAAATCCCGTCGAAGAAGCGTTCTATGGTGTTGACGTTCATATCGGCAGTACTGGCCCCAAGAATGATGATTTTTGACTGCTGAGCCGTAGTATTGACCGGTTGCATGGTTCCGGGCGTTGGCGAAGCCGAGGATACTGTGACATAGGCCAGCCGCGAGCGATCAACGCCTCGGCTTATCAGGGCCTTCATGATAGACAGGGCGCGCACTTCCTGCAGTTCCTGGTTGTATTCAGCCGAGCCGGTATTGTCCGACACGCTGTCTACCAGGGCTTTACGTTCCGGGCGGTCGCGCAGCAACTGGCTGACCCGGTCGAAAAAAGGCGCCGATTCTGGTTGCAATGTGGCCGAACCGGGTAAAAACAGGTTGCTGTCCTTTGAGGCAATGGCGACGCCGCGTGGGTCCTGGGATATCTGCAGCCCGCTGCGTTCATTGCTGCCCATTGAGGCGCAGGCGGTAAGCAGGGTGAGGGCAAGCAAGGCAAGCGCGTTGCGCAACAGGCGTAATTGAGGCATATTAGCTCCGTTTTATGTGCGATACAGTCAAATTTGGCCACCAGCCTAGCATGGCCCGGGCTAAAAAAGATGAACATTAATATACTGCAACAGGTCTTTTTAAGACAACCCGCGGCAATTGGCAACTCAGTAGGCGCGTCAATCGAGGCAATGCTGTGTTTTTTCGCTGACATACACCCCTTGAATTTTTACAAATTGCAGCCATTTATTGGCTATAGGCCCTGGGCTGGTGTAAAATCACGGGGTATTTTACGAAATGGTGAGACTGTTTTGATGATGTCCCGAGCTTCACGAACCCAAGGCCTGACCACTACCGATACGTGTATCGGTCTACCAGCGCGCTCGTGATTCTTGCCAAACGTATTTTTCAAAAGAACAGCGAACGCGACTTGTGAAGTCGCGTTTTTTTATTCAATTCAAGGCAACAGCATGTTTCAAATTACTTTACCCGATGGTTCCAAGCGTGAGTTTTCCCAACCTGTTCAGGTGGGGGAAATTGCGACGACCATCGCGCCCAGCCTGGGCAAGGCGGCGCTGGCTGGTAAAGTAACAGTTGATGGAAACCAGCCGCAACTGGTGGATACGTCATTTGTCATAGACAGGGATGCCGATCTTGCTATTGTGACGGCGAAGGACCCGGATGGTCTAGACATTATCCGTCATTCCACCGCCCATTTGCTGGCCTATGCGGTCAAATCCCTGTTTCCAGATGCGCAAGTGACCATTGGCCCTGTTATCGACAATGGCTTTTATTACGACTTTGCCTACAAACGCCCGTTCACGCCCGAAGATCTTGAGAAAATCGAGAAAAAGATGGCAGAACTGGCCCGCAAGGATGAAAAAGTGGTTCGTGAGGAATGGTCGCGTGATGATGCCGTGGCGTTTTTCAAGGACCAGGGCGAAGCCTATAAAGCGGAAATCATCGCTTCCATTCCTCAGGATCAGAAAATATCCCTGTATCGGGAAGGCGATTTTATCGATCTTTGCCGTGGCCCGCATGTGCCCTCTACCGGCAAACTTAAGGTATTCAAGCTAATGAAAGTGGCCGGTGCCTACTGGCGCGGCGACAGCAAGAATGAAATGCTTCAGCGTGTCTATGGCACGGCCTGGGCCACCAAGGAAGAGCAGGCCGCTTACCTGACAATGCTCGAGGAAGCTGAAAAACGTGATCACCGCAGGCTGGGCCGTGAGCTGGATCTGTTTCATTTCCAGGACGAAGCGCCGGGCCTGATTTTTTGGCATCCCAAGGGCTGGCAGATCTGGCAGCAAGTTGAGCAGTATATGCGTGACGTCTATCGCGATAACGGCTATCAGGAAGTGAAGGCGCCGCAAATTCTCGATCTGAGTTTGTGGAAAAAAACCGGCCACTGGGACAATTACAAAGAGAACATGTTCACCACCGAGTCCGAGAACCGTGTTTATGGGCTCAAACCCATGAACTGTCCCGGACATGTGCAAATTTATAACGCCGCCCTGCATTCCTATAGGGAATTGCCAATCCGCTATGGCGAATTCGGCCAATGCCATCGTAATGAGCCCTCCGGTTCCTTGCATGGCATGATGCGGGTGCGCGGTTTTACGCAAGATGACGGACATATTTTCTGTACAGAAGACCAATTGCTGGCAGAGTGTGCCCAATTCACAACACTATTGCAGAAAGTCTATAAGGATTTTGGCTTCACCGAAGTTCTGTATAAAGTGGCTACCCGACCCGAAAAACGAATCGGCGAGGATGCCGTTTGGGACAAGGCGGAGCATGCCTTGATGGAGAGCCTGCGCAGCTCCGGATGTGAGTTTGAAATCTCGCCGGGAGAGGGCGCATTTTATGGTCCCAAAGTGGAATATACGCTTAAGGACGCGATTGGCCGACACTGGCAATGTGGCACGATCCAGGTAGACTTCTCAATGCCTGTGCGGCTTGGCGCCGAATATGTTGATGCGAACGACCAGCGCAAGACGCCTGTCATGTTGCATCGTGCGATTCTGGGCTCGCTCGAGCGTTTCATTGGTATGCTCATTGAAAACCACGCCGGCGCCATGCCTCCCTGGCTGGCGCCCGAGCAGGTGGTGGTGTGCACCATATCTGAATCGTTCTCCGATTACGCCATCCAGGTGGTCACAGAGTTGAAAAAACACGGTTTTCGCGCTTCATCTGATTTGCGCGGGGAAAAAATCACCCGTAAAATCAGAGAAAACAGTATGCAGAAGGTTCCTTACATTCTGGTTGTTGGCGAAAAAGAGCGGGACAGCGGTGCTGTCGCAGTTCGTGCCCGCGGCAATCTGGACCTGGGAACCATGTCTGTGGAAGCATTTATAGAACGCCTGCGTCATGACGTTGCAACACGTCAGGACGTGTCGGCGTAGTTTATTAATTTCAGGAGATCTTAACATCGCAACCGAAAAAACCAATCGTATCAACGCCGAAATCCGCATTCCGGAAGTCCGACTGATCGGCGTAGACGGCGAACAACTGGGTATTGTCAAAACAGTAGAAGCCTTGCGTCTGGCCGAGCAGGAAGGCGTTGATTTAGTTGAAATCGCGCCGAACGCAGAACCGCCCGTATGCCGGATCATGGATTACGGCAAGTTCAAGTATCAGGAACAGAAGCGCCAGCAGGAAGCCAAGGCCAAGCAGAAAATTATTCAGGTCAAGGAAGTCAAATTCCGCCCGGCGACCGATGAAGGCGACTACCAGGTCAAGCTGCGCAACCTGAAGCGTTTTATTGAAGACGGTGACAAGGCCAAGGTTACCCTGCGGTTCCGTGGTCGTGAAATGGCACATCAGGAACTGGGTATGCGAGTTCTTGAGCGGGTTCGTGATGATATGGCAGAGCTGGTACAGGTTGAAGCCATGCCCAAGCTGGAAGGTCGTCAGATGGTCATGGTTCTGGCGCCTAAGCGCAAAGCTGTGCCCGCCGGCAAGGCCGACGATAAATAAGTACGGACTGCCCCTGCGCTTCCGTCGTCAATGTGGGATGTAAATTAGATGCATGTACTTTTTATCATTGATCCGCTGCCTTCGCTGAAGGCATACAAGGACAGTTCGGTGGCGATGATGCGGGCCTTGCACAAGCGTGGCCATGTCATCAGCGTTGCGCTTCAATCTGACCTGTATGTAGAACTGGGTCGGGTAAAAGTACGTGCACAGCCGATACAGCTGGACATGACGGCAGATCTGCACGGTCACAATTGGTGGACGCAGCCAGAGAATGCGGCTGAGACCGAGGTCGGTCACTTTGATGCGGTGCTCATGCGCAAGGACCCGCCGTTCGATATGGAGTACCTGTATTCCACGCATTTGCTGGAAACTGCGCAAAAGCAGGGGGCACGGGTATTCAATTCGGGCAGTGCCATACGCAACCACCCTGAAAAGCTGGCGATTACCGAGTTCTCCGAATTTACGGCGCCCACGCTTATTACAAGCACCATGTCGCGTCTGAAGGCGTTTCATGCATTGCATGGCGATATTATCGTCAAACCGCTGGATGGTATGGGCGGAACGGGTATTTTCCGAATCATGGAGAGCGATCCGAACGTCAACGCCATTCTGGAGACCCTGACGGTAAACCAGACGCAAACAATCATGGCGCAAAAATATATTCCCGAAATCGTTCAGGGCGATAAGCGCATTCTGCTGATTGACGGAAAGCCTGTTCCTTACGCATTGGCGCGTATACCGCTGGCCGGCGAAACCCGCGGCAATCTGGCCGCCGGCGGGCGTGGGGTTGCCCGCAAGCTGTCCGAGCACGATCTTGCCATTGCGAACCGAATTGGTCCTATACTGCGGGAGCGCGGATTGTTGCTGGTCGGTCTTGATGTGATTGGTGACTATGTTACCGAAATCAACGTGACCAGCCCGACCTGCTTTGTGGAAATCACAGAGCAGACTGATTTTGATGTTGCTGACCATTTTGCTGCTGCGCTCGAGAAAGCTGCTGCAGTCTGAAGGTACAAAAAATGACCACCCTTGCTCTTATAGCGCATACGCCTCTGGCTTCGGCCCTGTCCGAATGCGCTCAGCATGTCTTGGGACAAATTGATAATTACGTTTTCTTCGACATTGAACCTGATGTCGATCCGGAATCCAAGGCTGACGAACTGATCGCGCGATTGAAGGCGATGCTCGGTCCGGACCAGCAGGTGTTGATCTTGTCTGATCTGGGCGGGGCGACACCGGCCAATATCGGCGCCCGAGTGGTGCGCCAGTTGCAGGATGCGGGCGTCAAGGCTCATATTCTTTCCGGCACCAACGCCTGTATGCTGCTCAATGCGGTTCGGTATCGGGATCAGCCGATGGACCAGTTATGTCAATCCATTTTTGAGGGGGGCAAGAAAGGCATGAAATGTGTCGACCTGGCTCCTAACGACTAACCTTTCTGATAAAGACTGCGCTCATATGCCTTCAGTTGATATAGTAATAAGTAATAAATTAGGGCTGCATGCCCGTGCTGCCGCCAAGCTTACCCAACTGGCGAGCAAGTTCAAAAGCGAAATCTTTATCACTCGGGCCTCTCAGCGGGTTAACGCCAAAAGCATCATGGGTGTCATGATGCTGGCTGCCGGCAAGGGCATTACGGTCAATATTGAAGCCGAAGGCGATGACGCCGATCAGGCGCTCATCCAGATTCAGGCGCTGTTTGAAAATAAATTTGGCGAACCCGAATAAAGACAGTCCATTGGCCATTTCGGCAATGAACGACAGTTGCACCTGCAAACAGGCACGTAAAAGTGCAAGGGACAAGATTAGACACGATGACATATACCGAGCACGCACCGACAAGACAAAGTACTGTTTTTACCCTGCAGGGAAAAGGTGTTGTGCGCGGTTTTGCCATCGGTCGCGCAGTCGTGATGGGTGCGGCCACACTTGAGGTCAGCCACTATCGTATTGCATCTGAAGATGTGCCGGCTGAATGCGCAAGGCTGGATCATGCGCTGAAAATTGTCTATGAAATGCTGCAGCACACGATAGATACCTTGCCCGTCGACGCTCCCAAGGAACTGGTGCCGCTTCTCACCGTTCATAGCCTGCTGGTGTCCGATCCGGAGCTGGCAGCGCAAACCAAAGAGCTGATTGCTTCCCGTCAATATAATGCCGAATGGGCCTTGAGTACCCAGGGGCAGATCGTGGCCGAGCAATTTGCGGTCATGGATGATGATTATATCCGTGAGCGGGTGGCCGACATTCATCAGGTCATTGAACGGGTCATTCGTATTCTGGCAGGCTCAGGTGAGCTGATGTTGCCCGATATGTCCAGCGAGATGGACATCAATTCGCTGATTGTAGTGGCGCATGATATTTCGCCCGGAGATATGCTTAAGCTGCGCGGCGGCCGCTTTGCTGCTTTTGTAACCGACCTTGGTGGCCCCACATCGCATACGGCGATCGTCGCGCGCAGTATGAATGTGCCGGCAGTGGTTGGTCTGGGAAATGTCCGTAGTCTGGTGCACGATCGGGATATGTTGATCGTCGACGGTGAAAACGGACTGGTGTATGTCAATCCGACTCCGGAGATCCTGGAATTCTATCAGCGCAAGCAGGAAGCCTTTATTCAGGAACGGGCAGAATTGATCCTGTCCAAGGACGAGCCCGCCATCACGCTGGACGGCAAACGCATTCGCCTTGAAGCGAATATCGAATTGCCTCATGAAGTGTCGCAGGCGCTGGACATGGGCGCCGATGGCATCGGGCTGTTTCGCAGCGAATTTCTGTTTATGGGCAGGCAAATTCTACCAACCGAAGAAGAACAGTTCGAGGCCTATGCGCATGTATTACGTGCCATGCCTGACAAACCAGTAACAATCCGCACCCTGGATCTGGGTTCGGATAAAACCCTGGATGGTGAAGCGACGGTCGCGGTTAATCCGGCGCTGGGCTTGCGAGCAGTGCGCTACTGCCTGTCGCGCCCGGACCTTTTTGCGACGCAATTGCGTGCACTGTTGCGTGCGTCGGTTCATGGCCGACTCAGAATTCTCATTCCGATGCTCTCGCATATGCATGAACTACATGCCGTGCGCGATGCCATCGATTCGGCCAAAAAAGAGCTGGACGCCGCCGGCATGCAATATAGCGACAATATTGAACTGGGCGCCATGGTCGAAATTCCGGCCATCGCCATCGCCATCGAGCCTTTTCTGAAGTCGCTGGATTTTGTTTCCATTGGCACCAACGATCTAATTCAATACACCCTGGCTATCGACCGGGTCGACAACGAAGTGTCCGACCTGTACGATCCTTTGCATCCGGCTGTGCTGCGGCTGATTTCCCAAACTATCCAGGCGGGCGAGCGCGTTGGCAAGAGCGTGGCCATATGCGGCGAAATGGCCGGTGATGCCCGCTACACCAAACTGCTGCTGGGGTTGGGTTTGAACGAATTTTCTATGCATCCGCAGCAATTGCTGGATGTCAAGAAACTGGTCAGGACATCGCACACCAACGCCTTGCGTACCAAGATTGCAACTGCACTCAATCGCGCCGAGTCTATTGACTTAAATAGCCTGGGCATTTGATTCATCAAGGCCAAAGAAAAAGGACACCACGGTGTCCTTTTTTATGTTGAAACTATTGATTTTTCATATGTTGATCATGGTAGTCGCTATCGCCACGATCGTAGCCAGGACTGTACTTTTGAGGCCACCGGCAAAGCCCTCTGTCTCTACCGGCTTTTCTGGCTAAGATTACTGGCGCCTCTGGCTGTTCGCACAGTCCTGCTCATGTTCAACTTAGTTGTGATAACCCTGTTCGCCATGAGAGCTGATATCCAGACCCTGACGTTCTTCGTCTTTGTCCACACGCAAGCCGCCGGTAACCAGGCTCGCGATCTTAAGAGCAATGAAGCTTACGACGGCACTCCAGACGATCGCAATCACGATACCTTCAACCTGATTGAACAGTTGCCCCGGAATCATGCCTGCAGAATCCAGGCCAGGGCCGCCCATTGCTTTGGCGTTGAACAGCCCCGTCAAGATGCCGCCAACGATACCGCCTACACCATGAATGCCAAAAACATCGAGCGAGTCATCGGCCTTGAGCAGGCGTTTTAAGCCGTTCACACCCCAGACGCAAAACAGGCTGGTGACAGCGCCGATAATCAGCGCACCCATTGGGTCCACCAGACCGGCAGCAGGCGTGATACCGACCAGGCCGGCCACGGCACCAGAGGCGCCACCCAGCAGGGAAGGCTGACCCTTGAATTTCCACTCGGCCAGAACCCATACCACGATAGCAGCGGCTGTGGCCAGAAGCGTGTTAAATACCGCCAGTGCTGCCTGATTGTTGGCGCCCAGGGACGAACCGCCATTAAAGCCGAACCAGCCTACCCACAGCATGGCTGCACCGATCATGGTCATGGGCAGGTTATGCGGCTGCATGGCTTCTTTGCCATAACCGATACGTGGCCCAACAACATAGGCGGCCACCAGTGCGGCTACACCGGCGTTGATGTGCACCACAGTGCCACCGGCAAAATCCAGCGCATCGCCAAACAGCAGGCCTTTTTCGGCCCAGATCATATGGGCCACAGGGATGTAGGAAAACGTGAACCATATCGCCATGAAAATAAGCACGGCGGAGAACTTGATACGTTCGGCAAAACCGCCCACGATCAGTGCGCAAGTGATGCCAGCGAAGGTCGCCTGAAAGGCAACGAACGTCAGTTCGGGAATGGTGCCTGCCAGCGCATAGCTATCTGCAGGCAGATCAATGACGCCGGACAGGAAAGCCTTGGACAGATCGCCAAAAATTGCATTCCCACCGGAAAAGGCAAGGGAATAGCCATAGGCAAACCACAAAATCGTGATCAGGGCGAAGGTAACCAAAACCTGGCTCATCAGCGAGAGAATGTTCTTGCTGCGAACCAGGCCACCGTAAAACATGGCAAGACCGGGAACAACCATAAACAGCACGAGAATGGTGGACACGCTTACCCAGACTAAATCGGCGCTTTGCATTTTTAATTTCCTTTCAATACAGGTGATAGGGAGCGACGGGATTACAGCGCCGCATTACCGGTTTCGCCAGTGCGAATTCGGATGACTTGTTCCAGGTCAGTCACGAAAATTTTTCCGTCACCGATTTTGCCGGTGGTGCCAGACTGGCAAATGGTCTCAATGGCCTGTTCCACCTGTTCGTCGGCGACAGCTGTCTCCAGCTTGATTTTGGGCAGGAAGTCCACAACATACTCTGCGCCACGGTATAGCTCTGTATGACCTTTCTGCCGGCCAAACCCCTTGACTTCTGTAATTGTCAGCCCTTGAATGCCGATGTCGGCCAGGCCTGCACGGACCTCATCCAGCTTGAATGGCTTGATAATGGCAGTGATCAGTTTCACAATGTTCTCCCAGAAATAACATTTGTCATTAAGGACCGATTGTCCATGGCCTCATAAAAGCAATAGTTGTGCCAGTTTTAGCAACTGCTCAGGCAGGTGTTGGAGCACGCAAATGATGCATAAGTGCATAAGGCCATATGCAGGCGCTCGATATTGGTGCATTAAGCCAGTTGGTGTTTGTTTAGCTTGCATTATGTGTGTGGGCCGGTGCTAACGTTCATTGTCTTAGTGCATGGTTTGTAACAGGGAGGAATGGCTACCAGACAATTCAGAAGATATTCAGCTTATGCGGGCCGAGAAATTACAGTAAAATCGTGAAACAAATTCTATTTTCAATTTGAAGAGGTGAAGCTTGAAGAACGTATCCAAATTCAGTCTTGTAGCCATGTTGTCCGCCGCTGCCTTTATTGCTGGTTGCGATAACGGTTCTGATACTGCCCAGACCACACAGGCCCCTGCGGCAACCGACTCGGCCGTGGATCAGGCCAAGCAGGCGGCTGACAAGGCAGCTGAAGAAGCAAAAATCGCAGCCGAGAAAGCATCTGAGGCGGCCTCGGAGTCTGCTAACAAAGCGGCCGACGCAACCCAGGACGCTGCAAATAAAGCGGGCGAAGCCGCTGGTAACGCGATGGAGTCTGCCAAGGAAGCGGCCAGCAGCGCCCTTGAGTCGGCCAAAGAGGCTGGTTCAAACGCCGCTGATGCAGCCAAGGAATATGCCGACACCGCCATGAAGTCTGCCAAAGAAGCGGCAGAGTCAGCCAAACAGGCAGCCTCTGATGCCATGGAAGCGGTAAAAGAGAAAACATCCGAGGCAACCCAGTCGGCCGGCGACGCATCTCCAACCACGCCATCTGAAACGGCACCAACCGAAAGTGCACCGGCTACGCCGACAGAGTCGGGTACCGAGTCAAAACCACAATAAACTGGCGATTACAACAACCCGCCTTTCGGCGGGTTGTTGCTTTTGGGGCAGGCCACGCCCGGATCCGCTTTGCGGATGCGTCAAAAAGCAAGCTTGTTGCCTGAGCGTTCCCGTCTGCATGCGCTTGTATTGGTCAGTCTGGGAGGGCGCTGGCTATAGTCATGTCCTGTCAGGCACTATCGCGCTGTACTGCGTAATGTATTGAATGTGGAACGTCGCTTTAAGCTTGTGCAGCGCAAAGTTTGCCATGGCAAATGTGTACAATATGAAGAACAGGACGCGGCACTGGTGCCCGTATACATACAGGAATCACAATCATGAAATCGAATCAGTTATTTGAAGATTTTCAGAAGAATATCCAGGAATTGATCAAGAACAGCCCGGCAGCAGATATAGAGAAGAATGTGAAGGCATTCATGGCTCAAGGATTTTCCCGGCTGGATCTGGTCACCCGGGAGGAATTTGATGTGCAGGTTGCCTTATCGGCAAAATTGCGTGAACGTCTGTTCGAGCTGGAATCCCGGGTTCGTCTGCTGGAAGAAAAAGCAGGCATCACAACACCGGCTACAACAAGCACGCATACTGGTCCGGTTGTCGACTAAGCTCATAAAACAGACGCCAGCCTCCTGGGCGTCACTAGTGATGAGGCCGCCTGGCGCGTCATATTAAATATCACCAAGTCAAAGGCCACGTCATTTGCCTGGTCTATGCCGGGGGGCATTTTGGCATATATGTAGGGTTTGCACTTGTGGCCTCAAATGTGACCCCATATGCGTCGTCATATGCATCGCCATATGTGTTCTGCATATGCGTCTGCACCACTGACCTAATCTTCTCTAGTGGCCCAATATACCGAACTTACTATACTTGCCTGCGCGCGACGCCGTATATGCAAGGCTTGCTCACGTTGGCTATAGCGGCCGGGTGCATTTGACAACCAACTCTTGCATGGTATGCGAGGTATGGCCTCGCACTGTCAATTCTCGCCATAGAACAATCTATCCTGCAATAGCGGTGGCCTTATCGGGTTTCTGCCAGAATGCCTTGATGCATTCAGGAGAATCAGATGAGTTTAGCGGTGTTGGCTAGCAGGGCGCTTTGCGGTATGTATGCGCCAGAAGTGTTTGTAGAGGTGCATCTTGCCCAGGGATTGCCGTCCTTTACAATCGTCGGGTTGCCCGACGCAGGTGTTCGTGAGAGCAGGGAGCGGGTGCGTTCGGCTATTTTAAGCAGTGGCTATACTTTTCCGGCCGGACGATTAACGGCAAATCTTGCACCGGCCGACATTCCCAAAGAGTCTGGCAGATTCGATCTGCCGATTGCGCTGGGCGTGCTGTTGGCGTCGGGGCAATTGGTTTTATCAGAGAAAATGGCTCAGCAAGTACTGCCGGATATTGTCTTCGCGGGAGAATTGTCGCTTACTGGTGCGTTGGTGCCCGTAGTTGCGCCTCTGGTGATTGCGCTTGCCTCGGCTAATGCTGGCAGGGCGGCAAGGGACGGGAATGCGGATGGTCGCCCCATCCTTTTCTTGCCTGTTGAGAATGCCCGCTTGGCTGCCGCTGTACCTGGCTTGACGGTTATCGGTGCCCGTACACTGCGCGAAGTGGCAGGACATCTGGATGAAACGGCAACATTGGCGCCGGCCGGGGCGATAGACCAGGTGGGTTCGGGCAACCTGAAAGACCACGAAAGCGACGAACCGCCTGGTCTTTGCTTATCCGATGTGCGTGGGCAGCAGGTGGCTTGTCGTGCCTTGGAGGTGGCTGCCAGCGGCAGCCATGGGTTGCTCATGTCGGGACCACCCGGCATAGGCAAAAGCATGTTGGCGCAGCGATTGCCTGGTATCCTGCCCCCATTGAATGAAAAAGCTGCCATAGAAGTGGCGGCCATCCACAGCCTGCAACAGCGGGAACCCCGGTTTACCCGGGAAGTCCCGATGCGCACGCCGCATCATTCCAGTTCTGCGGCAGCGTTAATCGGTGGCGGGGTCAATCCACGGCCTGGCCAGATTAGCCTGGCTCATCACGGCGTTCTGTTTCTGGATGAGTTACCCGAATTCCAGCGGCATGTACTGGAAGCGTTGCGTGAACCCATGGAAACAGGAGAAATCCATATCGCCCGGGCCAATCGTTCAGTGAGCTATCCGTGCCGTTTTCAACTGGTTGCGGCCATGAATCCGTGTCCTTGCGGTTACCTGGGCAGCACGCACCGCTCTTGCCGTTGTACACCTGAGCAAATCGAACGCTACCGCGCTCGCTTGTCGGGGCCGTTCCTGGATCGCATAGATATGCTGTTGCAGTTGACGCCGCCGGAGCAGGGCTGGCAGCAGTTGCCCGCGTCCGAGCCTTCCAGAGTCGTGCGGCAGCGTGTGGTGCGCTGCCGTGAACGGCAGTTGCAGCGTCAGGGTAGACTGAATGCACTGTTGACGCCGGATCAGATGGATCAGGTCTGCTGTACCAACCCAGAGGCGGCGCAATTGCTGGCCCGGGCCGGCAGATATTGGGGGTGGTCAGCCAGAGCGGTACACCGGGTGCTGCGCGTGGCCCGCACCATCGCGGATATGGCAGGGGTCGGGCAGATTCGCGCAGCCGATCTGACTGAAGCCATGTCGTTTCGCCAGCAATTGACCCGTTAGCCAACTGATGGGGAGGTTGAAAATGAGTAAGCAATGTTGCGATAGATTGATAATTCGTCGCCTGGTCACCACATTTATTGCCTATTCAACGAATTCTCTCCGGTTTTGCGTACTTAATTGCTGGCAGTTGGAGAAAAATCATCGTATAATCAATGGTTTCCCGCAGGCCGTAGGCGCGACGGAAAACTGTTTTTCTGGAAATCAGAAGACAAACAGTTGGTCAGGGCGTTCGAGCGGATCGTGACGGGAAAAAAGGATACGGGTCAGCAAAGTCTTAATAAACGGTTATTAGGCACCTTTTATCCACATTTGCAGGTATCAGTTATGCCCAAAATGAAAACCAAGAAAAGTGCTTCCAAGCGCTTTATCGTACGCGGTAGCGGTTCTATCAAGCGTGGTCAGGCTTTCAAACGCCACATTCTGACAAAGAAAACCACGAAAAACAAACGTCATCTGCGCGGCACGACAGCCGTTCATGAATCCAACGTGGCTTCAGTAAAAGCCATGATGCCTTTTGCTTGATAGGAGTTAGACTATGCCTCGCGTAAAACGCGGTGTTACCGCACGTGCTCGTCACAAAAAAGTTATTGCTGCAGCCAAAGGCTATCGTGGTCGCCGCGGCAATGTGTTCCGTATTGCCAAACAGGCAGTCATGCGTGCTGGTCAGTATGCATACCGTGACCGTCGCAATAAGAAACGTACATTCCGTGCTCTCTGGATTACGCGTATCAACGCGGCAGTCCGTGAAAACGGCATGACTTACAGTGTATTTATCGCCGGACTGAAAAAGGCCGCTATTGAACTGGACCGCAAGGTTCTGGCCGATATGGCTGTCCACGACAAGGCTGGTTTTGCCGCCGTTGTCAAACAGGCCAAATCTGCCCTGGGCGCCTGATCCACTGACGATTTAAATTTGTGCTGTATACAAACGGGGCTCGTTTCGGGTCCCGTTTGTTATTTCAAGAATGGTAATTTCATGACGCAATCGCTGGACGATCTGATTCTTCAGGCCAAAGACAAATTCGAGCATGCAACCGATTCGGCTTCGCTTGAAAACGAAAAGGCAAAATTTCTTGGGAAAAACGGGGTCATAACCGGTTTTATGAAAGGGCTGGCACAGCTGCCGCCTGATCAGAAGAAAGCCGAAGGCGCCCGGATCAACCGGGTCAAGCAGCAAATCGAATCGCTGCTCAACGCGCGCCGCGAACAGTTCGCCCGTGACCAATTGAACCAGCGTCTGGCCGCGGAAACCATTGATGTCACTTTGCCGGGCAGAGGCCGTTCCATGGGCGGTGTGCATCCGGTAATCCAGTCATGGCAGCGTATCGAAGAAATTTTCCATAGCATCGGTTTCGATGTGGCCGACGGCCCCGAAATTGAAAATGACTGGACCAACTTTACCGCCTTGAATAATCCCGAGAATCATCCTGCGCGCTCCATGCAGGATACCTTCTACGTGGATATGAACGACGCCGCAGGCCTGCCTTTTCTGCTGCGCACCCACACCAGTCCTATGCAAGTGCGTTACGCCCGCATGCACAAGCCGCCAATCAAAGTGATCGCGCCGGGCCGTACCTATCGCGTGGACAGCGACGCCACCCATTCCCCCATGTTTCACCAGGTCGAGGGTCTGTGGATTGCAGAAGACATTTCTTTTGCCGATCTGAAAGGGGTGTATACGAATTTTCTGAAAGCTTTTTTTGAAACCGACGATCTGAGTGTGCGGTTTCGTCCTTCTTTTTTCCCGTTCACCGAGCCCTCTGCCGAAATCGATATGATGTTCACCTCCGGTCCCAACCAGGGACGCTGGCTGGAAATTTCCGGTTCAGGCCAGGTGCATCCTGAGGTTGTACGCAATTTCGGACTGGACCCTGAGAAATACATCGGGTTCGCGTTCGGATCAGGCATTGAGCGCCTGACGATGTTGCGCTATGGCGTGAATGATCTGAGGCAGTTCTACGAGGGAGACCTGCGTTTCCTGCGTCAGTTCAATCGCTGATTTTCACGCTTTAACTCCTTATTTGAACCTAGAAAAAGACATCATGTTATTTCCTGAATCCTGGTTAAGATCCTTCGTTAACCCATCGATTTCCACCGACGAGCTGGCGCATATGCTCACCATGGCCGGTCTTGAGATCGAAGGGACCGCGCCCGTCGCACCGCCATTTTCGGGGATTGTCGTGGCCCACATTACGGCTGTGCGCGCCCATCCAAATGCTGACAAACTGCGCATTTGTAGCGTGGATGATGGCTCGGGCGAGCCGTTGCAGATTGTCTGTGGCGCACCAAATGCCGCCGAAGGTCTGAAAGTGCCGCTGGCACGAATTGGTGCGGTCCTTCCGGGAGACTTCAAGATCAGCAAGGCGCGTATGCGCGGTGAAGATTCATTCGGCATGCTGTGTTCTGCGCGTGAGCTGGGCCTGTCCCAGGATCATGGCGGTTTGCTGGAACTGGATGCCGACGCAAAAGTCGGGCAGGACATTCGCAGTGCGCTGGACCTGAACGATACCATTTTCGAAATCAAACTCACGCCTAATCGGGCCGATTGCTTGTCCATTTTGGGCGTGGCGCGTGAAGTGCGTGCGCTGACTGGTGCACCACTGACCGAGCCGGTTTGCAAGCCGGTGCCCGTCACGCATCAGGATACACTGCCGGTTACTGTCCAGGCGCCGGATCTGTGTGGTCGTTTCGCGGGTCGGATCATTCACGGCGTCAATGCCAGGGCAACGACACCAGACTGGATGAAAAGTCGGCTGGAACGCGCAGGCCAGCGTTCAGTTTCGGCACTGGTGGACATTTCCAATTATGTCATGCTGGAACTGGGCCGACCCACCCATGTGTTTGATTTGGCCAAAATCAATGGCGGGCTTACCGTACGCTGGGCACAAGAAGGGGAAAGCCTGACGCTGCTGAATGATCAGACAGTGGAGCTGGCGCCCGATGTAGGCGTGATCGCCGCTGGCGAGACAATCGAAAGCCTGGCTGGCATCATGGGTGGTGCGGCCACCGCCGTGTGCCTGGATACAACCGATATTTATCTGGAGGCTGCTTTCTGGTTTCCTGATGCCATTGCCGGGCGCGCGCGCCGCTACAAATTCAGTTCCGAAGCCAGCCATCGTTTTGAGCGCGGCGTGGATTTCCAGAACGTTGTTGAGCACATTGAGTATATTTCCAGCTTGATTCTTGAAATCTGTGGTGGTCAGGCCGGCCCGGTCAGCGATCAAAGTGTTGCACTACCGGCGCGCCCCGCGGTGGCCATGCGTCTTGCCCGTTGCCGCAAGGTGCTGGGCATTCCGGTTACCGATGCGCATGTGCGCGATGTCTTTACCAAATTGAATTTTCAATTCACAGAACAAGACGGCGTATTTTCCGTTATCCCGCCGTCATTTCGTTTTGACTTGGAAATAGAAGAAGACCTGATCGAAGAGGTCGCCCGCATTTACGGATTCGAGAATATTCCCAGCAATCCGCCGAAAACGTCGGCCACAATGCTGCCCACGAACGAGACACGTCGCTCCGAACACCAGTTGCGCCATCTTATGGCGGCGCTGGACTACCAGGAGGTGGTCAATTTCAGTTTTGTGCAGAAAGACTGGGAAATCAATTACATGGGCAATTCTGATCCGATTGTCTTGCTCAATCCCATCGCCAGTCAGCTTGAAGTCATGCGCTCGGGTCTGATCGGTGGCTTGATCGCCAATATTCAGTATAACCAGAAGCGCCAGCAGAGTCGGGTCCGGGTTTTTGAGCTGGGGCGCATCTTTATTCGCGACAGCGCTGTCAGCGACGGCGATCTGACCGTGGCAGGTGTGCGCCAGCCGCTGCATCTGGCTGGCGCGGCATGGGGGCCTGCAGAACCGGAACAGTGGGGTTTGCCCGTGCGCCAGACTGATTTCTTCGACGTCAAAAACGATATTGAGCGGCTGTGCAGTCAGCAGGCACGACACCTGCGTTTCGAGGCGGTGGACCATCCGGCCCTGCATCCGGGACGCAGTGCAAATGTCCTGCTCAACGGACAGTTGATCGGTTTTGTTGGTGAGCTGCATCCGCAATGGGTGCAGGACAATGAACTGGTTCATCCGCCTGTAGTGTTTGAGCTGGATGTTGTCGCGCTGCAGCACATGCAGTTCGCGCACTATACCGAAGTGGCACGGCAGCCTGCAGTATTTCGCGATCTGGCCATTTGGGCACCTGTGACGCTGAAATTACAGGACTTGCTTGACACATTGGAGAATAATCAGCAAGATGGGCAATTCCTTGATATTATTAAGGATATTGCATTATTTGATGTCTGGAAGGATCCCAATTCGGAGCAACAGGAGCGTAGTCTGGCCTTGCGGTTTACATTGCAGGATCCAGCGGCAACCTTGGAAGATACACGTGTAGACCAGTGCATGAATGCAGTGCTTGAATTGCTGGTTCAAAAGCATGGCGTTCGTAAAAGATAGAACAGGAAGGGAAAGAGCATGTTGGAAGAAAACAATACCTTAACCAAGGCAGAATTAGCGGAATTGCTGTTTGAGCGCGTCGGTTTGAATAAACGGGAGGCCAAGGACATCGTGGATACCTTTTTCGAGGAAATCCGGGAGTCGCTTGCCAAGGGCGATTCGGTCAAGCTGTCCGGTTTTGGCAACTTTCAAGTGCGAGACAAACCCGCCAGGCCGGGTCGCAATCCCAAGACCGGCGAGGTCATCCCAATCTCAGCGCGCCGGGTGGTTACCTTCCACGCAAGCCAGAAGCTCAAGGGGATCGTAGAGCAGGGTGATGAGTATAATCCTGATCTTACGCTCATCGATTAAAGTAGTTCCTTAAAAGACGGTTTGGGTTTACAATCTGCGCATGAATCAGACTGAAATACCTTCCATCACTGCGTTGCCTCCGATTCCGGCAAAGCGATACTTCACCATCGGTGAAGTATCCGAGCTGTGCTGCGTCAAGCCACATGTTCTGCGTTACTGGGAACAGGAGTTTACACAACTGAATCCGGTCAAACGCCGGGGTAATCGCCGTTACTATCAGCATCATGAAGTGCTGCTTATTCGCAAAATTCGTGATCTTCTCTATGAACAGGGCTTCACCATCAGTGGCGCGCGCAATCGCCTGAGCGACGGTCGCGATGCCCAGCACGATCAGGATGCCGCCGTTCGTCTGTCTGCGCAGGATCTGCAATACATCCGCTCAGAACTGAACAGCGTAATGAAAATTTTCGACCAGATGGTTGCACCCTGATTCACTGTCTGGGTTGCTAAATCTGCTGTCAGGTTTCTTAGATCTTGAGATTAGATTTTGAGTTAAGTTCAGATCTTCAGATGAGGTCTTCAGATTGGGTCTTGTCGTTAAATCGATTAAGCTTGGCATTTACTATATGCACCCACGCGGATTGCATCGCTACCTGGCACTATAGTGACAAAAAGCACAGGCACAAAAAAACCGTAATTGACGTTATGTGAATCACGGTTTTTGCTTTTTGGCAATATGCATGCCATGGGCGCTTGTCGGTTACCGCTGCTGGGAAAGCAGAATATCCGCAGTCACCTTATTGATATCTGTTTGTCCGCAGAACCCGAGCGTGATATCCAGCTCATTGCGGATAATCTGCAGGATCTTGGTGACGCCTTCTTCTCCATAGGCACCCAGGCCATACAGAAAGGCACGCCCGATCATGGTGCCTTTGGCGCCCAAAGCAATCGCACGAAGCACATCCTGCCCGGAACGTATGCCGCTGTCCAGCCAGACTTCGGGGCCGTCGGTACCGACGGCCTGCATAATCGAAGGCAGCATGGAAATGGCAGACGGGGCACCATCAAGCTGGCGGCCGCCGTGGTTTGATACAACAATAGCGTCGGCACCTGTTTCCTTTGCCAGCCGTGCATCTTCCGGATCCAGGATGCCCTTGAGCACCAGCTTGCCGCCCCAGCGGTTTTTGATCCACTCGATATCATTCCAGTTCAGGCTGGGATCAAACTGTTCGGCGGTCCAGGACGAAAGCGACGATAAATCATCCACACCCTTGGCGTGTCCCACAATATTGCCAAAAGTGCGGCGCTGGGTTCGGGACATTTTCCATACCCATTCCGGTTTTAATGCCAGGTTGAGCAGATTCGGGATAGTTGGCTTAGGCGGGGCAGAAAGCCCGTTCTTGATGTCTTTGTGGCGCTGGCCAAGCACCTGCAAATCCAGTGTAACCACCAGGGCCGAACAGTTTGCTGCCTTGGCGCGATCGATCAGGCGTTCGTTGAAATCCCGATCGCGCATGATATATTGCTGGAACCAGAAGGGCGCAGAGGTATGGGCGGCAATGTCTTCAATGGAGCAAATGCTCATGGTCGACAGGCAAAAGGGCACGCCAAATCTTTCTGCGGCACGGGCAGCAAGAATTTCCCCATCGGGGTGCTGCATACCTGTGGAGCCAGTAGGCGCCAGCGCGACCGGCATGGTGACATCCTGTCCCAGCATTTTGCTGCGCAGATTGCGGTTTTCAATATTGACCGCAACACGCTGACGAAACTTGATTTTCTGGAAATCTTCCTGATTGGCGCGATAGGTGGACTCAGTCCATGCACCCGAATCGGCATAGTCGTAAAACATTTTTGGAACTTTACGCCGCGCAATGCGTTGCAGATCGTCCAGGCAGGTGATTTTGGTAAGATCAGCCATTATTTTTTATTTCCAGGAAAACAAACAATAGCGTCAATTATACGGATAAGGGTGAAGAAACCACAGTCTCTTCACCCTTAAAATTAAAAAAACGAAAATTGCGGCGCTTATTCAGTTGGCCAGCGCAACACTGCCTTCTCGGTCTTGCCTTTGGCAACCGTAAATGCGTGCTTGCGGGCTTCGCCTTTGTATGTAGCAGTCAGCTCATATTTGCCATCGGGCAACTTTACATTGAGATAAGGTCCGGTGTTTGCGGCATCAAATACTTTCTTGTTGTCCTTGTCAACAATCTGCACCGCGACATCAGACAGGAAAGCCTGATCCTTGACTGCCGAAAACGTCATATGCAGGTTGTAGTCCTTCTCGGCGCTTTTCAATTCATTTTGTTCAGCATTGCCGATGCCACCCGTAATATATTGGATCGACTCATAACTTTGCGGCTGTACCTGGGCGAATGCTGCGTTGGCGCAACCGATCGTCAGGCCCAAAGCCAGGGCAGAGGTAGCCAGAAACGTTTGAATGTGGCGGATGGAAAACTGTGTGTTCATTCTGATACTCCTTATAAAGCCACCCAGACGCGTTTACTCTCATATGCGCATAAAAACCTGGATAGCTGAATCAGTGTAAACATAAAAATCGCGAAAATAGCCGTTTTGATGCTGGTTGAAATATTTTTGGCGCCGCAAAATATCCGGAACGCCAGCGGTTCTGACGACATCCAATGCTATGAACAGAACTGTTGCGATCAGGCGTGCTGTCAATTCGTTCTGTCATAACCATACATTAAAGGACGCAAAATGAAATCAACATATATGGGATGGATTCTGTTAGCGGCATTGTCTGGTTGCGCCTCGGCTGCAACGGATACTGGCCCCACAGACGCGCAAATTGCTGCCATTGTTGTCACTGCCAATCAGGTTGATGTAGATGCAGGCAAACTGGCTGCTGCTACATCCCGTTCAAAGGATGTGCGTTCGTTTGCGAATTTGATGGTGACCGACCATAATGCGGTCAATCGTTCGGCCACGGCATTGGTGCAGAAATTGAACGTCAAGCCGCAAACCAATCAGATCAGCGGGCAATTGCAATCGGCCGGCGACGCTAATCTGGCAAAGCTCAAAACGTTGAAGGGTGCGGCGTTTGACAAGGCTTATGTCGATAACGAGGTGACCTATCATGAGGCAGTGATCGATGCCCTGGATAAAACCCTGATTCCCAGTGCAGATAATGCCGAGTTGAAAGCGCTGTTGATCAAAGTGCGGCCTGCTTTTGTCGCGCATTTGACGCACGCACAACATCTTCAGAGTCAGTTGAAATAATGAACGGCCGACCAGGCATGACCGGTGCCGGTGCGAGCAGCAAGCCCGGCGCGCGGTTAACTGAATGGGCGACGGCATTGCTGCTAGGGTGCCTGCTGCAGGTGCCGCTGGCCCATAGTGCGAATAAAGAGCTAACAGTGGCGCCGGCAGTGCATGTCGTGACCATGCAGAATATGCAGTTTGTACCGTCAACGCTGATGGTCCGGCCTGGCGACAAAGTGACGTGGATTAATAAAGATCTCGTACCGCACACGGCCAGCGCCACGGGTTCGCAATTTGATTCGGGCAATATCGCGGCTGGCGCATCCTGGACGTATACTGTCAAAAAGACGGGTACGCTCGGCTATGTTTGCCGATACCATTCTGGAATGCAGGCGACGCTGAAAGCTTCACGCTGAAGGCTCAATAAGAACATGCAGGAGACACAAGATGGCACAGGAAGTACTGGCAACCGCTGGTTCTGAGACCCACGAAGACTTTGTATTGGCGCGGCAGATCGCAGGCGGCGATATGGCGGCGCTGGAGCTGTTGATGCGCCGCCACAATCGGCGGCTGTACAGGCTGGCACGGGCGACGTTGCACAATGATGAGCAGGCCGAGGAGGCACTGCAGGACACCTATTTTTCTGCGTATCGTGGCATAGCCCATTTTCGCGGTGATGCATCGCTTTTCACCTGGCTTTCCCGCATGTTGCTGAATGAGTGTTTTGCCCGGCTGCGAAAGACGCAACGACGCGGCAGACTATTTTCAGTGGCCGACAATATCGAAACCGAGACGCATGCAATGTTGATCACCGACAGCAATCCGCCTTACCACGAAGCGACGCGCAGGCAGTTGCGCGCACTGCTGGAAGCGCGATTGGACCAGTTGCCGGAATCATTTCGCACTGTATTTGTCTTGCGTTCGGTCGAGGAAATGTCTGTAGAAGAGACGGCGCTATGCCTTGGCATTCCGGAGGCGACGGTGCGCAGCCGGCATTATCGTGCCAACGCGATGTTGCGTAAATTGCTGGCGCGTGACCTGGACCTGACTGCGCGTGATATGTTTGAATTTGACGGCGACAACTGCGACCGCATCGTCGCTTGTGTGCTGCAGCGGGTGCAGCAGGTTCAGGGCAACAAAAAAGGACTTGCAAGATAATCTTGTAAGTCCTTGATTTTGTTGGTCGGAACGGAAGGATTCGAACCTTCGACCCCTTGCACCCCATGCAAGTGCGCTACCAGGCTGCGCTACGCCCCGACGATATTGTCGCTTAGACCGTTTTGAAGCAGATCGCATTCGGCTAACCCTTGGGGAAATGGCAGGTTAGAGATACGATCCCAGCTAAGTCGTGCATAATATCATTGTGACGTTTTTTTTTCAATCGTCCGAGGTGGGTTTCATGAAAAACCAGGCCTGAAATTGATGGGTTCGTGCAACACCATAAGCACCCCCAGCTGTTTATTATGACGCCATGGTTGCAATATCTTATGACGCGGCCGCCTGCCTTATTGCTTGCACTGTGGCGGCGGGCGCCGGAAATACTACCAGAGCGAGCTGCATTCAGAACCCGATAAGACGCTAAACCGCGGCACCGTCATATTTTTGCAGTACCAAAGCGTCCAGGTCTGCCCGCGGTACGCTGCGCAAATTGACCGCGTAGGTTTGTGTGCCATCCGGCTGTCGCCCCGTTGAAAACGATTGCACACCACAGTTTTGACAGAACAGGTGCTGGATTTTGTGTTTATTGAACTCATAAGTCTTTAGCTGATCACTGCCGCTATTTAACTCGAACTGGTCGGCGGCAACGAAGGTCAGTAGCGAACCGGTGCGTCTGCAAATGGAGCAGTTGCAACTAATTGCCTGGCTGGGTATTTCAGCATTGACCGTAAAAGTGACTGTGCCGCAATGGCAGCTTCCCTGATATGACATTGATCGCTCCTTGTATATTGCAACCGTTGGCTTTGGCAGACTGCATGGTTTAGTGCATTCAGCCTGCCTGGCCTGCGGGGTCAGGAGCCGATGCGACGCTGCAGTTGTTCATAAGCTCGTTCAGCGGCTCTTTGTCTGGCCGGCGTCGTCGGGGCCAGATAATACGAAGAGAAACTGGAATGGTATCGTTTTAACACGGGGCGGGTGCGCTTGTCAGCATTGTCATATGCCTGCTTGTAGTCTCGCTCCCAATTGCGATTGATCACCCGATAGCAGCGCGTTCCTTTCTCGTAGGATTCATGTGTCATGACTTCGCAGCGGCTTACCGAAGCGGGTGGGTATTTATCGGCGAAGGCTGCTGCCGTTGCTGTTATGCCTTTGTCCGATTCCAGCTCTTGTGCCGTGAACTCAGCATAGGGATCCGTCTGGGTAAACGAGCAGGCTGCCAACAACATTAAGGTTGTGATAACGGCTGTTTTTTTCACTAATGAAGTCATGTTCGAATTTTCCTGAAGCAAAAAACGTTAGCTAGAGAGGGGGGAACTCGCCTGCGCAAAAGTATATACAATTTTAGAATTGATACAAAGAGAAATATTAAGAATGATATTTGGCCGCTGTCCGGCGTGTCAGCAACCAGGCACAGGCAGTAATCTATGATTGAAATTAAAGCAGAACCTCGAAAAAGAAGTCGCCAAAACGCGTGGAAACAGGGGAAACAGCCAGGCAGTCAGTAGCAGGGATGGCACAGGAGTATAAGTCAAAGAGTTATCAGAAAAAGCGAACACATAAAAATAGCCACCAATGGATGCCACTGGCGGCTATTGCAGAACTAACAAGGCAAATGCAACAACTGCTGCAGCAATCGTGCCTGGCCCCTGGCAACTGAATCCCCCTGTTCTTTGCAGGAAAATACGTTACCTGTTATTTGACGATGGCTTCGATCTGAACCAGTATTTTTACTTCGTCGGGAATACCCATGTCGATGCCCCAGTTCATGCCCCAATCCGAGCGTTTGATCGTGGTCTCGAAATCGCCGCCGCAGATGTTCTTTTTCAGCACGGGCTGGAAATAGCAGTTGTAATTGGTATTTTGGAGCATAACCGGATGTGTCTGACCCAGCAGGGTCAGGTCGCCGCCTACCGTGGCCAGTTTGTCATTCTTGTATTCAAACGATTTCCCTGCAAAGGTGATTTCCGGATATTTTTCGGCGTTGAAAAAATCAGCGGATTTCAAATGATCATCAAAGTCCTTGGTGCCGGAGTTGACTGATCCGGCTTTTATTTTGATATCGGCGCTTCCCTTGTTTTGCTTGGCATCGGCGGCAATGGTGCCCTGGACATCATCAAAGCGAATGCGCAGTGTCGATGTTTTAAAATGCATCACCTCCACGGTCACAAATGTGTGGGTCGGTTCTACTTCGTAGTTTGCCGTTTCAGCATGGGCCGTGCTGACCATACCGCCGAGCAGGGCTGCAGAAAGGGCGGCGTTACGTAATACAGAGATCATTCAATATACTCCCGAAAAAATAATGGCAAGGCAACGGTCTGATGCCTGGCTCGCAAATCATTTTGATAATTTATCATGAATCTATTCAGTATTCTGTAAGTAAAGGCGTGTCTACGGCATTCATTATCCCGGCCCTGATGTAAAACAAAAACATAATTCCTAACCAAGCCCGAAAGGCGGTGCTGAGCACGCAGCCAGCTCGGTGCGCAGCCTTCGATGCAAAGGCAGAACAAGGCCTGTTTTATGGCACAATGCCTTGTTTGCCCGGTATGGCAGGCCGATTGGCCGTTTGGGCAAGTGTCGGCACACTCGAGTTGTTTTATCGTATGTGGGTTACACGAGAACAAACATAACATTTGTTGGGCCGGCGCCAGACAAGCAGCATATGTAATCTAAGGGAATCGAATCAATGAATACCGACCAGACCGAGAACAGCACTCAGGGGTTGAGCCAGATCCTGCCTGATGGCGAGCAAGCGGCTGTCTGGCATTCAGAAGCCGGCTTCGCTGCGCCCGCCTCTGTGGAGGATGCTGACGATACGATGCGGGCCGATCAGGCCCTGAAAAAAATGCGTAATGGCATTGGCTTGCTTTGGCGCGGTGACTTCCAGAATGGCAGGCAACTGCTGCAAGCCTTGGGGCGGCGGCTGGATCGAAAGACCAAAGCCACAGCCGATCTTGATACCGAGCCAATGGCGGCTCGCTTTCACCGGTACCGGATGCAGCAGGCGCAGCGGGCACGTTTGCTTGGTCTGTTACTGATCCGCCTCGAATCTGACAATACGATTGCACTGCGCAGGGCACCTGCCTGGGAGGCTGCGCTGTTACAGGTGTACGGGGCTGCGCATCCGCCCATGCTGGTATCGTTAAGAGAATTGCTGGGTGTCGTCGGTGCGTATGAGTGGCGTCGTAAAGGGGTACCCATCAGCAACTGTGATTTTCGGATTCATCCGCACTATGGTGTATTTTCACCCTCGCGCGCCGAGTATCTTGCCTTGCTTATGCAAGCGCCTTTGCCGGAAAACTGCCGCAGTGCATTCGATATCGGCACAGGCACGGGTGTGCTGTCTGTCTTGCTGGCCAAACGAGGCATTGCGCGGATCATTGCTACCGACTCGTCACCGCGGGCCGTGGGCTGTGCGCAAGATAATGTGCACAGGTTAGGGTTGAATGATCAGGTGGAAGTACGGGAAGCCGAATTTTTCCCTGAGGGCAGGGCCGATCTGCTGGTGTGCAATCCGCCCTGGTTACCAGGCAAGGTTACATCGTCGCTTGATGCGGCCGTCTATGACCCCAACGAACAGATGCTCAAAGGCTTTTTGCAAAAAGCCCGCCAACATCTGGCGCCAGGCGGTCAGATCTGGCTGATCATGTCCGACCTGGCTCAATTGCTGGGTTTGCGTGCAGAGCATGCGTTGGTGCAGCTGTTTAGTGATAATGGGTTGCGCGTGCTTGCCGTTTATGAGGCCAAGCCAACCCACGCCCGTGCCGGTGATCGTTCAGATCCATTGCATGAGGCACGCGCGCAAGAGACAACATCGCTCTGGTGTCTGGTGCCTATTGACACTGAAAATTGATGAAGTAAGTGTCTTCCGGCGTACCAGTACCAGTGGGATTGTGTTGTGAAATATTGACAGGTTTCTGATAGCCGCAGGTTTTTTGAGCCGTCTGCATGCACATTTCCCAGTTCGGTGGCGTTTTCGCATCGGGTGAACATTTGACGCCATAATTGCCGCGATCTGTCACGTCAAGCCCACTGGATGCACACCCGGCCAGCACGATAGGGACAAGAATCAATAGCAGTTTTTTCATTCACGAACTCCTGTTGGGGCTGTATTGTCTAGTGGCTGTATTGTATCGGATTATTAATCACGCACTTTTATTTTAATTAAATTCAGTTATAGTAGTAGAAGAATATCCTGTAACGTATTGAATTGAACGTATGTATTTTCTCCATTGCGGGAAGTGATATGTTTGATTTGTATGCATTCCGTTACATTCAAGTGTGATTCTGTTGTTATGATGAGAGTCGTATAAGTTTTGTTTATGTCTTTTAAAGGGGTACTTCTATGAAAAAATTTCTCGTTCCCGCTATGATCGTTCTCGCAACTGCAGCAACAGTAAACGTAAACGCTGCTACGCCATCTGACAATCTGTCCCGGCATGCGCTGGGCGAGGCAAAGGATACCCGTTCGGCCTGGGCCAAATCTCAGGATATGTATGTTGAGCCAACACTGCGTATGACAGAGACAACGGTACCTGTTACGCCGGGTCAGGCTCAGCAACAAAACTTACCTGTTGAGGCAGTGCCAGCGGGCACTGTTCCACCAACAGGTACGAGCACGACAACCGTGTATGGTCCTGACGGCCAACCTATTTCCCAGCCTGCGCAACCAATGCCGCAATCTGGTCAGTCAGCTGCACCGGGCCAGCCAGTGCCAATGCAGCAGGGCACCAATGGTGCGCCTGTTCAGGATCTGTCTCGTCCGCAGCCCTGATCGCTTGCCGCTTGGCGGTATAACGCTGCCTGGCCGTGGGTGTGATCAGCAGGCATAAATAGCGCGCATTATTACGCCGTTGTTGTTTATGCCATTATGCGGATCCGCCTGTTGGCTCTACGAAAACCGATAACGTTGCTGCGTTATCGGTTTTTTTATTCATCACGGGTTCGGTGACGTGCTGGGCACGCGTGCGGCTTGCAGCAGGCGCGTCAACTGCGGACCTGCGTTGGCTATGGGTAGCGGTGGCGGGTGCGACCAACAATTAAAAAAAACAGAGTGGCTGTGCCCGGCGGGCAGTGGGGTCTATTGAGTCACCTATTGAGGAGCGGCATTGCGATGTTGGCAACGGTGGTTGATTTAAACACCGTGCATGCGAAGCGGCTGGTAAATACACGAGGATAATAACGGCCGCTTAACCCTCCGTTTATGGTGTGTTTTCATTAATCTGGTGGCATTTGCTTGTTATCAAGGCAGACACCGAATGCAGCCATTGGAAATGAGAACCCATGATAACCCCGCAGCGTGGCTGGTACGCTACGCCGATTTGTTCGACAGTATTGAAAGTACGCCGCTAACGCAAGAGCAGCGTCAGGCGTGTATTTCGAATGCGCCAGCGACGCTTGTGCTGGCCGGCGCCGGCACGGGCAAGACCAGCACGCTGACAGGGCGTGCGGCGTTCCTCATGGCGCATGGCTTGGCTAAGCCTGAAGAGATTCTCTGCCTGGCGTTTGCTCGTGAAGCAGCGCTGGAAATTGATGAGCGCCTGCAGCGCCGGCTTGCTTCGCGCTGGTCGATGCAGGGCTTTACGGCAAGTACTTTTCACAGTCTGGGTTTGCGTATCGTACGCGAAGTCGAAGGCAACGTGCCGGTGCTCACCGATTTGTGTAGTGATCGTCAGAGGCTGTCTGCATTTATTCATGAACAATTGCTGCAATTGACCGCAAAATCGGCCGACTATGCCGGCTTGCTGTTTGAGTATTTTGCAATGATCGAATCTGATCTTGCATTGTCATGCGAATATTCTGAGCGCAACGCTTATCTGAGCAGGAATTCTGCCCGCCTGCTGCAAACTATTCGTGGTGATGTTGTACGTTTTCCATTGGAATGCCTGGTTGCGAATGCGCTGTGCGCGATGGGTATTGAATACGAATATCGAAAACATTATCCGCATCCGGTATTCCTGGCCAGGCGCCGGCCATATCAGAGCGTTTTTTATCTGCGTGAGGCAGATGTTTATATTGACGTGTTCGATTACGCTAGACCGCTAGACGAGCAGTGTGCCGCCGCTGTGCTGTCGCGTCGGCTTGCCTGCATTCATCAGGATTACGGTACCCATCATATTATCCTTTGGGAAGCACCGGAATATATGCTCGACCTCTGGCAACTGGTTGAACTGTTAAACCGCAAATTGATGGAGTGTGGCATGGCGGCGCGCAAGGGTGGGGACGACATCGCTGGCAGCAGCGGTCGGCATAGTCAGATTCGCAATAGACAAGCCAGATCAGACATGCAACGCACTAGCCTGGAACCGTTAGTCGGCTCTGCACGCTGGTTTTCGCTGGTGGATACGCTGGCTACTGTGTTGTCACTGTATCTTCAAAGCAAAACGCAGTTGGGTGCGGACGCCAGGCGTGCTGATCTTAACTACGCATGGGAGCGGCGTCGCGTTGCGAATATTACTGCGTTGGTGCAGCCGCTGGCGACCGTCTATAAAGCGCGTTTGCAAGCGCATGGTGAGATTGATTTTGACGATATGATCTCCCGGGCAACGCAATATGTCGCGTCAGGTCGCTTTGCCGTTCCCTGGCGTGACATATTGATTGATGAGTTCCAGGATATATCGGTGCCGCGGTTTGCGCTAGTCGCTGCCATGTTGCGGCAGCGGCCGGAGTTACGGCTTTTTTGTGTCGGCGACGACTGGCAGGCTATTTATCGCTTTGCGGGCAGTGAGATCAGATACAGCACGCAGTTTTCCAAGTATGTGCATCCTTGGGCGCAGATTGTGCCTTTGAGTTGCACCTTCCGGTTCAATCAGTCATTGTGCAGCCTCAGCAGCCGGTTCCTGATGAAAAACCCGTTCCAGAACCGCAAGCAATTGTTTGCAGCGTGCAATGACATGCGGCCAGTAGTGACTGTCGCCCGGCAGGAGGATGGCCTGGCGGTGATTTTATCAAGGCTGCAGCAGGCGCCAGCCCGGCGGATGCATGTCACGCAATGCTACGGCCACATCCCAGAGACACTTTTTCAAAGCGCTTGGGTAGTGACCTTCATGCTCAGAGCAGGCATCAGAACGATGAATCGGACGGTGGCGCGAATGGGCTTTGCGCTGCCAACCAGGTTATTTTCTGCAACCGCGGCCATCAATCCAACTGACTCTTCTGCCTGCGCCACTGCAATCATGCAATCCACCGATGGCCGAGGGCGGGCACCTTCATCGCCAAAAACCTCGGTGCTTATTCTGGCGCGGTTTGCACATTTGCTGCCGGATGGCGACAGATTGAACGGGTACGCCGAGCGTTATCCTGATTTGCAGATCAGCGTGAGCACCGTGCATGCCTCAAAGGGGCTGGAAGCTGACTATGTACTAATTCTGAATATGGGAAAGGGAGTGTACGGCTTTCCTTCAGGCAGATCCTCTGATCTTGATCTGGTGATGGAACAGTTTCTGCCGCAGCAGGAGTGCTTTGAGTATGCAGATGAACGAAGGCTATTCTATGTCGCCCTGACACGTGCCAGAAAGCACGTATGGCTGCTGGTGCCGCAAGACCATAAACAATGGTCGGTATTTGTGACGGAGTTGCTGCAAGAAAATAAAGCCGCAGTCCGTTGTTTTGATGGACGTAGAGCGACAAGAGGCGGCTGGTGGAAAGTGATCAGCCAGGCTGGTCGCACAAATCGCGTTTAAAATGGGCGTTTACATGGCTTGTCGGTTGCTGCCGTGGCGCTTGCATGCGCGCGAAATTGCGCTAGCTGATCGGCAGGAACGACCGATCGCCGGTGTAGTTGATAAAGTCAAGTGCAGCTTCATAGGCATCGGCGTTGGTGCAGAAAAAAAGAACCGTATCATCTGAGTCCATATTGGCCAGAATGGATTCCATTTCATCTTCCACCGGTTCGTCTTCGAGTCCCAGGCTGGAGACGTGGATCTGGCCGTCCTGCTCAAATCGCGCTTGTGGCAGAATATCCGGAATCCGGTCAAAGTCTACGTCTTGCACAATCAAATAAATGTCCAGCGCCAGACCGTTGACTTGCGTCAACACCTGAACGCCGTTGTGGATCGCCCGAACCAGGCTGGTTTGTATACCAGATTCATCCGTCATGATTTACTCAGAAAGCAAGGAAGTTGGCGGTGGCGCATCGCTTGGCACGGCCGGAGCACCTTTATAATGTCCTTGGTGCACACCGCAACCGGCCAGGGCGATGAGAAGGGCTGTCAATGCGACGAATTTTTGCATGATAGTTTAAAGTACCTGGAATGAGGGCTAGCGGGAATCGCTACAATGCAATTGTAATACGAACTGATCGTCTGAATCCATGACAAGAAAAATTGTCCATATTGATATGGACGCATTTTATGCTTCTGTTGAACTGCGCGAAAATCCGCAGCTCAAAGGCTTGCCCGTAGTTGTTGCCTGGGACAGCATTCGTTCGGTGATTGTCGCCGCGTCGTATGAAGCGCGCAAATATGGCTTGAGGTCGGCCATGTCGGTCAGGCGCGCACGCGAATTGTGTCCGCATGCGATTTATATCGCACCCAACTTTACCTTGTACCGCGACGTGTCGCGCCAGGTGCGTGGCATTTTCCAGCAATACACCGATCGAATTGAACCGCTGTCGCTGGACGAAGCCTATCTGGATGTCACTGTCAATCACCAGGGCATTACATCTGCAACAGAAGTGGCCCGGCGAATTCAGGATGACATCTTGCGTGAAACGTCGCTCACCGCATCTGCCGGCGTGGCGCCCAATAAGTTTCTGGCCAAGATCGCGTCTGACTGGAATAAACCCAACGGCATCTGTGTGATTCCGCCATCCAAAGTGATGTCATTTTTGCAGGATCTGCCGCTGGAAAAAATTCCCGGCGTCGGACGGGTAACGCTGGCCAAGTTTCATCGACTGCAAATGAAGACTATTGCAGACTTGCGCCTGCACAGTGAATGGGAGCTGACGCATCATTTCGGCCGCTATGGTCATCGTTTGTATGAACTGGCACGTGGCATTGATTTGCGTGAAGTCGATACCAACCAGCAATCGCAGCAGATCTCCACGGAAACGACCTTTGATCGGGACTTGCCTTATCTTAAGCTGCAGGACCCATTGGATGCCATCGCCAGAAAACTATGGGAGCAGGTGCTGCGCAAACGCAAGTTCGGCCGTACCGTCACGCTCAAACTAAAAAGCGCCTCATTCCGGATCGTAACCCGATCGCAAACTTATTCCAATCCGCTGTATTCAGTGGATGAAGTGCGGCAGGCGGCAGCTACGCTGCTGGCCCGCCTTGAAGCCGATAAGCGTCATACGTTGTATCGGCTTATTGGCCTGGGTATTAGCGCTTTTGCCGAAATTGATGAAATTGAGGCGCAGATTTCGCTGCTTTAAGCCATGTGTTCTCTGGCGCTGATGGTCCGTGACGCATGAAAGGGCGTGGGGAAGTTTGAGGGCCCCGGATATTGAAGCGAAGTAGCGAGGATGCGAGGTATCCAGGGCCTGCCTCGCGCAAGAAAAATGCCATTTCTCACAGGCTGTTGGCCGGCAGGAAAATGGCACGGTCACCGTCGCGGTTACTCCAAACGATCGCGCTCATGGTGGATGCTATTTGCGCGTTCATGACCCAACGCGTGGTGTCAACTTACCTTTAGGGCTTAAGACGATCTTTCAGGCGCTTGGACAATTCTGCCATGTCTGTACGGCCCGCCAGTTTTTGCTTGAGAATGGCCATGGCTTTGCCCATGACGGCCGGGCCGGTAATGCCGTCTGCTGTCACTTGTGTAAGTGCCGCATCGACTGCTTCAGCCACTTCCTGTTCCGATGCTTCTTCCGGCAGAAATTCCCTGAGCACTTCCAGTTCGGCCTTTTCAGCTTCAGCAGTTTCAGTGCGACCGGCGTTTTCAAAAGCGGTGATGGATTCCTTACGCTGTTTGACCTGTTTTTCAATGATGGCCAGCACCTGGTCGTCATTCAGTTCGACGCGATCATCGATTTCTTTCTGTTTGATAGCGGCCTGCAGAAAGCGCAGGGTGCCCAGCCTTGCAGTCTGCTTGGCGCGCATGGCGTCTTTGACGGCATCTGATATTGCTATTTTGAGGGAAGAAGACATGAATTTATTCCGGGAATGGTAAGATTAGTTTCATATTATGGCATAACTTTTTCGGAGATATATATGACGGAAATAAAGACTTCCCAGATTCTTCTCCCGGAAGGCGACACCCATGGTCAGTTGTTTTACATACTGCATGAAGAGAACGAGCAATTAACGAATATGCCATTTTTGTTGGGCACCATTCGGGCTGAATTTCCTGATGCTGTGATCCGGATCGCGGTGGTTGCGCTGGATGAAGACACGGCATGGCTGGACGCCGCGGACGCAGAACCGGAGGCGCCGGCAACGGCGCAACTAGCGCCGCGCCTGGCGGCCAATATCAAATCGCTGGAGCATGATATCCAGGCAGGCCAGCACATCCACGGCGTATTGAGTGAAGCCACGGCGGTGATCGGCGTGGGTCCTGCGGGTTCGCTAGTGCTGGGGCTGACGCTACTGGAGCAGCCGATCGCAGGCAGGCTGATTACATTCGGCGCAAAATTTCCTGCCTATCCACTGGAGTTGTCTCTGGATACAACCGTTCATCTGTTGCATGCGGATCGTGATACGGCAGTGTCATCGGCACGGGCCCGCGAAGCGCATGAACGCATGGCGCTGCTGCAGGCGGACGCGACAATTGACATTGCCATGAACTCGGCCGAGTCGTTCAGTGAAGTGCTGATTGGAAAAATGTTTGAAAGGCTGAAAACCTGCGTACCATTGCGATACTGGCGTTATGCCGCAGAGTCTGATAGTGATAAAGAAGAAGGCAGGACGCCGCCTGCTTCACTGCATTAATGCATCAATCAGGACAGCAGAGGCAAGCCCATTGCTGTCCTGATTGGCTGTTCAGGTTTTATAGCAAGGTGGGGTAATCTTGCTGAACCATATGACGTACACGCACCGCATCTGCGAAACGGGTCAGTCCGCCGTCGGCATTGAGCAGCACGACGGCAACAGGACGATGATCCATTTCAGTCATCATGACCAGGCAGTCGCCGGCTTCACGGATATAGCCGGTTTTGGAAATATGGATGTTCCAGTTGCTGTTGCGGATCAGGCGATTGGTATTACGATAGCGTTGTTCGCGACCGTTGCTGGTCACGATCTCGTATTTGTCGCTGGTTGTATATTCGCGAATAAGCGGCTGCTGATGCACGGCCTGCATCAGACGCACCAGATCGCGTGGAGAGGCGACATTCTGAGGTGACAGCCCCGTAGGTTCTACAAAACGGGTCCGGGTCATGCCCAGCTGGCGTGCTTTGGCGTTCATTTCGCGTACAAAGGCGTTCATGCCGCCAGGGTAGGTTCGGCCTAGCGCATGCGCTGCCCGGTTTTCTGAGGACATCAAGGCCAGATGCAGCAATTCGCTGCGTGTCAATATAGTGCCAACGGATAGTCGTGAGGATGATTTTTTCACCCGATCAATGTCATCTGCCGTAATGATAATCTGCTCGTTCATATTCAGATTGGCAGTGGTAACGATCAGCGCGGTCATCAGTTTGCTAATTGACGCAATGGGTCGGATTACGTCGGCGTTTTTAGAATAAAGTATGCGGTTATCAGTCAGGTCGACCACATAGGCCACCTGGGAGCGAACGATGCCGCCATTATCGGCCTGGCCGACAACAGTGCTGGCCAGCGGCAGGGCATCATAGGTCTGGCTGCCATCATCTTCCTGGGCGAAACCGGAAACGGGTACAATAGAACCAGCGGCCAGCACGACGGCCAGACATGCGGTCAGGGTTTTTCTAAGAAATTTTTGCATAGGTTCGTCACGGACAATTAGATCAGGGTCAGCGCAATTATAAATAAGATTTGAAAAAAAATATATTTATTAATGAGTTAGAGGCGATATCTAAATTTACTGTTAAGTATACCGCACAGGTGGCATCTTGTGTTTTGCGCGATCAATAAGCGACGAAGCAAGAAAATATGTGTAAATTCGGCTATATTTAGCTAAACCACGCTAAATTGTATCAAATATTTTCCTTATAAAAATAAATAAAAAACAGGCGGTTTCTCGCTACGGTGTCAGGGTAAATATCGCAACTGCATGGTTATTGCGCATGAGACGGGGCCAGGGGCGATAAAATAATGCTTTCCTGTTCAGGCAATTTTCATTTACTCCGGTTTTTATTGTGTCAGATACTCAACATCAACACCAGATTGCATACGGCTGTGCCGCCTTGACCCCGTTTCAGAAAGAGCGACTGCTTGCGGCGCTTGCCCAGGCGGGGTTGCCTGTGCAGGACGTGACTGCCCGTTACGAGCACCACATTTTTATTGGCGGCGTCATGTCGCAGGACGATCAACAACGGTTAAGCCAGTTGCTCGATTACGGTACTACCCGGGCAAGTACGCCGGCGCAGGATGCGCTGGTGCTGCGGGTATTGCCACGTCTGGGTACGCTGTCGCCATGGGCCAGCAAGGCGACCGATATTGCCCACAATTGCGGCTTGTCTGCGGTTCGGCGTATAGAGCGGGGTATCGAATACCGGTTTGTTCCGAAAAAAGGCTTGCTGGGCGCCAAAAAGCTTACCTCAGAGCAACTGTCGCATATCGCGGCGCTGGTTCATGATCGAATGACTGAGACCGTGGTGGACGCCGCCTTTAATGCTTCAATCTTAATGCAGACGTTGCCCGGCAAGCCGCTGGCGCAAATCGCCGTGCAGGCCCGTGGCAGAGTCGCACTTGATGAGGCAAATGAAAGCCTGGGGCTGGCGTTATCGCCTGTAGAAATAGATTATCTGCTGACCTCGTTCAGCGAGCTGGGGCGTGATCCCACTGATGTCGAATTGATGATGTTTGCGCAGGCGAACAGCGAACATTGCCGTCATAAGATTTTTAACGCCAGTTGGGAAATTGATGGCGAGAAACAAGAAGATACCCTGTTTGGCATGATCCGTAAGACGCACGCGGCGCAGCCCAAGGGAACGGTGGTTGCCTATTCGGATAATGCAGCTGTTATGGAAGGCGGGCAGGCCAGCCGTTTCTTTGCCGGCTTTTCTGCAGAAGATCACGCTGCGGCGGCGCCCAAGTATGGCAGCCATATGCGTCTGACTCATACCTTGATGAAAGTGGAAACACACAATCACCCAACGGCCATTGCGCCATTTCCGGGTGCCGCCACTGGCGCTGGTGGAGAAATCCGCGATGAAGGCGCTACCGGGCGAGGGTCCAAGCCCAAGGCGGGTCTGACCGGCTTTACCGTTTCCAATCTGAACCTGCCGGATATCGCCGAATCGCGTGAGGCCAAGCCCTATGGCTTGCCTGACCGGATTGCCAGCCCGCTTGACATCATGATCGAAGGGCCTATCGGCGGCGCTGCGTTCAATAACGAATTCGGCAGGCCCAATTTGTTGGGGTATTTCCGTACCTTCGAGCAAACGGTCGACGGGGTTCGTTGGGGATATCATAAGCCGATTATGATCGCAGGCGGCCTGGGCAGTATCGACGCCGCACTTACCCATAAAGACGTCATACCGGGGCAGGCGTTGCTGATTCAGCTGGGCGGGCCTGGCATGCGTATCGGGATGGGAGGCAGCGCGGCTTCGTCCATGAGTGCCGGCGCCAATACTGCGCAACTTGATTTCGATTCCGTTCAGCGCGGCAATCCAGAGCTTGAGCGTCGAGCCCAGGAAGTGATTGATCGCTGTTGGCAGTTGAAAGAAGATAATCCGATCATCGCCATTCATGATGTGGGCGCGGGCGGCCTGTCCAATGCGTTTCCCGAGTTGGTAAACGATGCTGGCCGCGGCGCGATTTTCGACTTGCAACGCGTTCATCTGGAAGAATCCGGCCTGTCGGCTGCGGAAATCTGGAGTAATGAAGCGCAGGAACGCTATGTACTGGCCATTCTGCCCGAAGATCTGTCACGTTTCGAAGCGATTGCCGTGCGCGAACGCTGTCCGTTTGCCGTCGTGGGTGTAACCACCACAGAGCGGCATTTGAAAGTGTCTGATGGCCAGGGCCTGCCAGGTTTTGCCGAGCCGCAAGCCGCAGCGCCGGCTGATGGCCCCGCGCCTGTAGACGTGCCAATGGACGTTATTCTGGGGAAACTTCCTCGCATGAAGCGCCAGGCCGAGCACAAGGCACGTACGCTAGTGCCCATGGATGTGACAGGATTGGATCTGGCCGATATCTCACTGCAAGTTATGCGCCACCCGACAGTAGCCAACAAATCATTTCTGATCACCATTGGCGATCGCACCGTGGGCGGCCTGTGCTCAAGAGACCAGATGGTCGGCCCATGGCAGGTGCCCGTGGCCGATTGTGCAGTTACGCTGGCCGACTATGAATCGCTGCGCGGCGAAGCCATGGCGATGGGCGAACGTACGCCGCTGGCTATTGGCAATGCGCCGGCCTCCGGTCGCATGGCGGTTGCCGAAGCGCTGACCAATCTTGCTGCAGCGGATGTCGCCACGCTGGAAGACATCAAGCTGTCGGCCAACTGGATGGCCGCCTGCGGTTTCGAAGGCCAGGATGCCGCGCTGTTTGACACGGTGAGCGCCGTGTCAACACTATGTCAGGCTATTGGCCTGTCGATTCCAGTGGGCAAGGATTCATTGTCCATGCGGACACGCTGGGACGAGCAGGACCAGCCCAAAGAAGTGGTTGCACCTGTATCTCTGGTGGTAACGGCTTTTGCACCGGTCACCGACGTACGTAAAACCCTGACGCCACAACTGGTGACTGACCAGGGCGAGACTGCGTTGATTTTGCTGGATCTGGGGCAGGGACGACAGCGCCTGGCCGGCTCGGTGTTGTCAAATGTGATTGATCAGTATGGTTCCGACGTTCCCGATCTGGACGATCCGACGCTGCTCAGAACCTTCTTCCTGACCATCCGTTCGCTGGTCGAGCGCGGGCTGATCCTGGCCTATCATGACCGCTCCGATGGCGGCTTGCTTGCCACGGTCGCCGAGATGGCTTTTGCCGGCCATGTAGGTGTTTCCATCAACCTGGACATGTTGACGTTTGATGAGACCTCAGCCGATTGGGGGGATTATAAAATTCGTCCCGAACAGGTGGCGGTGCAACGCGATGAGTTAACGGTCAAGGCGCTGTTCAATGAGGAGGCGGGTGCTGTCATTCAGGTGCGGGCCGAACAACGAGATCAGGTGCTGCAGGCTCTGCGTGATGCCGGGCTGTCCCGTATTTCAAATGTAATCGGAGCGCCGAATACCTCAGACCAGATCGAATTTTACCGTGATGGTCGCCGTATTTTCGGTCTGGATCGCGTCGAACTGGGCAAGGCCTGGAGCCAGGTTACCTACGAAATCATGAAACGGCGTGACAACCCGGCCAGCGCCCTGGCTGAGTTCAACAGCTGGGACGAACGCGAAGATCCCGGGCTGAACGCGGTTATTGGCTTTGACCCCCAGGAGCCGCTGGCCGCGCCTTTTATTTCAAGTGGCATACGTCCAAAAATTGCCATATTGCGCGAGCAGGGCTGCAACAGTCAGGTTGAAATGGCCTGGGCCTTCGATAAGGCCGGCTTTGATGCCTACGACGTCCATATGACCGATCTTCTGTCCGGTCGTACGTCGCTTAACAACTATCAGGCCATGGTCGCGGTTGGCGGCTTCAGTTATGGCGATGTGCTTGGCGCCGGCGAAGGGTGGGCCCGCACCATCCGGTTTAATTCGGCGTTGTCAGCGCAGTTCGCCGCCTTCTTTGCGCGGCCCGACGTTTTTGCCCTGGGAGTATGTAATGGCTGCCAGATGCTGGCCACGCTGGCTGACATGATCCCTGGCGCACAGGCTTGGCCACGGTTTACTTATAATCAGTCAGCCAAATACGAAGCGCGTCTGAGCCTGGTGCAAATTGACCAGTCTCCGTCGATTTTCTTTAACGGTATGCAAGGCAGCCGCCTGCCGATCGCGGTGGCGCACGGTGAGGGCTTCGCCGATTTTGGCCTGCAAGGCGATATCAATTCAGTCCAGACTGCCTTGCGTTATGTATCGAACGCCGGTTTTGTCACCGAGGCCTATCCGGCCAATCCTAACGGTAGTCCGCAGGGGATCGCTTCGGTCACAACGGCAGACGGTCGGTTCACGATTATGATGCCGCATCCGGAAAGGGTCACACGCAATGTCATGATGTCGTGGCACCCGGACAGTTGGGGTGATCAGGATACGGGTGGCGACTATACGCCGTGGATGCGCATGTTCATGAATGCCCGTGTGGCTATGGGGTAAAAAACGGCTCGCACGGCGGGAAAATTTCTCGTTGTTTGGGCGAACCCGGTTGATTCCGTTCGGGCGCAAGCGTATAATTTTGCTTTGCGCCCGGAGTTATTTCATGCGTCTCATTCAAAAAGCGCTTACCTTTGACGATGTTCTTCTGGTACCTGCGTACTCAAATGTGTTGCCGCGCGACACGTCTCTCAAAACCAAACTTACCCGAAATATCACACTGAATATTCCGCTGGTATCGGCAGCCATGGATACGGTTACCGAAGCCCGGCTGGCTATCGCCATGGCCCAGGAAGGCGGAATCGGGATCATCCACAAGAACATGACTGCAGATGAGCAGGCCGCAGAAGTGGCTCGCGTCAAACGTCATGAGTTCGGGATAGTCATTGATCCGGTATCGGTTACCTCGGACATGAAGGTGCGTGATGCCATCGCCCTGCAGAAAAAACATGGCATCTCCGGTCTGCCTGTGGTGGACAACGGCAAGGTAGTTGGCATCGTGACCAATCGGGACCTGCGTTTCGAAGACCGTCTTGATGTGCCGCTTACTTCTGTGATGACGCCCAAGGAGCGGCTGATCACCATGCATGAGGGTGGCACGCTGAGCGAAGCCCAGGCCTTGATGCACAAATACCGTCTGGAACGTGTACTGATCGTTAATGACGAATTTGAATTGCGCGGGCTGGCTACCGTCAAGGATATCGTTAAAAATACTGAACATCCCTATGCATGCAAGGACGAATTTGGTCAATTGCGTGTTGGCGCCGCAGTCGGCGTGGGCGAGGGTACCGAAGAGCGTGTACGCAAGCTTGCCGCAGCCGATGTCGATGTTATTATCGTTGATACTGCGCACGGCCATTCCCAGGGCGTGCTTGATCGCGTCCGCTGGGTTAAAGAGAATTTCCCGGAAATTGATGTAATCGGCGGCAATATTGCAACCGCAGAAGCCGCCAGAGCGCTGGTGGAAGCAGGCGCCGATGGCGTCAAGGTGGGTATTGGTCCGGGCTCAATCTGCACTACCAGGATTGTCGCGGGCGTAGGTGTTCCCCAGATCACGGCCATTTCCGATGTTGCCAAGGCGCTGGAAGGCACTGGCGTGCCGCTGATCGCCGACGGCGGTATCCGCTATTCCGGCGATGTGTCCAAGGCGCTGGTCGCGGGCGCCTTTGCCTGCATGATGGGCGGCATGTTCGCAGGCACTGAAGAGGCGCCGGGCGAAGTCGTATTGTTCCAGGGGCGCTCTTATAAGTCCTACCGGGGCATGGGCAGTCTTGGCGCCATGGAAAAGGGCTCTGCCGATCGTTATTTCCAGGACCCTGCCAACAACGCCGACAAGCTGGTGCCGGAAGGTATTGAAGGCCGTGTGCCATACAAAGGCAGTGTGCTGGCCATCATTTATCAGTTGGTCGGCGGCATCAGGGCTTCCATGGGCTATTGCGGTTGCGCCACAATTGATGACATGCGTACCGTGCCGCAATTTGTAGAGATTACCTCTGCCGGTGTTCGCGAATCGCATGTACATGATGTGCAAATCACCAAAGAGGCGCCGAACTACCGCGCCGATTAAGTGTCGTCTCAGCAGTGGCGCTACGCATGCCGTGGCACCACTGCGTGATCGGCACCGAAACCAGAAACAGAACCCGGCGTGTTTATTGCAGCGCCGGGTTTTTTGTTGTCCCTATTTACAGACATAGTAGATTGCAGCGCGCAGCATGACCTGGACCGCGCAAGTGAGAAGGTCCAGGTCGCTTGCCTTGACCAGTGGGGCAGTGGTCAACATCGACAGATCGGTGATTAATAATTTTTCAGGGTGATGCGGCGGCGTGTTATTCGAACAATATTGCAACGCGATATTACAGCGCTGATAGCGCCAGCAGTTTGTCAGCCACCCTATTCGGAGCCAGCAACGGGGCTGAGTGTGAGCTGTTCAGTTCTGCCCAGATCCAATCGGGCTGGCCTTTGACCCAGTCATGCGTGGCAGCAACCGGCTTATAGGGTGGGGCGGTGCAGGCCAGATAGATTTTTTTCACACCGGCACCTATTGGCTCGCTTAGTGAGAGTGCGCTGGCATAGGTATTGATTGGATGCGGCGTCAATTTTCCTTGCGCGAATGTATATTGCTCGGTATCGGCGGGAATGCCCAGATGAATCGGATCCGGCGCGGGAATGCCATATCCATGGTGGGCCTGGGCCGAGGCTGTCAATGCATTGACCACCTTATCGGGCAACGTTGCGAACGTGGACTGACCTGAAGGCAGCACAAAGGCATCCAGGTAGATAAGGTGGTCCAGGCGATCTGCGATACGATCGGCCACGCCACTGATGACCAATCCGGCAAAACTGTGGCCCACGAGAATGACATTTGCAAGCGTCTGATTGCCAGGCTGCTTGCCTGCAGAATGAGCAAGCGCTGGCGCCGATTGCGGGTGCAATATTGCGGTTTCGATATCCTTAATGAACGTGTCCAGCGAAATGGCCGCCGATAATTCGTTCGCGCGCTCGCCCAGACCGGCTAGCGTGGGGGTGTATACGATATGCCCCTGATCGCGCAGCTGTTGCGCAACCGCGTTCCAGACCCAGGCTCCGTGCCAGGCGCCATGGACCAGCATAAAGGTTTTTGCTGCGGGGGCAGGATCGGTAATGGGTTGATTTCGGGCATTTTTCATTGATACAGGGCCTTTAGTATATGAGCGAAACAAGGGGTAAGACAGACACGCTGTGCCGGTGTGCTGCCCCGCGTACGTGCGCCAAATGATCACGCTTGCACCCGGGACCGCGATGCGCAAAACAGGCCTGACTGTCACATCTTATGCACAGCCAGGTTTTGACGCGGTTTTGAGCGCCGCAACCATTATAATGTCGTCTTCCAATTTATTTTCTTTTGTCCTCAGGCGGATATAGCATGCATCAGCGGATTCTGATTCTCGATTACGGTTCACAGGTTACCCAACTTATTGCGCGACGCGTGCGCGAAGCAGGGGTGTTTTGTGAAATTCACCCCGGCGATGTCGATGCGGCTTTTCTTGCAGAACAGCAGGGCCTGGGACTCAAGGGCGTGATCCTGTCCGGCAGCCATTCGTCTGCCTATGATGAAGCATCGCTCAAGGTACCGCAGCAGGTATTCGAGCTGGGCGTGCCGGTGCTGGGCATCTGTTATGGTATGCAGGCCATGGCGTCGCAACTAGGTGGCAAGGTCAGCTGGTCCGATCATCGAGAATTCGGCTATGCTGAAGTGCGCGCGCATGGCCATACCGCACTGCTCAAGGACATTGCCGATTTTGTCACGCCCGAAGGCCATGGCATGCTCAAGGTCTGGATGAGCCATGGCGACAAGGTTACTGAACTGCCCGACGGTTTTGTGCTAATGGCTTCCACGCCTTCGTGCCCGATAGCCGGCATGGCCGACGAAACCCGTCATTTTTATGGCGTGCAATTTCACCCAGAGGTAACTCACACCACCCAGGGGCGGGCGCTGCTGAACCGTTTTGTTAATGACATTTGTGGTTGCAGCAATGACTGGAACATGCCCGACTACGTTGAAGAAGCGGTCGCACGTATCCGCGAACAGGTCGGCACCGATGACGTAATTCTGGGATTGTCCGGCGGTGTGGACTCATCCGTGGCTGCAGCATTGATCCACAAGGCCATCGGCGATCAACTCACTTGCGTCTTTGTGGACCATGGGCTGCTTCGCCAGAATGAAGCAGAGCAGGTCATGAAGATTTTTGGCGAACACCTTGGCGTGAACGTGATTCATGTTGACGCAACTGACGCCTTCATGAGCAAGCTGGCCGGCGAAACCGACCCGGAGAAAAAACGCAAGATTATCGGTCGTGAGTTTGTGGAAGTGTTCCAGGATGAAGCGGGCAAACGCAAAAGCGCACGCTGGCTGGCCCAGGGCACCATTTATCCCGATGTGATTGAATCGGCCGGCGCCAAAACCGGCAAGGCCGTTGCCATCAAGTCGCATCATAATGTAGGTGGTCTGCCCGAAACGCTTAATCTGCAACTGCTGGAGCCACTGCGCGAACTGTTCAAGGACGAGGTGCGTGAACTGGGTCTGGCGCTGGGCCTGCCGCACCATATGGTGTACCGCCATCCATTCCCGGGCCCGGGCCTGGGTGTGCGCATTCTGGGCGAAGTCAAGAAAGAATATGCCGATCTGCTGCGCAAGGCTGATGCGATCTTTATTGAAGAACTGCGCAACACGACCGATGAAGAATCAGGCAAATCCTGGTATGACCTGACCTCTCAGGCCTTTGCCGTGTTCCTGCCGGTCAAATCGGTAGGGGTCATGGGCGATGGCCGAACTTATGATTACGTGGTGGCGCTGCGTGCGGTGCAGACATCCGATTTCATGACCGCCGACTGGGCACAACTGCCGTATCCGTTATTGGGTCGTGTGTCATCTCGTATTATTAACGAAGTGCGCGGCATCAACCGGGTGGTTTATGACGTTTCGAGCAAGCCGCCTGCGACGATTGAGTGGGAGTGAGGCTGAATTATAAATTATTGAGCTAATTTAATAAATTTCTAATCAGTAACTGTATTTCCCGACTCATTAACTGTATTTTTCATGGTTTGCGCAAGGTAAGCCGTTGAGAAAAACACCGATACTATGACCTGCATCAGTGATGCCGGCATGGTATCGGGAGTGCGCTCGGATATGCCGGAGCAGTTTCCAGGATTCTTTGATATGAGCACCTTACCCCCTTGTTCCCAATGTCAGTCCAGCCTCACCTATGAAGATGGTAGCGGGCTCTACATTTGTCCCGAATGCGGCCACGAATGGCCGGTTCAAGCCGAGGCCGTGACCGATTCGGACGAACGTGTTCACCGTGACGCCGCCGGAAACCTGCTGCAAGATGGAGATAGCGTCACCGTCATCAAAGACCTGAAACTCAAGGGCTCGGGCGGGGTCGTGAAGATGGGGACCAAGGTCAAGAATATCCGCCTGGTTGATGGGGACCATGACATTGATTGCAAGATCGATGGATTCGGGGCAATGAGCTTGAAGTCGGAGTTCGTAAAGAAAATCTGATCGGCGCTCTAATGAGCGGTCTAACGCGACGCCATGTGGCCCCGACTGTTGCGTGCTCCTGGCGGGGCCACATGACATAGCATGGTATTTTCGTGGTGTTACCAGACGATCATTGTCGAGGGGGGGCTGGGCCTGGCTGCAACTTCAAGTTGAATTCATTATTTAATAGAAAGCATAAAAGAAAGCAGCAACGGGCGCTGCCTTCTTCTCTTAATGTGCCGGCACCGGCTGGGCCATTGCCGGCCGAATGCGCGGATGGCGCTGGAATAACACCGCCACAGGCACGCCGATCACGATGACCATCGTGCAGAACGAATAGATTGCGACTTCAATGCCCCAATGGTCGGCAATCCAGCCTATGCCCATCATGGGAATCATGCTGCCGACGTAACCGGCGACCAGGTAAGTAGCTAACAGCCCTGAACGATTTGCGGGTCCGGCCAGGCGGGTGATCATGCCCATGCCGGCAAGCATGGTCATGCCATGCCCGATTGCAGTGAGCGACACACCCAGCGCAAACAAAATGGCCGAGCTGGCGTGCAAGTTCAGCATGAGAATCGCGTTGCTCAGGGCCAATGCGATTGTGCCCGTAGCGCCGCACCAGTGAATAGGCATGCGTCCGGCAATCACCTGAACGGCTGCCGAAGAAAACAGAATCAATGCAATAGAAGTGCCGCTGACGACCGGACCGTCCCAGGGCACAAGTTTGCCCAGAAATAGCGGTGCCATGGACGCATAAAGGCCAAAACCGCCAAATGCCAGAAAAGGCAGGCAGCAGGTGAGCACAAACGCCCTGGACGCACTTGCGTCGGGCCAGGTCAGTTTTGGCAAAATATCGTGCAGGGTCAGGCGGGCAGCAGCCTTGGGTTTAATGGTATCGGGCAGGTTCAGGCAGCACAATACCGTTAAACCCAGACTGCCCAGGATCAGGGTCGGAACATAGGCGAGCGTCAATGGCGCAGGGGCCCATTGCCCGATAACGCCGCCCACCAACGGCCCCAGGCCAAAGCCGAACGCCATCAGGAAACCGGTCATCATGGCCGCGCGCTGTACGCTGCCGTGACGGGACAATCTGGACAGGCCCAGGGTTGCGCTGGTAGTCACCATGCTTGAGGCCACTCCCACGATAAACCGTCCGAGATTCAGGCTGCTCATGTTCCATGCGATCAGGCTGATGGCTGTCCCGAGCAAGACCAGCGCCAGGCCTAGCTGCATCATCGGGCGAAAGCCGACGCGGTCTGGCAAACGCCCCAGAAACAGCAACCCGCACAGTGCACCGCCCATGTACATGACGTAGATAAGCGAGATATCGCTGGTTTGCAGTTGCCAGGCCTCTTTATAGAGCGCATACAGGGGGCTGATGAGCGCAGTGCCCATCACGCCGACAATCATGGCAAAACTCACCCAGGCAAAGGGAGATACTTTCAATTTCATTTTTCAACCGAATGTTTTGTGGCGCAGGATGGGCAGGTGCTGGTGCAGGAGGAAGACAAGTGCTGCGTCATGTATTTATTTGTCCCGGGACTCGAGTCGTGCAGAGATTTTTTCCAGGGCCTGGCGGGTGACTTGTACTTCATTCGCAGAAAGATCGGCCAGGATGGCTTGCTCGATGTCCATGCTTTTCTCCAGAATCAACGCAGCCACCTTGCGACCAGCTGATGTCAGGGCAATGCACTTGGTGCGCCGGTCGGCCGGGTCGTTGTCCCATTGCACCAGTTGCGCCTTTTGCAGTTGCGCCAGCACCCGCACCAGCGATGAAGAGTCCAGGTATAAAGCCTGGGCCAGGTCTTTCTGCAGCAGGGGCTTGTCCTGTACATAAAGTACCAGCAGCGGCATGCGCGTGGCATCCGAGAGGCCCAGATCTTTGAAAGCCAAATCGATCTGACGACGCCACTGTCTGTATACGCTGCCCAGCAGAAAACCAAATCGGCTACGTGCCTGGAAAGGTTCATGCGGGCAAGGGTGGTTCGCTGGCGATTTAGTTTGCATGCAAAGTATTTTACTACGGGTTTACCCTTGAAGCAAGAAAAATGAGAGGTAAGGCGAAGCATGATCAAAAGAACAGGCAGCTGATTCCAATGCAATATCGTAATGCCGGCATTGATTTTTTCGTCTCGCAATCAGCCTTACCGGCACCAGGATGTGTTCGCAACGGCAGTGCCGACTCGTTGTTGAGTGGGCACTGCCGTTGCGGACAGGTCCGGTGTAGAGACGAGAGTCAGTCGCCACGTGTAGCAAATGCGAGGCACACAGGCTCGGTCGGTGTCTGTGTCATCCGAATTGCGGCGCATTGCGTCTAGCAAAGCGCCGGCTTTTTTCTGTGTTGATGACTGGTATTTCGGCGGTAATAATTGTCAATTGTTATATATAATGAGAACGAATGTCATTATCGTTGTTTTTTATGTTGGTGCGGCACTTTACCGAAAGAGGAACGCATGGCCGGTGGGCAGTCAGTTTTGCAGCGGGAAATCCATATCCTTTATCAGGATCATCATGGATGGCTGTACCAATGGCTGCACAGAAAACTGGGAAACCGATTTGATGCGGCTGATCTGGCCCATGACACTTTTATGCGGGTGCTGGCAGGGTATCGACAGGATGCTATTCCGGTGCTGGATGAGCCGCGCGCCTACCTGACCACAGTCGCCAAACGACTGCTAATCAATTTCTATGAGCGGCAGTCTCTGGAGCGCGCCTACGAGGCGTCGTTGTCGCTGCTGCCGCAGCAGCATATGCCTGGGCTGGAAGAGCGGGCGATTCTTCTGGAGACACTGCAGGAGCTGGATGCGCTGCTGGATGCTTTACCTGCTCGCGTACGCACGGCGTTTCTGCTTTGCCAGCTCGAGGGCATGAGCTACGAGCAAATTGCTGCGTATCTGCAGGTGAGCGTGCGCACGGTCACGCGTTACATGGCGCAGGGTTTCAAACAATGTCTCACCCTGATGCTGGCGCAAGCGGCGTGAACACGATCAGAGATACCTCCAGCGCGGTCGAACCCCAGCAAACGCAATTGGTGGACGAGGCGGTTAAATGGCTGGTGCTGATGCATTCCGGGCGTTTCAATGAGGCCGATGCACGGCGCTGCGCCCACTGGCGTGAGCAAAGCCCCGAACATCAGCGCGTCTGGGAAAGCGTAGAAAAACTGAACCGACAATTCGATTCGGTGCCACGACCACTGGTCATGCCCGTACTGAATCGGCCACGCCTTTCCGAAAATCGCCGCATGATGATCAAAACCGTCGCGCTGGCCGTTACAGTGCCTTCGGCGATGTGGTTTGGTTACCGGGCGGTCCCCTGGGATTCGCTCAATGCCCAGTACCGTACCGGCACCGGTGAGCGCCGCGACGTGACCTTGGCAGACGGCAGCCAGCTCAGCCTGAATACATCAAGCGCTGTGGATGTGGCCTTCGATGCGCGGGAGCGGCTGGTGCTGCAGCGTGCGGGCGAAATCCATATCCAGACGGCACGCGATCCCCAGGCAGGCGCGCGTCCTTTTGTCGTCAAGACGCAGCAGGGCAGTCTGCTGGCGTTGGGCACCCGGTTTATCGTGCGCTGTACGCCTGAGCGCACGCGCTTGACTGTGCTGGAAGGCGCTGTTCAGGTGCAGCCACTGCATGCGTCCCAGACGCATATCGTACCGGCCGGACAAGCACTGGGTTTCAGTGCAGACACCTTCGGCGCCAAGGTGCCTGCGTCGGCCGGCGCCGGGCAATGGGTCCAGGGTGTGCTGTATGCCGAGCAAATGAGGCTTGCTGATTTTGTGGCTGAACTCGGACGGTATCGTCCGGGTATTCTACGTTGTGATTCGTCTGTGGCTGATATGCCTGTATCGGGTGCCTTTCAACTGAATAATACGGATCGCATTCTTGAGGCGCTTGCCCAGACCCTGCCGGTGCAAATCCAGTCTCGCACCCGTTACTGGGTCACTGTTGCAGCAAGGTAGCGGCATTTATTTCCGGGTAAGAAAAAAATTTAATTATTTTGTCCTGTTTTTGCATCTCGTCTGTCATGTCTATAAGAACTTCAATTTACTGACTTTGAGACAGGAACTTTTTTTCATGGCTAATCTGACATCAGATTCCTATTTGTTTGACCCGTCTTGCAAGGCGCAGCGCCGCATAAGTGCCGCAGTGCTTGGCGCCTTGTCTGCGCTGGGCCTGGCCGCCACGGAGGGAGTTGCACCGGCCTGGGCTGTCGATTCCGGTTCGGCACAAACGCGTCATGCCTATAATATCGGTCCCGGCGAACTGGGACCCGCGCTACTCAGTTATGCGGGGCAGGCTGGTGTCAATTTAAGTATTGATATGAATGCCACCCGTGGCTTGAAAACGCAGGGGCTGACTGGTCAGCACTCGGTGCAGAGCGGCTTTGACCGGCTACTGGCCGGCACTGGCCTTCGTATTAGAAAAGTAGGAGATGGCAACTATACGCTGGACACCGCTGCGGCTCCTGTGACTGGCGCGCCATCAGTCTCTGCTGTGCAACAAACAACAGCACCGGTTACCGAACTGTCTGCCATTACCGTGACAGGGCGTACACAAAGTGACTTGATGTCGCCCACCCGGCAGGTTGCCGTTATTGATCGCGAGCAACTGGATACATTGCGTGCCGGATCCGACAGTGTGGCTACCGTATTAAGTAAAGTGCTGCCAGGCATGGCTGATTCCAGTCATACCATTACCGATTACGGCCAAACCCTGCGCGGTCGCAATATGCTGATTCTGGTTGACGGCATTCCCCTGAATACTAATCGTGATTCGTCGCGCAACCTTGCCAATATCAACCCCGCTGATATTGAGCAAATTGAAGTGCTGCGTGGCAGTAGCGCGATCTATGGCAGCGGTGCGGCCGGCGGCATCGTGTCCATACGCACCAGAGGATACGATGGCGAGCCTCGCGCCGAGACCACCGTTTCGGCAACGACGCCATTGTCCCGGCTGGGCGCAGCAGGCCTGGGCGGCGGGATACAGCATTATTTTTCCGGTGGCAATGACAAAATCGATTATTCGCTAAGCCTGGGCGCCAGCCATGCGGGTGGATCGTACGACGCGCGCGGTACACGCCTGGCGCCGGAGCCAAGCCAGGGCGACCTGTTTGATTCGAATATCTACAATATGTCCGGCAAAGTCGGTCTGCAAATTGATGAGAAGCAGCGTATACAGTTGTCCCTGAGTCACTATGATGCAAAACAGGATACCGACTACGCATCCGACCCCAGTGTGGCCCGACAGCCGCCCGGCAGCACTGCCGCGCGCAGTATCAGGGGACTGGAGCTGGACGAGCAGAATCGCATCCGCAATACGCTGGCCAGTCTGGAGTATCAGAACCGCGATATTGCGGGAAGCACGCTGGCCGCGCAAATCTACTATCGCGACTTCTTCACACGCTTTGCCCCATTTGATGCGCGCGCTGTATCTGTCAGGGGGGCCAATGTAGACCAGGTCACGCAAAAATCAAGCGTATTTGGCGGTCGACTGACGATCAAGACGCCGTTGACTTCCGACAAAAACACCCAGTTGACCTGGGGTCTGGATTTTAATGAAGAACGCAGTGAAATGCCTCTGGACGTATTTGATCCGTATGAATATGACAGAAGCGGCGGCTTGCATTTTCGCAAAATCGACTCATTAACCTACATGCCGCCGATAACGACACGCAGTATTGGCGCGTTTGCCCAGCTGGAGCATCGTTTTAACGAACACTGGGCGGTGCAGGGCGGGGCACGGTATGATCGCGCCAGTGTGCGTTTTGATGACTTTACGCCGCTGTCGCAATCGCGTGTGACCAATCCGGGGCGGGTTTCCGGTGGAACGGTTCACTATGGCGCCTGGAGTTACAACGCGGGGGTGGTTTATACACCGATCAAGGGCCAGGAATTTTATGCTTCCTTCAGCCAGGGTTTTGAGCTCCCCGATGTCGGCGTGCAGGTGCGTAATGCGACCCCAGCCTTCAATTTTGGCGCGTCAAACCTGGAACCCGTGAAAACAGATACCTTTGAGCTGGGCTGGCGCGGGACATTTTCTAACGTCGCGGCCAATCTGACCGTATTTCATTCGAAATCGGATCTGGGTGCGCTGCAAAGCTTCAATAATGGGCTGACGCTGCTGCGCACCAAAGAACGCATTTATGGGATTGAAGGCGGGCTCGATTATTACAGCAATGATAATCAATGGGCGCTGGGCGGCACCTTTACCTGGATGAAGGGTGAAGAAAAACCGGAAGGCAAGGACAGTTACCAGAATATGACCGGATATCGCATACCGCCGTTGAAACTGACCGGCTATGTGGAATACACACCGTCTGAGAAATGGAGTCACCGGGTACAGGCGACGTATTTTGCGTCCAAAGACTACCGACTGGATGAAAAAACCAGTTTCGGCCGCTGGGAAACGTCGGGCTACACGACGGTGGATCTGATCAGCCGATGGACAATTGATGATAAAAACAAAGTGACCTTTGGCGTCCAGAACGTACTGAACCGCCATTACTACCCCTTGTATAGCCAACTGATGCGCAATAGTAACAATACCAGTCGGTTGCCGGCGGCCGGCGCAGTATTCAATGTCAGCTATACCCATCGCTGGTAGCCAGCGGGCATTCGTGATACAGCCAACGGCCCGGCGCCTGGGCTGCAGGCGCGAAAACCGTCGCTGCCGTGATGCCCCCGGGTAGTTCGGTACAACGCTGGCATACTGAATGCTCATATCGGGTTAATCACTTCGTGCCAGCGTCACCATCCCTGTTGTGTAAGCCCTCATGAAGGACTTATCGCGCCGGCTGCAGGATTTTGCTTTATGTTTGCATCCATACCCGGATAAAATGCAACCATGTCGATCACCCTCGGAACCGTTGCGAAAATATGCAAATCACACCGTTGAATCACGCCCAGTTCATGGCGCTGGCGCTGGAACAGGCCCACCTGGCCTATGAACTGGGCGAGGTGCCGGTTGGTGCTGTTGCCGTCGATTCATCAGGGAATGTCCTGGGAAAAGGGTACAATAGGACGATTACAGACCGCGACCCCACTGCCCATGCCGAAATCATCGCTTTGCGCCAGTGTGGCCGGGATTTGAACAATTACCGGCTTCCCGGTATTACCCTGTACGTTACGCTGGAACCATGCATTATGTGTATGGGTGCCATCACGCACGCCAGAGTAAGCAGGGTGGTATACGGTGCAGCTGACCCGAAAACCGGCGCCTGCGGCAGCGTAATCGCGGTGCAGGACAACAAACAGATCAATCATCACACCGTCATTGTGTCGGGGGTGTTGAAAACAGAGTGCGGCCAATTGCTTCGCCGCTTTTTTCAGGAACGCAGGAAATCGCCACCATGAACAATGCTTCTTCCCTTGGCAAAAAGGAAAGTATTAAAGAGCAGTTGAATGACGCCCAGATTCTGTTCGACGAGGCCGATGATGTTGCGTATCAGCCGGCGCGATACACGAATAAGTTGCAAGTCTATACCATGTCGCCGTCAGGCTATGTACAGGATCCTGACATTCTGAAGCGTGCCGTCAAGAACCTGAAAAGATCCAAAGTCAAAGTTACAGTAGACAAAGCTGCGCTATCGCAGGATATGCGCTTTGGCGGCGACGACGAGAATCGGCTTGCTGCGATCGCCCGCGCTGCGAAACATTCCAGCGAGATTGTCATGCCCACCCGCGGCGGCTACGGGCTGAGCCGCATACTGCATCGTATTGACTGGAAACTGTTGGAACGCAATCCAAAGCGGTATGTCGGGTTCAGTGACTTCACTGCCTTCAATCTGGCCTTGCTGGCAAAAACCGGCTTGAGCAGTTATACCGGTCCCAATATGCTGGATTTTGGCAAGGAAACGGTAGATGAACTGACCTATGACATCTTTCTTGAGGTCATGCACGGTGAGCTGGAAATTCTCAGTTTCGAGTCCGAAGGTTCGGATGCGGTCGATACCCGGGGCACTTTATGGGGCGGCAACCTGGCCATGGTTGCGTCGCTGGTAGGTACGCCTTATCTTCCCAAAATCAAGAATGGCATTCTGTTCCTGGAAGATGTCGGCGAATACCCTTTCCGGGTTGAGCGCATGCTAACGCAATTGTTGCACGCCGGCGTATTGGCTCGGCAAAAGGCCATTGTGCTTGGGCATTTCACTGAGTACAAGCTTAGCGCCCAGGACAAAGGCTTTGATATGCCTGAGGTTGTGCGATGGCTGCGCGCCAATACCGGTTTGCCGGTTGTGAGCGGGCTGCCTTATGGCCATGGCGATGTGCGTGTTACGCTGCCCATCGGCAAAAAGGTCGGCCTGGCTACCGAGGCCGACATGGCCTATCTGGTGATTGACGATCACCATCACGATCATCATTAACATTGATGATTACCGGCACCGCCTTCGGCGGTGCGCGCAAGATACGAACAACGCGTTCTGCTGTTATGAACGCGTTTGGCTTTTTTTATAACCCTATTCAAGGCATCAAATACAGTCGTGATTTCTACCGCTAACTTAACCATTCAGTTTGGTCCCAAGCCTCTTTTCGAAAACGTCAGTGTCAAATTTGGCGGAGGCAATCGCTACGGCCTGATCGGCGCGAACGGATCGGGCAAGTCCACCTTCATGAAAATCATCGGTGGCGATCTGGAAGCCTCTTCGGGTAATGTCTCGCTGGATCCCGGCGTGCGCCTGGGCAAATTGCGCCAGGATCAGTTTGCGTTCGAAGATATGCGGGTGCTGGACGTAGTGATGATGGGCCATGAGGAAATGTGGCAGGCCATGCACGAGCGCGATGCCATCTATGCCAATCTGGAAGCGACCGATGACGACTATATGCGTGCGGCCGAACTGGAGGCCAAGTTTGCAGAATATGATGGATATACGGCTGAAGCCCGTGCCGGTGAACTGCTGCTTGGTCTGGATATACCGGTAGAGCAGCATAACCAGCCGATGCGCGAGATTGCGCCGGGCTGGAAGCTGCGCGTGTTGCTGGCGCAGGCGCTGTTTTCCAATCCTGACGTATTGCTGCTGGATGAGCCCACCAATAACCTGGACATCAATACCATTCGCTGGCTCGAAGGCGTGCTCAACGGCTATCAGAGCACCATGATTATTATCAGTCACGACCGGCATTTCCTGAATCAGGTATGTACCCATATGGCGGATCTGGATTATGGGGAAATTCGCCTGTATCCCGGCAATTATGATGAGTATATGCTGGCCTCGACACAGGCACGCCAACGGCTGGTGTCGGACAACGCCAAGGCTAAGGAGCGGGTTGTTGAGCTGCAGGATTTTGTTCGCCGGTTTTCGGCCAACAAGTCCAAATCCCGTCAGGCGACCTCGCGTCTGAAACAGATTGATCGCATCAAAGCCGAGACGGTTGAAGTCAAGCCCTCGTCGCGCCAGAATCCGTATATCCGCTTTGAGCAGACCAAACCCTTACACCGCCTGGCAGTTACCCTGGACAAAGTCAGCAAAGCATATGACAAGCCGGTGATTAGCAATTTCTCGGCAATGATAGAGGCCGGACAGAAAATAGCCATTATTGGTGCTAACGGCGTAGGTAAAACCACGCTGTTACGGCTGTTCGCCCAGGATCTGGAACCCGATAGCGGTTCGGTCAAATGGTCCGAAAATGCCGATATCGGTTATATGCCGCAGGACGTGTCCGAGGACTTCAAAAAACATGTCAATGTATTTGACTGGATGGGCGAGCACCGTAAACCGGGCGACGAAGACCAGGCGATACGTTCTGTACTGGGTCGGTTATTGTTTTCTGCTGATGATATTGTTAAAGATGTTCCAGTGCTGTCTGGTGGTGAAAAGAATCGCATGACATTTGGGCGGCTGATGCTGGGGCGCCATAATGTCCTGCTGATGGATGAGCCGACCAACCACCTGGATATGGAATCGATCGAGTCGCTGCAGTTTGCGCTGGAAAAATATGCCGGCACACTGGTTTTTGTGTCGCATGACCGGGAATTCGTTTCAGGTCTGGCCACGCGGATCATCGAGATCATGCCCGATGGGACATTGAACGATTATCAGGGCGGTTACGATGACTACCTCAATTCGCGTGGTATTGAGCAGTAGGAGATTCGCAACTCGATGGCCGAATTATTGTCAACACTGACGGCCGTGTGCAGTTTTGAAGAAGATATAAAAAAGAGCCGCTTCATCGCACACGCCGCTCCCGCCGCCAATGCGGCAGCGGCGCTGGCTTTTTTCTCGGAGGTTGGCGACCCGACGGCAACGCACAATTGCTGGGCTTACAAAACCGCGGAAGGTTATCGCTTCAACGATGATGGCGAACCAGGCGGCACCGCCGGCCGGCCCATTCTGCAGGCTATCGAAGGCAAAGGATTGACCGATGTCGCTGTACTGGTTATCCGTTACTTTGGCGGCACCAAGCTGGGTACAGGCGGGCTGGTAAGAGCCTATGGAGGCTGCGCGGCCAAGTGCCTGGATGCAGCACCAAAGCAGGTCATCGTGCCGTCTGCGACCGTTTATTGCACATGTAATTATTCTGATGTCGAGAGAGTCAGGGTTCGCCTGACGCAGGCAGGCGCTGTTATTTCAAATGAAAATTTCGGAGCTCAGGGGGTCACATGGACGCTGATCATTCCGGTGAGCGATCTGCATCTGGTGCAGGAAATCTATACTGATCAGACAAAAGGAAAGGGACAGTGGACTGTCCCTTGATTCTATGATGGCTCTTGTGTGCCGATTTGTGTCCGTCGACCTGATAATGTACGCAGGCGTTGCTGTACTGTCGATCCGGTCGAGCGCGCTGCGGACTGACCAGGCGCCCGTTGGACGACAAACTCAGGACACAGCATTCTTAGTAAACCAGACGGTAACGTTGGCGGCTGCCATCTATCCCGGTGCGTGGTTTGGATCGGTCCTTAAATACGCAATCGGCCAGCCATCTGTTACGCGTTTTCTTCAGCAGCCTTGGCTTCAGCCGTAGCAATTTCCTGATGCACTTTTTCCATGTCAACAGCCTGAACTTTCTCAAGCAATTCGTCCAGCTGACCGGGACTCAGGGCACCGGCCTGTGAAAACAGCATCACGCGTTCACGAAATACCATTAACGTTGGAATGGAACGGATGCCCAGGGCACCGGCCAGTTCCTGCTGATCTTCGGTATTGACTTTGGCAAATTCGATATCCGGATGGGCCTGCGCCGCTGTCTCGAATGTCGGGGCAAACTGGCGGCAGGGACCACACCAAGGCGCCCAGAAGTCAATAATCAATGTATTGTCTTCTTTGATGGCTTGCTGGAAGGTGTCTTTGGTCAGTTCGGTAATGGGCATAATTCTTTCTCCAGTTTAAGTTGCGGACCGAGGTACTTCAGTGAATATAGGGGCGGCAACCATGAATTACTAGTTGAATATTTTTATTGCTGTCATTATGAATGCCTATCAAGTACAAGTGTAATTCAATTGTTAACGATATAAACCTGAACGTAAAAAAAAGCCGCAAGCAATTGGCTTGCGGCTTCAGAGACAGAGCGCTGCTTTTTGCAATCTTATGCAATTTCACAACGCAACGTGAGACGTCCGCCATGACAGCGGTGTCGCTAATGCTCGGGTTATTCCAGTGCGAAGCGCAATACAAACAGCAAGGCAATGATCAGCGTTGCAATGTGAATCTCGCGGAAACGACCAGTGAAGGCCTTGATAACGACATAACTGATAAAACCGAACGCAATCCCTTCGGCAATGGAGTACGTAAACGGCATGATAATTGCAGTGAGGGCGGCTGGAATGGCATTGGTGATATCGTTCCACTCCACTTCAACCAGCTCGCGCACCATCAGGCCGGCAACGTAGAGCAGGGCAGGGGCGGTGGCGTAAGCAGGCACGACGCTGGCCAGCGGTGCGAAAAACAGACACAGCAAAAACAGCACGCCCACGACCAGTGCAGTCATGCCGGTGCGCCCGCCTGCCTGCACGCCTGCTGCGCTTTCGACAAACGCGGTGGTGCTGCTAGTGCCCAATGCCGAGCCGGCCAGGATGGCGGTGCTGTCGGCGAATAGGGCGCGTCCAAGGCGATTGGGTTTGCCCTCAGGCAAGAGGTTGGCGCGACGTGCAACACCAATCAGTGTTCCGGTTGCATCAAAAATTTCTACCAGTACAAAAACCAGAATAATATGCAGGAAGCCCTGGTTCAACACGCCTGCAATATCCAGTTGCATAAAAGTGGGAGCGATACTGGGCGGCGTTGAAACGACGCTAGTGATTGGCGCGCTATAGCCGAGCAATGCGGACAAAACCGTTACTGCCAGAATACCGATCAGAATGGCGCCTCTGACGCGCAGGCTATCCAGGCACACGATAATAAAAAAACCCAGGATGGCCAGTAATACGGTGGGCGATTTGAGATCGCCTTGCGCGACCAGCGTAGCGTCGTTCCCGACAACAATGCCGGCCGATTTGAGCGCAATCAGCGCCAGAAAAAGACCAATACCGGCGACGATGGCCGAGCGCAGTGATTTGGGGATGCCTTCGATCAGCCATTTGCGTATACCGGTGGCTGACAGAATCAAAAAGATGACGCCGGAAACAAAAACGGCGCCCAGCGCCTGTTGCCATGAATAGCCCATTGCGCCCACCACGCCGAACGCGAAGAAGGCGTTCAAGCCCATGCCCGGGGCCATGCCGATGGGCCAGTTGGCCAGGAAGGCCATAATGAGGCAGCCCAGCGCTGCCGCCAAGCAAGTAGCAACGAAAACAGCGCCTTTGTCCATGCCCGTGGTGCCCAGAATCTCAGGGTTCACGAATATGATGTAAGACATCGTCAGAAAGGTCGTCAGACCGGCAAGAATTTCCGTACGGGCATTCGTGCCATGCTCCCTGAGCTTGAACAGTGATTCCAGCATGAACATAACTCCTAATAAACAGATACATGTGTACAATTGCAACTGTAGCGTATTCTTTACAGTTAATGACGAGCGCGCATCCCGCAGTATCGGCAAATAATCCGATATCGTCTTTAATCTGCAACATCTTTCCTGCGACTAAGGCAATGCAATCACACCGACGGCGGTTCAGCCTCGCGCCAGCGACGGCGCGAGCAGGCACGAATCAGCGTCGTCGAACAGGTAATTTATGATCATTCTCGGCATTGAAAGCTCCTGCGACGAGACCGGCGTTGCGCTGGTCAGTACCGAATCGGGCCTGCTGGCACACGCACTGCACAGCCAGATCGCCATGCATCAGGCTTATGGCGGCGTGGTGCCCGAACTGGCCTCGCGCGATCACATCCGGCGTGTCTTGCCGCTCACCCGCGAAGTGCTGCACCATGCAGACCTGACCCTCAAAGACATCGATGCCGTGGCCTATACTGCCGGCCCCGGGCTGGCCGGCGCGCTGCTGGTAGGCGCCTCGGTTGCCCGATCCCTGGCATGGAGCCTGAATATACCCACCATCCCGATCCATCATCTGGAGGGTCACTTGCTCTCGCCGATGCTGGCGCAGACCGTTCCCAGTTTTCCGTATGTGGCGCTGCTGGTGTCCGGCGGGCATACCCAACTGATGCTTGTGAAGGCCATTGGTCAATACGAATTGCTGGGTGAAACTCTGGATGATGCTGCTGGTGAAGCCTTTGACAAGTCCGCCAAGTTGATGGGCCTGCCGTATCCGGGTGGGCCGGCGCTGGCCGCACTTGCCGACAAGGGAAATCCGAAGGCCTATGATTTGCCTCGACCGATGATGCATAGCGGCGACCTGGATTTCAGTTTTTCCGGCCTCAAGACTGCGGTTCTGACCACGCTGCGCAAGCTGGAGCAGCAGGGACCGTTAAACGACCAGCAACGGCAGGATCTGGCCGCTTCAGTGCAGGCCGCGATTGTAGAGGTGCTAGGGTTTAAGGCAATCAAGGCTGTCAAGGCCAGCGGCAGCAACCGCCTGGTGGTGGCCGGGGGCGTGGGGGCAAACCGGCAATTGCGCGAATATTTGACGCGCCAGATGCAAAAGCAAAACGGCGAGGTGTTTTTCCCGCCGCTGGCGCTATGCACCGATAATGGCGCGATGATCGCCCATGCTGCAGCAGAACGGGTCAAGGCCGGTCTGGTGGATAAAATGCGCCGTCCGGACGGTGCCGCAGTTCACCCGCGCTGGGATTTGGCCGATATCAGCGTCTGAGCGGGCTGCTCAGTTTTTCCTCTTCTGGCCGATTCGCGATTCAGTGCCCGCCAGCAAATTGGAAATATTTTTCTTATGCTTGACGATCAGCACCAGCGTCAGAAAGCAAATGGCCAGAAACCAGGGCATGGAAAACGGCCATGCCGCCATGCCACCAACGAAATAATAAAACGGCGCAAACACCGCGGCGACCAGCGCGGCCAGGGATGAATAGCGAAAGAAAACGGCAATGATAAGCCAGGTCGCAATGGTGGCCACCGCCAGCCACGGTTGCAGGGCGAACAGCACGCCCACTGCCGTAGCAACACCTTTGCCCCCTTTGAAATTGAGAAAAAACGAATAGATGTGGCCAAGAAAAACAGCGACGGCGACCAATGCAATGGTGGTATCCGAAAAGCCGGCCACGGGGGCAAGATAGATTGCCAGCGCGACTGCCAGCCAGCCTTTGAAGGCGTCGCCCAGCAAGGTGAAGAGGGCAGCTTTGCGGTTGCCTGTGCGCAGCATATTGGTGGCGCCGGGATTGCCGGAGCCGAAGGTGCGGGGGTCCTGCAAGCCGAACAGGCGGCTGGCCACCATGGCAAAGGAAACTGAACCTATCAGGTAGGCGGCAAGCAGGGCTAGAATCGTCCAGAGCAGGTTGTTCATTGTCGTCGTTGTCATTATCGGAAGACCCGATTATATACGTTCCCTTTCGTATTGCCGAACAGGATATCGCGTCCCGCGTATCGATTGATCCATGTACAATACAGGGGGAATAATGTCTGGTTGCGATCTGAATGAAACGAATATTGGTGTCGAACGATGATGGTTACAATGCCGAGGGTGTGCAGGCGCTAGCTGCTGCGCTACGCGATATTGCCCAGGTCACGGTTGTTGCGCCCGAGGTCAATCACAGCGGCGCCTCCAATTCGCTGACGTTGAACAGGCCACTGTCGGTGCGACGCACACCATCGGGCGATTATTACCTGAATGGCACCCCATCAGACTGCGTGCACGTAGCACTAACGGGCCTGCTCGACTATCGACCAGATCTGGTTGTCTCCGGCATCAATAACGGCGCCAATCTGGGTGAAGACACCTTATATTCGGGCACAGTGGCGGCGGCGACAGAAGGCTTTCTGTTTGGTATCCCGTCCATTGCCTTTTCCCTGACGGAAAAGAACTGGCCGGAACTGGAAGCGGCCACGAAAATTGCCGTGCAAATCGTGCAGCATCAACTGGCCAATCCGTTTCCAGCTCCGGTTCTGCTCAGTGTCAATATTCCACCACTGCCGGAGCATCATTGGAGTTCACTGCGCGTTACGCGACTGGGCCGACGCCATCCGTCGCAGCCGGTCATCAAAAGCGCCAATCCGGCAGGTGAACCCATATACTGGATCGGTATGGTGGGCGAGGTCGCAGACTTTGCCGAAGATACAGATTTTGGGGCAACCAGTCAGGGTCTGATCTCCATGACGCCGCTGCAACTGGATCTGACACACTACAAGCAATTGAACCAGGCACGCAGCTGGGTGGAGTTGAGCCATGCGTAAACCGCCCTTTGGCACCAGTCCGCACTTCGGAAATGTAAATGATGTTAACGAAAGCCGGACACGCCTTTCTTTTCCATCCAACAAAATTAAAATTACGCCAACCAATAGCAACACCCGTATTATTGTTGCTGCAAATGCAGCGCGTCCGGCATCGTCCGTGCCTGCTGCCGAGGGACGAACCAGTCAGAATATCGGCTTGAATTCCGAGCGGCTGCGCGCACTCATGGTCGAGCGGCTCAGGCAAAAAGGGATTACCGACCAGCGGGTGCTGGACGCCATGCGCTCCGTGCCCAGACATGTGTTTATCGACCAGGGGCTGGCCAGCAGGGCATACGATGACGCAGCGCTACCCATTGGTTTTTCCCAAACCATCTCGCAGCCGTGGGTCATTTCACGTATGCTTTCTGCTGTCGCGGAGAACCGCAAGCCGCAAAAAATGCTGGAAATTGGTACCGGTTGTGGCTACCAGGCTGCCGTGATGGCAGCAATGTGCCACGAAGTGTATACAATTGAACGAATCAAGCCGTTGTATGAAATGGCCAGAGGTACGCTGCGCGAGCTCAAACTGGTGTCCCGCATACGTCTGGTTCATGGTGATGGCATGCTGGGTATGCCATCGGTTGCGCCGTTTGATGCCATCGTCATCGCCGCGGCCGGGCTGCAGATCCCGACCGCATTGCTGCACCAGCTGGACATAGGTGCCCGCCTGATTGCGCCCGAAGGTTCGGATCAGCAGAAACTGGTGCTGATCGAAAGAACCGGCGTAAACAGCTGGGATCGTAAGGAACTTGAACCTGTGCGCTTTGTTCCATTGCGTGCAGGCATACAATTGTGACAGGAGAAAATACCCGTTTTGCGTACGTGTTACGCATCCATTGAACAGGTAGGTAAAACATATGCAGATTCACTCAATGAAAAGAAAATTCCCCGTTTTAATTGGATCCCTGGTATTGGCGGCGACGCTGGCCGGCTGCGGAACCTCTTCACGAGCACCGGTCTCTGAACTTGGCTCCGGCCGTTCGGCGGGCGGCCCTGCGGGTCCAGGCGAATATATCGTGCAGCGCGGCGATACGCTTTATAAAATTTCCCGCGCCAATAACGTCAGTGTTTCCCAGCTGATGTCACTGAATAAACTTTCTTCTCCGTCACTTGAGGTAGGCCAGCGGCTGCGTGTATCTACAAGCGCATCCTCCAGCCCGGCCGGCACAGATTCGAACGTCGCCGGCAGTGCAACACCAACCGCAGCAGGCAGCGTATCGGCCGCGCCGGCCAGCGACGCCACTGCCGTGTCCTGGGGCTGGCCCGTGGCCACCACCAAGATCATTACCCAGTTCTCTGCAAGCACGCGCGGTATTGATATCGAAGGCAAGCTGGGTGATCCGGTTTCCGCTGCGGCATCCGGTTCAGTCTCATACGTAGGCAATGGCTTGCGCGGGCTGGGCAACCTGATTCTTATCTCCCACAGCAATGGCTTTATCTCGGCCTATGCCCACAACAGCAAGTTGCTGGTCAAGAATGGGCAGAAAGTGTCCAAAGGCCAGAAGATTGCTGAAGTCGGTCAATCGGATACATCATCACCACGCCTGCATTTTGAAATCCGCCGTCGTGGCCAGCCTGTCAATCCATTGTCTTACCTGCCACGCCGCTAAGTGGCAAAACCCGTCTGAAAGTATTGCGCGCCATGACTCCAACGCTTGTTTTCGATCTTGAAACCATCCCAGACGCCAAGGGCCTGCGCGCGTTGAATGACTGGGATGACACACTCTCGGATGCCGAAGTGGTCGAACGGGCCAGGGCGCTTCGCATTGAACAGACTGGCAATGATTTCTTTCCCCTGCATTTGCAGAAAATTGCCGTCATCGGTTGTGTATTTCGTGATGATAACGGCTTTCGTGTGCGCACGCTGGGTGAGCCGGACGATGACGAGGCCGTGCTCATCGCCGGCTTCTTCAAGACCATTGAGCGCTATACGCCCAGGCTGGTGAGCTGGAACGGGTCGGGCTTTGACCTGCCTGTGCTGCATTATCGCTGCCTGATCCACGGCCTGTCTGCGCCACGGTACTGGGATATGGGTGAAGATGACCGTGAATTCAAATATAACAATTACATCAGCCGCTATCACACTCGCCATATTGACCTGATGGATCTGCTTGCCAAGTTCAATGGCCGCGCCAATGCGCCGCTGGATCAGCTGGCCAAGCTCTGCGGCTTTCCCGGAAAGCTGGGCATGGACGGCAGTCAGGTCTGGGATGCATGGCGCGACGGCAAGGCCGATGAAGTGCGTGCTTATTGCGAAACCGATGTGGTCAATACATGGCTGGTCTACTGCCGTTTCCGCCTGATGAAGGGCGAGCTGGACAAGACTGCCTATGAAGAAGAAGTTGCCCTGGTGCACAGCAGCCTGGCCGCCCTGAACAAGCCCCAATGGCAGGAATACCTGACTGCCTGGGATTATCGCTAACGCACTATTGCCGTAAATAGACATGGCAGGACGGGCCGCGGGAAAGCCGGGCCCTGCGCTTTAGGTAATGCATTGAAAGATCTGCACCGCTATTGAAACACACTTGTAATTGCTTGTGACCCAGAATGGGTACGTCACCGACATGCTTATGACGTCATCGACAGACTAAACAAGGAGTATAAAATGGCTGTTCAATTTTCAGGTTCTTTCCTCGTCAAATCCCTTCTGGCCAGTGCGTTGTCCGCAGCGGTTGCCACCACTGCATTTGCGCAGACGGTAAAGGCCGATACCGAATCCAATCCTATCAGCCCTTCCGTACAAAGTGAAAGCGCCAACATGGAATACCATCGCATTGGCGAGGCCAAGCCGCAGCAGGGCGTCAGAAAGCACCATAAAGGTGACGGCCACAAACACGGCTATCATCGCAAGGGCAATATGCGTCACGGGGCAATTGTGATCCCTGGCCTGGGTGCAGGCAGTCAAAAACTGGTTGATGACCTGAAACTGACCGACGAACAAAAAGCCACGCTCAAAACGATCAAGGACGAACATAAAGCTGCCCGCGAACCTAATCGCGAGGCATTCCGCAAATACCAGGAAGAACGGCGCAAGCAACTGGATTCCGGCAATGTTGATCCAAAAGCGCTGCTGGAAGCACAGAAAGACATGCATGAAGGCTTTGAGAAAAAAATGGCAGATGATCAGGCCAAATGGCTTGGCCTGTGGGACACATTTAGCGCCGAGCAGAAAGCAACTGTTGTTAAATACTTCAAGGAACGTTCTGCCAAATGGGAAGAGCATCGCAAGAAATTTCAACAGGAACGCGCAAAGATGACCGAAGAGCCAAAAACTGAGGCGAAAGCCGCCGCCAGTGATAGCAAACCGGCACCAGCAGCACCAAAACAGTAAACGTTGCGCCTGTCGGGCCTGCCTTTCCGGGAAGTGAGGTAGAGCAGGGCAGCAAGACGTAGCCCGTCAGCACACGCTGGCGGGCTTTTTTGCGATTAGCGGACGCAGCGGTGAGCAAACCGGGCGCGACAGGCGGCGTTGTCTGCAGGGCCGAGCACATTCTGCCTTTAGTATGTCGCCCGCAGGCCATCTAAAGCAGAGCAGGCAGTGGTTTTACTAAGAATTGTTTTGCAATGTAGCCTTTTCCCGCCAACTTAGTTGGCAGGCTCATTAAAATAACGCCTTCAGAATATAAAGGTCAGCCATGCAGGAAACATTTACCATCGAATCCCTTGATCTTGAAGCGCGCGGCATCGCCCGGCGCGAGGGCAAGGCCATTTTCGTTGAAGGCGCGTTGCCTGCAGAAAAGGTAAAGGCTGATATCGTTCGACGTAAACCTTCATACGAAATCGCCCGCATGACATCGGTCGTCAAGGAATCGAGTCAGCGAGTTATCCCGCGCTGCCCGAGTTTCGGCACCTGTGGCGGTTGCATCATGCAGCATCTGGATATCACCGCACAGGTAGCAATCAAGCAACGGGCGCTGGAAGACGGTTTCAGGCATATTGCCAAAATGACGATACCCAGGGTATTGCCGCCATTACAGGGGCCTGCCTGGGGCTACCGTTATCGCGCACGACTTTCTGTACGCAAGGTGGTCAAGAAGGGCAAAGTGCTGGTTGGGTTTCACGAACGCAAGAGCCGGTATGTGACCGACATGACTGAATGCCATGTATTGCCGCCCTATGTTTCGGACATGCTGGTTCCCTTGCGTGAGCTCATTGGCAGCCTGAGTATTGACGACAAAATCCCGCAGATCGAAGTAGCCGTTGGTGAAGCCACGACTGCGCTGTTGCTGCGCCACCTGGAGCCGCTAACCGCTGCCGATATCGAACAGCTGGATGCCTTCTCGACACGTCATAACGTAGTGTGGTGGCTGCAATCGAAAGGACCCGATACCGTGAAGCCGTTGCATGAGGAACAGGCCGATTCGCTGTACTACCTATTGCCGCAGTTCGGGCTGAAAATGCCGTATAAACCAACGGATTTCACCCAGGTCAATTATTTCATCAACCGCTCCCTGATTGCCAAGGCACTTAATCTGCTGGATGTTCAGGCCGATGAGCGGGTAGCAGACCTGTTCTGTGGTCTGGGCAACTTCACCTTGCCTCTGGCCACTGTGGCTCGTGAGGTAGTAGGGATCGAAGGCAGCAGCATACTTACGGATCGCGCCTTGCAGGCGGCCAGCCAGCACGACTTGCAGGAGAAAACCAGTTTTGCTACGCTGAACCTGTTTGAGGTAGACGTGGCCTGGTTGCGCAACCTGGGGCACTTTGACCGTATGCTGATTGATCCGCCCAGAGAGGGTGCGCAGGCGGTAGCGCTTGCATTGGCACAACTTGAACCGCAAGAGCGTCCGACGAGAATCGTTTACGTGTCCTGTAATCCGGCGACCCTGGCGCGGGATGCAGGTATTCTGGTGCACGAGGGTGGTTATAAATTAAGTGCTGCGGGCGTCGTAAATATGTTTCCGCATACCGGGCATGTCGAATCCATTGCGGTATTCGAAAGTGGCGCAAACGACGTTACAGTGGCAAGCGCTGCGACTGCGTGATGAGCTGCCGCCTCTGGCGCGTATACTCGCCGGTGGTTAAGGCTGTTGGCCAACCTGACCCAATACGACCGAGCAGAAAGGGTCAGACAATTAGGGGCAGGCCAACAAAGTTGAAGCCAACAAAATCAAGGATGAGAGCGTTGGGACGCTAAGGTCGCAAGGTGCGCGAAGTGCAGATTAATGGATACGCGTTCACTGCAAAGCGCTGGCCGTGACCGATTTCACATATCGGCCGGTAGCACGTAATAATGAAAAAGACGGCGCCCGCCAAAAACCGGTACGCCGTCTTTTTTTTATCAGGGTCTAATGCAGATCAGGCCAATTCGGCCAGCACGCGTTCGGCTTCGGCCTTGACACGGGCCGGCGCAGTGCCGCCGATATGTGCGCGTGATGAGACTGATCCTTCCAGGGTAAGCACGCTAAATACATCGCTGTCAATCGATGCATTGAACTTGCGCATCTCTTCCAGCGTCAGATCGGCCAGATCGCACTGTTGCTCTTCGCAATGGCGTACAGCCAGGGCTACGGTTTCGTGCGCGTCACGAAAGGGCAGTCCTTTCTTGACCAGATAGTCGGCCAGGTCGGTGGCGGTGGAAAAACCCATCAGGGCAGCGTCGCGCATGGCCTGTTTGCGCACCCGGATGCCGCCGATCATGTCGGCAAATATCGTCAAGGTGTCGCGCAAGGTATCGGCCGAATCAAACAGGCCTTCTTTATCTTCCTGGTTGTCCTTGTTGTAGGCCAGAGGCTGGCCTTTCATCAGCGTTAGCAGGCCAATCAGATTGCCGTTGACCCGGCCGGTCTTGCCGCGCGCCAGTTCCGGCACATCAGGGTTTTTCTTTTGCGGCATGATCGAGCTGCCGGTGCAGAAACGGTCTGCCAGATCAATAAAGCCAATGCGCGGACTCATCCATAGGATCAGCTCTTCAGACAGCCTGGAAATATGGGTCATAACCAGAGAAACAGCGGCGCAAAATTCGATGGCAAAATCGCGATCGGATACGGCATCCAGCGAGTTGCGGCAGACGCTGTCAAAGCCCAGCAGCGTGGCAACCTGCTCGCGATCGATAGGGTAGGAGGTACCGGCCAGCGCAGCTGCACCCAAAGGCAGGCGGTTGCAGCGCTTGCGGCAATCAGCCAGGCGCTCGGCATCCCGGGCAAACATTTCGGCATAGGCCAGCAGATGGTGGCCGAAAGTAACCGGCTGGGCTACCTGCAGATGCGTAAAGCCGGGCATGATCGTGTCGTGATGTTCCAGGGCCACTTGCGCCAGGGCACGACGCAGCGCGGTGATCAGTTCCAGTGACACGTCAATTTCCGAACGCAGCCACAGGCGGATGTCCGTTGCCACCTGGTCATTGCGTGAGCGACCGGTATGCAGGCGCTTGCCGGCGTCGCCGATGAGCTCAACCAGGCGCTTTTCGATATTAAGGTGCACGTCTTCGAGGTCCAGCAGCCAGGTAAACGTACCTGCGTCAATTTCCTGAAGAATCTGCTGCATACCCTTGTCGATGGCGGCCAGATCGTCGGCCGAGATGACGCCTGTTGCGGCCAGCATGGTCGCGTGGGCCAGCGACCCCTGAATGTCAAAACGGGCCAATCGCTTGTCAAAATCGACCGAGGCAGTGTAGCGCTTGACCAGTTCGGATACGGGTTCAGAGAAACGGGCCGACCAGGCCTGGGCTTTTTTGTCGAATTGATTGGTTGGGTTGGGGCTGTCTGTCATAGTATGTGCTGATCTGTCCAATGTCGGTATTTTGCATTAATCAGCGGTATTTTAGACGCTCATTTCAGATGCTTGTGTGATAATCGGTGGTTTGCAAAAGAAACAGAGCGGGATAATGGAACCATCGGTCAGTGTCGCATTTGCACAAATCAATCAAAAGGTCGGAGATCTGGCCGGCAATGCCGCACGCATTGTCCAGGCCGCTGCATTGGCTCACGAGCAGGGGCATGACGTCCTGCTGTTGCCCGAACTGGCGCTTACCGGCTATGCGCCTGAAGACTTGCTTCTGCGCTGTCAGTTTCTTGCGGACCAGCAGGCAGCGGTGCTGTCCCTGCAGGAAGCATTGTCGCGGTTTCAGGACTTGCATGTGGTGCTGGGACACGTTGTCAGTACAGACAAGGGGACCTTCAATGCAGCCAGTGTATTGCTCAATGGCGATAATCTGGGCACGTACCTGAAGCAGGAGTTGCCCAATTATTCCGTATTTGATGAAAAACGCTATTTTACGACAGGGCGCAAGCCGCTGGTATTTACCGTCAGGGATCATACCTTCGGCGTGACTATTTGCGAAGACGTGTGGTTTGCCAGCGCCGCCACGACGGCGCGGCAGGCTGGGGCAGATACGCTGCTGATCCTGAACGCCTCGCCCTATATGGTGCGCAAGCACGAAACCCGGCTTGCCGTGGTGCGCAGGAACGTTTGTGATGCCGGCATGGGCGCCATTTACTGCAATCTGGTGGGCGGGCAGGACGAACTGGTTTTCGATGGGCACTCTTTCGTGATTGACCGACAAGGCGACATCGTAACCGAGCTCAATAGTTTCTGTGAGGCCATGGGGCGCATTCAAGTCTCATCAGGACAGCTTCAGGCTCTGCCGTCCTTACCTTTCGGCGCGGATCAGTCGGTGCCCCTGCTAATCCAGGAAAATGAGGCGGCCGAAGCCGAAATCTGGCGTGCATTGGTCATGGGTACGCGCGACTACCTGGGCAAGAATTTCTTTGGAAAAGCCGTGATTGGCCTGTCCGGCGGCATTGATTCAGCCGTGGTCCTGGCCATTGCGGTTGATGCTATTGGGGCAGAGAATCTGCATGCGGTCATGATGCCGTCGCGCTTTACTGCCGATATTTCGGTCAATGACGCACAGGACATGGCGCAACGTTTGGCCGTGCGCTACGACGAAATCGCCATTTCACCCATGTTCAACAGTTACCTGGAGGCGCTGGCACCCATTTTCGGCGATTTGCCCCAGGATACGACCGAAGAGAATTTGCAGGCGCGGATTCGCGGTGCCTTGCTGATGGCCTTGTCCAACAAGTTCAATGCCATCGTGCTAACTACCGGCAACAAGTCAGAACTGGCCACGGGCTATTGCACACTATACGGCGACATGGTCGGCGGCTATGCACCCTTGAAAGATATTCCCAAAACGCTGGTGTACCGCCTGGCGAGCTGGCGCAATACGCAGTCTGCGATCATTCCGGAGCGTATCATCACGCGGCCGCCTTCTGCCGAGTTGCGTGAAGACCAGACTGACCAGGATAGCCTTCCCGAATATGAGGTGCTGGACACCATCCTGGAGCATCTGATGGAACACAACGATTCGGTGGAAGCCATCGTCAATACCGGTCTGGCGCGTGAAGATGTTGAAAAAGTGGCTCGATTGCTGCGAATCAATGAATACAAGCGACGCCAGGGGTCTCCGGGGCCGAAAATCACTACCCGGGCTTTTGGTCGCGACTGGCGCTTCCCGATCACGAACGGTTATCGATTCTAGGCTGCATTATTAAAAAATATGCTATTCTTTTCCAGTAAAAAAGCAGGGTCAGGCCCTGCAAAGTAAAGGAAACCACGTGAAATTAATAACAGCCATCATTAAACCCTTCAAGTTGGACGAAGTTCGTGAATCTTTGGCAGATATCGGCGTCAGCGGTCTGACCGTTGCGGAAGTAAAAGGGTTTGGCCGTCAGAAAGGGCACACAGAGTTGTATCGTGGTGCCGAATATGTGGTGGACTTTCTTCCCAAGGTCAGGGTTGAAGTGGTCATTTCAGACAGCCTGGTTGACTCGGCCATCGAAGCCATTATCAAGGCCGCGCGCACCGGCAAAATCGGCGATGGTAAAATTTTCGTGACGCCGGTCGAGCGCGCCATTCGTATCCGTACCGGCGAGCAGGACGACAACGCGCTGTAATCCAGCGACAAGCCTATTGCTTCGGCACGATAGCGACAAACGCTGCGTTTTTGCACATAGTATTTGGCACGGCAACCATCACCGCAGGTGGTTTACAGGTGTTGGTGGATCCCGCTACACCCCATGCATTCCACCGTTCTTTGCCAAATCCAAGGTTATCCTCTGCGAAAGAGGCCGGGATGTGACCCGGCCGCTGGCCAGGTCAGGCCCTTGGATGCTTGAGCAATTGCGACCAGAAGGCCGGTAAAAAGCATTCGGTCACCTGCAGCGGCTGGCCATTTTTCCAGAACACGGAGCGGCGGGTGGGCAACCTGGACGGTGATGGGGAGGGCAATTGGCCGGCGCGCACCACGGCTTTAAATATTGGCATTGGCGATTTTGCTATGCAGGACTCGAACACTGATCGTACAATAGCCGGATCATGATACAGAATATCGGCCAGTGGCCGTGTGCGTAGCCGACGCACTGCCTGCCATACCGATTGGGCGGCATCCAGCGGCGTGATGCTGCGCGCGATTACCGCAGGCGTGCCGTCAATAGACATGCAGATCTCTCGTACCCACACAACCGTATTGGCTGCTTTTCTGATGGTACGCGCCTCATCCGTGCTAACCACTTCAGCAAATTCGCCGACCACCTGGATGCGCACTTCGCCTTGTCTGCGCAAACCCTGAGTGAGCGGCCCGGGGCGGGACAGCCAATATTTCTGGACAGGATCAAGTTTAGGCGGCGGCCGGCTCAGCCAGCCAGGTGAATAAGGTTCATGCTTCATGGGTCGCGGGATGTGAGAGCCTGCAGATAAATCGTGGTCTTGTAAAACCACGCTCAAACAGAAACGTCCGGTGCGTCCGGACAAAGAAACACACTATAGCAAATTTGCGTAAGCAAACGGAATCAAATGGAAAAGACAAGAATATCAAAACTGCTTGCAGAACGAGGACTGTGTTCCCGTCGTGAAGCCGACGCTTACATTGAACGCGGCTGGGTACGCGTTGATGGAAAGGTCGCCACCCTGGGCGAGAAGGCATTTCCCAATCAGTCCATTACACTGGACAAGTCTGCCCAGGCGCGACAGACAGCCCGGGTCACCATCATCATGAACAAACCGGTGGGCTACGTTTCGGGTCAGGCTGAAGAGGGCTATCGGCCCGCGGTAACGCTGATCACGCCCGATCGGCAGTATGATCGTGACAAGCATACTTTCAATCCCTCACATTTAAGAGGGCTGGCGCCGGCCGGCAGGCTGGATATCGACTCACAAGGCTTGCTGGTTCTCACCCAGGATGGACGTATTGCCAGGCAACTGATCGGTGAAGACTCCGAAGTGGAAAAAGAATACCTGGTCCGCGTTGAAGGTAAAATCAGCGGCAACGGACTGCAATTGCTTAGCCACGGACTATCCCTTGATGGCGATGTACTGCGTCCGGCGCAAGTAAGCTGGCAAAACGACGACCAGCTCAAGTTCATTTTGCAGGAAGGCAAGAAACGGCAAATTCGTCGCATGTGCCAAATGGTGGGTCTGAATGTGATCGGTTTGAAACGCGTCCGTATGGGCAATGTAACGCTGGCGGATCTGCCTCCGGGCAAATGGCGCTACCTTAAAAGCCATGAACGCTTTTTGTGATTGAGTGGGATAAGTGTCCATGCGAATTTTCAACAATATCTTATAATGGCGCCATAAGTCTTTCATCAGAATCAAGGAAACCGATCATGCACATCAAAAGAGGGGCACTTTTTGTCGCAATCGCTGCTACGCTGACCCTGGCAGGCTGTGACACTATGGATCACTTGCTCAAGAATCGCTCTGGCGGCACACGAGTCAGTGATGTGCCGACGACGCCGCCGCCTTCATCCGGTCGGTCTCCGGCAACAACAGCTTCAACGCCGCCGGCGCCGTCAAATTCGGTTGCTTCATCGTCGCTTATCATGTACATCGCATCACGCACGCCAATGCAAGGTTATACGGCTGTGCGCCAGAATGGCGTGCTTGTGCATGTTGATCCGACCCAGACGCTGACCCGCAACGATTTGCAGAACGCCGTGGCTACCCGCAACAGTGCCGGCAAGGCTTTTGTGAAACTTGAGTTTTCCCCATCGGGCAGCCAGCGACTGGCCAGTCTGACCAGCAACAATATTGGCAAGAGCTTTGCGGTAACGCAGAAAAATCGCCTTGTATCGATCATCAATATCGGTAAACCCATTACGTCGGGCGTGCTGTATGTGCCGATGTCCAGTGAACAGGCAGCCACCACCTTCGAAGACCAGATTCTGGATGGCGAGTAGTAAAGCTGGTGTCACTTAAAGTGAGTGGTACTGCGAGCATTGAAAGCCAGCAGGGAGACAGGCAATGTCTTGTCATAATTCCGGCACCGTATCTTGATCGCAGCAGTATGAAGCGCAGCATGGACGCTGTGTGGTACGTAGTCGGTGACACGATGTCCCTGGCTGGTAAATGAACATCCGGCCTTTTTTTCATTTTGCGATTACCAGGCTATCGCGGCCTGAGGGCCTCGTCAGGCAAATGACAAGGAGAGGGTGGCGACGACCGGCGCATGATCCGACGGTTGCTCATTGCCACGGGGCGCCTTGTCGATAACGCAGGCTGTGCAAAGTTGCGCCAGCGATGGCGTCAGCAGGACATGGTCAATGCGCAGCCCGGCGTTGCGGCGAAACCCCATCATCCGGTAATCCCACCAGCTGAACAGTTTCTCTTCCTGATCAAACAGACGAAATGAATCGGCAAGGCCAAGGCCGCTGAGCGCCTGCATGGCGGCGCGCTCCTTGGGCGAAATCAGAATATCGCCGGTATATTTGGGGTGTACATCGCGGTCTTCGGGCGCGATGTTATAGTCGCCGCAAATGGCCAGATTGGGAAATAATTTCATCTGTGATTCAACGAACTGGTTGAGTGCCGCGTACCATTCCAGTTTGTAGTTGTATTTGTCGCTATCGAGCGCACTGCCGTTGGGACAATAGGCGCAAATAACCCGCATCGGGCCTTCGCTGGTCTGGCAGGTGGCGGTAATCAGACGCTGCTGGGTGTCGGGGTAGAGCGGGTTGTTGACGATCACATCTTCCAGTGACGAGCGCGACAAAATGGCCACGCCGTTATAGGTTTTCTGCCCGGTCCAGACAGCGTCGTAGCCCAGTTCCTGGAAGGCATCCTTGGGAAATTTTTCATTGACCTGCTTGAGCTCCTGAATACACAAGATATCGATACTGTGCTCATCCAGCCAGGCAAGCACCTGCGGCAGACGTACAGTGAGCGAATTGACATTCCAAGTAGCGATTTTCATAGCGGTCCTGATTTTCCGTTGAACACAAACAGCGGGCTTTCATTGTATGCCGGATGCGTTATGATTCGCTTCTCTTCACACAAAAAAAGGAATTATCATGCCTGACGTTTTCGTGGTATCCGGTGTTCGTACGGCCATTGGCGGCTTTGGCGGCAGTCTGAAAAATGTAAGCCCTGGCGAGCTGGGAGCAACGGTCATCCGGGCAGCCATGGAGCGTGCTGCGGTGACAGGCGAAGATATCGGCCACGTCGCGCTGGGGCATGTGATCAATACCGAGCCTCGTGACATGTATCTGTCGCGCTATGCGGCGGTCACAGCCGGTGTCTCACAGGGCACGCCGGCTTTGAATGTCAACCGCCTGTGCGGCTCCGGCCTGCAAGCCATCGTCTCTGCCGCCCAGACATTGTTGCTTGGAGATGCCCAAATCGCGATCGCCGGCGGCGTCGAGAACATGAGCCGCGCGCCTTATATTGCGCCGGCACACCGGTTTGGCGCCAGAATGGGTGACAGCGTGATGCAGGACATGATGACCGGCGCGCTGTCCGATCCGTTTGAAAAAATGCATATGGGTGTCACGGCCGAAAATGTAGCCAAAGAGTACGGCGTGTCCCGTCAGCAACAGGACGAACTGGCTGTCGCGTCCCATCAACGCGCGGCCAACGCCATTGACCAGGGCTATTTCAAGGACCAGATCGTGCCGGTGGTGATGAAATCGCGCAAAGGCGATATCGTATTCGATACCGATGAGCACGTGCGAGGCGACATCACACTCGAGGGGCTGTCTGCCCTGAAGCCGGTGTTTGTCAAAGAAGCCGGAACGGTCACAGCCGGTAATGCGTCGGGCATTAATGACGGCGCTGCCGCGCTGGTGCTGATGAACGGGGAGATGGTCAAAGAACGCGGTGCGAAACCGCTGGCCCGTCTGGTGGCCTACGGTCACGCCGGCGTTGATCCTCGTCTGATGGGCATTGGTCCTGTTCCTGCAACACGCAATGCCCTGGCCAGGGCAGGGCTGAAAATTGAAGATATGGATGTGATTGAGGCCAATGAGGCATTTGCAGCCCAGGCTTGCGCCGTCACACAGCAATTGGGCATGGATCCGGCCAAAGTCAACCCTAACGGCAGCGGCATCGGGCTGGGTCATCCGGTGGGCGCAACTGGCGCCATTATTACTGTCAAGGCGCTGCACGAGTTGCAGCGCATCGGCGGACGCTATGCGCTGGTGACCATGTGCATCGGCGGCGGGCAGGGGATTGCCGCTATCTTCGAACGGGTCTGATGACGCATGCAACACCAGAAAAGGGAGCCACACCCCGATTATGACGAGCCGATGATCTCCGAATCGCAGGGTGTCCGGTATTTGCATTTCAATAGCGAATGGATTCAGGGCGCCATGCGGGTGAAACGTCCCGAAAAACTGGAGTTCGAGTATACGCAGCAGATGATGGCATGGCTGTTGTTTCTGGCGCCACCGGTTAATCGTGGCGTCGGTATTCTGGGGCTGGGGGCCGGGTCGCTGACGCGTTTTTGTCAGCATCATTTCGATAGCGATGTCGTAACTGTGGAATGGAATCCCCAGGTTACCGCCATATGCGAGTCTGCCTTTGAGTTGCGGCAAACGGCCTCGTGCCGGGTGGTGCATGAAGATGCGCAGGACTGGGTCCTGGATCCAATCAATGAAAACAGCTATGGCGCGCTCATGGTGGATTTGTACGATTACACCGCACAGGGGCCGGTATGTTCTTCAGATCAGTTTTACCGGGGCTGTCGGCGAGTGTGCGCCGACCTGGGAGTAGTTACAATCAACCTGTTCGGTCATCACGGTAGTTTTCGCAAGAATATGCGTAATATCATGCGGGCTTTTGATGATCGTGTGCTCCTGTTTCCCGAAACCATTGATGGCAATCGTATCGTCATTGCATTTACCGGTCCGCCATTGCAGGTAACACGTGAGCAGTTGCAGCAGCGGGCCAGACGGGTGCAGAGCCTGTACCGGTTGCCGGCGACGGGTTGGCTTCGGACGCTGCTGCAGGAAAACGGCAAGACAGGGGAGCTAATCAGTTTCTAAGCGCCGTCAATTGAGGTTATGCGCCCGGTTTGCGTTGCCGGCCGCAGCTATTCTCGTTAATACCACTGGTACGAAGCGGTTTGCTATGACAGAATCGCTGAGTTTGGAACATGTCATTCAGGAGTAGTTATGATCAAGGGCACGTTTACCTTCTGTCTTTCCGTTGCGCTGGTTTCAACCTCGCTGCTCGCGGGCGCAGCCCAGGCGGCAGACAAGTTTGTTGCTGTCACATCCATCGTTGAACACCCGGCCCTTGACGCCGTGCGCGACGGCGTCAAGGAAGGTCTGGCCAAAGAAGGCTTTGAAGAAGGCAAGAATCTGAAATGGAAGTATCAGAGCGCGCAGGGCAATACCGGTACCGCCGCCCAGATTGCGCGCCAGTTCATCGGTGAAAGGCCCGATGCCATCGTAGCCATTGCCACGCCGTCGGCGCAGGCGGTGGTTGCCGCAACCAAAACCATTCCAGTGGTGTATTCCGCTGTAACCGACCCGGTTGCGGCCCAGTTGGTCAAATCCATGGACGGCTCAGGCGCCAACGTGACCGGCGTGTCCGATGTGCTGGTCCTCGAAAAGCAGATTGAATTGATCAAGCAGGTATTGCCAGAGGCCAAGCGCGTAGGCATTGTCTACAATCCGGGCGAAGCCAATTCCAGCGTGGTAGTCAAGCGGCTGAAGGAATTGTTGCCCAAGTCTGGCATGACGCTTGTCGAAGCGTCCGCACCGCGCTCGGTCGATGTAGGTTCGGCGGCGCGCAGTCTGGCAGGCAAGGTTGATGTGATCTATACCAATACCGATAACAATGTGGTATCTGCCTATGAAGCCCTGGTCAAGGTGGGCAACGAATCCAAGATTCCTCTGGTTGCTTCGGACACCGATAGCGTCAAGCGCGGCGCCATTGCCGCCCTGGGCATCAACTACAAGAATCTGGGAATTCAGACTGGTACAATCGTAGCGCGGATCCTGAAAGGCGAAAAGCCAGGCAGCATCCCGTCCGAAACCAGCAACACGCTGGAGCTGTTCGTTAATCCGGGGGCTGCCCAAAAGCAAGGGGTTACATTGAGCGAAGACTTTGTCAAAAGCGCCAAAGTGATTGTGAAATAACCTGTTGTTACCTTTTTACTGGCCTGGGCTCATCTCAGGCTTTTTTATTTGATCATAAGTTCTTAACATGTCTCTTTTTTCTTCCCTTGGGGCGCTGGAGCTGGGTTTTATCTACAGCCTGGTCGCGCTGGGCGTGTTCATTTCCTTTCGCGTCTTGCGCTTTCCCGATCTGACGGTCGATGGTACGTTTGCCACCGGCGGTGCCGTGTCTGCGCTACTGGTCAGCAGCGGTTACGATCCGTTCGTGGCCAGCGTGGCAGCGATGCTCGCTTGTGCTTTTGCTGGAATGATCACCGGCTGGCTCAACGTCAAGCTGGGCATTATGGATTTGCTGGCCAGTATTTTGATGATGACCGCCCTGTATTCGATCAACCTGCGCATCATGGGCGGACCGAACATTCCCCTGATCACCAGCGACACCGTCTTTTCGCTCACGCAACCGGCGACGCTCGACGATTTCATCTGGCGTCCGGTATTGCTCTTCATTGTCGTGGTGATCGTAAAAATCGTTCTGGACGCCTATTTTTCGACCCGATCAGGACTGGCCATGCGTTCGACCGGCTCGAATTTGCGAATGGCTCGGGCCCAGGGCATTTCTACAGACCGTATGGTGCTTATCGGCATGGCGCTATCCAATGCGCTGGTAGGCCTGGGCGGCGCGCTGTTTGCCCAGTCGCAGGGCGGGTCTGACATTTCCATGGGAATCGGTACCATCGTCATCGGCCTGGCGGCCGTTATCGTGGGGGAAAGCATTTTGCCGGCACGACGTTTTCTTTTTATCACGCTGGCCGTCATTGTGGGAGCCATTCTCTATCGCTTTTTCATTGCATTGGCGCTCAATAGCGATTTCATCGGCCTCAAGGCACAGGATCTGAATTTGATTACGGCATTGCTGGTGGCCATTGCACTGATTCTGCCCAAACTTCGCCGTAGCCTGCGAATCAAAGGACGCGCCTGATATGTTGAACGCACAAAATCTGCATATTACCTTTAATGCCGGTACCCCCATTGAAACGCGCGCACTGCGTGGCTTGTCCCTGAGCATTCCGCAAGGGCAGTTCGTCACCGTGATCGGCTCCAACGGCGCTGGCAAGTCAACCTTCCTGAATGCAGTGTCGGGCGAATTGATGGTGGATTCGGGCAGCATTCATATCAACGATGAAAATGTCACCCGCAAAAGCGTGTGGCAGCGGGCCGTCAATGTGGCGCGGGTGTTCCAGGACCCGATGGCGGGCACCTGTGAAGACCTGACGATCGAAGAAAATATGTCGCTGGCCTATTGTCGGGGCGGCCAACGCGGCCTTCGTCCTGCTTTGCGCAGTGATCTGCGACAGTTGTTCCGGGAGCGTCTGACCATTCTGGGGCTGGGCCTGGAGTCGCGGCTGACTGACCGCATCGGCCTGTTGTCGGGTGGACAGCGTCAGGCGGTAAGCCTATTGATGGCGGCACTGCAGCCCAGCAAAATACTCCTGCTGGACGAACATACTGCTGCGCTCGATCCTCGGACCGCGCAATTTGTTCTGGATCTTACAGAAAAGATCGTGACTGAACAGAAACTGACCACTATGATGGTCACGCACAGTATGAAGCAAGCACTGGAGATCGGCGAACGGACGATTATGCTGCATCAGGGACAGGTTGTTCTGGATGTGGCCGGCGAGCAGCGCCGGGACATGACGGTTAGCGACCTGCTGCAGATGTTCGAAAAAGTCAGGGGCGAACAGATCACCGACGACGCCTTGTTGCTCGATTGACACTTTACCGGTCGAAAAACGCAGATTTTGCGCCTCCCTGGCGGGCGGATGACGACAAAACCAGCACAGGCGTGTTATTTTTATTGCATCTTGGCCTGCCAGTGGCCGATCGGGGCGCAGCGAGGCGCCATGCCTCGGTATTGATTCGACCACGTTTTATCCGGTATGTGCGTCGCCGATACAGCGGTCTGCGTTGCTAAGCGGGCGGGTAAAGGCAGCCATGGCCGTGCTTTTTCAATAGACGACGCAGCCAGCCCATTGCATGGCAATCGTCCTGCTATAGCGCATTTCTCAGGTGAATGTGTTCACAACATTCCCGAGAATCAGATAAAAACCCTAAAACTTAAGGGTTTATACTAAATAGTATTTGCTTAGGCAATTATTTTCTGGTTATAATCTTTTCTTCAACACCGTTCAATCAGCTATCCGTCAGGATCAGCCCTCGCTCTCAAGGTTTCCAACCCAATGACAAACAGACTCTTTTTACACAAGCGCTATGTTGCAACAGTTTTGCTGTCGTGCCTGGTTGCGCTAAGCGGTTGCGGTAAGGAAGATCAGCAAGCAGGCGCGCAAGGTGGCCCGCCACCGACACCTGTCAGCACAATCAAACTGGCCGAAACACCCACCACCATCTTTACCACGCTCCCTGGTCGGGTCAGTGCTGTGCGTGATGCGCAGGTGCGTGCCCGGGTTAACGGTATTGTGCAAAAAATTGAATTTGAGCAGGGTCGCGAGGTAAAAAAAGGGCAGGTGCTCTTCCGGATTGATCCTGCTACCTACCAGGCACAATATGCACAGGCCGAAGCGGCCTTGAATCAAGCCAAAGCGACGGCAGGTAGCGCCCGGCAACTGGCCAACCGCTATAGCACTCTTGTCAAATCCAATGCTGTGAGCCGTCAGGAATATGACGATGCCCGTGCGCAGGCAAATCAGGCAGATGCGACCATCGCTTCAGCTAAAGCTGCCCTGGATGCAGCCCGTATCAATTTGTCTTATACCGATGTGGAATCACCCATTGACGGCATTATTGGTCGGGCACTGGTCACTGAAGGAGCGCTGGTCAGCGGGACCGAAGCCACCGAATTGGCGCATGTGCAGCAAATGGACCCGGTTTACGTAGACTTTACCCAGTCTACTGCCGAACTGTACCGTTTGCGCAAGGCGATGGCAGATGGACAATTGACCAAGGTTGACGAAAACACGGCTGTGGTTCAGCTTGAACTGGAAGACGGTACACAGTATCCGGAAAACGGCCAATTGCTTTTTACCGGCGTCAGCGTTGAACCCTCTACCGGGCAGGTCACCCTGCGGGCCACGTTCCCCAACTCGGACAAGCTGCTGCTGCCAGGCATGTACGTCACAGTCAAGCTGGAGCAGGGCAAGGACGACAAGGCACTGCTGGTTCCAACACAAGCTATTCAGCGTTCTACCGATGGCCTGAGCAACGTGATGCTCGTGCGTGATGGCAAGGTTGCTGCGGTAACCATCCAGACAGGCGGGGAAGTGAGGACCGATTCAATCGTAACTAAAGGCCTTAAAGCCGGCGACGAAGTGATTGTTGAAGGATTCCAGAAAATCCGTCCAGGCGCACCGGTCAAACCTCAGCCATGGAAAAAAGGCAAGGCGGCGGGCGATAAGGGCCAGCAGCCTGAGTCTGGCGCTCAGGAACCACCCAAGGAAGGGGCTGACAAGACCCCAACACAGGAAAGCAAGCCTGAACAGCAGGGCGACAAGCCGGCACAGTGAGTATATAAAACATGTCAAATTTTTTCATTAACCGGCCAATTTTTGCCTGGGTTATTGCGATTATCATATTCTTTGCGGGTGTCGTTTCCATCCCCAATATGGCAATTTCGCAGTACCCTGAAGTGGCACCGCCGACCATCACCGTACGTGCTACATACCCTGGTGCAGGCGCCGAAGAGGTCGCCCGCTCGGTTACCAGTTTGATCGAGAACGAGCTCAACGGTGCCCAGGGCATGCTGTACTATGCCTCTACCAGCGATTCATACGGTGCCGCCAAAATCGACGTGACTTTTGAACCGGGCACCGACCCGGATCTTGCCCAGGTGGACGTCCAGAACCGTATTTCCAGCGTAAACTCCAAGCTGCCTCAGGCGGTGACTCAACAGGGTATTACATTCTCCAAGAGTACGGCGGGGTTCCTGATGATCGTGACCCTGACCTCTACCGACGGCTCGCTCGATGATGCCGGCCTGGGCGACTACATCACGCGCAATATCCAGAACTCGGTCTCCCGGATCAAGGGTGTGGGGGAATTCCAGCTGTTTGCCTCGCCACGCGCCATGCGTATTTGGGTAGATTCGGCAAAAATGACTTCGTTTGGCCTGACCACCAGCGATATCAAGACCGCCCTGCAAACACAGAATGCGCAAATTACCGGCGGCACCCTGGGGTCGCCGCCAACGCCGGATGACCAGACCACCAGTGCGACGGTAATCGTCAATGGCCAGCTTAGCACTGTCAAGGAGTTCGGCGATATTGTTTTGCGCGCCACAACAGGCGGCTCTACCGTCCGACTGCGCGATGTTGCCCGTATTGAAGTGGGTGCCGATTCCTATCAGTTTGGATCACGCCTGAACGGCAAAACGGCAGCTGCATTCGCCGTCTCGCTGGCACCCAACGCCAATGCGCTGGAAACCTCGAACCTGGTCCAGGCCGAGATGGAAAATCTGGCCCAGTATTTCCCTGACAATATTGAATACAAGGTTCCCTACAACACGGCTCCGTATGTCGATGCGTCTATCACCCAGGTGGTGCACACCTTGGTTGAGGCCATGCTGCTGGTGTTCGTGGTGATGTACCTGTTCCTGCAGAACATACGCTATACCTTGATACCGGCCATTGTGGTGCCGGTGGCGCTCATGGGCACCATGGCTACCCTGTTGTATATGGGGTACTCCATCAATACGCTCACGATGTTTGCCATGGTTCTGGCCATTGGTATTCTGGTGGATGACGCCATCGTGGTGGTGGAGAACGTGGAACGGATTATGGCCGAAGAAGGGCTGCAGCCCAAGGAGGCCACGGTCAAGGCGATGCCGCAAATTTTCGGCGCGATTGTCGGTATTACTTTGGTACTGATGGTCGTGTTCGCGCCCCTGTTCTTCATGAGCGGGTCTGCGGGCGTGATTTATCGCCAGTTCGCTGCCGCAATGATTATTTCTATCGGCTTTTCCGCATTCCTGGCGCTCACCTTTACACCAGCGATGTGCGCCACGCTGCTCAAGCCCGTGCCCAAGGGGCATCATGATAAAAAAGGGTTTTTCGGCTGGTTTAACCGGACGTTTGCCAAAATCACGAACAACTATACGGGTTTCGTGGGCAGCATGCTCAAACGCGGTGGACGCATGATGCTGATTTATCTGGGGTTGGTCATTCTGCTGGGCTTTCTGTATCTGCGTCTGCCCACTTCGTTCTTGCCGACCGAAGATCAAGGCTACGCCGTCACCAACATTGAGTTGCCGGCGGGTGTCTCAGCCAAGCGGACTGAAGAGGTCATCAAGCAGGTCGAGGAGTACTATGGGAAACAGCCTGAGGTGGAGAATATCATCACCGTGCAGGGTTTCAGTTTCAACGGTTCCGGTCTGAACTCGGCCATTGCCTTTACACCATTCAAGAAGTTCGATGAGCGCAAAGGGGAAGAGCACAACGCCATGTCGGTCGCAGGTCGCGCCACGGGGCAATTGCTTTTCGGAATTCCTGATGCCATGGTGCTGTCGATTGTGCCACCGTCCATCCCGTCGCTGGGTACGGCTACTGGTTTTGACTTGCGCTTGCAGGATCGCGGTGGCATGGGGCAGACCCAATTGCGTGAAGCGGCCAACCAACTGATACAGCTGGCTGGCCAGAGCAAGATTCTGTCCCAGGTGCGTATTTCCGGTTTGGGCCCTGGTCCGCAGCTGAAAGTCACGGTTGACCGCGTCAAAGCCTATTCGCTGGGCGTGAATATGACCGAAGTAGGTAATGTCCTCTCGGGTACGATCGGTAACAGCTATCTGGGGCAATTCCCGAATCAGGGCTGGATGCAGAACGTGTGGATTCAGTCCGAAGCCGCGCAGCGGATGTCGCCTGAAGATATTCTCAAACTGCGGGTGCATAACACCAATGGCGAACTGGTCCCCATGTCTTCGTTCGTGACCCTTGACTGGGTACACGGCGAAACGCAGATCCAGCGTTACAACAGCTATGATTCCATCACTATCCAGGGGCAGGCCAATGCCGGCTATGCCAACGGCGAGGCGATGGACGAGATTGTGAAACTGATTGGCCAATTGCCTGCGGGTATCGGCTATGAGTGGACTGGTCTGTCCTATCAGGAAGTGCAGGCAGGCAGTCAGGCCACGATTTTGCTTGCGCTCGCTTTTGCAGTGGTATTCCTGGTGCTGGCGGCGCTCTATGAAAGCTGGTGGATTCCATTATCGGCCGTTCTGATCGTACCGTTGGGTATGCTGGGCACGGTCGGTCTGGTTACCCTGGTGGGCATGTCAAATGACATTTACTTCCAGGTGGGGATGATTACCGTTATTGGTCTGTCCGCAAAGAACGCCATTCTGATTGTGGAATTTGCCAAAGACGCCTATGCTTCGGGCAAGGGCTTGATTGAGTCCACGCTTGAGGCGGCCAAACTGCGGTTCCGCCCAATTCTGATGACGTCGTTCGCATTTATCATGGGCGTCATACCGCTTATGCTGGCCAATGCCGAAGGTGCGGCAAGCCAGCAGGCTGTGGGTTACGGGGTGTTTGGCGGTATGGTAGCGGCAACACCGTTTGCCGTGCTGTTCGTCCCAACGTTCTTCGTTGTGGTGATGACGTTCTTCAAAGTGAAACCACGGCTGTTGGGTCGTCAGGCTGATGAACACGAGAAAGCCACCGAAGCCGAAAAAGAATCTCAGCATATCTATACCGATGTGGCTGAGGCAGATGATATGACCGCCAGTGGCGACAGCAAACGTCAGGACGGATCACCTCCAAAAGGAAATGAGTAATCATGCAAGGGTCACAACGTACATTGCCCCGTTTTTCCGCTGTTTTCATGGCCGTCCTGCTGGCTGGCTGCTCTTTGTCACCCGACTATACGCGGCCGGACGCACCGGTTCCGTCCACTTATCCGGGGCAAAACAACGCCAACCAGGCTACGGTTGCCGACTTGGGATGGGAGCAGTTTTTCCGTGAACCCCGTCTGAAGGCGCTGATTGGCCTGGCGCTGGAAAATAACCGCGATATGCGTATTGCGGTAAAACGGGTTGACGAGGCGCGTGCCCAATATGGCATTACGCGCAGCGACCAGTTCCCTCAAATTGGAGCGACGGCGCAGGAAACTGCCCAGCGCATGCCACCCAATATGCGTATGGCAGGTCCGGATAGCCCATCGGTCACGCGCAGCTTTACGGCAGGTATCGGCATTACCGACTTTGAGCTGGATTTTTTCGGTAAACAACGCAATTTGTCCGAAGCCGCGTTTCAGTCCTATCTGGCGACTGTGGAAGGGCGCAAAACGGCACAGATCAATTTGATCGGGCAACTGGCCACTGCATACTACAATTTGCGTGCGGCACAACAGCAGAAAGAGCTGGTTGCCAAGACGCTTAAATCACGTCAGTCTACCTATGACCTGGTGCAGGCGCGTTTTCGCGGCGGCGTCGCATCAGCGCTGGATGTCAATCAGGCCAAGACCCTGCTGGATTCGGCCCGGGCAAGCTCGGCTGAACTGGATCGCAGTGAGCAACTGGCCAGAAATGCATTACAGTTGATTATCGGTGCGCCGGTTCCGGCCGACTTGCCAGCGGCCAGCCCGTTTGCCGGTGATGTATTGATGGCGAAAGTCCCTGCGGGACTGCCTTCCGATCTGCTGGTGCGTCGTCCGGACATCATTGCGGCAGAGCACGAGTTGCTGGCTGCCAATGCCAATATTGGCGCAGCAAGAGCAGCCTTCTTCCCGAGCATTTCGCTGACCGGGCTGATCGGGTCGGCCAGTCTGGGCCTCAGTACACTATTTTCGGGTGGACAAGGGTCCTGGTCGTTCAATCCGGTTATTACGATGCCAATCTTTACGGCAGGACGGTTGCGCAACAATCTTGAACTGAGCGAAGTGCGCAAGGATATTGCGGTCGCACAGTACGAAAAATCGATTCAGACTGCATTTAAAGAAGTCTCCGACTCGCTGGCAGGGGAGGCAACCTACGGTGCCCAGTTGCAAGCACTCAGGGATCAGCAGAAATCTGCCTACGAATCACTCAATCTGTCGGATTTGCGTTACAGAAACGGTATAGACAGTTTCCTTCAGGTTCAGACAGCGCAGATCAATCTGTTTACCGTGCAGCAAAGTTTTGTCCAGGTGGGGCTCGAATCCTTGCTGAACAAAGTTGAGCTGTACAAAGCCCTGGGTGGCGGCTGGAATCGCGATACCACGATGCGTCCGAATCCCGATGCGCCTGTTGCCAATCGCGTACCGGTGTCTGGCAACGCTACACAAATCGCTCCGGCAACACCGCAATAACGCAGGATGTATCATGATTGATCTGGGTGTAAATATTGATCATGTGGCCACGCTGCGTCAGCAGCGCGGTTGTGGCTATCCTGATCCGGTCCGTGCAGCGTTGCTGGCCGAGCAGGCGGGCGCTGACGCCATTACGCTGCATTTGCGCGAAGATCGCCGGCATATTCAGGATAGCGATGTCCATGCCTTGCGGCCCTTGTTGAAAACGCGAATGAATCTGGAATGCGCTGTGACCGACGAAATGCTGGATATCGCCTGTCAGGTGCGTCCTCATGATGTTTGCCTGGTGCCAGAAAAGCGCCAGGAACTGACCACCGAAGGCGGGCTGGATGTGCAGTCCCACTTCGAATCGGTCAGTCAGGCCATCAGCAAGCTGCACGCCGCAGATGCACGGGTGTCGCTCTTTATCGATCCTGATCCTGAACAGATCCGCGCCGCCGTGCAGGCGGGCGCCGGCGTCATTGAGCTGCATACGGGCAGCTACGCGCAAGCCACGGGCGAGGCACAGCAGCTTGAACTTGAACGCATCCGGCTGGCGATTGCTGAAGGGCTGCGCCAGGGATTGAAAGTGAATGCCGGTCATGGCCTGCATTACCAGAACGTCCAGGCCATTGTGGCGCTTGGTGGTATTTCTGAACTGAATATCGGCCATGCTATCGTCGCTCAGGCGATATTTGACGGATGGGAAAAGGCGGTGCGTGATATGAAGGCGTTGCTACGCAATTAAGGCTGGCGAATCGTTCCAATGATCTTCCTTTACCAGCAGGGTCATCGGCCCATTTGGTGAGCTGCTGCGCTATCATATTCGTATTGCAACTCAGGTAATTGTTCATGACTCAACCCATTGATTTTTTGTTGTCCCGCAGTTCCATGAAACTGGTTACGGCGCCTGCGCCCAATGATGATGATCTGGGCCGGATTCTGCAGGCTGCCATGGCAGCGCCTGACCACGGCAACCTTCAGCCCTGGCGATTCAAGATTATTCGTGGCCCGGCCATCAGCAAGTTTGCCGATTTTTCCATCGGGCTGCGTCAGCAGAGCGACACGCCGTTCACGCCCGAAAAAGAAGCTGCCACCCGAGCCTGGCTCAGTGAAGTGCCCATGATTATCGCTGTCGCTTGCCATATCGATTATGGCAATACCGCCATCAGTGAGACCGAGCGAGTCCTGGCCACCGGCGCGGCTGTCACCAACATCCTGAATGCGGCTTATATGCTGGGTTATGGCGCATTCTGGAGCACAGGCATCGCCACCTACATTGATGAATTTCAGGCAGGACTGGGTTTTGATTCGCTTGACTATCGGTTCCTGGGCTTTATTGCCATTGGCACGCCCAGAATGCCCATCCCTCCTAAAAAACGGCCCGACCACACCAAGTTCATCGAAGAGTGGACTGAGCCGCTGGACGTCTGAATCACCAGTCAGCGCTTTGACCAGTCCCATGTCCGACACGCCGGCATTTGCGCGACGCAGCGCCGCGTGCGGAACGCATCAGCAATCTCACTGGCGGCTAGCGTGTTCGAGACTACCAGTCCCATAGGAAAAAAAAGTGTTCGGAAGGCTTTTTCATCCCCCATTGTCTGCCATCACCAGCGATAGCGAAGGTGAAAATAACGCAGTGCGTACCCGCAAAGCGATTTTGTTACAACGAGTTTGCCTGTGATGCGCATAATCCTTGCATCAACGATACGCACGGTCAACCGACAAGCAAGCGAAGTGCAATCGTAATAGAGGACTTTGTCATCATATTTGAATTATGATGGCCGCTTTCGGTATTAAATCAAGAACGCGCCACCATGAACGAGCATCAACCCCGAACCGATCAAGCTGCTGCGTGGCCTGTTTTTCTTATCTTTCTGCGCCTGGGCTTGACTTCATTTGGCGGCCCGATTGCCCATCTGGGTTATTTTCACGAAGAGTTTGTGACGCGACGTCGCTGGCTGTCTGAACGCAGTTATGCCGATCTGGTCGCGCTATGCCAATTTCTGCCCGGACCGGCCAGCAGCCAGGTGGGCATTGCGCTGGGTCTGTCCAGAGCGGGGTATAGGGGCGCCGTGGCGGCATGGGCCGGTTTTACACTACCCTCGGCTATTGTTCTGATCCTATTTGCCTTGGGCATATCCAGTTATGCCGATGTCGTGTCTGTCGGTATATTGCAGGGCCTGAAGGTTGCGGCAGTCGCTGTTGTGGCGCAAGCCGTATGGGGTATGGCGCGAGCACTGTGTACCGATACCATGCGCGTTACCATGATGACCATCGCAGCCATTGCTGCGCTGCTGGCGCCACCTTTGTGGGGACAGGTGGGCATCATATTGATAGCTGCGCTGGCCGGGCTGTGGTTGTTCAAGCCGGCTCAGAACAGCACGCTGGATGCATTACCGGTCGTGGTAAGCCGACGGACAGGCATCCTGTGTCTTGCGTTGTTTTTTGTTTTACTGGCCGGACTGCCTGTTGTAGCCCAACTTGTACAAAACCATATGATCGCCATGGTGGACGCTTTTTTCCGCGCCGGCTCCCTGGTCTTTGGCGGTGGCCACGTCGTTCTACCGCTGCTGCAGGCGCAGGTGGTTCCAACAGGCTGGGTTAGCAATGACGCCTTCCTGGCCGGCTATGGCGCTGCGCAGGCAGTACCTGGCCCATTGTTTACCTTTGCGGCCTTTCTTGGCGCTGCCATGAACACCGGTGCGGCTGCCTGGTTCACCGGGCTGATTTGCCTACTGGCAATTTTCACGCCATCTTTTCTTCTGGTAATTGGTGTTTTGCCGTTCTGGGAGCGATTGCGTCACCATCAACGTACCCGTGCCGCGCTGGCCGGCGTCAACGTTTCTGTCGTGGGTCTGCTGCTGGCCGCACTGTATCAGCCGGTATGGACCAGTGCCATTGATCGCCCGCATGACTTCGGATTGGCGTTGATCGCACTGGTCGCATTGATGTTCTGGAAACTTCCAACATGGCTGGTCGTTATGTGCAGTGGTGTTGCGGGCTGGTTGCTCAGTATCGCAGCGTAAGGCGGGAACAAAGAAGCGCTGCAAAGCGTGCGGCAATGCCGCTGCGAGCCATGCATTGCCGCCTTTTACTGCTGCCTTGCGCTATCCAGCTTGCTGTTCTACGGTATACAGGTCGATGAAGCAGGGCGCTGCGATACGTATAGAACATGCGCAGCGCATTCACAAAGCAATATCAGATACCCGTCAGATAATGCTCGCCTGATGCACGAAAGCAGCCAAAGCACTGCTTTGCATTCGATCTGAATCAGGCTTTTGGCAAGTCGCTGGACGGGCCGGGCCGTCGCGTCGTTTGCGCATCAGGTTCGTGTTTCTGGTACTGGTCCGGTTCGGGTTCCTGCTCCGGTTCCATTTCCAGTTCTGCTTCTATGGAGGCAACGTCGCTGGCGGCCGTACGGTCGTTTTCCTCTTCACTGGCATTAGCAGTAGGCCTGGCCGAAGCCGTGACACTTTCATCGAGCGTGCTCGCCCGTTCTTCACGCAATACGAAGGAACGTACCAGCAAAATGGTACTGACCGGTGAGGTGATGAAAATAAAGATACCAATCAATATTTCGTGCAGGAAGGTACGATCCTTGAGGCTGAAAGTCAGCAGCAGGGAAGCCAGCAGCAGGGACCAGAGGGCTGTGGAGTAAATGATCGCTTGTATGTGGGTGCGGGGCAGAAAACTGCTGACACGCACCATGCCAATGCTGGCTATCAATACTAATAGCCCGCTGATTACGATCAACGCTGAAGCGGGAATCACAATCCAGGGAGACAGAGTATCTATCATGGCTCGATAACCTCGCCGCGTAGCAGAAAGCGAGCCATTGCCGCCGTGCTTAGAAATCCGAAAAGACTGACCAGCAGGGCGATATCAAAATACCACGATGTACGATACAGCATGCCCAGGGTCAGTGCGATCATCATCCCGATCAGATATAGGGCGTCGATACCCAACACCCGATCCTGAGGGGTCGGTCCGACAAACAGCGGGTGGCTCAGAATAACGCCTGCCAGTGCAAAACAGAATAAGGTGAAATAGCAGGACCAGATCAGAAGGGTTTCCATTATTCAAAAATCTCCTTCAATGGTTTCTCATAGCGTTCAATAATGTAGGCCGCCCAGTCGCTCTCCTGGGGCAGGTCCAGAATATGCAATTGCACGTAATCTCCCGACTCAGGGAAGCCGGCCCAAAGCGTGCCCGGCGCATAGTTGATGATGGCCGCAAGAATTGCCAGCCCGTGTGGATCGCGTAGTGTCAGGGGGATAGAGACGAATCCCGGTTTGTACTTGATTTTCGGATAACCAAGGACGATTTTGACGGCGGCTATATTGGAACGAAACGTGTCTGCCAGCACTACACCGGTCAGTTTCAGTATCACCCAAATGCGCCGTGGCCTGGCCAGAAATGGCCGTAGACGGCGTGACATCAGGACGATGACCACTGAGGCGACAAATGCAAAGGCCAGGGTGGCCGTGCTTACCGGCGAATCGGCCAGCAGCACCCAGATAGTTGCAAGAAACAGAGTCATGGGTACCCATGAAAACCAAGATTTCATTGCGCACCTCCATGTGACGAGATGACGGCAGGCCGGCTGTTGAGCACTGCCTTCATATAGGTACCCGGGTTATCCAGTTGCTTGGCCGTCAGTGAGAGCTGGTCCATCACTGGACCGGCAAATACAGTCAGCGCAATACACAGCATCAGCAGCAGCGTGATGGGGAAGGCTTCACGACGGCTGAGCACCGGCGGCTTTAACTTCTCGCTGCTCCAGAACATTCTGATGCCGGCGCGCCCCAGGGCAATCACCGTGGCCATGCCGGAGATCAGCATGGCGACCACCAGCAGCCAGACGCTGGTCGTGGTGGCGGCATTGGTCTGTGACAGATCCAGTGCCTTGGACAGCAGCGCGAACTTGGCAATAAAACCAGAGAATGGGGGCATACCGGCAATAACCAGCGCACAGATGAAAAATGCCAGGCCCAGAAACGCCAGGGCAAAAGGTATCGGTTTGCCCACAACGGTTCCGGAGTAATCCGAGCTATCCTGGTCTTCGGCGCTGAAGGCTTCCAGACTGACCGCCAGCACATTCCCCCCGAAAGATTCGGTACGCTTGATCAGTTCGATCAGGTAAAAGAACGTGCTGGTTACCAACACAGAACTGAGCATATAGAACAGGGATGGGCCGGTCAGAATGACGCTTGGCATACCCAGTGCAGAGAGCAGAGTGCCGGAAGACATAATGATGCAATAGCCCACCAGCCGACCGCTGTTTTTTTCCGACAAAATGCCCAATGTGCCGAACAAGAGGGTCGCCAGCCCGATGACGTACATCCAGTCGCCGCTGAATGCCGCCGGCGCACCTGTGGGCAGCAGCAGCGAACCAATGCGTAGTAATGCGTAAATGCCGACCTTGCTCATGATGGCAAATAGTGCCGCGACTGGCGCCACCGCGGCTGAGTAAGCGCTGGTCAGCCAGAAGTTCAATGGCCAGGCACCTGCCTTGATCAGAAAGGCGACACCCAGGATGGCGCAGGCAGCCTCGAACAGCCGTCGATCGTCACCGCTTAGCGTGGCAGCACGCAAACCCAGATCGGCCATATTGAGTGTGCCGGTAATGCCGTACAGGACTGAAATGGCGATCAGCAACAAAAATGAGGCAATCAGGTTGACAGTCACGTAGTGCAAACCGGCAGCAACCCGGGCCATGCCTGAACCATGCAGCGCCAGGCCATAAGAGGCGGCCAGAAAGATTTCAAAAAATACAAACAGGTTGAACAGATCGCCGGTAAGAAAGGCACCGTTCAATCCCATCAGAATGAACTGAAACAAGGGATGGAAAAAGACCCCGGCACGATCCCACAGTGCGGTTGAATAAAGCAGCGAGCACAGCCCCAGTACTGCAGTCAGTATCAGCATGATGGCACTGAGCTGGTCGGCCACCAGCACAATGGCAAAAGGAGCCTGCCAGTTGCCCAGCAGGTAAACCATGATATGGTTTTCGTAGTCGTTGGGAATTCGCCCGGTTGTAATGCCGAACAAAGCCACCGCGACACAAAACTGAGCCAGCACGGAAATAACGCCCAGGACCACGGCGGCATTCCGATACTGATCGCGCAGCACCAGCATGAACGCACCCACGATCATCGGGATAGCAACCGGCAGTATGGGAAGATGATTCATCCACTGGCTCATTGCGACTCCGTTCCATCTACGTGGTCAGTGTTGGACAAGCCGCGCAACGCGAGGATCACGACCAGAAACAGGGCTGTAGTGGCAAAGCTGATCACAATGGCAGTCAGTACCAGCGCCTGCGGCAGGGGATCGGCGTAATTGGCCAGGGTTGTGGCCACACCCTTTTTGAGGATGGGCGGGGCGCCGGTTGTCAGTTTACCGGTGGCGAAAATGAACAGATTGACAGCATAGGACACCAGCGTCAGGCCAATAATAACTTGGTAAGTACGCGGGCGCAGCAGCAGCCAGATACCCGAGCCGACCATAATGCCGATGGCGATAGACAAAATCAGTTCCATGATGGGGCTCCCTGGGCATTCGGCGGCGTTGGATTGGTCGAGACGTTGCCATCGCTGCCCTGATCAGATGCGATGCTCTCGCTACTGGTATTGTCTTCGGCCGTCTCTGCCGACACTTTTTTGTAAAATCGCAAGGATTGGTGACTCAGCGCAACCAGCATGAATAGGGTAGAGCCAACAACGACTGCGAATACGCCCAGGTCAAACAGGATGACACTGGACAAATGCACATGTCCCAGGGGGCCAAGGTCAACATCTGCGGCCAGTGCCGATAGAAACGGTAGCTTGAACAGCCATGCGGACATGCCGGCAGCGCCGGCCATCAGTAAGCCACCTGCGATCCAGTACTGGGGAAAGATTCGCGAGCGGTCTTCGACCCAGCGAATGCCGCCCATCATGTATTGCAAAATAACAGCAGCAGCAAAAATCAGACCGGCAACAAAACCGCCGCCGGGCAAATTATGCCCGCGCAACAGGAAAAATAAGGCAATCAGCGTGGCAATCGGCATGATAAAGCGCGAAAGCACGGTCGGTACCAGCATAGTGCCCGTCGGCAGTTCTGCATCCTCGTCGACAACGGCCGTATCGCCGCTCTGGCGAAAGCGCCGGTCTTCCAGCGCCTTCAAACTTTCTCGGGGCGGACGAAAACGTCGCAACAGGGCGTATACGGTTAGCGCGACGATGCTAAGTACGGTGATTTCACCATAGGTATCGAAACCGCGGAAGTCTACCAGTAAGACATTGACAACATTGGTGCCGCCACCCTCGGGTAGTGCTTTTTCCAGATAAAACGATGAGACCCCATCAGGTCTGGGACGTGATAACTGTAGATAGGTGAGCACGGACATACCCAGGCCGGCGATCACGGCGATTGTCATATCGCGCAAACGCCGCACCAGGGCCCGGCCGCGGTCCGACGGCGGCTCTGTGGACATTCTACGCGGCAGCCAGCGTAATCCGAGCAGCAGCAGGATGGTAGTGACCATTTCCACGACCAATTGGGTGAGCGCAAGATCCGGCGCTGACAGCCACAAATAAGTGAGGCTGCTGCACAGGCCGGCGCCGCCGAGCAGAACCAGGGAGCGGAAACGGTTGTACTTTGCCTGATAGGCAGCACCTACAGCGCAGCATGAGCCGATAATCCACAACAGCGTAAAGGGCAGATCGATATTGCGCATGACCAGTTGCGGCCAGGCTTCAAACAGCAATAACGGCAGAATAGTGACTACGACAGTAATAACGACAATCCACAATACCTGGGGCTGCAGCCGTTTTGTGGAAAACAGATTCATTGCCTGGTAGGCCACCGTATCCAGCAGATTCATCGTGAAATCAAAGAAAATACGCCCGTCGATACGATACAGCAGCGGCGTCTGGCCAGGGGTGCGTCGCTGTAAGGGCCGCAGGACCAGGGCCAGCAGGATACCGCCGCCCATGGCGATCAGACTCATCGTGAGCGGCAAATTGAAACCATGCCATATGGCAAGACTGTATTGCGGCAACGTTGGTCCGAGAATTGAATGAGCAGCAGAGGACAACACAGGGCCGATGATGGTTTGCGGCATGATACCGATCAACAGACAGGTCAGCACCAGAATGCCGCTGGGCACAAGCATCCACAACGGTGGCTCGTGCGGCTCTCTGGGCAGGTCGGTCGCTTTGGGACCAAAGAAGACCTGCATGATCAGCCGCAGGGAATAGGCCACACTGAACGCACTGGCCAGCACGGCAAAGACCGGCAGCCAGCGAGACACTTCAAGATAATCCGGCAGGTTCAGCGTTTCGGCAAAAAACATTTCTTTTGAAATAAAACCGTTAAGCAGCGGCACACCGGCCATGGCAGCCGCAGCCACAACGGCCAGGGTCGCGGTGATCGGCATCGCCTTGCGCAGCCCGGACAGCAGGACCAGATCCCGGGTGCCGGTTTCATGATCGACAATGCCGGTAGCCATAAAGAGCGACGCCTTGAATGTGGCATGATTGATCATGTGAAACAGGGCGGCAATGAGTGCCAATTTGCTGTTCAGGCCCAGCAGCAGGGTAATCAGGCCAAGGTGGCTGATCGTGGAATATGCCAGGACCGCTTTCATGTCCCTTTGGAATGTCGCCACATAGGCGCCCAGAAACAGCGAACACAACCCGGCCATGCCGATAATCCAGAACCAGGCTGAGGTGCCTGCCAGCACCGGCCAGAACCGCGCCAATATGAACACGCCGGCTTTGACCATGGTTGCCGAATGCAGATAAGCCGAAACTGGTGTGGGCGCAGCCATTGCATTGGGCAACCAGAAATGGAACGGGAACTGCGCACTTTTGGTCAGGGCGCCGAGCGCGAACAGAACCAGTATGGTCATATACCATGGGTGATTGCGCAAAGTGTCGCCCGAATTGAGCACAGCGTCCAGATCATAGCTGCCTACAATGTGCCCGATCATGAGCATGGCTGCCAACAGACAAAACCCGCCGGCCGCCGTAATGGTTAGCGCCATCCGGGCGCCGCGCTTGGCATCCTGACGATGATTCCAATAGGCGATCAGCATGAAGGAGGACAGACTGGTCAACTCCCAGAAGATAACCAACTGAATAATATTGCCGGACAGCACCACGCCCAGCATTGACCCCATGAACGCCAGAAAGAAGGAATAGAAACGGGTAACCGGATCTTTAGGCGACATATAGTAGCGGGCATACAGCACTACCAGCGCACCCATAACGGTGATCAGCAGCGAAAAAAGCCACGCATAGCCGTCCATGCGAAATACAAGATTCAGCTTATAGGAGGGCACCCATTCGAGGGTCTGGACGACGGTGTTGCCCTGCAACATATCGGGCAAAAACGACAGGGTGATCAGGGCGCCGATGACTGCGATAATACCTGCCATCCAAGCTTCCGGAGATCTGGCGTGTACGGGCAGCAGGCCGACAAGTATACTACCCAGAAATGGAAGAATTAGAAGCAGAATTAATGACATTTAGTGCTATTTATGAAGAATTATGGCGAATTATTACAATCATACTTTATCTTTTTGCATCGACGCGCATATTTTTCATCAGCTCCTGAATTTCAGCTGAAAAAAAACGGCAGTCGCCTAAGGTTTCGCGCTAGGGCAGCGAGGCCTGATTTCAAAAAAATGCCATGCACCTAAGCGGGTTGCAAGCGCCGGAATGCCGGGAAAAGTCCGGGGAGTAGGAGATCCGTGTTACAGATCCGCGACGGTTCCCTTGTAAAGGATGGTGCCCGAAGGCCTGTCATTGCGCGAACCACCATCTGGTTCCAGGCTGATCAACAGCTGATCTCCCGCAGCAATGGGCCCGATCCGTTCTGCGGTCAGCACAAAGGCTTTGTTGTCACGGATCAGGGTAAGGGCGCTGTCGCCACCGCTGGATCGTTTCCATGCCTGGAGCACCAGGCCGTCAGATACCGTCTGGCGCACGACCGGAGAAAATTGGGCATCGCCCGCAGCATTGAATCGAACAACCCAGCCCGTTTGCGCATTGCTCATGGAGGAGTCCAGCACGGCAACTTTTCTGGGCAGATCAGAAGCCGGAGTGCCGACATACCAGAAAGTGAATGCAGCAATGGCCAATAGCAGCGCCAGTGTGCGCCACAGGGGAAGCATGAACCAGAGCTTGCGCAAGGTGGTTTTCAAACCCGAAGCGTAGGGCTGTTCGGCGCCGTCTTCCTCGTCTGCCTCGAGTCCCAGCGTAGCGCTAACCGCCGCTTTGGCAAATGCGGTGTTCTTTATTTTTTCCCAAACACGGCTACTGGCCACTTGCGCCGGCAGTTGGCTGAGCAAATGGGTAAACTGGGCTTCCCATAGCAAGGCGATGCGTGAGACACCAGCATCGTCATTCATCAATTTGTAGACCAGTTTTTCTTCGTTTTCGGACAATCCACCCAATACATATTCGCCCATTTTTTCAGTGGCATGATGCGGTGGAGAAAATTCTGGCAGATGCTTGGCCAGGTGCTGCAACCCAAGAAACAAATTTTCCTTGAATCGGCCCAGCGGCATACCGACCTTGGTCGCGGTTTGCGCCTGCGACATGCCGCTGAAATACATATTGATCAGCGCCTTTTGCGGCTCTTCGGGCAACTCTTCCAAATGCAGATAAAAGGCTGGTGTTACCGGCAGGTCTTCCCGTACGTCGGCATGCAGATTGCTGGAAACTTCATTGAGCACCGATTCATCCTGGCCCTTGCTGGCCGTCTGGATTGCATCGTAGTGTTCCTTGAAAATCTGGCTGATGCGATAGCGCAGGATGGAGAATATCCATCCGCGTGCCGGCCCCATTTCTTCATCGTAGGCCTCGGCATTGTTCCAGATAAGCACAAATGTGGATACGACGGCCTGTTCGGCCAGATTGTAATTACCCAATACGCGCAAGGACAAGGCAACCATGAGCGGCGCTTCATGTTTGAACAGAGTCTGCAAGGCACTTTTCTGTCCTTTTGCACACGCTTTTAAGATTTTCTCGTAATTAAAAGGGGTGTTTCTGGCAAACATTTACTTTTTCCAGGCAATTGGGTGAAAATAGATTCAAGTTTAACCGTAAACCGGCTCATTGCATACGTTTGACATTGTACGGGGCGTGTTACAAGAGCCAGTTACAGCAGATATTCAAGGAAAGCAATGCAACAACAGGGTTCATACACAGACGGCTTCGGGCTGCATGATAAAGTGGTCCTGATCAGCGGCTCAACGCGCGGACTTGGCCTGGAAATGGCCTCGGCCATGGCACGCAGTGGCGCGCTGGTATATATCAATGGGCGCAGCGCCGAATCGGTGGAACAGACCCGCGATGCACTGCGGCAAACAGGCATAGAGGTGCAGGGCTTGGTTGGCGATATGTCGGTTGTGTCAGACATCGACCGCTGCATGGCTTACCTGGCTGACCAGCACGGGCGCTGCGACGTGCTGGTCAATAATATGGGAATCCGGATCCGTCAGCCCATGGCCGCTTTCAATTTTGCGCAAATGCAGCAGATGCTGCAAGTTAATCTGCTGGGCGCCATGTATTTGTCACAGAAAGCGGCAGCACTGATGAAAAAGCAGCACTGGGGCAGGTTGATCACTATCACGTCGGTGGCAGGGCACATCGCCCGCCCTGGGGATGGCGTTTATCCGATTGCCAAACAAGGCCTGACCGGTATGATGCGGGCGCTGGCAGTGGAGTTCGCCGCCAGCGGCATTACCAGCAACGCGATTGCGCCAGGCACCTTTGCCACAGAGACCAATCTGCAAATGGTCAATTCCGCAGCCGGACAAACGCTGGCAACGCGCAATCCGACAGGACGCTGGGGCAGGCCAGAAGAAATTGCCGGACTGGCGGTGTTCCTGGCTTCTGACCTTTCAGCCTATATCAATGGACAAGTCATCGCTGTGGATGGGGGCCTGTCCGTTCAGTTCTGACGATTAATTGATTTTCAGATTCAGTTTTTCAATCAACGGCTGCCAGCGCGCTTTTTCCTGATTCATATAATCGCGAAACGCTTCAGGCGTGCTCGGTATGGGATCCATATAAATCGCCTTGAGCTGTTTGCCCACTTCGGGATCCCGGAGCGCAGTCAACAGCGCGTCGGTAAGCATATTGCGAATGGCAATCGGCACTTTTGACGAAGTAACAAAACCGGACCAGGCAGCGCCTTCAATGCCGGGCGCACCGGCCTCTGATACCGTAGGAATATCCGGCAGGGAGCTGTTGCGCTGCGCACTGGTCTGCGCCAATGCAACCAGTCTGCCTTCTTTGACCAGCGGCAGTACGGCAATGGGCGCCAGCGCGGTAAACTGGGTATCGCCCGCAATGAGTGAATTGAGCGCGGCGGGTGAAGACGGATAGGGCACAGCGGTCGCCTTGCCGTTCACTGCCTGCAGCATCAGCTCGATGGAAAGATGTGATCCAGTGCCGTTGCCCGATGTCGCAAAATTCAGTTTATCTGGCTCTGCCTGAATCTTGCTGATTAACTCCTTCAAGGTCTTGATGCCCGACTGCTTTGTCACAACAATCACATTCGGTTGCGTCACTGCCATGGTCAGCGGCGCAAGATCTTTTTCAGGGTCGTAAGGCAAGTTATTGTAAATAAACTGGTTATTCACCAGCGGACCGGTAATGGAAATACCAAAGGTATAGCCGTCAGGTTTGGCTTTAGCCACCTGGTTCGTACCAATATTGCCGCCCGCGCCGGCTTTATTTTCAATCACGATCGTCTGGCCCAGTTTTTTCTCGGCGCTTCCGGCAATAATACGCGCGATCTGGTCGGGCGTGGAACCTGGGCCGAACGGTACAATCAGCTTGAGCGGATGTTCGGGCCATTTGCTTTCATCGGCACGCGCCTGGGGCGCGGCCACGACTAGCGAACCGGCAGTCAGGCTTGCAAGAGCCAGGCCGATCATTGTTTTTCTTTTGTTCTTTTGCATTTTTCAAGCACATCCTTTGGAACAATTATCAATAAGCATAAGGGCAGCAGAATCAGCGATCCATGCCAGTCATAATCTGTAGAAACACTTCGTAGGGCTGCATGTGCACCGGACCGGTCTCGGCAGACACCGGGGTCTGCTGGATACGAACATATTCGGCGTAAGGCAATGTCGCCTTGAGCTTTTTGAAGCGCGCTTCACACTCGGGAAACATATCTGTCTCTGCCGGATCGTCCATGTAATTGGTTGCGTACTCGGCGGTCATGCAGGCAATAATAGCCCGTTCCTTGTCGAACTGCGAATAGTCGCCAACAGTCTCGTGGGGACGATTCAGACTGGTCCACAGGTACGCCAGCGCAATCAGCACGAACAGCACGGCAATCAGATATTTTATTAAACGCATGCGATCACGGGTATCTTTCATAAGCCGGGATCCTCTTTTTTCAGGCCGAAAAGCGTAGTTGCCAGTTTTTCATATGTGGTTTTGGCCGCAGGTGGCAGATTATCAAAGACATCGTGCAGCGAATATTTCATGCGGTACGCCCGCTGAAAGCTGTCATATACCTCGGTTTGCTGATCACGCAGCTGTCTCGCCGAAACGTTCTGCATCAACGTGGCGTAGGCCGCATGGCATTCCTGCTGAATGGTCGCCACCGCCTGTTTGTCGACGTATTTGCCGCTAAGCAACAGGGAGGCACGCGTCACCATGCAATCGGACATCAGCGCCAGTCGCAGACGTTCATCGTCCTGCCGATCCGAGCAGGCGCTCAGGCCGGCAAGCAAAGAAAGGATGACAGTAAGTCTGAACATTGGGCGGTATTTGCAGCGCATTTTTTCCGATAGCATGGCTCAAAAGAGGCCGTCGAAGGCAACGGCGCTCACGACAAAGGTATATCCAGGCATCGCAGGGCAATTGGAAAGTGGTAGAAACAAAAACTATACACGGATTTGCGCTGCGATTGAGCTGAAATAAGTAAAATGCACTTTCATGTACATGCAAACCCATTTCCTTTCATGCGCGCCATCCTGAGCCGGGTCGGCAGGGCCACGCTGATGCTGCTTGGTTGTCTTGCCGCCACCATGCACGCGCTGCCTGCGCTTGCCCAATCCGATGAGGACCTGGACACGGTGCCCGACGTGCCAACTGTCGATTCCGATGTCAAAACCATACGTGGGCTGGCCGATGACCTGGACCCGCCAAAAGGGTGCAATAGCAAGGGTTGCGGACCGTCTCTGAAACTGGATCTGAAAATCATGGGCTTTTTGTCCTCGCCGCTGGACAAGAGTTATGTCTCCTCACGTTTTGGCTTGCGCATGCATCCCATCTACAATCAGTTGCGCTTTCACGCGGGCGTGGACCTGGTTGCGCCGGTAGGCACCCAGGTCAAAACGACACTGGGCGGCAAGATATCGTTCGCGGGCGCCAAGGGCGGTTACGGCAATACCGTGATCGTCGAGCATGGCTCGGGATATGAAACGCTATACGCGCATTTGCAGAAATTTGCCCCGCGCCTGGCGGTGGGACGGGTCGTTGACAAAGGCGAAGTCATTGGCCATTTGGGCGATACCGGCAAGGTGACCGGTGCGCATTTGCATTATGAGATCCGCTATAACAATTATGCAGTCAATCCGCTGACCGGACAGGGCGCTGCTGGCATCGGCCGGATCCAGAAAACCTCTGTTATTAAAGGCGGCCAGAGCCAGCGCATGCGTTCCGGTCGCATCAGAACCATCATCCGTCCCTGACCGGCAGCGCAGCGAACAAAGCGTTTACCGGCGGTTCCAGGGCTGGGTCGCCAACGTCTCCTGCATGAAATCGATGAAGCATTGAATCCGCAGGGCCAGCGAAGAGTTTCGGTAATACACCGCATGAATCGGCTGGACCTGCTTTTCCGTCAACATAGGCAAAATCCGCAGCAGGCGTCCATCGCGGATATCGTCATACGTCATGAATTCAGACAGGCAGGCAATGCCGTGCCCAGCCAGCGCCATTTGACGCAACGTTTCGCCACTGGAGGCCGCCACACCTGGTGTAATGATCAGTCTGTCGGAAGCATCGGCGCGACGAATGGGCCACTGATTCAGACTATCCGGTTGCGTAAAGCCCAGCAACGTATGTTCGTCCAGCGCTGCGACTGTCTGCGGCGTGCCGCAACGGGATAAATAATCGGGACTGGCCAGCAGGTTGAGCGCGCTGCCGCCCAGCGGGCGGGCGTGCAGGGTCGAATCTTGCAAGGCACCAATCCGGATGGCAACATCCGTGCTTTGCTCCAGCAAATCAATATTGAGGTCATGGGTATTGAGCTGTAATTGAATATGCGGATAGTTCTGACGAAATGTGCCAATGTAGGGCACGATCATATGCCGCATAAAGGGCGAGGCCGCATTGATTCGTAACCGTCCGGCCGGAGATTGTCGCCGGGTGGCAAGGGTCTCCTGCATGGCCTGCATCCGCGCAATAATGATTCGGGCATGCTCCAGCAGGAAGCGACCTTCTTCGGTCAGATGCATGCGGCGGGTGGTGCGGTTAAGCAACGTTGTCTCCAGGCTCTGTTCAAGTCGGGACAAGGTCCGGCTGACCGCAGATGGTGTCAGGCTCAGTTGTTCGGCCGCCGCACTGATGGAGCCGCTGTCGATGACAGTGACAAACGTCAGCAGATCGTCGGAATTGGTCGTCAAAACGCCAGCCTTTTGCATATATTAAATTGTCCCAGTCACGAGCCAGGCCATCGAGGCGGGTCATCGGTTTGTTGCGGCCAGGCACTGCAATCGCCGCCATGCGCAATGTCATTTTTAATCACGCGAAACTGCCGCGGCATCACATGGACGACGCGGCAGGGTAGAGAAGCGCACCGCCGTATTACACCACCGTCAGGGTCACGTCCACATTGCCTCTAGTTGCGTTTGAATAGGGGCATACCACATGGGCCTTATTGACCAGATCTTCAGCGATACTGCGCTCCACGCCTGGTACCGAAATTTTCAGTTCGACTTCGATGCCAAAACCCTGGGCTATGGGCCCGATTCCCACGCTGCCATCTATTCGAGTATCTTCTGGTAATTTGACTTTTTCGCGCGAAGCGACCAGTTTGAAGGCGCCCAGAAAGCAGGCTGAGTATCCGGCCGCAAAAAGCTGTTCAGGATTGGTACCGGTACCGCCGGCGCCACCCAGCTCTGTCGGTGTGGTCAGTTTCACGTCCAGCACATTGTCTGAAGAAACCGCACGTCCGTCGCGTCCACCGGTCGCCGTTGCGTGTGCAACATAAAGTACTTTTTCAACCGCCATGTCTGACTCCTGTTTAGGTAACTGCGTGAAAGAAACTAGCCTTACTGTTATAACACTCCCGATCAGACTATTGGGGCGATGACCCTGCGCCTGTACCGGAAAATGCGCTGTACGGCGGCATGTTTTTAAGCAGCAGAAAACCTTCAGAATCCCCTTGGGCTACCTGCCTTGCACGCTTGGCTGCACAGACAGCCGTTGTGCAGATGCGGTCAGCGCGACGGCGTAGTAGTGGAGGGGGTGACTGCGATGGGTTGCCAGCCGCCACCCAGCGTCTTAAATAGAGCCAGCCGGTTCAATTGCTCAAGCAGCCGCAGTGTGATCAGATTCTGCTGCGCCGCATAGTATGCCCGCTGGGCGTCAAGCACTTCCAGAAAACCCGACCCGCCACCGCGTGTAAACAGCGCGCTGGACAACTGGAAGCTGCGATAGGTAGAGGCAACCAGCGATTGCTGCGATTGCAAGCGTGCCGCTATGGTGGTGCGCACGGCCAAAGCATCGGCAACTTCGCGAAAAGCCGTCTGGATGGCCTTTTCGTAAGTGGCAAGCAGAATGTCTTTTTGCGCTTTTGTCAGATCCAGATTGGCGCGATTGGCGCCGCCATCGAAGATAGGCAAGCGCAGTGAAGGGGCCACGCTCCAGGCCAGCGTGCCACCAGTAAACAGACCAGAAAGGCTGCTGCTGGCCGTCCCCGCAGATCCCAGCAGTGAAATGCTGGGGAAAAAGGCTGCTCTGGCTGCACCGATATCCGCGTGGGCGGCGATGAGATCATGTTCGGCGGCCAACACATCCGGCCGCTGTTGCAACACACTGGAAGGCAGACCCGCCGGCGGCATGACCAGACGCGTTGCAGCACGTCTCTGCAGTGCAAAATCGGCAGGAGGTAACAGGGAATCGGGAACGGACGTGCCCGTCAACAGCGTCAGGGCGTTTTGATCCTGCGCCAGCTGGGTTTCGTATTCGGCAACCTTGAGACGGGCGGCATCGACCGTGGTTTGCGATTGCGCCAGCGTGAGTCCCGATTCGGCGCCCAATGCATGGCTGCGACGGATCAGATCATGCGACTTCTGCTGATTTGCCAGCGTACTGCGTGCCAGCGCAAGCTGCTGGCTTGTTGCTTCAAGCTGCAGCCAGGCAGCGGCAATTTCACTGACCAGACTGATCTGGGCGCTGCGTCGGGCATCCTGCGCAGCCAGGTAGCGTTGCAGCGCTGCGGCCTTGAGGTTACGAACCTTCCCGAAAAAATCAATTTCGTAGCTGGTCAGACCCAGGTCAACGCTATAACGCGATGACAAGGTGGTTTCACCGGAATTGGCCACACTGGCCGGTGTGCGGCTGCGGCTGGACTGTGCATCAACGCCGATGGCTGGCAATCCGTCTGCACGGGCAATGCCATATTGCGCACGGGCCCGCTCAATATTCAGGGTGGCAATCCGCAAATCACGGTTATGTCGCAAGCCAAGCTGAACCACGTCACGCAGGCGTGCATCGGTGAAAAAAGTCAGCCAGTCCAGATCGTTTGCTGCAGATGGCACAGGGCTGGTGTTCGCGGCCGGATTCTGGGGCCAGGCGCCGGCAACCGGGGCTGCCGGTTGATGGTAGTCCGGCGCAAGGTTGACGCAGGCAGTCAAGCCCAGCAACAGCATGACAAGTGCAATGGATCGGCGTAGTGGTTTCGTCAAAGTGTTCATGAAGTTGTGCCTGAGGTGCTGTCCGGTGAGTGCGCACCAGGATAGTCGTCATGCAAATGCCGTTTGCGCCTGAAGCTGCGTACCAGCACAAAGAACAGCGGCACAAAAAAGAGGCTGAGTGCAGTCCCTACGATCATCCCACCCAGGACGGCAGTGCCGATCGCGTGGCGGCCCCCCGCGCCAGCGCCGGTGCCGATGGCCAATGGCAACACGCCGAAGCCAAAGGCCAGCGAAGTCATCAGAATGGGACGCAGACGCTGGCGCACTGCAATCAGCGTGGCTTCAAGCACCGCGTGTCCGCGTTCCTGCAACTGTTTGGCAAACTCGACAATCAGGATGGCATTCTTTGAGGTTAGCCCCACGGTGGTCAACAGCCCCACCTGGAAGAACACATCATTGTGCAATTCACGCAATGCCGTAAATAGAAGTGCACCGACAATTCCCAGCGGCACCACCAGGATAATGGCGAACGGTACGGACCAGCTTTCGTACAACGCCGCCAGACACAAAAAGACAAACAGAATGGAGACAGCGTAGAGCAGGGGAGCTTGCGCGCCCGAAATACGCTCTTGCAGCGACGCACCTGTCCATTCAAAACCAATGCCTGCCGGCATTTGCTGCAATACCTCTTCGACCGCCAGCATGGCGGCGCCCGAACTCACGCCAGGTGCCGCGTCACCCTGGAACTCAAGACTGGGACTGCCGTTGTAGCGGCTCAGTTCAGGTGAGCCAAAGGTCCAGTTGGTGCTGGAGAAAGCAGGAAACGGCACCATCTGGCCCAGTGTGTTGCGCACATGCCATTGATCGATATCGCTTGGCAGCATACGAAATGGTGTATCGCCCTGTACATACACGCGTTTGACCCGGCCGCGATCCAGAAAATCATTCACGTAGGTTCCGCCCATGGCTGTCGACAAGGTACTGTCGATCGCATCGGTAGCCAGACTGAAGGCGCCGGCGCGGGCATCGTCTATATTCACTGCAAACTGCGCGGTATCTTCCGGTGCATCAATGCGCACGTTCATCAATTCGCCACGCTCGCCAAGCAAGCGCAATGCGTCGCGGCTGGCCTGTACCAGCGCTTCGTGGCCCAGACCGTTCAAGTCCTGCAGAAAAAAGTTAAATCCAGAGCTTGATCCCAACCCGCGCACAATAGGCGGCAGGGTAGCAATAATCCGGGCATCGCGGATATGGGCCAGGTCGCGGGTGGCCTTTCTGGCGATGGCTGCAGATGATTGTTTCGGCAAGGGCCGTAAACTCCAGTCTTTGAGCATCACGTAGGCGCGCGCCGAGCTTTGGTCGCCGCTTCGGCCGGTTATGCTGGTAATGCTGCGTACATCCGGCTGTTTCAGAAAATACTGCTCGATTTGTCGCATGATTGGCTGCAGCCGCGCGTCTGTGGCCCCGGCGGGCAAGGTGATTTGCAGCCGCACAGCTCCCTGGTCTTCGGGCGGCAAAAAGGAAGTGGGCAAACGCAAAAACAGCAACGCCATGACAATCGCAATAATCAGATAGGCGAAGAGCCCGCGCCGGGGGGGCC
>JAFAEO010000013.1 GCA_023423975.1 Pseudomonadota bacterium
CCGTTCGCGAACTGACAGGTCTTGGCCTGAAAGAAGCGAAAGATCTGGTTGACGGTGCACCAAAACCAGTTAAAGAAGGCGTTTCTAAAGCTGAAGCTGAAGAAGCGAAGAAAAAACTTGAAGACGCTGGCGCTAAAGCTGAACTCAAGTAATCATCTAACGATGATACCCGGAGTGGCTTTAGCCACCTCCGGGTTTTTGCGTTTCTAGGAAAGACGACCTTTTCACTGTCTTGCCGGCAGAATAAATTGAAAGAAGGCGTTTTTCGTGGAGTCGTAAAACCCCATGGATTATGGACAACCCCATAATTCTTACAACCCTCTCGAGTCGGAGTGCTCATGCCTTACTCGTACACAGAACGAAAGCGTATCCGTAAAAGCTTCGCAAAACGCGAAGATGTCCAGGACGTACCTTATCTGTTAGCTACACAATTACATTCCTACCGTACTTTTCTGCAACAGTCGGTTTTTTCAAGCCAGCGCAAAGACGAAGGTCTGCAAGCGGCGTTTAAATCCATTTTCCCTATCGTCAGCCACAACGGCATGGCGAGGCTGGAGTTCGACAGCTATATGCTGGGCGAGCCGGTGTTTGATGTCAAAGAGTGTCAGTTGCGTGGACTGACCTTTGCCTCACCGCTGCGTGCCAAAGTCAAACTGGTTCTGATGGACCGTGAAGTCAGCAAACCTACCGTTAAAGAGATCAAGGAACAGGAAGTCTACATGGGTGAAATTCCCCTGATGACTGACACCGGTTCTTTCGTTATCAACGGTACAGAGCGTGTAATCGTATCACAACTGCATCGTTCTCCCGGCGTGTTCTTTGAACACGATCGTGGTAAAACGCACAGCTCGGGCAAATTGTTGTTTTCTGCCCGCGTTATTCCTTACCGTGGCTCCTGGCTTGACTTTGAGTTCGATCCGAAGGACGTGCTGTTCTTCCGTATCGACCGTCGCCGCAAGATGCCCGTAACCATCCTGCTCAAGGCCATTGGCCTGACACCGGAAACCATTCTGGCGCATTTCTACGAATTTGATCATTTTGATATCAAATCCGAAGGCGCGCTGATGCAGATGGTGCCTGAGCGCTGGAAGGGCGAAGTGGCCCGTTTCGATATTACCGACAAGAACGGCACTGTGCTGGTCGAAAAAGACAAGCGTATCAACAGCAAGCACCTGCGCGAACTGGCCAACGCCAAGATCGAACGCATTTCCGTGCCAGAAGACTATCTGGTGGGCCGTGTGCTGGCCAAGAATGTGATCAGTGCGGATACCGGCGAAGTGATCGCCAATGCCAATGATGAGATCACAGAGTCCCTGCTGGTCAAGATCCGTGATGCCAACGTACATGAAATCCAGACCATTTTCACCAATGAACTGGATCGTGGCGCGTTTATTTCACTGACCCTGCGCACCGATGAGACGGCAGATCAGATGGCTGCCCGCGTAGCGATCTACCGCATGATGCGTCCTGGCGAACCACCGACCGAAGAAGCGGTCGAGGCATTGTTCCAGCGCCTGTTCTACAGCGAAGAGTCTTACGATCTGTCTCGCGTGGGCCGGATGAAAGTCAACAGCCGTCTGGGCCGTGGTGACGATATCACCGGTCCGATGACCCTGACCGACGAAGACATTCTGGAAACCATCAAGGTACTGGTTGCGCTGCGTAACGGCCAGGGCGTGATCGACGATATCGATCACCTGGGTAACCGTCGCGTGCGTTGTGTGGGCGAGCTGGCAGAGAACCAGTTCCGCGCTGGTCTGGTGCGCGTAGAGCGTGCCGTCAAAGAGCGTCTGGGTCAGGCTGAAGCCGATAACCTGATGCCGCATGATCTGATCAACTCCAAGCCTATTTCGGCTGCAATCAAGGAGTTCTTCGGTTCAAGCCAGCTGTCGCAGTTCATGGACCAGACCAATCCGCTGTCTGAAATTACCCACAAGCGTCGTGTTTCTGCATTGGGCCCAGGTGGTCTGACGCGTGAACGCGCCGGCTTTGAGGTGCGGGACGTGCATCCGACGCACTATGGTCGTGTATGCCCGATCGAAACGCCTGAGGGCCCGAACATCGGTCTGATCAACTCCATGGCGCTGTATGCCCGTCTGAATGACTACGGCTTCCTGGAAACACCGTACCGCAAGATTATCGACGGCAAGGTTAGTGACCAGATCGAGTATCTGTCGGCGATTGAGGAAAGCAACTATGTGATCGCCCAGGCCAACGCGGTGCTGGACGAAGAAGGTCGCTTCCAGGATGACCTGATCGCCTGCCGTGAAGCGGGTGAAACCATGCTGACTGCGCCTGAAAACGTGCACTACATGGACGTGGCGCCATCGCAGATCGTTTCGGTAGCGGCCTCGCTGATTCCGTTCCTGGAACACGACGATGCGAACAGGGCGCTGATGGGCGCCAACATGCAACGTCAGGCTGTTCCTTGTCTGCGTCCTGAAAAACCGCTGGTTGGTACCGGTATTGAACGTACCGTGGCGGTTGACTCGGGCACGACAGTGCAGGCGACACGGGGTGGTATCGTTGATCATGTCGACGCCGATCGCGTGGTGATTCGAGTTAATGATGACGAGAACCAGGCCGGTGAAGTCGGTGTGGATATCTACAACCTGATCAAGTACACGCGTTCTAACCAGAACACCAACATCAACCAGCGCCCTATCGTCAAACGTGGTGATCACGTTGCCCGTGGCGATGTGCTGGCCGATGGTGCGTCCACTGATTTGGGCGAACTGGCTCTGGGTCAGAACATGCTGATCGCGTTCATGCCATGGAATGGCTACAACTTCGAGGATTCGATCCTGATCTCCGAAAAAGTTGTGGCTGATGACCGTTATACGTCTATTCATATTGAAGAGCTGACCGTCGTTGCCCGTGATACCAAACTCGGTAACGAGGAAATCACACGCGACATCAGCAACCTGGCAGAAACCCAGCTGAACCGTCTTGACGAGTCTGGTATTGTGCATATTGGTGCGGAAGTACGCGCCGATGACGTACTGGTCGGTAAAGTCACGCCAAAAGGCGAGACCCAGCTGACACCGGAAGAAAAACTGCTGCGTGCGATTTTCGGTGAAAAAGCTTCTGACGTAAAAGACACTTCGCTGCGCGTGCCTTCAGGCATGGTCGGCACCGTGATCGACGTTCAGGTCTTTACCCGTGAAGGCGTGCCTCGCGACAAGCGTGCCGAGGCCATCATTAATGATGAGCTGAGCCGCTACCGTCAGGATCTGAATGACCAGCTGCGTATTGTTGAGAACGACACTTTCGATCGTATCCGCAAGCTGCTGCTGGGCAAGACTGTGAACGGCGGCCCGAACCGTCTGCCTAAAGGATCGGTCATTACCGAAGAATACCTGGACGGCGTAGAGCGCTGGCACTGGTTCGATATCCGTCTGTCTGACGAAGGCGCCGCAGTGGCCCTGGAGCAGACCAAGGAGTCGGTCGAGCAGAAACGCCACGAGTTTGATCTGGCCTTCGAAGAGAAGCGCAAGAAACTGACTCAGGGTGATGAACTGCCACCGGGCGTGCTCAAGATGATCAAGGTCTATCTGGCCGTGAAACGTCGTCTGCAGCCGGGTGACAAAATGGCCGGCCGTCACGGTAACAAGGGTGTGGTATCGCGTATTACACCTGTGGAAGATATGCCTCATATGGCTGACGGTACGCCTGCCGACATCGTGTTGAACCCGCTGGGTGTGCCATCACGGATGAACGTGGGCCAGGTGCTTGAAGTGCATCTGGGCTGGGCTGCCAAGGGTGTGGGCCACCGGATTGCCGATCTCATGAAAGATGAGCGCTCGGTTCAGGTGGGACAGATCCGCGAGTACCTGAACAAGGTGTACAACACCACTGGCGCCAAGGCACAGATTGATACCCTGACCGATGACGAGATCATCGAAATGGCACGCAACCTGCGCAACGGCGTGCCACTGGCAACGCCGGTATTTGACGGCGCTACCGAGGAAGAAATTACCAGTATGCTGGAGCTGGCCTATCCTGATGATGTGAAAGAACGTCTGCAACTGACCGACTCTCGCACCCAGGCTTACCTGTTCGACGGTCGTACGGGCGAGCGCTTTGAGCGTCCCGTTACTATCGGCTACATGCATTACCTGAAACTGCATCACCTGGTCGACGACAAGATGCATGCACGTTCTACTGGTCCTTACTCTCTCGTTACGCAGCAGCCATTGGGTGGTAAAGCCCAGTTTGGTGGCCAGCGCTTCGGTGAGATGGAGGTGTGGGCACTTGAGGCCTATGGTGCTTCGTATACGCTGCAGGAAATGCTGACCGTTAAATCGGATGACATTGCTGGCCGTACCAAAGTGTATGAGAACATTGTTAAGGGCGATCACGTCATCGACGCAGGTATGCCTGAGTCGTTCAACGTGCTGGTGAAAGAGATTCGTTCTCTGTCACTGGACATGGATTTGGAGCGTAAAGAATGAAGGGATTACTAGGTTTATTCAAACAGATTTCCCCGGATGAGCAGTTCGATGCCATCAAGATTGGGATTGCCTCTCCTGAAAAAATCCGTTCATGGTCCTATGGCGAAGTTAAAAAGCCAGAAACCATCAACTATCGGACATTCAAGCCGGAACGTGATGGTTTGTTCTGCGCCAAGATCTTTGGCCCTATCAAGGATTACGAATGTCTTTGCGGTAAATACAAGCGGCTGAAACACCGTGGCGTGATCTGCGAAAAATGCGGCGTTGAAGTGACGGTGACCAAAGTGCGTCGTGAACGCATGGGTCACATTGAACTGGCCAGCCCGGTTGCGCACATCTGGTTCCTGAAAAGCCTGCCATCCCGTCTGGGTATGGTGCTGGACATGACCCTGCGCGATATCGAACGCGTGCTGTACTTTGAAGCATGGTGCGTGATCGAGCCTGGCATGACGCCGCTCAAGCGCGGTCAGATCATGTCCGACGACGATTTCCTGGCCAAGACCGAAGAGTACGGCGACGACTTCACAGCCCTGATGGGTGCGGAAGCTGTGCGGGAACTGCTGCGCACGATCGATATTGATCGTGAAGCAGAGTCTTTGCGTGCCGAACTGAAAGCGACCAGCTCCGATGCCAAGATCAAAAAGATCTCCAAGCGTCTGAAAGTGATTGAAGGCTTCCAGAAATCCGGTATCAAACCGGACTGGATGGTCATGGAAGTGCTGCCCGTGCTGCCGCCGGACTTGCGTCCGTTGGTACCACTGGATGGCGGCCGCTTTGCGACCTCAGACCTGAATGACCTGTACCGTCGCGTGATTAACCGTAATAACCGGCTCAAGCGTCTGATCGAACTGAAGGCACCAGACATCATTCTGCGTAATGAAAAACGGATGCTGCAGGAATCGGTTGACTCGCTGCTGGATAACGGTCGTCGCGGCAAGGCCATGACTGGCGCCAACAAGCGTCAGCTCAAGTCCCTGGCCGATATGATCAAGGGTAAAAGCGGTCGGTTCCGTCAGAACTTGCTGGGCAAACGTGTGGACTACTCTGGTCGTTCCGTGATCGTGGTGGGTCCGCAGCTCAAACTGCACCAATGCGGTCTGCCCAAGCTGATGGCGCTGGAACTGTTCAAGCCGTTTATTTTCAACCGTCTTGAGATTATGGGTCTGGCGACCACGATCAAGGCCGCGAAAAAACTGGTTGAAGCGCACGAGCCTGTGGTCTGGGATATCCTGGAAGAAGTGATTCGCGAACACCCTGTCATGCTCAACCGTGCACCTACGTTGCACCGTTTGGGTATTCAGGCATTCGAACCGGTCCTGATCGAAGGTAAGGCGATTCAGTTGCACCCCCTGGTGTGTGCAGCCTTTAACGCTGACTTTGACGGTGACCAGATGGCGGTTCACGTGCCCCTGTCGCTCGAAGCACAGCTGGAAGCCCGCACCCTGATGCTGGCGTCCAACAACATCCTGTTTCCGGCCAGTGGCGAGCCTTCCATTGTGCCTTCTCAGGATATCGTGCTGGGTCTGTACTATGCGACCCGCGAGCGGATCAATGGCAAGGGCGAAGGTCTGTTCTTTGCCGATCTGGCAGAGCTGATTCGTGCCTATGACAATCGTGAAGTCGAGCTGCAATCGCGGGTGACTGTACGTCTGAACGAATACGAGAAAGACGACCAGGGCGAATGGCAGCCTGTACTGCGCCGTTTTGAAACGACTGTTGGCCGTGCGATCCTGTCGGAAATTTTGCCTAACGGGCTGCCGTTCAGCGTGCTGAACCGTGCCCTGAAAAAGAAAGAAATTTCACGCCTGATCAACCAGTCATTCCGTCGTTGCGGTTTGCGTGATACGGTGATTTTTGCCGACAAGCTGATGCAGTCCGGTTTCCGTCTGGCCACTCGTGGTGGTATTTCAATTGCCATGGGCGATATGGTTATCCCAACTGTGAAGGAAGAAATTCTGACGCAGGCCAGCAATGAAGTCAAAGAGATCGACAAGCAGTATTCGTCAGGTCTGGTGACTTCGCAGGAACGGTATAACAACGTGGTCGATATCTGGGGCAAGGCCGGTGACAAAGTGGGCAAGGCCATGATGGAGCAGCTGGCGACAGAGCCGGTTGTAACCCGTCTGGGCGAAAATGCCCGCCAGGAATCGTTCAACTCCATTTACATGATGGCCGACTCCGGCGCCCGTGGTTCGGCAGCGCAGATTCGTCAGCTGGCCGGTATGCGTGGCCTGATGGCCAAGCCCGATGGCTCGATCATCGAAACGCCGATTACCGCGAACTTCCGTGAAGGCCTGAACGTACTGCAGTACTTCATCTCCACTCACGGTGCGCGTAAAGGTCTGGCCGATACCGCGCTGAAAACCGCGAACTCAGGTTACCTGACCCGTCGTCTGGTTGACGTGACCCAGGATCTGGTCATCACTGAAACCGATTGCGGAACAAGCAACGGCTATCTGATGAAAGCTCTGGTTGAAGGTGGTGAGGTCATTGAACCGTTGCATGACCGTATTCTGGGTCGTGTGGCGGCTGCTGATATCGTCAATCCTGATACGCAGGAAACGGCGATTGCTGCCGGCACTCTGCTGGATGAAGATGCGGTAGAGCTGATCGATCGCATTGGCGTGGATGAGGTCAAGATCCGTACACCACTGACCTGCGAAACCCGTCACGGGCTTTGCGCACACTGCTATGGTCGTGACCTGGGTCGCGGCAATATGGTCAACACGGGTGAAGCCGTGGGTGTGATTGCGGCGCAGTCCATTGGTGAGCCGGGTACCCAGCTGACCATGCGTACGTTCCACATTGGTGGTGCGGCCTCACGTGCAGCCATGGCCTCTTCGGTTGAAACCAAGTCTGCCGGTACGGTTGGCTTTGCCGGTTCCATGCGGTATGTGACTAATGCGAAAGGCGAACGTGTAGCCATTTCCCGTTCCGGTGAAATCGTGATTTTCGACGATAGCAACCGTGAACGTGAACGTCACAAGATTCCTTACGGTGCAACCGTGCTGGTGGGCGATAACGATACCGTGAAAGCCGGTACACGCCTGGCTTCATGGGATCCGCTGACCCGTCCGATCGTGTCCGAATACTCGGGTGAGGTCCGCTTCGAAAATATCGAAGAGGGTCAGACCGTTGCCAGACAGGTTGATGATGTAACCGGTCTGTCCACACTGGTGGTTATTACACCGAAAACACGTGGCGGTAAAACGCTGATGCGTCCTCAGATCAAGCTGATCAATGACGCAGGTGAAGAGGTGAAAATTGCCGGTACCGACCACTCCGTGAATATTTCATTCCCGGTTGGTGCACTGATTACCGTGCGTGACGGACAGCAGGTCAATATTGGTGAGATTCTGGCTCGTATTCCACAAGAGTCACAGAAAACCCGCGATATTACCGGGGGTCTGCCTCGCGTGGCCGAGCTGTTCGAGGCCCGTTCACCGAAAGACGCCGGTATGCTGGCAGATGTCACAGGTACGGTGTCGTTTGGTAAGGATACCAAGGGTAAACAGCGTCTGGTCATTACCGAGACCGATGGTACGGTGCATGAGTTCCTGATTCCGAAAGAGAAACAGGTGCTGGTACACGACGGCCAGGTGGTCAACCAGGGTGAGATGATTGTGGACGGTCCGGCTGATCCTCACGATATTCTGCGTCTGCAGGGCATCGAGAAGCTGGCAATCTACATCGTCAACGAAGTTCAGGACGTGTACCGTCTGCAGGGCGTGAAGATCAATGACAAGCACATTGAAGTGATCGTGCGTCAGATGTTGCGTCGTGTGAACATCGTGGATGCGGGCGATACCTCGTTCATCACGGGTGAACAGGTTGAACGTGCCGAATTGCTCAACGAGAATGATCGTGTGGTTGCCGACAACAAGATTCCGGCGACCTACGACAATATCCTGCTGGGTATTACCAAGGCATCGCTGTCTACCGACTCGTTCATCTCTGCGGCTTCCTTCCAGGAAACCACAAGGGTGCTGACCGAAGCGGCCATCATGGGTAAACGTGATGATCTGCGCGGTCTGAAAGAAAACGTGATCGTGGGACGTCTGATTCCTGCCGGAACCGGTATGTCTTTCCACCTGGCTCGCAAAGCCAAAGAGGAAAGCGAACGTGCTGAACGCGCTGCCGTGCGTGCCCAGGAGAATCCTTTCGAGGAGTCTGCTCCGGTTACGCTGGACAACGTGTTTGCACCTTTGGGTACCAACACCGACGAAGAGCCGCCTGCTGCCGAATAAGCGGACAGGTCATCTGTTGTCATCCCGGCTTCGGCCGGGACCTAAAAGCGCCTTGCAGCTGTCACGCAAGGCGCTTTTTTCATGCGGGCAATTCATGACGACATGAAAAAATTAACCTCTGTTTAAGTAAGCAAGCGGTACATTTGAACTGTTCGGTGGCTTTGCAAGACGCCACCAGCACATTTCGATACAATAAATCTCCCCCACACCCAACTGTCTAAGCGAAGAAACCCATGGAAAAAGTGTCCCTTGATAAGAACAAGATCAAAATTGTATTGCTCGAAGGCGTTCATCAGAATGCGCTGGATGTGCTGCATGCATCGGGCTACAGCAATATCGACTATCACAAGAAAGCATTGGAAGGCGATCAGCTCAAGCAAGCCGTTGCCGATGCACATTTCGTAGGGATCCGCTCGCGCACCCAACTGAGTGCAGATGTGTTGCAGTCGGCCAGGAAACTGGTCGGTGTTGGCTGTTTCTGTATCGGCACCAACCAGGTGGACCTGCAGGCGGCCAAAAAGCTGGGTATTCCTGTCTTTAACGCACCCTTTTCCAATACCCGGTCTGTCGCAGAACTGGTGCTGGCCGAACTTATTCTGCTGATGCGCCGCGTGCCGGCCGCCAATGCCGAAGTGCATCGAGGTGAATGGGTTAAATCGGCAGCGGGCAGCCACGAGGTGCGTGGCAAGAAGCTAGGGATTATCGGTTACGGCCACATCGGCACACAGCTGTCGGTTCTGGCTGAAGCGCTGGGCATGGAAATCTATTTCTATGACGTAGAAAGCAAACTGCCGCTGGGCAATGCCCGCGCAGTTAGTTCGCTTACCGATCTGCTGAATATTGCAGATGTGGTTTCGTTGCACGTTCCTGAAAATGCCAGCACCAAGAACCTGATGAGCGCAGAACGCATTGCGCAAATGAAGGTGGGCGCGCATCTTATCAATGCGTCGCGCGGTACGGTGGTCGATATCGACGCACTGGCCCTGGCGCTTGAAGAAAAACGCCTGGCCGGCGCGGCCATTGACGTCTTCCCGTCAGAGCCCAAGTCGAACAATGAAGAGTTTGTTTCTCCGTTGCGCAAGTTCGATAACGTGATCCTGACGCCGCATATCGGTGGTTCCACTTCCGAAGCCCAGGAGAATATTGGCATCGAAGTGGCCAGCAAGCTGGTCAAATACTCTGACAATGGGTCTACGCTGTCCGCCGTGAACTTTCCGGAAGTGTCGCTGCCGGAAAACAAGAGCGCCCGTCGTTTCCTGCATATTCACGAGAACCGTCCTGGCGTGCTTACGGCGATCAACCAGGTGTTCCAGCAGGATGGGGTCAATATTGTGGGTCAGTACCTGCAGACCGATCCGCAAAATGGCTATGTGGTCATCGATGTGGAAACGCCAGATGTGGACAAGGCGCTGGAGCAGCTCAAGGCGATTACCGGCACCATCAAGGCGCGGGTTCTGTATTGATCCTGCCGTAGCAGACAATTGAAGGCAATGAACCAGGCCCGCCGCAGCGCAATGTTGTGGCGGGCCTGGTTTTTTTCGGACAAGGTCAGACGGGCGCAAGGGGCCGCAATGGGCCGATTGCACTGAACGGGCCTTATTGCACTCTGAGCTGAGGCAGCAGCAGCGGCACGGCAGTCAGGCCTGCGTGACCCATGTGGCGGCCGGTGCTACCTTGCCCGCCATGAGCACGCGCGCTGGTTCAGTTTTGCAGACCGAGTCGAATCAGCTTGCCGTCGCCGGTATCGGTCAGGACATAGACGTAGCCATCGGGACCCACTTTCACATCGCGAATGCGTTCGCCTTCGAATATCACCTGCTCGTCCTTAAGGGTGCTGCCATCGACTTTCAGGTTCAGCAGGCGTTGCTGCGCCAGCGCGCCGATAAACACAGATTGCTTCCATGGCGCAAAACGGTCGTGGTCGTAAAAGGCCATGCCGCTGATTGCCGGTGATACTTTCCAGGCGTAAATGGGTTGCGTCAGCCCGGCGCCATCGGTGCCCTTGGCTTCGGGAATCGGCAGCCCGGAGTAATTGATACCGTAGGTGGCCAGCGGCCAGCCATAGTTCTTGCCAGGCTCGGGAATATTGACCTCATCTCCGCCGCGCGGGCCATGTTCATTGGTCCATAAGGCGCCGGTCCAGGGATTGAGTGCAGCGCCCTGCTGATTGCGATGTCCGTAAGACCAGATCTCGGGGCGCACGCCCTGTTTGCCCACGAATGGATTGTCCTGAGGAATGCGTCCGTCAGGGAACAGCCGCACAATCTTGCCTTGCAGTTTATCCAGGTCCTGGGAAGTGGGGCGTATATTGTTCTCGCCCAGCGCAATGAACATATAGCCCTTGCGATCGAAGATGATGCGCGAGCCGAAATGGTTGCCCACAGAAAGCTTGGGCTCCTGGCGGAAAACGACCTGGAAGTTTTCCAGCCTGGTGTTGTCCTCGGACAGACGCCCGAAGCCGACAGCCGTGCCTGCCTTACCGTCTTTACCTTCTTCGGCATAACTCAGATAAATATGACGGGTTTTGGCAAAATCCGGCGCCAGGACCACATCCAGCAGCCCGCCCTGGCCGCTGGCCCAGACCTTGGGACTGCCGTTGATCACGGCCGGCTTGTCGCTGCCCGGCTTCCAATAGTTGAGACGGCCGCTGCGCTCGGTAATGAGCATGCCCGCATTGTCCGGCAAGAAGACCATCGACCAGGGATGCTCCAGCCCCTCAAGAAGTGTCTCGGTGGTAACGTTCCGGGCAGCGGGTGCTTTGTCCCCCGGCGACATGGTGGTCGTCTGTGCCTGTGCCGTGGCCACATGAAAACCGCTGACAATAACGATTGCCATCATAATATTGGCAATCGTGCTGCGCCACTGCAGATGCTTGATGGACCAGTATGCGAACGACACGGGGAGGAATGACAAGCGCAACGTAGCGGGAACGGCTGGTTTCATACTGAGCTCCTTGGCTGGGTGGCAATGGGTGCATGGGCCGACGACTGCAATGCAGCGGCGCGAAGTCGGTGACATGCATGAGACAGACACAGTTTGAAGATGACAACTGGCTGAATGACAAAGATGATTAGAATATAAACGAATATGCGCGCAACTGGCAGAAGATGGTTATGACAATTGAAAATCAATGAGGTGTATAAGGGGCCGGCGTACACTGAAGCGGATCAGACGGTGCCGGGAAAAGGACGGAATCATGATTTTCCAGCCAGCATCAGTACACGTGAACCAGAAAAGCCGATAGGAAAGAGCGACAGAAAAGGGCGATAAGAAAGCCGATAGGCAAATGCCCCTGGACGTGCCGCAACCCATGACGAACACATGCGCTTGTCTTGCAGGGATCGTGTTCTACGTACCGACAAAGCCGGATGCAACGGCAGGGCCGAAGCGGTGGCATGGTTATTGCTTTGATTATATTGACTCTGTTCATTCACGCTATTTATTTTTTACGACTCTACGCAGGTGAAGACACACCATGGAACATTACGCTTTTGCCACAGTTGCCAGACTGGCCAGCCAACTGAGCGGGCAAGGTCTGACGTCGGAGCTGTTGACCACATTTTTTCTCAGGCGTATTGAAAAATACAATCCACAGCTCAATGCCTTTGCGGTCGTGTTCGGCGAACAGGCGATAAGGGATGCCAAGGCCTCTGACGCCCGGCGAAAAGCGGGGCAGTCGCTGGGGTTGCTTGATGGTATTCCTGTGGCGATTAAGGATCTGATTGATATTGCCGGCGCCGTAACCACAGGGGGATCTGCCGTACACGACGACCAGGCCAGTAGCCAGACGGCGGTGCTGGTGCAACGGTTGCAGGCGCAGGGTGCGATTGTGATAGGCAAGACCCAGACAGTGGAATTTGCCTTTGGCGGCTGGGGTACCAATGCACATCTGGGTACGCCCCACAATCCCTGGGATGCCAATCGCGCCCGCGCGCCGGGCGGCTCTTCCAGTGGTTCGGCTGTCGCCGTGGCTGCCGGTCTGGTGCCCTGCGCCATTGGCACTGATACAGGCGGCTCGGTGCGGATCCCTGCGGCTTTCTGCAGTCTGACAGGTTTGAAAATGACCGCCGGACAGACGGATATGAGCGGCATTCTGCCCCTGGCGACCATGCTCGATAGCGTTGGGCCGATTACGCATACTGCCGATGACGCCGCCATTTTGTACCGGGCACTTACCTGTGAACCGGGCGAAGTGCTGGATGAGTCATGTCATCGGCTGCTGGATGATGGCAGTGGGCTGGATGGCATGACACTGGGCGTCATGGCCGACGAGCAATACGATACCGATGTGCAGCGTTCTGTACGGCTGGGTGTGCGCGACATGGTGCGCATGGCGGAAATGGCCGGGGCCAATATTGTGCGGGAGCGGCCGCCGCTATCGTTTAACACGGTTTTTGAGCAAAGCAGTCTGCTGATGGCGGCCTGCGCCTGGCGTTTGCATGGCGCCCTGGTGCAGGACCACGATGCGCCCATGGACCCGTTTGTTCGCAGGCGGATGCTTGCCGGCAAGGCGGTTTCACAAACGCAATATGAAGAGCTGCTGGACGCGCATCAGGCGGCCATAAGCACATGGCAGGCCTGGATGGCGGATAAGGATGCGTTCATGATTCCCACGGTGCCCGCGATTGCGCCGTTACTGGCGGACCTGGATGAGGATACGAGCCCGGCATTCTTCACGCGCCTTGCCAACTGGACCGGCGGCTGTGCGCTGGCGTTGCCGGCCGGCTTTGACCCGGGCAATATGCCGGTAAGTGCGCAGCTGGTGGGCAAACCGCAAGACGAGCGGCGGCTATTGCAGATTGGCAGTGTGATTCAATCACTGACTGCCTGGCATTCCTATTCGCCAACCCTCCACGGTTAGGGAGCAGCGGTAGCGGCAATATTCAATATGTCGTGTCAGCGGCGCAGTGCAATGGCAATGTGCAACGGTGTCCGCCGGCGCTACCGATAGCTTTTCAGATGGATGCTGGTTTCGGAGTTGCTGATATTGCGGATCAGGCGGATTCGTTCCAGCGCCTGACCCAGGTCGGCCAGTGAACCGGCTTCCAGCTCTGCCAGCAGGTCCCAGCGACCGTTGGTGTCATGCAAGGCCACGATGCAGGGTTCGCCCAGCAGGCTGGCGATCACCTGACGGCTCATGTTCCCTTCAATGGCAATGCTCATCCATGCGCGGATGGTCTGGGTCTGCGTGTCCGGACGCAATTGCACCGTGTAGCCGACGATGACGCCGCCATCTTCCAGCCGCAGCATGCGGTTGCGTATGGTGCCGCGTGAAACACCGAGTTTTTTTGCCAGATCAGCCACTGTATATCGGGCATTCTGGCGTAACAAGGAGATGAGTGCTTGGTCAGTCGAATCCATTATTTGCTCATTCAGGCAGTTTATATTGCCATTATGGCAAAAGAATGGCCAAAAGTGTGCAAAATTGCCGATATGCTTTGCCGCGCGAATGCGGCAAACTTAAATAACAAAGACACAACCATAACTACAGTGTCGGCACAGAACGTTACCCGGTTCAGTTTGGCCTTTTTTTGAAGACGGTCTGCTGAAAAGTTCACCCGATAGCCAGGGCTGTTGGTGACAGGATGAGCAGGGCGGGGCGGGCTGGGTCAGGACGCACGAGCGTCCCCTGGCATTGCCTCTCGTTATTGGCGCCGGCATAGCATTAAACGGAGATAACCATGAGTAATCTGATACAAACCAATCTGAATACCGGGCTGATCCGTCCTCAGGACGTGGCCCGCATCGTGCAGCGGCAGGGCATGAAGCAGACGCTTGACGGCGTGATGAACTATATTCTGTCAGACTATTTGCGCTGGAATGAATTTGACAAGTCCTCCCGGGTTGCCAAATATGTGCAGGATGGCGTGATGGAATTGATGCCCATTGCAGACAAACAGAATTATTCGTTCAAGTATGTCAATTGTCATCCGCACAACCCTCAGGAAGGTTTGTCCACAGTGCTGGCATTTGGCGCACTGGTTGACAACAGCACTGGCAAACCCGAGGTTATTTGCGAATTGACGCTGACGACCGCGCTTCGGACTGCTGCCATGTCTGCATTGGCGGCAAAGTACCTGGCGCGCAGCAACAGCCGCCGGATGGCTCTGATCGGCAATGGCTGTCAAAGCGAATTTCAGGCGCTGGCCTTTCATTACCTGCTGGGAATCGAACACCTGAGCGTTTACGATATTGATCGTGCCGCGTCACAAAAGCTGGCCGATAATCTGCGCCACACCGGTATGACAGTTGACATTGCTGACAGTGTGGCCGACGCCGTTCGGGACGCTGACATTGTGACAACGGTGACCGCCGAGTACTCGCGGGCACATATTCTGACCCCCGAGATGATCAAGCCAGGCATGCATATCAATGCGGTTGGCGGCGATTGCCCGGGTAAAACCGAACTGCATCCCGACATCCTGTCCCTGGCCACCGTGTTTGTTGAATTCGAGCCGCAAACCAGGGTAGAAGGCGAATTGCAGAATGTAGACGCAGACTTTCCTGTGCGGCACTTGTGGCAGGTCTTTCAGGGTCAGGCCAAAGGCCGTGAGACCGATACACAGATTACCCTGTTTGATTCGGTCGGTTTCGCGCTGGAAGATTTCTCGGCGCTGGTCTATATGCGGGACACGGCTCAAAAGCTGGGCCTGATGCAACCCATTTCGCTGGTGCCTGAACTGGCCGATCCGAAGGATCTGTTCACCTATCTGGGCGTCGGTCAGGTTCAAAGGGAAGCAGAACCGATTGCGGCATTACCCTGAGTGGGGCAGAGGCCGGCCTTGCGCCGGCCGTTGAAATGGCCAGGTTGTTGCGCCAGCCGTAGATTTTTTATAAGGAGTGGGTGTCATCGGCAAATGATGCCAGACGCTCCACTATAAAATCAATGAAGGCACGGGTTTTGGCGGATAACTGATCGCGGGTGGGAAAGACGGCATAGATGTCGGCCGGCTCGTACCAATCTGGCAGCACGATCTGCAAGTCGCCCTTTGCCAGCAAAGGCTCAACACTCCATTCAGAACGCAGCAGCAAACCATAACCCTCCAGTGCCCAACGCAGCGCTACATCGCCGTCATTGGTGCTCATGCGAGCGCGGACTTTGACCATTTCTTTTCGTTCAGCGTTGCGCAAATGCCAGATGCCAAAAGTCTGCTCATTTTCGTGCAGTACCACGGCCTGATGCCGTGCCAGTTCAGCCAGGTTGTCCGGCGTTCCATGCGCTTTCAGATATGCGGGAGAGGCACAGACCAGGCGACGATTATTGCGCAGTTTTCGCGCACTCAGCCGCGTATCGGCGAGTTCGCCAACGCGAATCCCCATGTCATAGCCGTCTTTCACCAGATTCAGCGGCGTGTCGCTAAGATGCAATTGCACCTCCAGTTCAGGATGTTTCCTGGCGAATTCGCTGAGTAACAGGCCGATAACCGCCCGTCCAAATCCCAGGCTTGCATTCACCCGTAACAAACCCGTGGGCTGGGAGGTCACGCCACGCAAGGTCTGCTCCAGTTCGTCCAGGCCAACCACCAGACGTTTGCCTTCCTGGAGGTATCGTTCTCCTTCCGGCGTAATGCGCAGCGTGCGGGTGGTACGCTGCACCAGCCGCACGCCCAATCTACGTTCCAGAGCCATTAATCGCTTGCTGACAGCGGCGCTGGTAATACCCAGGTCTCTGCCCGCGCGCACCAGGCTGCCCGTGCGCGCAATCGCAATGAACAATTCGAGATCATCGTATTTTGTTCGCATATTATCAACTTTTAGGAACTAATGATTCTAGTTTATTTATATTATTAATTATAAATAGATAATATAGACTAGAGGCATGATTTCCCAAATACGGAACGCATCCAATGAATATGCCTTCCGGTACTTGAAGAAAGCAACGCTGCTACAAGAATTTCTGGCTTCATCGAATCGGGCCGACAACGCGAAAAAGGTAACGTCAGTATGTTTGAGAATTTTTCCACTGAAAACTTCACCATGAAAGATGGCGTACGCATTCATGCCCGAGTGGGTGGGGGCGGGCCTGGCCTGCTTTTGATGCATGGCCATCCGCAAACCCACGTTATGTGGCACCGGATTGCGCCCAGCTTGGCGCAGCACTATACCGTTGTTGTGCCTGACATCAGAGGCTTCGGAGACTCATCAAGACCAGAGCCTGGTGAGGAGAATGTGGCCTACGCCAAGCGCGCCATGGCGCAAGATATGGCAGATATCATGGGCAAGCTCGGATTCGAACAGTTTATGGTCGGTGGCCACGATCGGGGCGCGCGCGTCGCTCATCGCCTTGCGCTGGACCACCCGGATCGGGTGCAGCGGCTGTTCTTTCTGGATATTGCCCCGACGCTGGCCATGTACGAGCGTACATCAATGGCCTTCGCACGCGCGTACTGGCATTGGTTTTTCCTGATTCAGCCTGCCCCCTTGCCTGAAGGGCTGATTGAGGGCGACCCCGTTGCCTACCTGCACAATGTTTCGGGCCGGCGGCATGCGGGCTTGTCTGCTTTCCACCCTGACGCGCTGGCAGAGTATGAGCGTTGTATCGCCTTGCCATTGACCGCCAGAAGCATATGCAGTGACTACCGCGCTTCCGCTGGCATTGATCTTGCGCACGACGCACATGATCGGGATGCCGGCAATCATCTTGCCGTGCCATTACGCGTACTGTGGGCGGCGCACGGCGCTGTCGGCCAGAACTTCGATGTGCTGTCGCTATGGAAAGATATATCCCATAGCGACGTAAGCGGCCATTCAGTGGATTGTGGTCACTACCTGGCCGAAGAGCAGCCGGATATTATCCTGCAGGAAATGATGAGGTTCTTCGGTTCAGAGAACTGCGATTAGGCTTGGTGCCGACGCCACGCTGTGGTGTTGCTGCTCAGATCGGTCCATGGTGAGGCGGCTCATGGGACAGTTCCGGTTTGTTTACACAAAGTACACCGTGGCGGATGCCCAAGAGGGCATCATTTAACCTGAAAGCCGGGTTAAGTTAGCAACCCGTCCAAATCATTCATCAAAGATACACCATGCAAATGGCATGAATACGTACAATGGGATCATTGCCATTTCGCTAACATTGTTCATGCCATTTTCTGATTCAGATCAGCCGACGCTGCTGCAACTATGGTTTGCCGGTCCTGCCTTGCAGGTTGAGTACGATCCGTTGGTACTGACGCCCGAGGATCGCACCCGCGAGGCGGCTCGCCTGAGTGCGCGCAAGGCCTATGAGTGGCGAGTCAGCCGCGCCCTGCAGCGCCGTCTGCTGGAGCCCTATGTATCATCGAGCCTGTCGCACAGTGGCGGCCACGCCTTGTGGGCGGCGTCATCGCTGCATGCGCAGATAGGTGTTGATCTGGAACGAATACGCGCCATCGATGAGCTGGCGCTGGCCGAGCTGATTGCCCATGAGGATGAAAAGCGGCTGTTGCGCTCGTTGCAGGGACAGGACAGGACTCGCTTTTTTTTCCGGTTGTGGACGCTCAAGGAAGCGCTGGTCAAAGCGGTGGGGGGCGACTTCCCGGCGGACATGCTGCGGGCAGGAATCAGGCCTGGTGTGTCCGCCACACCGGCAGAGGGGGGCATTGCTGCCTCCTCCAACGATGCATGGCCCGAAGACGTTGCTCATGCCCTGCAGATGTCATTACCTGGGACAGGCGAGGCGCGCGATGCATCCGGGATATCCGAAAGCAGGGCGCATTCCTGGCGCCTGACCGGCCTGGGAGCACATCACTGGCATGGGGTATCGGCCATGATTGGCGATAATTGGATGATAGCGGTCGTGTGGCCCGCTCAGGATTGCTCTGCGCCCACCAGGATGGTGGTCAGGCAGGCCACCCCGGGCGACGCATGTATCCTGCCGCTTGAGCAGTCTGTCGTTTTTGGTGTCGGGCCGCAACTGGAGGTCTGATGGCAGCGGCCAAATGGCGGCAGGGTAATTTCCCGTGCGCTGCGCCAATCCAGCGCAGCGGTTGCCGCTTTCAGTCTTGCCGGCGGAATATCAGCGAGGTATTGATGCCGCCGAAAGCAAAGTTATTATTCATCACATATTCGGTATCAATGTGGCGCCAGTCATGCTGCAGGTAGTCCAGTTGCGCGCAGCGTGGGTCTACATTGTCCAGATTCAGGGTGGGTACAAAAGCGCGGTCATGCATCATGGCAATGGAAAACCAGGATTCCAGTGCGCCGCAGGCGCCAAGGGTATGGCCCAGGAAACTCTTTTGCGAACTGATGGCGGCGCGCTCGCCAAACAATGCTGCCGTGGCGTGTGTTTCAGCGATATCGCCCTGTTCGGTTGCCGTACCGTGGCCGTTAACATAACCGATCTGTTCGGCGTGAATACCTGCGTCTTCAACTGCGAGGGCCATGGCCCGGTGCATGGTGTCGGCCTGCGGACGGGTGATATGTGCACCATCCGAATTGCTGCCGAAGCCGACGATTTCTGCGTATATCCGCGCGCCTCGCGCCATGGCGTGATCGCGCTCTTCCAGGACGAACATGCAGGCGCCTTCGCCGATGACCAGCCCGTCGCGATCCCGGTCATAGGGGCGCGGCGAAGTGTGAGGCGCGCTGTTGCGCTGGCTGGTGGCATACAGGGAGTCGAACACATAGGCTTCGCTGGGGCACAGTTCTTCACCGCCGCCGCCGAGCATCAACGGAATCAGTCCGTATTTGATGGCTTCATAGGCATAGCCGATACCCTGGCTGCCCGAGGTGCAGGCGCTGGAGGTGGGGATGACTCGTCCCTTGAGGCCGAAGAAAATACCAATGTTGGCTGCCGTGGTGTGCGGCATCATACGCACGTAGGTGTTGGCATTGACCCCGTGTGATTCGCCATGCATGAGCAGGGCAGCCAGGGCCTTGACGTCTTCGGTGCTGCCCGTGGATGACCCGCAGGCCACACCCATGGCGCCAGACTGGATAAGCGGATCGCCCAGCAGGCCGGCATCGGCCAGGGCATGCTCGGCGGCGTCCACACACAGCTGCGATACCCTGCCCAGGCTGCGCAACTGCTTGCGTTGCCAGTGCGTTGGGTATTGATAGTCGATAATGGGAGCGGCCAGACGGGTGTTCAGTTCGGTATAACGATCCCATTCGGGCATGGCGCATACGGCGCTGCGCCCCTCGATAAAGGCCTGCCGGATTTGTGGCCAGCTGTTGCCCAGCGCAGTAATGCCGCCGATGCCCGTTACAACTACACGCTTCATCAGCACAACCCTCCGTTGACCGAAAGCACCTGACGGGTGATGTATCCCGCTTTTTCGGACATAAGGAAGGTGACGGCCGCAGCCACTTCTTCGGGATTGCCGGCGCGCTGGGCTGGAATCATTTTCAGGATTTCTTCGACAGGCACCTGCTGGTCAAGCATGTCAGTATTAATCAGCCCAGGCGCCACGCAATTGACGGTAATGCGACGCTTGGCCAGTTCCACGGCCAGCGCCTTGGCCGCGCCGATCAGGCCGGCCTTGGAGGCGCTGTAGTTGACCTGTCCGCGATTGCCGATAATGCCGGATACGGAGGCCATGCAGACAATGCGACCAGGTTTGCGCCGGCGAATCATGGGCATGATCAACGGGTGCAGAACGTTATAAAACCCGCCCAGGTTGGTGTCCAATACCTGGTCCCAGTCTTCATCGGTAAAGGCAGGAAAGGCGTTATCGCGTGTCAGCCCGGCGTTCAGGACGACCCCATAGAAGGCGTCGTGGCTTTCCAGATAGGTTTCCAGCGCCTGCCTGCAGGCCGGGCGATCGGACACGTCGAACTGCAGGATATCGGCACTGCGACCCAGGGCCTGGATTTGTTCTGCGACCTGCTCGGCCTCTTGCCGCCGCTGGCGGCAGTGTAGAGTGATATCGAAGCCTGCTTGCGCCAGATCAAGGGCAATGGCTTTACCTATACCCCGGCTGGAACCGGTGACAAAAATACGGGAAGCGGTCATACTGTTTGCTCCTGTAAATAGTGTTCAATATCTGGCGGACTGAAGACGCTCAGTCTGGCCGTGGTAACCGTTTCTGCCCTGTCGGTGTTTGCGTCTTCAGGTTCATTCAGCAGGGACAGGTGGCAGTCGAACACACCGAATCCGCTGGACTCGTCACGCGTTGAGGCCTCAACCTGTACACATAGCAGACTACCTTGCGCAACACTGGGGCGCAGGATGTCAATCTGGCGGCTGCCCAGCAGAAAGCCCAGCTTCGGTGGCTGGCCGGCATCATGGGCATGACAGCCGGCTAACGCAGCCACGCCCTGTGCCATGATTTCAATGGCGCACCACATGGGTAACTGCCCGTTCTCGTCCAGGAAGAGGTGATCGGCTCTGATGCGGGTCAGGGCCTGCAACTGCGAATCGGAGTAGGCGATGATCTCGTCCAGCAGGATCATGTTACCGGCGTGTGGCAATAGCGGTGCCAGATGGCGGATAGGGGTCTGCATCGTCAACCTTCTCCCAGTATCAGAACGGCGTTGTTGCCACCAAAGGCAAAGGACAGGCTCATGCCGATGCGCGGCTGTTTTTGCCATCTTGACCGGTTGTCCGTAAGCGCAATGGCAGGCAGCGCCGGATCTATTTGTCCGTCCCAGTGCTGCGCCGGTAGCTGTCCGTTTCGATTGTAGTCGGGATGGATGACACCCCATAGCAACGCTGCTTCCAGCGCGCCGGCCGCCCCCAGCGTATGGCCGGTGAGCGGCTTGGTGCTGGTGCATGGAACACCCTCTGGAAAGCAGGTCGCCATGGCCAGGCTTTCCATGCTGTCGTTCAGCTCGGTCGCCGTACCATGCAGATTGACCCAGCCGATATCGCCTGCCTCGCAGCCAGCCTGCGCCAGCGCCTGGCGGATGGCAAGAATGGCGCCTGTGGCCTTGGGGTCGGGCGAAGACATATGCCAGGCGTCGGCGCTGTTGCCATAGCCCAGCAGGGGCAGGCCATCGGCCGCTTGCCGGGTCATCACAAAAAGCGCAGCCGCTTCGCCAATATTGATACCCTCGCGGTTGATCGAAAACGGATTGGCAATGCCTGCAGACAGGGCTTGCAGGGAGTTAAAGCCATTGATCGTGAGATGGGCCAGAGAATCTACGCCGCCGCAGACCACGGCATCGCACAGCCCACTGGCCAGCAGGCGATGCGCCGTGATAATGGCGCGTGCGCCCGACGTGCAGGCGGTTGAAATGCTATAGACCGGGCCGCTCAGGCCAAAATGATAGGCCAGGAAATCGGCCGGCGCCGACAGCAGCTGGCGTTTGTGCCGGTATAGATCCTTGTCCCAGTGCCCGTCGCGGGCAAAGGCGTGGAAGGCCGGGTAGTTATCGTCAACGCCTGTGGTGGTGGTGCCGATAATGACGCCGATCCGTTGCCCGCCATACTGAGCGCGGGCGCGCTCGATGGGCTCCTGCAATTGACTGGCTGCCTGCCACAGCAGGCGGTTGTTGTGTGTATTGAAATGCGCCGGTGTGCCCGCAGGCAGCGGTGGGGGCGCGACTGCCGGGCGACCGGTATAAATGGTCTTGCCGGCAACCCATTGGGTTTCCGGTGCCAATGGCGATACGGTGGTGTCAAACAGCGCCTGCATGGTGTCTGCAAAGGTCAGCCCCAATGCGCTGACCGTGGCGGGCGGGCTCAGGTAACTTCTCATGATCTTGCAGGCAGAGGGGTCAGATTCCATTGGCTGCGGTCCGGTAGCGTAATACCGGTGGTAGCGGTAGTGCCGGTTGGCCGCGCTCCCGTGGTATCGCGTGCAGGCGGCAGTTGCAGGGACCAGAGCATGCTCCCCTGGCCACGGAAGGTATAAACAGGCCCGGTGCTGTCGTCTGTCTTGTTGATGTCAATGCCGGGATAGGCGGCAGGCCATTGGGCCTGGGGAATCTGCGCGGCAATAATGGCCTCAAACAGCTGGCGAGCCCGCGGATTGGGCGGGGCAAAGCCATCGGTCGTCCATTGGCCATCGCGCAGCGACAGGCGGGCCAGTGGTGCGCCCAGTGCATTTGTCTGGATCCAGCGGCTGGCGCCTCCGGCTTCGGGCTGTATGATCAGCAGGCTGTCCTCGGTCTGGCCGGGCGCCGTGACCAGGCTCAATTTGTAGGATTGCACCTGTGCGGGTTCGTTGTACTGGCGCGGCAGGATCGATGTGGTGGCGCAACCGGCCAATAGCAGCATCAGCAGCATGCCCAGCCAGGCACCGGCAAGGCTGCGATCAGGTATCCAGTTGTGCTTCACCACATATCTCCGCCAGCGCTTTGAGTCGCCGTTCTGATTTTTCAACATAGGGGTTGCGCGTATCCCACGCATACCCGGCCAGGATGGCGGCAATCATACGCCGGATATCCTGGTTGATTTGTCTGGAGTATATAACATCCTGAAAGCTGCAGTCGTACCAGCCGGCAACATAGGTCCTGAAGGTGTCTATGCCCACGCGCAGGGCGTCGGCAAAGTCTGTTTGCCAGTCTGCTGCCTGGCCGCGCAGGGTTTTGTCTACCAGCGCAGTAGCCAGTTTGGCCGAGTGCATGGCAATAGTCACGCCCGAGGAGAAGACCGGGTCGAGAAATTCGGCGGCGTTGCCCAGTAGTGCAAAGCGCTGGCCATACAAGCTTGTTACATTGGCCGAATAGCCGCGCAACGGACGCACCGGTGTATCCCATTGGGCATTGGCCAGCAGCTGGCGCAGGCGCGGTATTTCATTCGTCATGGCCTGCAGGAAGGGCAGCGGCTCGCGTCCATTCATTCCCAGGTGGCTGGGTTCGCCAACGACGCCGATGGAGCAGCGGCCGTGGCTGAACGGAATCAGCCACATCCAGATGGCGCGGTCTTGCGGGTGGGTGGCGATGACGATTTTTTCACGGTCGAACGCCGGATCGCTGATATTGTCCTGGATATGGGTGAACCAGGCTTCGCGCATGGGGAATGTCGACGGTTGTTCCAGATCCAGCAGGCGTGGCAGCACGCGCCCATAGCCGCTGGCATCAAGCACGAAGCGGGCCTGCAGCGTATAGGATTCGCCCTGATCGGTGCTGACCGAGAGCGTGGCGTGCTCTTCTTTGCTTGTCATATGGGTGACCGTATGACCGAACCAGACCTGTGCGCCCTTTTTTTGCGCTTCCTGAATAAGAATCTGGTCAAATTTCGCGCGCTCTACCTGAAAGGTAGTGCCCGGCCCAGCCGTGAACTTGTCACGAAAATCAATCACGCTCTCCCGTTCGCCCCAGGTGAAGGCAGCGCCGTTTTTGACCTGGAAGCCGGCATCATTGACGACCTGCAACAGATCAGCTTCCTTTAGGATGTCCATGCAATAGGGCAGCAGGCTTTCGCCGATAGAAAAACGCGGGAAATGCTGGCGTTCGAGCACGCACACTTGCCAGCCGTGCTGACGCAACAGGGCGGCGGCAACTGATCCGGATGGTCCTGCACCGATAATGGCGACGTCGGTACTGGTGGGTAAGCTGGATGTTTTCATAAAAAATGACTCATTCAGGGTTCAGATTCAGGTGTCAGGAAGGCGCGCATATACCAGAAAGTATATATGACGTTGCATAGCACCCCCAGCACTACACTCAGACCGAACGTGGCCACTGCGGGCGTGGAGCTGAAGTAGAGCAGGCCAAAGGTAATCATGGTGGTGACCGAGGTCATGAATATTCCGGCGGCTTTTTCTTCGGCCGGCAACGTGGGCGTATAGGCGTAAACCGCATAATCGATGCCAATGGCGGTCACCAGCAGCAGTCCGAAAATGCAAAACAGATTCAGGGGCATGCCGATCAGTCCCGACAGACTCATGACCGTGATCGAGGCCGATAGTGGCACCAGCAAAATTCGCAAGGCAGGTCGCGTACCGAAGACACGATACAGGATGAGAAATCCTACGGTATAGGAGAGCAGTTTCAGGATGATGGCTTCCAGGCGGGTCTGGGCAAAGAGGGTATTGATATGGCTGCGCTGGTCCACCAAAGAGACCCCCGGGATGTTTTGCATGAGCGCCGGCAACACCGAAGGATCCTGCAGGCCGTTCATTGTGATCATGCTGCTGGGCCGGCCCTGTTCGTCGGGTCCCAGCCATAGGGCGCGCCAGGGTTCGGCCAGGGTGCCGCGCAGCGACTGCTCAATGGTCAGCACCGGCTGCGCCTGGCGTCGCTTGAGCTCGGCTTGCAGGGCGCTATCGGGTACACCCAGCGCACGCAGGGGCGCCCAGGCCTGGGGCTGCTGCAACAGTGTTGCCAAGGTGGCTTTGAGCGCTTGCTGCTCGCTCGCCGGATTGATCCACTGGCTGATGGCGCGGTAGTTGCGTAACTGACCCTGGGCGATTAGCGTGTCCAGTCTGGCGGACAGGCGCTGTTCGGTTTGCAGCAGGCTCTCCTGGTCTGCGGCCTGCACAATGAAGTATTGGCTGGTGGGTTCAATACCGGTCAGGCGGCCTACTTCCATGGCCTGGGTGAGTAGCGGTTGCGGTGTGTTTACCCAGTTGCGGATATCGTCCTGCCAGTTGCTCAGATACAGCCCGCTTCCAGCAATGGCCAGCAGCAGCATTGCTAGCAGGGGTGTATGGCGGATGCGTTCGCCGGCGCAGCGCACACTGCGGCGCAGGCCGTCCAGAAGCGGCATCAATCCCGGGGTTGGGCGCGGTCGCCAGTGATGGAACAGGGCCGGCAGCAGCAGGCGCGTAAACAGAAAGGTACTGATGACGGCAGCTGACGAGAAGACTGCTGTCTGTTGCAGGATTGGCAGGGGTGTCAGCAGCAGAAACAGGTAACCGGTAACGGTCACGGCCAGGCTGATAATAAAGGGACGCGATACGCGCCTGACGGCTGGCCAGGGCTGCCACCGGGCATCAAGCGTGGCGTGGCTGAGCCAATGCAGCGGAAAATCGACCACCAGCCCGACCAGGCTGGTGCCGATAATGAGCGTGAGAATGTGAATGGAGCCCAGCAGGGCAACGCAGGCGGCAAAACCGGCCAGCAGGCCGGCCGCCACCGGCAGCGCCAGCAGCAGAATCCGCGAGGAGCGGAACATCAGCAGCAGAAACAGGACGGTTAGTGTACTGCCGGTGATACTCATCCAGGTGCTTTCCTGGCCGCCTTCGGATTTACCCTGTGCGCTGTAGATCGCGCCGCCGGCCATCAGCACGCGGACCTCCTGTTGTGCGGCCTGCTGTTGGGTCTGGTCGATGAGCGCCAGTAACTGTTCGTCGCGACCACGCTGATCGGTGCCGGTCAGTTGCGCGCGCATCAGATACCAGGTGCGATTGTCGGCCTGCACTTGCATGGTATTGCTTGTTATGTCGTAGTGAACGGCAGCGCCCGCCTGCAGCTTGCCTGACAGCTGGGAGGCAAACCCCAGCCAGTCCTGATCGGCGGCAATCAGTGACTGCTCGCCCAGTGGGGACATGATGCGCTGAGCACGCCGGCCAAACCACGCCTGCGGGTCGCGCGCCAATGCTTCCCGTGCCTGCGGCGGCAGGCCGGCCTGGTCCATGCGGCGCAGTTCTTGCCGCAACTGGTCCAGGTTGGCGGCAACATGCAGGTCTATGCGTTCAAACAGGGCGCTGGCGGACCATTGCTGCGCCTGCTTTTGCGCGGCAGCCAAAGCGCGGGCCGGGTCGGAGGAACCGGTCAGCACAATAATCTGTCGGTTCAGTGTCTGTCGAATGGTGTCCTGGGCCCTGGTTTGTACTTCACTCTGTGCGCCATCGGACGGCAGCAGCGTCAGCAGGTCGGTATGTACAGGTTGGCGAAACGCGAGCTGCCAGGCCGCGTATAGTAGCAGCCCGAGCAGCCCCAGGATATAAAGCGTTGCCCAGCTTCGTTCAGCGTTCCAGCGCATCTTGTGCAGCAGCCGTCAGGGGTTGGTTGATGCGCAGATTCGAAAACAGGATCTCGGTCCTGTCGCCCTGTGTTTCGGCCAGGGTGACCTGCTCGATCGAGCGTCCGCCTTTGATCGTAATGCGCTGGAAAATCTGTTTCAATACCGCCGATGCCGGATCCAGCGTCAGTGTCCAGTGTTGGGCATCGCCTTGCAGGCTTTGCGCAAATTGTCCCGACAGGCTGCGGGTGTTGCCCGAAAGCAGATCCATAAATAGCCGGATCTGGGTCTGGCTGCCTGCTCCCTGTTGTTGCAGCGTCTGCCAGCGGCCCGCACCATCCTGGTGCATCATGCCCTTTGGCGTAATACGGATCAGGCTGGCGATCGGACTGTGTGTTTCCCAAAGCAGCCCCTTGTCAGCAGCCATTACGAACCGCCCCTGGCTTAGCAACGGCTGTTCAAGCGAGCGCAGGTAACGTTTTTGCTGCACGTCGCCCTGCACCGTCTGGTGGGCTGACAGTTGCTTTTGCAAGTCCTGCACCGAAAAGGCCTGCGCGACTTGGCACAGTAGAGCCAGGGTCAGCACGCTCGCCATGCGCGATAGGGACAACAGGGATTTGATGGTAGGCATAAAAGCATTACTCTCCACAAAAATTCAGGCTTCCGGCTGCATTGCCCGGCGGATGATGTCCTGCCAGTCTTGAGGGGTGTCAAATTGCATTTCGCGATTCTCCAGCAATACGGCCACCTGGGTAGTTTCGGCCTGCGTCAGGCGCTCGCCAGAGACCGCGTCGGTGATGACATACGCAATGCGCAAGCGTGACTCCCACTCGCGAATGTAGGCTTCAACCAGCACCTGCTGGCCAAAGACGGCGGGGCGTACATACTTCAGTTGCATGGTCACGATCGGCCAGACATAGCCGGCGGCACGCATGGCATCGTAGTTGTAGCCAAGCTTGTCGAGCAGGGCGCAGCGGGCAATTTCCAGATATTTCACATAATGCCCATGCCAGACGATATGCATCGCATCAACGTCGAAAAACGGGATGGTCATTGGCACGCAAATGCTCAGGCCCGGGTGCTTAGTCATTGTGCTTCCAGAAGTCATAGAAATTGAACCACTGCAGCGGCGCCTTCACACAGACCTGTTCCAGACGCTGTGCGTAACGCTGCACCCATGATCTGATCACTTCATCGCGATCCTGGCGCGTCCATTGAATTCGATCGCTCATGCGCTCGATGTGCAAGGCGTAGCGGCCCTGCTGGCGCGTGCAGAACAGCGTGTTGACGCTTGCCTTGAGCAGGCCGGCCATCAGCCAGGGCCCCTGCGGAAACGCAACGGTGTCGCCCAGGAACGAGACCGGGACCACCTTTTCGCCACGCACCGGCTCGCGGTCCGCTGCAATGGCGATCCATTCCCCGTTATCCACGCGCTGTTGCAGCATCATCATGGTGTCGATGTCCAGCTCGGTCACCTGCAGCAGGCGGATGTCGTTGTCGGCCCCCAGATCGGCCATGACCTCGTTGTACATCTGGGCATGCTTGCTGTGAATCAGGATATTGAGCACCAGGCCCTTGTGATGGGATACCAGTGCACGGCTGATTTCGGTGTTGCCCAGGTGCGAGCAGATCAGTATCTGGCCCCGCCCCTGCGCATAGAGCATTTCCTGGTGAATGCCTTCGGGGTCTTCAATGACGATATGTTCGTAGCGCAGGCGTTGCTGCCAGACGGCAAAGCGATCGACCAGCGCCTGTCCGAAAGCGACAAATTGCCGGTAAACGGGGGCAAAGGCGGGCAACAGATCGGATCTGCCGGACCATGACCGCAAATGTTGTTGATAATCGGCGATATTGCGGCGTTCGGCGGGAGAGGTAACGAAGAAATACAACACAACGATACGCGACAGAATCCCCAGCAGCCACATGGGGCAGTACCGGATCAGGCGGGCAACCAGCCTGAGCGCAAAAAGATTGCCCCGTTCCTGCTTGGCGGCCCAGTGTTCGCTCATGATGCACCTTTGGTGAAGGCGCGTCGCAACAGCGAGGGCAGAAACGGCAGCATATGCAGGCAGCTGCGGGTATGCATACGCGTAATAAGTACATTGTCGCGCACCATGCGGTAGTGCGAGATGCCATCGGCCGCATAGGACACGCGGGTCGGGATCCAGCGCAACGGCGTTTGGCGCCAGTACAGATGCATCAGGATTTCCGGATCAAAATCCATCCAGTTGCCCAAATAAGGGGTGTCGCTGATAAACCGGACCGCAGCCAGCGGATACAGCCGGAAGCCGCAAAGGGCGTCGGGAATGGAACGCGACAGCGTCTGCAAATGCACCCAGAACAGCGTCACCTTGCGGCCGTGCAGTCGCGCTGGGGGGATGTCATCGCCATACACCGGCTGCCCGCAGATGGCGGCGTCGGGATGTTGTTCCGATAGCGCCAGAAAGGCGGGGACGTCGTCCAGATGATGCTGGCCGTCTGCATCTACTTGCAATGCATGGGTGTAGCCCATTGCATCGGCCAGTCTGAAACCGGTCTTGACGGCGCTGCCCTTACCGCCGTTGGCCGGCTGGTGATGGACATGCACGTGCGGCTCGGCTTTGAGCGCGTCCAGCACGCGCCGCGAAGGCGCATCAGAGCCGTCATCAACAATGAGCACCGGCAATCCGTGGCGACGCAACTGCCCGACCACCGATTCGATGGTGTCCGGGTGGTTGTAGAAGGGGATCAAGGCAATCGTGCGATTCATAAGTATTTACCGTAGCACGTTTGTACTGGCTGTTTTTCGTGTTGTCATGGCAGCGGTTCCAAAGATAGGCACGGGATCAGGCAGAATCGGTAAATGCAATGCGTCCCGACGCGGTCATGGCCGCGCCAACGCGCACTGTGAAATAAAGTTTACGCTTGTCATTGTCCCATTTTAACGTCATTGTGCAGTGATCGCCGGGGCGTAAAAAATGCTGAAACTTCAGATTCTCAATGCGCTGTGTTTCGCCGCTGCACAGTTTGCGTGCGCGGGCCTGCTCCAGTGCCCAGCCCAGTTGCACCACACCAGGAACCAGCGGAAACGAGGGAAAATGTCCCTGGAAATAGACCAGATCCATGGGAATGCAGGCGCTCAGGCACCATTGGGCGTCTGGCGTCGTCGATAACAGACGCTGCGCCGGGTTTTCTGATGGGGTGGCCGGTGCGTCGGCAGCACAGCGTTCCCACAGGGGATCGCGTACCGGTTGTGTAAAGCAGTCATGGACCTGCTGTCGGGTGATCTTCGATTGCGCATTGCGCGGCAATGCCAGCGGAAAGCGCCAGTGGCGCGGCACAGCCAGGGTATCTACGGCCTCGCGCACCAGGGTGGAAACCGCCAGTATCACATGGCGCCGCCCGTGTTGCCGAAAGGCCGCGATACCCTCGGCCGAGAGTTCGACCATCGCGCATAACCGGCCGGCCAGTGGACTGGGGGCACAATGAATGTCGTTGACATAGGCATGGGCCAGGGCGGCCTGCTCCACACGACTTAGGGAAATGCGCTTGTCTTCCAGCTTCAGAATGCGGTCGGCGCGGCCCAGCAGTGTGAAGCTGTTGTCGTCGTGGCGATTGATGACATCGGCCGTCTGTTCTGTGCCGTCGGTCCACGCAGAGCAAACCGCAAGCTGGTTTTCGCTATCGGTTTGCAGCCGGACACCGGGCAACGGCGTCCAGCCAGATTGCTCGTGTCTTGTGGCAATCACGCCGGTTTCGGTACTGCCGTAAATTTCATGCAGCGGCCATTGACGCTGCAGCAAACGCTTGCGGGTTTGCTCTGCCAGCACGCCTCCGGCCGAGACCACCCGGGACAGGCGCGGCAGCAATGTGGCCCAAGGCAGGCTATCTGGCAGGCGCTGCAGCAGGGCGGGACTGGTGATCCAGATGCATTGCTCGTACATCTGCGTCTGTTCGGCCAGGGTTTCGGGGTAGCGCGATGGCATCCGGTCCAGCACCAGGCCGGCATGCAACGGCACCATGACGCGGAATGTCAGGCCGTACATATGCTGGTGGCTGACGCTGGCGATCAGGGTAGCCGGCAGCGCATGCAGCGACCAGGTGCGAATCAGGGTGAGCGCTTCGGCGTGCAATTGGGCAAAGCGCTTGCGGATCACACGGGGGGCGCCGCTGGAGCCCGAAGTACGCAAAAAGGCGCAGGCATCGGCAGGCAAGGGCAAAAACAGCCCGTTTGCGCGCTCCTGGAACACGCTTGGCGCCGTATCGGCGACCGGCGCCTGAGCCAGGCTGTCCAGTCGCAACACCGGCATAGTCATGTCGGGCAACGCCTGGTCACTAATCCACAAGGTGGCATCAGCCTGTGCCCAGGCGCGGGTATCGCCCAGCAGATCCGGCGCCAGTAACACTTGCACGCCTGCTGCCCAGCAGCCAAGCAGGGCGCAACTGAACAGGGCGGTATCGTCAAACCACAGGGCGGCATGCGTGCAACCGCGGGTCTGCAACTGCCGCTGCAATTGATTCACAATGGCCTGGAAGCGGGTGCGGCACATGGCCGGACGCGTTGCGACCAGCGAATCGGCATGGGGGAAAGGTAAAAGGATGCCGCCGGTAGCCTCGTTCATGCTGAATGCTTCCGTTTGTAATGTTGACGGTAAAGCCATTCCCCGGCAAACAGCAGCCCCATCAATACATATGAAATAAAACCGGTATAAAGCGACCAGGCGTGAAAGTAGCCTGCTTGCCATAATAGGTAAATGGTGCTGCCGTTCAGAATGAAAAAGACGATCCAGATCTTTGTTACCGTTCGGGTGTATGGAACGGCCGATTGGGGCAGGTCTGGCTCCTGGCTGCGTGCGATGCGTTCGACGACACTCATGGAGGTAAACAGGCTGCCGGCAAAGACAGCGAGCAACACCAGATTGACGACGACCGGATAAAAATAAAGGAAACCCGATTTGTCGGCCAAGCGGAACAACACGACGCAGACCAGCAGCGCCAGGGCGACGATTTGCTGCCAGCGCTGGCGGCTTAGCAGGCTTTTTACACCCCAGAGCAGCAACAGCCCGGCAGTAATCCACAGGGCCCCGATGCGTTCCTTGCCGTAATAGACCAGAAACGGATAGGCGGCCAGGGTGAGCACCACCAGCAGATTGAACAGGCGCAGTGCACTGCGCGGCAATCGGAACAACACCGGCCCGCTTCCTTTATGCTGGCGTAAGTTTGCGATTTACGGCATCTACGACATCCTGCACCGTGCGGACACTGCGGAAGTCTTCTGCCAGCAGCTTGTGGCCGGTGACGCGTTTGATATGGTCTATCAGATCGATGGCGTCGATGCTGTCGATGTTCAGATCAGTGTACAGATCGGCATCAGGCCGGATACGCTCGGGTTCAATTTCAAACAGCTCTACCAGTGCAGTCTTGAGCGTCTGATAAATGTGGTCTGATGGATTCATGGTAGCCCTCAGGTATGTGGATTGTTTTTCAGGTCATTGACAAACGCAGCAAGTGTATTGATATCTTTGAAGTGTTCCCGCAAATTCTGTGTCTTGGTGTTGAACTGGATGCCAAAGTGCTTTTGCAGCGCCAGACCCAGTTCCAGGGCGTCGACCGAATCAAGGCCAAGCCCCTCGCCAAACAGGGGGGCAGCGTCATCGATATCTTCCGGCGCAATGTCTTCGAGTCCAAGGCTGGAGATAATTAATTCTTTGATTTCCAGATTGAGCGCTGTGGTCATTTCTGTAGTTCTCGTTCAAAATAAGTCTGTAGATAGGCATTTAGTTGCCGGGTTGCCGCAGGCATATGCTTTCCCGACTTCCAGTGGGCCGGATCAATGTCATCGCCGATGATGAATTCATAATTAACTTTTTCATGCGGGATGTGATACCACGGCTGATTCCGTTTAAAGCAACGGGGGCGCATCCGGATTATAACAGGGGTGATCACCGTCGCGCCGCGCAGGGCGATGGCGCAAGCACCACGGTGAAAGCGGATAATATTATCGTCGCCCGTACGCGTGCCCTCGGGAAAAATAAGTACGGATTGCCCGCCGTGCAAGGCGGCGACGGCCTGGTCAATGACATCGGCCGACCCATCGTTGGGGATGAAGCCGCAAGCGCGGATGGCACTGTTCAGAAAGGGGTTGTCCAGCAGGCTTTGCTTGACTATACAGTTGGATTGCCTGGCATGGGCCAGCATGAAGACCACGTCCAGCAGCGAGGGATGGTTGGCGATAATAACCTGTCCGGGGCGGCCCAGCCGGTCCTGATCGGGAAAGCGGTAATTGAACCCGCCGATGAATCGGACGTAGCGCAGGAACTGGCGCCACAAAAACTGAATAATACTGCGGGCCCGCTTCTGGTTTGCCGGCCGGGATTGATTTAGCAGCCCGCTGGTGAAGGGCAGCAGGACAATCTTGAGGACAATGCCGAACAGACCAAACACAACATAGCCACTGGCAATGGCCAGCCAGCGCCATTTATGCCAAAGATACGCGCTGACCCGGTTCATGCCTGGCGCGTCCATGTCCAGCGGGCTGGCGCCTGGTCTGTGAGGGTTGCCCACTGCGTGTGGCCGCCAAGCAGTCGTGCACACACCCCTGCGCTGCCGTCTTTGTTCAGCGCAGCGCTGGTGTTGGTGTCACAGCATAGACGCCAGTCTGTCCCCTTTTGGACGAGCAGGGCACAGGCCAGTGCAAACGGCCCCCGATCAATATCGACGTCGTATTGGGCGTCCAACGGATCGTTGGCGTAGAGCACTAACGCCTGCTCGGCACCATCCTGCAGCATCAGCCAGGCGTCGAGCAGGGCGTTCTCCAGGCCGTTACTGTTAGCCGAAATGGCCGACTGTTCGGCGTAATTGCCGTGGTGGATGGCCAGTTGGCCGGCAATGGCATTATGCACCGACAGGCCAAACGAGGTAGGAGAAACGCCGTTGCCTTTCGCCAGTTCAATCAGTAACTGAAAACTGCGGTTGATTTCGCCATTGCGGGAGGAAAACACCACAGGGCATTGCGGATGTTTCTCCAATATAGGCCAGGCTGCCGCAAAGACCAGCCGGGACAGCGCGCTTAAGCGGCGTCGCTGCATGGCCGGCAGAAAATCAAGTGCCGGCGGCTCCTGCGGGTTCTGTGCTCTGCTCTGCTCTTTTTCCTGCGCATCGCCTGCCTGCAGCCAACCTGCCCACTGCGCGGCAGTGGATAGGCCGGGAGCAAGCGCATTCAGTTCGGAAATGGTCAATTCAAAGGCGAGCATGTGGCGTTGTTGATTCTCGAAGTGTCGGCTGAAAGAAAAAATAATATAATATGTTTCTTATTGTGACAATAGTTAACATATCCTGGCTTGTAAACGACAACCTGCGGTATGGCCTGTACCGGATAACGACGGTCTCAGGCTCCGGCATTGCTGTTAGTACACAGTGGTCCCGGTTCACCGGGGGATTCAGAAATATAGTACACATTTGGGTGCCTGCGGCGCTGTAAAGCATACATATGTCGCAGTTGAATTCAGATCGTTTCAGGTCGGCTCACGGTTGTCACATCCTGCCTGACGGCAGTGTAGTGGTTTCTAATATTTTGCTCAGGAGAAATGCAATGCCAGGTAAAATTTCAATCGCAGGTCTGACCGCCGTTCTGGCAGCGGCAAGTGTGACAAGTATGCAGGCGCATGCCCGTGATACGCGCTATGATCTGCCGATTGCCCAGGCGCTGGCCGCTCCGGAAGCGGCGGGCATCGTGGATCCGTCCATCAGAATGACATTTGGGCGTCGGGGGCCGGGACAGGTGATTCAGGCCGATGCCGTTACCAACAAGAAAACCGGCCGGGTCGGCAAGGGCACTGACGAAAAAGCCTGCGCCTGGGCGTTTTTGTCTGCCTATAAGCAACTGCAGCAGCGGGCCAGGGAGCTTGGCGGCGCAGGGGTGAGCAATATCGTCAGCTATTACAAAAAGAATGTGAATTCGAGCACGGTCAATTATGAGTGCCATGCCGGCGCATTTGTGACGGGCGTGGCGCTCAGGGGCGATATCGTCCGCTGAGCGCCAACATTCCTACAACGCGATGGTAAAGCCGCCATCCACAGCCAGCGTCTGGCCGGTGACAAACGAGGCTTCCCGCGAAGCCAGGTAGCATACGGCGCTGGCAATGTCGTCCGGGCGGCCCCACTTTTGCTGAGGCACCCGGTCAAACAGCCACTGGTTAAAGCGCTCGTCATTTGTCAAAGCCTCATTGAACTCGGTGGCAATGTAACCTGGCGCGACCGCATTCACGGTGATGTGATGCGGGCTTAGTTCCACGGCCCATTGCCGGGCCAGCGCATGCAGGCCGGCCTTGGCGACAGTGTAGGCGGAAATGTCCTTGCGTCCCTGCAGGCCGGTGACCGAGCCGGTCACAATGATGCGTCCGTATTTCTGCTGCACCATATGGGTGGCCAGATGTCGACCCAGCGCCCATTGAGCGGTGAGATTAAGCCAGAGCACTTCTTCGAACTTTTCCTGAGGGAAAGTCAGCAGGCTTTCTCGATGTTGCATGGCGGCGTTAGCCATGAAAATCTGAATCGGACCGTGTTCCTGGATCAAACGGTCAACGATGGCGACCGACTGCTGGATATCTGCCGCATCGAAAGGCGCCTCGATAATCTCCAACCCGGCCTGACGCAGGGCGTCCGCGGCCTGTGATACCGTTTGCGCCGAGCGGCCATTGATGATGACCCTGGCGCCCTGCTCGGCCAACGCGCGAGCACTGGCCAGACCGATACCCCGGCTGGAGCCGGTTACCAGTGCAAGCTGTCCGTCCAGAGAGAACCGTGCCGCTCCCTTAGAAGTTGACATTGGCCGCGCCCTTCAGTTGCAGGATCTCGCGCGCCTCGTCGGGGCTGGCGATCTGCAAGTTCAAACCCTCGAGCACCTGGCGGATTTGCGAAACCTGATCGGCGTTGGACTCGGCCAGCCGTTTCGGTCCAATCCAGAGCGAATCTTCCAGGCCAACCCGTACATTGGAGCCCATGCTCGCCCCCATGGATGCCAGCGGGATCTGGTTACGTCCCGCACCCAGGATGGACCATTGGTAATCCTGTCCGAACAGTCGGTCTGCCGTGCGGCGCATATGCATCAGATCTTCCGGATGCGGGCCAATGCCGCCCAGCAAGCCGAATACGGATTGAATGAACGGGGGCGATTTGACCAGGCCGCGATCCATGAAGTGGGCCAGGTTATACAAATGGCTGATGTCATAGCATTCAAATTCAAAGCGCGTGCCGTTGTCGTTGCCCAGGCGCAGGATGGTTTCAATATCCTTGAAGGTGTTTTTGAACACCAGGTCGCGGCTTTTTTCCAGATGTTCGCGCTCCCATTCGTGCTCGAACTCTTTGAAGCGATCCAGCATGGTGTACAAGCCAAAGTTCATGGAACCCATATTCAGGGAGGCCAGCTCGGGCTTGAAGGTGGTGGCCGGGCGCATGCGTTCTTCCACCGTCATGTGGGGGCTGCCGCCGGTGGTGATATTGATGACGGCATCGGTTTCTGCCTTGATGCGGGCCAGAAACGGTTTGAAAAACTCCGGATCCTGGGTGGGGCGCCCGTCTTTCGGGTCGCGCGCGTGCAAATGCAGAATGGCGGCGCCAGCGCGGGCGGCGGCAATGGCGTCATCGGCAATCTGCTCGGCAGTGACCGGCAGATGCGCAGACATGCTGGGCGTATGGATCGCGCCGGTGACAGCGCAGGTAATAATAACTTTGTGTGGTTTTTTGCTTGTGCTCATAACGTGTTATCCAGGTTCAGAAATAAGTGGCGGTAATGGCGATGATGTAGTGCGGGGAGCTGTGGTGCAAACGCCCTCGGCGAAGTAGTACCGGCTCAATGGGTGTCCTGCTTATCGTTGTCGGTGTCGTTGGCATGCTGCTGCTTGTGGGCAGCCAGCGCCATCAGACGCTGATCACGCCAGGCCCGGCGGGCGGCCAGTTCGTTTTCCGGCAGATCCGCCCGGCGCGCCGTTGTGACGCTGTCTATCAGTTCACCCGTCCAGGGGCCGGTATCGACCTGGGTTTTGGCCAGTTCCTGATACAGTGGTCCGTAGCGTTGGGCATAGTCGCGGATGCCTTGGGGGGCGTTCAGATCGATGGTCTCGAACGGCCCCATGAACGACCAGCGCAGCCCCAGGCCATTGCTGACCGTGGTGTCCAGATCCTGCACCGAAACATACCCCTGCTCCACTAGCCGGAAGGCCTCGCGCAGCAGCGCACCTTGCAGCCGGTTCAGGATGAAACCGTCGATTTCCTGCAACACCGTGACCGGCTTTTGTTTCACAGCATCCATGATGGCGCGGGCGCGCTCGACCGTTTGTTCGCTGGTCCATGGCGCACCGCACAGTTCCACCACAGGAATCAGGGAGGGCGGGTTGACCGGATGGGCAACCAGACAGCGGGCGCGACCGGCCAGCCCCTCGGTAAACGCCGAGGCTGGAATACCCGAAGTGGAACTGGCCAGAATGGCCTCTGGTGGGGCGGCGGCATCCAGCCGGGCAAAAATATCCAGTTTGATGTCCAGCACTTCGGGCAGATTCTCCTGCACATAGCTGGCATCGGCAACTGCCGCTTCCAGGCTATCTGCGACCCGGATGCACGCCATGGCACCGGGTACATCGTTAATCAGGCCGTACTGCGCCAGCGTCTGCATTTGCTGCTCAATCAGCGTGACTGCCTGACGGGCAGCCTGGGCATTGCCGTCCCATAGCGTTGTGATGCAACCGGCGCGGGCAAAGACAACCGCCCAGGCCTGGCCGATCAGGCCGGTGCCGATAATACTGACTGAAGCAAGGGTAGGGGCATTCACAATGACAGGGTTTCCGAAAGAAGTGGGGGCAAGGTATGGGTCATGTCGGTGACTGACCGTGGCAATACCGGATTGCCCCCGTAATGGTATGAAAGAGCGCGTTTTACAGTTTGCACGCGGCAGATTCGGACTCGGGGCCGTAGGCCTCCTCACCCGGGATAGTGGCCGATACTTTGAAGTAATCCCACTCACCTTTGGATTCAGAGGGTTTCTTTACCTCGTACAGGAACATATCGTGCACCAGCAGGCCGTTAGGCCGCACTTTGCCGTTCTTGATATAAAAATCGGCAATCGGGTTTGATTTGAACCAGTCCATGACTGTCTTGCCATCATCTGTGCCGCTGGCAGCCACCGCTTTCAAATAGGTTTTGACTGCCGAATAGTCGCCACCCTGGTTGAAGGTCGGCATGGCACCGTGTTTTTTCATGAACGCCTGTGACCAGGTGCGGGAGGCTTCGTCCTGATCCCAGTACCAGGGGGCGGTGCGGTACATACCCTGGGTTGGCTCAAGGCCCAAAGCATGGATGTCGCTGATATACACCTGCAGGCCGGCCAGCCGCATGCTGGAGGTCACGCCAAAGTCGTTGGCTGCCTTGACCGCCGAGATGAAGTCATTACCCGAATTGGCCAGGCCCAGAATTTTGGCACCTGAGGACTGGGCCTGCAGCATGTAGGATGAGAAGTCGGCAGTACTTAGCGGTACTTTGACGCTGCCCATGACTTTGCCGCCAGACTGGCTGACCACTTCCGATGCCGTTTTCTGCAAGGCATGGCCGAATGCATAATCTGCGGTAATAAAGAACCAGTCTTTGCCACCCTGCTTGAGCACGGCGGACGCGACGCCATAGGCCGTCGCCCGGGTATTGTAGGCGTAATGCACGGTATAGGGGGTGCAGTATTCGTTGGTGATGGCGGTGGCGCCGGCGCCCACCGAAATCAGCGGGATATGTTTTTCGGCAGCCACGGTGGCAATGGCCAGGGTGGTGGCTGAATTGGTGCCGCCAATGATGACGTCAATTTTATTCTGATCGATCCAAGCCCGGGCCTTGGAGGCTGCCAGGTCGGCACGGTTCTGGTGATCGGCCGTCACAAGCGTGATTTTATTGCCGTCAATGGCGCCGCCGACTTCGTCAATCGCCATCTGGATGGCTACGGTGCCGCCCGGGCCGTCGGTATCGGCGTATACCCCGGACATATCGGTAATAAAGCCGATGCGGATTTCCTTGTCCGAAACTTCGGCTGCAGCGTGTGCCAGCGGGGCAGCAGCCAGTGCGCAGCACCCGGCAAGCACTAATGTTGTTGATTTCATCCTGTCTCCTATACACTGCGGTTGCAGAAGTATGTTGTTGTTGATATAAGTAAACTATAACAACTGTGATCACAGAAGAAACCTTGGTAATTACCCTTATATGAAAAACGAGAGAGAAGGCACGGCCAGTCGGCAGACCCTGAGCGCATCGGTTCTGGAACAAATAAAGCAGATGCTGTGGAGTGGCAGGGTTATGCCCGGAGAGCAGTTGTCGATCCGTAAAACCGCCGAGGCCCTGGGTGTGAGCATGATGCCGGTGCGCGATGCTTTTTCCCGGCTGGTGGCCGATCACGCGCTGGAAGTGACGCCGAACCGCTCGGTACGCGTGCCTGTCCTGAGTGTGGCAACCTTTACGGAAATTACCCGGATTCGTTTTGAAATCGAAGGGATGGCGGTGGCCGAAGCAACGGGAAATGTCACTGCTTCGCTGCTATCGGACATTTCCCTGATCAATGACACGTTGTCACAGGAAATGGCCAAGCCGCAGGCCGATACACACGAACTGGTCAGTCTGAATCAGCAGTTTCACTTTGCCATTTATGAGGCGGCGGCCATGCCGGTGCTATTTCAGATGATAGAGAGCATGTGGTTGCGGATTGGCCCCATCCTGAACTACGACTTGCGCCAGGGCTCCCCGCGTACCCGCGAGCAGGTGGCCGTGGCCCATCATCGGGCCATGATCGGGGCATTGCAGCGTGGCGATGCCGAGGCAGCCCGCCTGGCTGTGGTTGCCGATATCCGCGAGGCATTTGAATACATGACAACACGCATGCCCAGCCTGTTTCTGCCACAGGATGGCAGCCCCAGCGACTGAAGTGCGCCCGGAGGAATTTGCCGGGACCTTGACGGCTCGTAAGGGTAACAGTGCCTCTGCAGGTACTTATGGTTCTTATCGTCCTATAGCCCTGTAACCATGGTTCTTATAGGCCTTTTTGTCATCCTGTCACGCCCGCTTGCCCCGCTTCCGGAGCGCTGCTGTTCGCGCCATGACCTGCTTGACGGCACCTTTGACCAGGGCGCCGTCAAGCAATGCCAATGCCGGTGGATCAATACAGTTTTTCTGTATGTCCATCCACAGCCAGGGCCTGCCCTGAGATATTCAGGGCCAGGTCGCTACACACGAAGAGCGCCTGATTGGCGATATCTTCTGCAGTGACCATGGTATGCATGGCCGACTGGGCTTTATACGTATCTTCGACCGCGGCGTGGGGCTTGCCCAGCATTTTGGCCTTGGCGCTGATAACCTGCTGAATGCGCGGGCCGTCTACTGCACCCGGGCAAATCGCATTGACGCGGATGCCGTCGGGACCCAGTTCATTGGCCAGGGACCGGGTAAAGCCGATCACTGCCCATTTGGAAGCCGAATAGGGCGTGCGGCCGGCAAAGCCCAGGCGGCCCGCAGCCGATGACAGATTGACAATCGCCGGATGCGTCCCCTTGCGCAAATGCGGCAACGCGTTCTGCACATAAAGAAACTGGCCGGTGATATTGATGCGCAGGGTATTTTCCCATTCTGCCAGCGTGATATCCTCTACCGGCCCGGTCGGACCGGCAATCCCGGCGTTGTTGATCAGAATATCCAGTCCGCCCAGCGCCTGTACCGCCTGCTCCACGCTGCGCACGACATCGCGCTCGTTGCCCGCGTCCGCCGTGACGGCATGCACTTGCGGCAATTGCGACTTCAATATCTTGAGCGCAGACTCATTGATATCGGTGACAAATACCGCCGCACCTGCCTTGGTGAAAACATGCGCCATGGCCAGCCCAATGCCGCTGCCGCCGGCTGTGATCAATACCCGTCGTCCCTGCAAATTCATATATGTCTCCTGGTTATGGTGATAATTGCCACTTTATGCCGAGTATCATAACTGGCGCAGCGAAAATATAAAAGTGTGATCACAGTAACCGCAGGTAAAAATGTCAGGGTTGTGGTGCAGATCAGTCGGTCGCTGCGTGCGGCAGCAGCATTGCGTCAGGGCAATGTGACGGTGAAGGACTGTCTCGGTTCTGGCCGCTTTTGCGGTTACAATAGAGCGTCGTCAAAAACGCTCAATCAGAGGGTTGCAGCCGCCGGTCAAACCCTGTCGCGGCGCTGGTCGCAATCTTCAGGAGAAATAGTCAAGTGCAGGACATACGCAAGCAAGTGAGTCTGGTCGGTGTGCCGACCGATGTCGGCGCGGGCCATCGTGGCTCCAGCATGGGCCCGGAAGCCATTCGGGTCGCGGGTATCACGCAAACGCTGGCGCAATTGGGTATCGAGGTACGTGATTGCGGTAATCTGAATGGCCCGCCCAATCCCTGGTTGCCGCCACAGGCAGGCTATCGACATCTGGAACAGGTTATCGCCTGGAACCAACTGGCTCATGATGCGCTGTATGCAGAGCTTTCCGAAGGGCGGTTTCCCATCATGCTGGGGGGTGACCACTGCCTTGGTGTGGGGTCCATCTCTGCCGTATCGCGCTATTGCCGGGAACAGGGCCGCAAACTGCGGGTGCTGTGGCTGGATGCGCATACTGATTTTAATACAGCCGATTTGACGCCCAGTGGCAATATCCATGGTATGCCGGTAGCGTGCCTGTTTGGCCATGGGCCGCGCGAACTGGTGGAAATGGCCGGGCAGGTGCCGGCCTTGCAGGCCGATATGCTGCGTCAGATCGGCATTCGCAGTGTGGACGAGGGTGAGAAAACATTTATTCATCAGCAGGGTATAGAAGTATTCGACATGCGTTTCATTGACGAGCATGGCATGCGCCATACCATGGAGCAGGCCTTGCATGGTATGGATGAAAACACCCATTTGCATGTGAGCTTCGATGTGGACTTCCTGGATCCGGATATTGCGCCCGGCGTAGGCACCACCGTGCGCGGCGGGCCCAATTATCGGGAAGCGCAGCTGTGCATGGAGATGATTGCCGATACCGAATGCATGGCGTCGCTTGATATCGTCGAACTCAATCCGGCACTGGATGTACGCAACCAGACCGCCGAAGTGGCGCTGGAGCTGGTGCGCAGCCTGTTCGGACAAAGTACGCTGGTGCGCCCCAAACATAAAAACGGTTCTGGCAGGCAATAATGCAACAAACAACAACGAGTCAGGAAAAGAACAAGACGGTTCTTGAACGGTTCCTGCACGCTCTTATTTTTGAAGTGCTTGCTATCGGACTATCGGCCCCGCTGGCCGCCGTGCTCTCTGGTCATTCCATGACCGACATGGGGGTGGTGACGGTGGTGATTGCCGTCATGGCGCTGATCTGGAATATGGTTTACAACGCCATGTTCGATCGCTTTCTGGCGGCAAGCGGAAAAAGCAAGACGCTGGTTATGCGTATCTGGCACAGCATCGGCTTTGAACTTGGCTTGTTGGTCATGGCGATTCCATTTGTGATGTGGTGGCTGAACATCGGCTTATGGGAAGCGCTGGTTCTCGATATCGGGCTGATTCTGTTCTATCTGCCTTACGCGTATATCTACAACCTGGTTTACGACACGCTGCGCAGCCGCTACTGGGGGCGGCGCGTGCAGCAATGCTGACCTGATATTTGATCTTGGGTATTGCGGTCCGTTCGCGCCAGTCGCGGCTGGCGCCCCGCTGGACCTGTACGAGATACGACTACGACCTACCGCACTTGTCCAAGCGGCAGGTCCCATGAGGCCCTTGCAACTTGTGTCGCCCGGTAGCCCGCCGTTGCGCCGACGCTCCGGTGAAGCTGTTACTCGTCGTGTGTTGCAGCGTTATCTTGCATTGTCATTTTCTACTACTTGCTGCTGCCAGACGGCGCCGGCTTTCAGGGCGCGCTGGTAAGCCGGGCAGTCTTCATCATGCGCCCCCGGCAGATAGCCGATACTCATCAGAAAAGAGCCCACGATTTCCCCTCCCGTAAATTTGAATGTCTTGCGAAACAGGCGCACCCATTGTTCCTTGCTCATGGGGTGATGCAGTTGCAGCCAGGCCTTGAATGAGCCATGTTCCTGCTGCAGCGATTGCACGACCTGGGCGTTGTGAATGGCCGCGTTAACTTTCAGGCGGTTGCGAATGATACCCGCATCGGCCAGCAAGCGCTGGCGATCGGCTTCATCGTAGGCGGCAACGGTATCAATATCAAAGTTGTCATAGGCCTGCAAAAAGCCGGCTTCCTTGTTCAGAATGGTTGACCATGACAGGCCGGCCTGATTGATTTCCAGCACCAGCCGGCCAAACAGCTCGTTATCATCTTCCACCGGAAAGCCATAGCGCTGGTCGTGATAGTGTTTATGGGCGCAGGCGCGCTCTGGCGGCAATTGGGCAACGAATACGCAGTAGCTCATGATGTTTCCTGATCAGGCAAAAAGGGCAGTGACAAACCACCAGGGTCTGCTACCATTCTGCATTATTCTACCTCCTGGACTGCCTCGCAGCGACCGGCCATGGTGCCTGCCTTGCGACACACCGCCATCATGAGCCAATCTGCACCCACTTCTTCTCTTGCGCTTAACCGCTACGAAATTGCGCTCGTGATTATTACGGTCTTCTGGGGCGCCACTTTTCTGATCGTACAGAAAGCGTTGGCGCACAGTGATCCATTCGTTTTTGTCGGCATGCGCTTCGGCTGTGCCGCGCTGGCCATGATGCTGTGCTCCCTGCGCATTCTGCGCGGATTAACAAGTCTGGAAGTGCGTGCCGGCCTGCTGATCGGCTTGTGCATTTTTCTGGGCTATAGCCTGCAGACAGTTGGTTTGCAGACCATTGCCAGCAGCAAGTCGGCGTTTATCACGGCCTTGTATGTGCCGCTGGTCCCGCTGATGCAATGGTTGTTTCTGAAACGTCCGCCAACGCTCATGAACTGGATCGGTGCCACCATGGCCTTTATCGGGCTGGTGTTGCTGGCTGACCCGCAAAGCATGGAAGGCGGGGCCGGCACCGGTGAGTGGCTGACCGTCTTCAGCGCCATTGCGATCGCGGTGGAAGTGATTTTGATCAGCCGTTTTGCCGGTCAGGTGGATCTGCGGCGGGTGACCATCGTGCAATTGGCCACCGCATCATTGCTGGCAGGCCTGACGGGTGTTGCCCGGGGCGAGGGCATGCCCGATCTGGCCTCGCCTGTGCTGCTGATCAGTATTCTGGTGCTGGGCCTGGCCAGCGCGGTGATCCAGATCACAATGAACTGGGCCCAGAATCATATTTCCGCTACGCGTGCCACTGTCATTTACGCGGGCGAACCGGTATGGGCAGGGATCATCGGCCGGGTATTTGCCGATGAACGACATTCGGCGCTGGCGCTGTTCGGTGCTGTATTGATTATCGTGAGCGTGGTGGTAAGCGAACTCAAGCTGCGGGTACGGCGTCGACCGCCAGCCGCAGTGCCCTGATCCTGTCAGGCCAACGCGGCCTGCAGTAACGCGCCGAGGGCGCTGTCTGGGTGAGCGGCCCTGGGGAATATGTGCCCACGGTTCGTATTCAAGGCCGGAACTATTATGGGCCGTATTTTATGTCCAGGACCTTATACGATCCTTGTTGAGGTTTATTTACTTCTGCGATTCGGCCATGGCCTGTTCCATGATTTTGACGCTGCGCTGATAGGCGGGCCGTTGCGTGATGCGGTCCACGTAGGCCTTGAACGCAGGGCGTGGTGCAAGTGCCCCGAACTGCATATAAAACCGGATTGCCGAACCCACGTACACATCGGCTGCAGTGAACTGTTCGCCGCAAATCCAGGTGGTGTCCGACACCGCCTGCTCCAGTACATCGACCGCACGCTCCAGTGTGCCAAAGCCCAGCATTGCGCTTTTGTCCGTCGGAATGGGCATACCCAGGGATTTCATGGTGATCGCTTCTTCCAGCGGCCCGGCCACAAAGAACAGCCAGCGGTAATAGGTGCCGCGCAACGGACTGTCGAGGGCGGGGGCCAGGTTTTTCTGCGGGTACTGATCTGCCAGAAATGCGCAGATGGCCGCGCCTTCGGTAACAACCTGGCTGTCATGCACGATGGCCGGGACCTTGCCCATGGGGTTGATGGCCAGATACTCGGGTGTTTTCATTGCCCCCTGATAGTTCAGATAGACGGTATCGTAGGGTTCGCCCAGCTCTTCCAGCATCCAGTGGATAACCGCAGCACGGGACTGTGGGTTGGAGTAAAAGGTAATGCGGCTGGCTGACATGATCGAATCCTTACAGGAAAAAAGGGTGATAGGGAAAAAGGTTACGCTTCGCACTTATCATAGTGTGCAGGTGCAGGACAGTGCAAATTGAATCGCAGGTCGGCACTTTGTCTTCCAGTGCGGTCAGGCGGTGCTTATAATGGGATGACAGGGTATGGCAGGCGCCACTGCACAGCGCAGGATTTTCATATTTTGAACGGATGAGGTTAAGCAATGAAAACACGGATCGAGAAAGACAGTATGGGGCAACTGGATGTTCCGGCCCAGGCGCTTTATGGTGCGCAGACTCAACGCGCCATTAATAATTTCCCGATCAGCCGACAGCGTCTTCCTGCCGCCTTTATCCATTCCCTGTTGCTGGCCAAGGCGGCGGCGGCCAAAGCCAATGTCAGGCTCAAACAGATTCCACCTGACATGGGTCAGGCAATCGTAACCTCCGTGGATACGCTGCTCGAAGGCGATTTCATGGTGCATTTTCCCATCGATATTTACCAGACCGGATCGGGCACCAGCACCAATATGAACGCCAACGAGGTGCTGGCCACGTTGGCGAGCAAACTGTATGGCGAGCCGGTCAGCCCCAATGATCATGTCAATTACGGACAAAGCAGCAACGATATGATTCCTGGCACCATTCATATCAGCGCAGCGGTGCAACTGCACAAAGAACTGTTGCCGGCCCTCACGCATCTGGCCAAAGTGATTCGCAAGAAAGCGCGTGCGGTCGATCGCTATGTGAAGACGGGCCGGACCCATTTGATGGACGCCATGCCGGTGCGCATGAGCCAGTCGCTTGAAGGCTGGGCGGTGCAGGTCGAACAGAATATCCAGCTGCTCAAGGCGCAGCAGCCGCTGCTGCAGACCCTGGCGCAGGGCGGCACCGCGGTGGGTACGGGCATCAACGCCCATCCCAAATTTGCTGCTGAGTTTGCCCGCCAGATCAGTACGCTGACGGGGGTGCGATTTAAACCTGCCGAAAACTTCTTTGCCCATATCAGCTCCCAGGATATCGCCGTGGCGCTGTCAGGACAGCTCAAGACCACGGCGGTCACGCTCATGAAAATTGCCAATGATCTGCGCTGGATGAATTCCGGCCCGCTGGCCGGCCTGGGTGAAATCGAACTGGAAGCGCTGCAGCCGGGCTCTTCCATCATGCCGGGCAAGGTCAACCCCGTGATCCCCGAGGCTACTGCCATGGTCGCTGCCCAGGTGATCGGCAATGATGCCGCTATTACCGTGGGCGGGCAGGCAGGCAATTTTGAACTGAACGTCATGCTGCCCATGATTGCCCACAACTTGCTGGGCAGCATTCAATTGCTGGCCAATGTGTCGCGCCTGCTGGCGGACAAAGCCATTGCCACCTTCAAGGTCAATGAGGCCAGGTTGCAGGAGGCGCTGGACAAGAATCCGATTCTGGTCACAGCGCTCAATCCGGTGGTCGGATACCTGAAAGCGGCAGAAATCGCTAAACAGGCATACAAGGAAAAGCGGCCGGTGATCGACGTAGCAGATGAAAACACCGATCTGGGTCAGGCGCAATTGCGCAAGCTGCTGGACCCCAAAAAACTGACCGAGGGCGGACTGTAACCACCATGATGAACATGCCTGGTGAATATGCAGCCTGAAATCGCAATGGAACAGCTCGAGTTTTTCGACATTCCCAGCCCCTGCCGGGGGATATGCGAAGTGAACAGCCGCGGCCTGTGCCGGGGCTGTCTGCGCAACCGGGAAGAGCGGTTTCAATGGCAGACCTTTTCAGACTCCCGCAAGCGCGAAATATTGCGCCTGTGTACCCAGCGCAGGCACAAGCTGATTGTGGAAGCGCTGGCGGCACGAGCGCAAGCGGCCAGCGGTCATGCTGCAGATAACCAGACCGGTATTGAAGACGACGAGCCACGCCTGCCGGGCACCTGATTGAAGCGCTAAAAAATCCTTTTTTTCTGTCATACCTATAAACGCGGGCAGTGGACGGCACGGGCAAAAAAAAGTTATAGTAGCTAGGAGTATTACCTTTTGCTATCGGAGGTCGAAAATGACCGCAGCTACTTCAATCAAACTTGATGACGAACTGAAAAAACGCATACAGTATTTAGCGGGTGTGCGCCAGCGCACGTCGCACTGGATCATGCGTGAGGCCATTACGCAGTATGTTGAGCGCGAGGAAAAACGTGAATCATTCAAACAGGAAGCAATACTGGCGTGGGAGAACTATCAGCAAACGGGTCTGCATCTGAAGGGTGAGGAAGCCGATATCTGGTTGGCCAAACTTGAAGCAGGTGAGGATACGGAACCACCCAAGTGTCACAATTGATCTGGACTCCGCCGACGCTGAATGATGTGCAACGGCTCTACCGCTTTCTGGCAGCCAGGGATACCGGCGCGGCGCAACGTGCAGTGAAAGCAATCCGGGCCGGGGTACAAATTCTTGTCCGTCAACCGGGCCTTGGCCGCCCCTTAGAAGATATGGATATGGATTTTCGGGAGTGGCTGATTGAGTTTGGAAGCAGGGGCTATGTTGTCCTGTACCGTATCGAGGACGATAGCGTCATTATTTTAGCTGTGCGTCATCAGACAGAAGCTGGATATTGACTCAGGCATGTACTCCATGCAATCTGTGGCATCACTGGTGAGACGTGCCTGGACGGTGGGAAAATGCAAAAGGGGCGCGGCGCAACGCCTTTACCTTTCTACTGGCCTGTTGCACCACACCCTCGCTGTCGTTATGCGGTCGTGTTTTCGGTATTTGCTGCGGCATCATTGCCCGGGAACTGCGCCATATCCATCCACATGATTTCCCAGATATGACCGTCCAGGTCGTTTATGCTGCGGCCATACATGAACCCATGTTCTTGTGGTTCCCGCGCTTCGGTCGCACCCAGCGCCAGGGCACGATTGGTGAACTCGTCTACCTGTTCCCGGGAGTCGCGACTGATACATAGCAGCACTTCGCTGCTTTTGTGGGCGTCGGCAATCGGTTTCGGGGTGAAATCGGAAAACCGCTGCTTCTGAAGAAACATCACGCTTGCCATCGGACTAATTTGCATGCATAGCGCGTTTTCATCACAGAACATGGCGTTAAAGGTAAAGCCCAGGCCCGAGAAAAAGGTTTTGGTCGCTTCAACCGAGGTAACCGGCAGATTAACGTAAAGCAGGGTGGGGTTGTCTGTATTCATGGTGAACTCCAGTAGGATTATCGGGGTGATTTGCTGCCAAAGTAATTCAGATACCAGATCTTGCCGAACCTGTCGGTGAGCGCCACGAACAAGTCTGCCCATGGCGACGGCCCGGGTGGCACGGAAATGGTGCCGCCGCCGGCGAGAATCTCTACGCAACGGCGCAGGCTGTCCTCACTGTCAAGGCTCACGCCGAAGCCGAAATCGTTGCCCGGACGATAGCCTGCAGGACCGCTCATGTCGGTCCCCAGAATCATAAAGTCCTGGTTGACCAGATGTCCATGCATGATTGCCTGGGGGTGGAGCGACGCCGTCGCGCAATCGGGCCCGGATGGCATGGGCGGGCTGTCGGCCACTGTCTGGAACTTCAGTTCGCCACCGAAGCAGGCATGGTACAGCGTGAGCGCCTGGCGACACTGGCCATCGAAATTCAGATAAGGTGATAGCGTGACGCGCATGGGTGCCTCCGGTAGCCTGTCGTTGACATGTTGACACTATAGAGGCGCGACATGCATGCTGAAAAGTGCAGATAACGGCAATTGAACGGGTTGATTGCGACATCGTTCTGCCGTATAGTGAGCGCGTATCCGGTCGTGTTCGCTACCGGAAATCCGCAAGCGGAGTGTGCCATGAAGCAGATTGTTTTTCTTGTACCCCAAGGCGTCAATCTTGCCGGTCTGGAACAGGCCAGACTGGGCCTTGCCGAAGCCTGCAGCTATCGTAAGCAGCAGAACCTGCCCATGCCGTTCGAAGTATCGCTGGCCGGCGCGCAAAGCGATATACGCGCCGGTAACGGGCATTACACGATCCATCCGGATCATCTGTTGCCGAATATTCCGCAAGCGGATCTGTATATTGTGCCCCCAACTACGCCATCACCGGCAGCGTTAAGTGAAAACGCCGCCCTGATCGGCTGGATCGGTGCCAAATTTGCACAGGGTGCGCCGGTTGCCAGCCTGTGCATGGGCAGCTCCCTGCTGGCGGCGGCCGGTATTCTGGACGGGTTGCGGGCGGTGACCCATTGGCAGGCGCTGGAGGCCATGCAACAGGCCTTTCCCCGGGTGCGCTGGAATGCCGAGAAAACCATGGATTTTGATGGGGGCATTTTTACCAGCGGCGGCGCCATATCGGCCAGTCGCCTGATCCTGCACCTGATTGAAATGCATTCGGACCGGGCCACGGCCATCTATTGCGCCAAGGTGTTCCAGCTTGATTACGAACGTCATTCACAGTTGCCCTTTTCCATTTTCAATGGCTGGAAAGCGCATGGCGACGCAAGCATCACTCCGGTGCAATCCTTTCTGGAGCGGCATTACTCCGAAAAAATTACCGTCGAACAATTGTGCGATTCTTTCGCCATGGGGCGACGCACCCTGGAGCGGCGTTTTCGCAAGGCCACCGGGCAATCGGTATTGGAATATCAACAGCGCATCCGCGTGGAAGCGGCCAAGCGGCAGCTTGAAATGACCAGCAGTACGATTTCAGATGTGATGTACGGGGTGGGCTACAACGACGCCAAGGCCTTTCGCGATACCTTTCGAAAATATAGCGGCTTGTCGCCGCTGGCCTATCGCGAACGGTACCAGTAGACACGGACGGGGCCAGACCTGACAGGCATGTGACATGAGCAGCCACTGGCGCATCCGTCGTCATCTGCGCTGCGCGTCATCAGGCCATATCGCTATCGCAGGCGTCGCTATCACTTTCCGCCGGCTCTGGAAGTGTCCACGCCGACGGCTTCATGTACAACAAGCTCAACTGTGAGCTGCCACCCCCGACGGGTGCAGGGGTGCTGCGTTGGCAAACTCAATAAATGGCGCCCACACGCGGCTGCTTGCCGATTTCTTCGATGGCATGCATGCCTGTTTGCACCTGGTTCTCGGACAGTGACTTGCCGTATTGCGCCAGCCCGCGAACCTTGCTGCGAATCTCCTCGCGCGACAGGGTATTGCCCGGATCGCCCTTGGGTTCATCGACCCGGCCCTGCAGCGTACGACCGTCCTGGGTCACGACCGATACCTTGCCGATCCAGCGCTGTGGGTAGGCGGTGTCGACCTCTTCGTCCAGCTCCATGGTGACCCGGTCACGAAAATCCGCAACAGCCTGATCGTTAAGGGCTGCATCGAACTCAGGCATGCCGGCACGCTGGCGCAGGGCGATCAGCGCCAGCACGGTACCCATGGAGAATTTGGACTGGTGCACGGTCTCGGGGCGGGTGACCGCGCCCAGGACGTCGATGGCGCCCTGATGCACATGTGTAATCACACGGCTGATATCGGCGGCGGCCAGCCCATGGTCCTGCATAACCTTTGCCAGCGCATCGGCGGCAGGATGCGTATGTCGGCACGAGGCGTGGTACTTGAATGAGGTTTCGGCCAGCGCCCAGCGCGAGCCCAGACGGTCGGTCAGGCGGGCCGGGTCGGCGTCGCTGGACATGCCTGCCCCCATGCCTTGTGTACCTTCAAGAATCTGTTTGGCGCCGGTAAAGCCATCGCGCGCCAGCCAGGCAGCCGTCAGGCCGTTGGCTGCCGCTTTGGCCGTATGCAACTGCTTGGAATCGGCGGCAGTACGCAAAAATTCCCATAAGCCCGCAGCCTGGGTGCCGGCCGAGCCGATGGCATCGAGCATTTGCGCAGGCGACAGTCCCATCAACCGACCGGCGGCCACGGCCGCCGCAATGGTGCCGGCCGTGCCGGTGGTATGAAAGATGCGATAGTGCGAACGCCCCAGAAACTCACCCACACGGATACCGACCTCGTAGCCGGCCACGCAGGCCGTCAGCAGATCGCGGCCCGAAGCGCCCGTTTCCTGAGCCACAGCCAGTGCTGCAGGAAACACCACGGCTGCCGGATGAAATACCGAACCGTTATGTACATCATCCTGCTCCACCATATGCGCTGCGGCGCCGTTGATCAGCGCCGCAAACAGCGGCGAGGTGGTCTGCGTAGAACCGATGATTTGCGCACTACCCTGGGCCGGGCCCATGGCCAGCGCAAAATCGCGAATCGACTTGACCGGTCGCGCCGGATAGCCTGCGAGCATGGAACCAAAGGTATCCAGCAGAAAATCTTCACAGCGGGCAATAACCGCTGCAGGAATCATCTCATAGCTGAGCGTGGCGGAAAATTCGGCGAGGGTGGCGCTGGGTGTTTGCGTCATAACAGGCTTCCTGGACAAAAAACGGATAATAATGGGCCGGATCAGAACGAGCGGGGCAGACCCAGAACGTGTTCGGCAACATAGGAATAAATCAGATTGGTTGAAATAGGCGCAACCTGGTACAGCCGGGTCTCACGGAACTTGCGCTCTACATCATATTCATTGGCAAAGCCGAAGCCGCCATGGAACTGCAAACAAGCATTGGCTGCTTCCCATGAGGCTTCCGAGGCCAGCAGCTTGGCCATATTTGCCTGCGTGCCGCATGCCTGCTTGGCATCGAAGCGGCGCGCCGCTTCATAGCGCATCAGGCTGGCGGCCTCGATATTGATGAAGGCCTTGGCAATAGGAAACTGCACGCCCTGGTTCTGGCCTATCGGGCGGCCGAACACCTTGCGTTCCTTGACGTAGGCGCTGACTTTGTCGATGAACCAGTAACCGTCGCCGATACATTCGGCCGCAATCAGCGTGCGCTCTGCGTTCAGACCGTCCAGGATATATTTGAACCCCTTGCCTTCTTCGCCGATCAGGTTCTCTTCGGGCAGCTCCAGATTGTCGAAAAATAGCTCGTTGGTTTCATGGTTCACCATGTTGGGAATGGGCTGCAGGGTCATGCCGCCCTTGAGCGCGGCGTGAATATCGACCAGGAAAATGGACATGCCTTCGGACTTGCGGGTGACCTGATCCAGCGGAGTAGTGCGCGCCAGCAGAATCATGAGATCGGAATGCTGGACACGGGAAATCCATACTTTCTGGCCATTGATCACATAACGACCGTCTTTTTTGACGGCGGTGGTTTTGATTTTGGTGGTGTCGGTGCCGGTGGTCGGTTCGGTCACGGCCATAGACTGCAAACGCAACTGGCCGGTGGCGATCTTGGGCAGGTAGCGGTTTTTCTGCTCGTCCGACCCATGGCGCAGCAGCGTGCCCATGTTGTACATCTGGCCGTGGCAGGCTCCGGAATTACCCCCACAACGGTTGATCTCCTCCATGATGACGCTCGCTTCAGTTAGACTGAGGCCCGAACCACCATATTCCTGGGGAATCAGGGCAGCCAGCCAGCCAGCCTCGGTCAGGGCATTGACAAAGGTCTCGGGGTAGGCGCGTTTCTCGTCAATATCACGAAAATACTCAGCAGGAAATTGGGCGCACAAATCACGAATGGCATCGCGAATGTCCTGGTAGGCGTCAGCTTGATGTTGCATGATGGAAGTCTCGGAAATGTTAACAGGAACAGCCTGTACTTTGACAGATTGCATCGGTTCTGAATATTGATGTTTGCTTAACTAAGACTTTAGCGTTTATTAAGGAGCACCGCAGATGGCGATGCATTTTGACCTCACGGACATGCAACTGATGGTGCACATCAGCGAAGTGAACAGCCTGACCAAGGGCGCCGAGCGCTCGCACCTGTCGTTGCCGGCAGCCAGCAACCGGGTGAAAAACCTGGAAAACAACCTGGGAACGGCTTTGCTGTACCGTAACAGCCAGGGTGTCACGCTGACCCCGTCGGGCGAAGCTTTTGTGCGCCATGCCCATATTGTGCTGCGTCAGCTGGAGCATTTGCGCGGCGATATCCGCGAATTTGCCGAAGGCATCAAGGGCAAGGTGCGGGTATATGCCAATACCACCGCCATGAACGAATTCATGCCCGACATCCTGAGCCGCTATCTTGCCCTGCACCCGGATGTCAGTGTTGAATTGCGCGAACGCCTGAGTTATCGCATCGTCAAGCTGGTCAGCGAAGGGTTGGCCGATATCGGGGTGGTGGCCGGCATAGACGAAGACCAGATCGCCTCTGACGATGGCGTACGCTTCATTCCCTACCGTTCCGACAACCTGGTGCTGGTCACCTCGCAGAATCATCGGCTGGCGGCATACGATGAACTGGCGTTTGCAGAAACGCTGTCCTACGAGTTTGTGGGCCTTTCTGAATGGAGCGCGATTCATGCATTTCTGAAGCAGGCCGCCGAGACGCTGGGCAGCCCCTTGCGCTTTCGTGTGGAAGTGGGCGGCTTTGAAGCTGCCTGCCGGATGATCGCGGCCAATGCCGGCATTGGCGTGATTCCCGAAACGGCCGCTTTGCGCTATGTGACCAGCATGCCGCTGAAGATTATCCATCTGAGCGATAACTGGGCCTTGCGGCGTCTCTACGTTTGTGTGCGCCGACTGGAAGATTTGCCGTCTTTTGCGCAGGAACTGGTCGCGCTGATGCAGGCTGATGCCGGCATGTCGGGTGAGGCCGGTTCAGCCGAAGAGGAGCGGCGCTTGCGCAACCTCAAGCGCGGCAAGCGCTGAGCCGGGACCCGAAGTGGCCACGGACACACTACATCCGGTGGCGCCGGGCCGAGTGCGCCGCTTGCCCGCCGGTTTCACCTATTTGCGCCATCGCATCAAGCACCGGCTAAGGCCTGCTTATTATCCGGTAAGGTTCCGGTATTGCGCGAGTGAGGTTGAGGTAGGCCTCCGATAGTGTCCCAATAGTACTCAAATAGTGCCCAAATAGTACACAAGCAATGCTCAGTGAACATGCCGGATAAGGGCCGCCATAGGGTCAGGTAAAGTCCCCCTTTCAGGATTAATAATTCCCTGTGGTGGCCCTAACGGTTATGCTCATGGCTATCAGTTTTTGGCAGTGGCAGGGTTCAGTGCCCGCAGGTATGCCGGTTTTTCAGGGACGGGCCGGCGCAGCGGCAAGCCAGACTCAGCAGTTTGGTCGATTGACGCAGTGTGCCGGACACTATTGCAGTTGTGCTATAGCATTTGTGTTTGTGCGAAGGGTTTTATGAGCATGTTTGAGAAAGCATGCACGCATGAGGCGCGTAGCGGGATCAGCCAATCTGCGGCAACCACTGCGTTACCAGGTGGCCGGTGCAGGACCCCAGTGCTGCTTTCAGGTGTGCCCACCACAGAACAGGCCCGGTCCGTTGCCCGAAGAATGTATTATTTTATTATTGTCAGGAAACAGTGCGAATGACTCAGGATGCTCAGCAGTCCAACCTTTCCGAGTGGATTGGTCGCCAGGAAGTGGCGCAGGATTTTATCAATCCTTCTCATGTAAGAAAAATAGCGGCCTCGCTGGAGACAACCGCGCCCGCTGCCGGGCAGGCGCTGCCACCCTTGTGGCAATGGGCGCTGTTCATTGAGCCGGCGCCGCAGGACCAGCTTGGCCTGGATGGCCATCCCAAGCGTGGCGGCTTTCTGCCGCCTGCCGATGATCGCAACCGCATGTGGGCCGGCGGCCGCCTGCAGTTTCATCAGCCGTTGCTGGTCGGACGCGACGGCGAACGCATCTCGACCATTTCTGCTATCCGCGAAAAGCAGGGCAGTACCGGCAAGCTGCTGTTTGTGACCGTGACGCATGAATACAAACAGGATGGTCAACTGTGCATCCATGAGGAACAGGATATTGTTTATCGCGAACCTGCAGCCCCAAAACTGGGCGGCACCGAATCGGCCGAGGCCGGCACCTGGTCCGAGCCCGTTACACCGACCAGCACCCTGCTGTTTCGTTATTCAGCGGTGACCTTCAATGGCCATCGCATTCATTATGATCATCCTTATGTCACCCAGACCGAAGGCTATCCTGGCCTGGTGGTACACGGCCCGATGATTGCAACCCGTCTGTTGCAGGCATTTTGTCATGCCAATCCCGATAAAACCGTGACCGGTTTCTCCTTTCGCGGCCACCGTCCACTGATCGCCCCTGCCGAGTTTCGCGCGCAGGGCGTGATCACCGAACCCGGCCGCGCCCGCGTATGGGCCGAACAAGAGGGCACCGTAGCCCAGACAGCAGAGGTAATTTTCAAATGAAAACAGAACAATCAACCAGTGTTCGCCCGCTTGATGGCATCACTGTCCTGAGCCTGGAGCACGCGATTGCCGCGCCATTTTGCACCCGGCAACTGGCCGACCTTGGGGCCCGCGTTATCAAGGTGGAGCGGCCCGGTGTGGGCGATTTTGCCCGCAATTACGATGAGCGCGTCAACGGCATGGCGTCTCACTTTGTGTGGACCAATCGCTCCAAGGAAAGCCTCACCCTGGATCTGAAAAGCCCGCAGGCCAAAGAAGTACTGGCCCGCCTGCTGCCCCAGGTAGATGTGCTGGTGCAAAACCTGGCGCCCGGTGCGGCGGCCCGCCTTGGTCTGTCGTTTGATGCCCTGCACGAACAATACCCGGGCCTGGTGGTGTGTGATATTTCCGGCTATGGCGCTGGCGGCCCTTACGAGCATAAAAAAGCCTATGACTTGTTGATCCAGAGTGAGAGCGGCTTTGTGTCCGTGACCGGCAGCGCCAATGAACCGGCCAAGGCAGGCTGTTCTATTGCTGATATTGCCGCCGGCATGTATGCATACAGCCATATCCTGTCGGCGCTGTTGCAGCGAGGCAAGACTGGCAAGGGCAGTCATATTGACCTGACCATGCTCGAGAGCATGGTCGAGTGGATGGGCTTTCCCCTGTATTACACCTATGACGGCGCACCGCCACCGGTCAGGGCAGGCGCCGCGCATGCCGCCATTTATCCCTACGGCCCGTTTCTGGCGGGCAACGGCAAGACCATCATGCTGGGGCTGCAGAACGAACGCGAATGGAAAATGTTCTGCGAACTGGTGTTGGAAAAACCCGAGCTGGCCACAGACGCCCGCTTCGCTTCCAACACGATGCGCACGACCAATCGCGACGCCTTGCGTGATCTGATTATCCAGTCCTTCGCTGCCTATGATGACGAGCAGATTATCCAGCGCCTGGAAAAAGCAGGTATTGCCAACGCCCGTGTCAACGATATGAAGGCGGTATGGGACCATCCGCAATTGAAGGCGCGCAACCGCTGGACGCAAATGGGCAGTCCCGTGGGTACCCTGCCGACCTTTTTGCCGCCTGGCGTGAACAACAGCTACGACTTTCGCATTGATGCGGTCCCCGCGCTTGGCGAGCATTCGGCCGCGATCCTGGATGAACTGGGCTATGATGAAGACACAGTCAGCCAGTGGCAGTCTGCCGGTATCGTCTGACGGCCAATAAATACTTACAGGGGGGGCGAACGAGCGCCACCCGCCATAATAAACAAGGAGTTTGCCAGTCATGAAAATGCGATCCGCGCTGTTTGTCCCTGCCACCCGGGTTGACAGAATTCCCAAGGCGCTGGCCAGTGGCGCCGATATTGTCATCGTTGATTTGGAAGATGCGGTGGAGCAGGATGCCAAGCAAAGCGCACGCGATGCGCTGCGTGAATTTGCCACCGCCAATCCCGAGCAGCAATTTCTGTTGCGCGTCAATGATGCGCGCAGTCGTTGGTTCAACGATGATATTGCCGTCTGCGCAAAGCTTGCGAATATCACGGGTGTAATGCTGCCCAAGGCCGAGAGCGAATCGCAGATCAAGGCCGCAGGCATGGCCAAGAAGCCGGTATACCCGATTATTGAAAGCGCGATGGGCATTATGCGCATGCCCGAGCTGTGCCAGGCGCCTGGTGTGGCGCGTCTGTCTTTTGGCGCGCTTGATCTGGCGCTGGACCTGAACATGGATCGCGATTCGCAAGGAGCGCAGCAATTGCTGGCGGCGGTGCGTCCGCAACTGGTGATTCAAAGCCGGGCGGCGGGCATTGATGCACCACTGGATGGTGTTTTTCCGGATATTTCAGATACCGACGGGCTCAGGCAATCGGTCGCGCTGGCCAAAGGCATGGGGTTTGCGGGCGCGCTTTGCATCCATCCTGCCCAGCTGGCGGTGATCCACGAAGTATTCGAACCAACGGCGCAGGAAAAAGACTGGGCCCAGCGTGTGCTGGATGAGCATGAGAAAAGCGGGCGGGCTGCATTCAAGCTGGACGGCCAGATGGTGGATATGCCGGTTATAGAGAAAGCGCGGCGGATTCTTCAGCCTCATCCTTAGGCAGGCGAACGATAAAAGTAGACCCGAAGCCTGGCGTCGACTGTACGCGAATATCGCCATGATGACGCGTGACCACGGTCTTGACAAAGACCAGACCCAGGCCCAGGCCGCCGGGGTCTTGTTCACGGGCCGCGCCTACGCGGGTAAATAGCGTGAACAGGTGTTGTTGATCTTGCTCGCTGATGCCACATCCCTGGTCGCGGATGCTCACTTCCCAGAAGTCGCCTGCCGAGGCCAGGCCGCAGGTAACTGTTGTATTGTCTGCGCTGTATTTGAAGGCGTTGTCCAGCAAATTGCCCAGGCAGCGCATCAGTAAAGACTGATCCCCCTTGATAAAGGCGCATAGCGGTGTGATGTCGCTCACAATCGGAATATTGCGCGTTCGGCTATCGACCCAGAGTTCATTGATGGCGTCCTGCAATAGATCACTCAGGTTAAGCGGTACAAATTCGATGTCCGCCTTTTCTGCCCGCGTAAACTGTACGAAGTCTTCTACCAGGCCAATGGTTCTTTCCGATAAATGGCTGATGCGTCGCAACAGCGTTTCGGTGGGCAAGGCGCGGGTCGCATCTGCCTGCAGGTCGATCAATGCCAGGATGGAGTTTTGCGGCGCCCGCATGTCATGCGAGATAAATCGCAAGGTGTCATCACGCTTGCGTTCTGCCTGACGCAGCGCGCTGATATCGATCAGGTTCAGGATATATCCCGAGCGGCGATGGCCGGCAGTATAGGTGGGCATGGATTTGAGCAGCAGATCATTGCTGGCGCGATCCCGCACTTCGAACCCTTCTTCGGTATGGATTCCTGCTGCCGCGCTGCCGGTCTCCGGCTGTCCCGATAGTGTGTGCTCAGGATGTTCGATGGCAGCTACCAGCTCACGGCATATCGACGCATCGGGAATAATGGCATTGAGCAAAGTCTGCACCGGCAGCCCTTCGGTTAGTGCCAGATCGCCCAGGCTGGCCATGTATCGTTCGGCGCTGCTGGTCCAAAGGGTAAGCTGATGGTTGGCATCAAAGACCAGGGCTGGGTCCGGAATGGCATTGAAGCTGTCGCTGATGAACTGGCGCAGTGAACGCACCCGGTTCAGCGCAAAGCGCAACTCCATGATTCGTTCATTTAACGACAAGTGAAATTTCTGGGGCGCATCGGTCAATGCCATCTCTACCCGCCGCAAAGGGTACTCGCGATTGAGTTCGCTCATTTCCCAACTCATCTGGTTCAGGGCCATTTCCTGCGTGCGCCAGCTCCAGACGGGGTAAGTCAGTGCAATGCCACTCATGGCCGCCACCGGAGAAATCCAGTAGTTGCCCAGGGCCAGCATCAGCAGGGAACCGACCAGCACCATCAACAGCGCCACCAGCGTGGCAAACAGGACACGACGGGGCGACAGTTGTCTGATCGCAATCAGCAGCAACAGCACCGGTATCAGGGAGATCAGGGTGTGCGCCAATTTGCCGGGCTCGGTGATCCAGTTGCCTTCACGCGCCGATTGCAACACGTTGGCCAGGATCTCGACACCCGACATATTGTCTACGGTACCGGTGGATGCCGGCGTCGGAAAACGGTCGCCCATTCCGGTTCCCCATGCGCCGATCAACACATATTTGTTATCGAAATAGCTGGCGGCAATACGGCCGAACAGCACGTCGCTGTATGAAATCATGGGGAAGGTGAGCGGAGCACCCACATAGGGGATCAGATAGGGTTGTTCCTCGCTGCGGGCGCTGAGCGAGGCGACTGTCGCGGTATCGCCCCCAGCGGCCAACATGGAGAGGGCAAAGTGCTGTTGCGTGTTGTCCCGGGGGGCGGTCAGACGGATACGGCGCACCATGCCGTCGGTGTCCGGCACAATATTGATAAAGCCCAGTGCGCGGGCGGCGTCGGCGAGTTTGGCAATGGGGTTAACCGGCACCTGCCGTCCCGGATCGGTCAGGAAGTTGGCCAGCACCACCTTACCGTTGCGTTCGATAGCCTGCGCCAGTTGTTGATCGACCAGGGGGTTATGCGGATCAGCGTCGGTAAAAAGAATATCGAATCCGACGGCGCGCGCGTTGCGCAGCGATGCCAGCAGGTTGGCGTGAACTTTGCGCTCCCATGGCCAGAAACCGATTTGCGCCAGGCTCTTATCATCAATGACGATAATGGCAATGTCCGGGGCGGGCTGCCGTGCTTGCGTGTAGCTGACAGCCACATCGTACAGCGTAAAGCTGAAACGCGATAGAAGCGAAAACTGGCTGCATACTGCAGTTACGGTCAGGATCAGCACTGTAACCAGAACCCATTCCCGATGAAAGCGTCGGCCAAGCGTACCCAGCATTACGCCTGCCGCCGCTTAAAACGTGGGCCGCAGCAGGTAGCTGCCGTTACCGACGCCGACGGGCGATCCCTGTCCATCATTGATCGTGTTCATGGTTTGCTCGATTTGCAGCACCGCGTGGTCGCCCGTCAGCATCTGCTGGTCAACGGAGCGTGCCAGCACGTAGACAGTACCATTGCGTACTGCCGGCAGGGTCGCTGTGGTCCCGGTAATGCGCTGGCTCCAGAGCACGTTATAACCCTCGCTGTCTTCGGCCAGGACAAGTTCATAGGCAACGGCGCCCGCAACCGGATCAAAACGAAGCTGACGGTTGTGTGATTGCGTGCCCATCGGATGTAAAACCGGCGGCGCCAGCAATGAGTATGTTCCCGAAGGTTTTCCGGCAGCGTCGGTTACCGTACCCTGGTTGTTGCCTAGCCGGGTAAGCGAGGCCCCATCGGCTGGCGAGAAATCGGCCTGGCCCTTGATGATGGCACTGTAGGCGCCGCCATTGTCCTGGTGTGTTCCCACACGCAGGATGGTGCCGCGAACTCCGGTAACACTCACCGGAGTTCGGATTTCAAAGCGCCCCACGCCTTCGCCGCCCGGGTTGGCATGACTCTGGACTTCCCCGCGGTCGATGTTGAAGATGGCGTCGATATACCCGGTGCCCGAAAAGCGCTGCAGCCGTTTTGCGGTGATGGTGCTGTTCACTGGTACCAGAACCTTGCTGTTGTCTGGCAAGGTCAGGGTTACATTGCTGTTGGGGCCTGTAGTAATGACCGCGCCCTCGTTTATCTGGCCACCAACTTGCGTGATCGGCGAACCGTTAAGAAATGCCTGTCCGCGTAAGTGCGAAATGGTCGCGCTGGCGGGAACCTCGTCGATCAGGGAGAACGGGATTTTCAGCTCGAAACCGACAGGAATTTTGTATTGATCGGCGATGCCGTTGATTTGGCGAATGGTTTTCCAGTTTTCCTGATTCCGGGTAAATCGCTGGGACAGCGTCAGCAGAATATCGCCGGGAAGAAACCGGTAGGTGAAGTAATCGCCGCGCGCGCCCGTTGCCTGACCGAAAGCCGGGCCGCTGACCAGCGGGCCGATCATAAGCAAGGACAGCAGATATACCAGGATTGCTCTGGATGTGTTCATGAGAGACCGGATACGCGGGTCTGTTTAGGCTGTGCCTGGGTGTCTGTGGCAGCAGGCTCAGTCACCGTTTCCAGGCGATAGCCCAATGCGTACGATGAAACAATGCGTAGCCCGTTCTCCGGGCGAATCTGCAGCTTTTGCCTGACGTTGGACAAATGGGTGTCCAGCGTGCGGGAGGTGGCGGGAATTTCGCGATTCCAGATGGATGTGCTCAGCGCATCGCGAGAGAACAGCCGCCCCATGTTGCGGAAAAACAGAACCGCCAGGTCAAACTCCTTGGGCGCCAGGGCAACCACTTGGTTGTGCAGGCGCACGGAACGCATTTGCGTGTCGATGTGATAGGGGCCGACTTCAATCACGGTATTGTCGACATCGGCCGGATTGGCGCGGCGCAGCAGCGATAGTATGCGCACACGCAGGGCCTGCGTCGTATAGGGTTTGGCAATGTAATCGTCGGCACCGGCCTCGATGGCTTCGACCAGGTCTTCTTCGCTGGTCCGACTAGTCAGAAACAGCACCGGCAGGGAGTACCCAATGTTGCTGCGCACCCAGGTCAGGACATCCTTGCCGGTAATTTCGGGCAGTTCCCAGTCCAGAATGAGCAGATTGAACATTTCAGGATCCCGCAGGGCAGACATGAGTTCTTTGCCTGAACTGTAATGTGTGCAGCCATACCCCATGTTTTCTACAGCCTGCACCATTTGCGCCGCCTGGGCGAGATCATCTTCTAGTATGGCAATCTTCATGTGATTTTTTCCTAGTATGGCGAGGCGCAGGATCGCTGACCCCAGCACATGGCCCCGCGCAGCGGGACTTTAGTCGACAATTATAGCAAAACCGTTGTTTTTTATGGACTATTTCACTATAGAGCGTAAAGGCTGAAGCATTTTCCGGCCTTTTGTCAGGCCCTGGCTGCGCGATTCTTAAGGGTTGCAACGTACTGTTTTCTTGACGTTTTATGGGTAATGTGTTAATGTGACGGGCTACCTAGTGGAAATAGTGCTGGGTAATAGCAGTAAGACTTGTTGCTCTTTGGTTGTTTTAAGGTCTCTGTTATATGGTCGTTTCGCCGTCAGGCGCTTTTTGAAAGGCGCCTTTTGACGCTTTCAGTTGCGTGTGCATGATACATGCGTGCGGCTTCTGGGTTTATGGGAAGCTTATGGCTTTCATGGCGAAATGATGCTGGTTTCGAGTTGGTGTTGCAGCCTGGCGCATACATGCGCTGAGCGCAAGGCGCATCAATCAGGAAGCGGAACATGTAACACGGCTGGCCCCGGTAATTTGTGGCAAAGCAATATTTCATTGAACGTTTCACGCAAACTTCTCTGGAACTTTTCTTTCACAATCCGGCGCGAAGACATCTTCGGGAGCACAATTTTAAGAGCAGTATCCTGGTCAGAATGTCGTGCCAAAGCAACATGCAGGCGGGCAACACAGCAACGTGCATAAAAGCAACAGTCGTGTTGGTCATCTGTATAGTGCACAAAGCCTGTACAGGTTTTTTCAGCAAGAGAAAAACCTGTCCGATCAGTCCCGACACGCTCCGGTCATATGCCGGCGCTACCATCGCGACTTTGCTGTCCATTCTTCCCCGGGCGTACATTAACGTCAGTACGTAAAACAGACGCAAATATAAATCGGTACAGGTTTCCTGTACATGAAATAGGATAGAAGGTCATGCCAACCATTAGCCAGCTCGTGCGTAAACCGCGCGTAAGCAGCCATGAGAGCAGCAAAAGTCCTGCACTTGAAAACTGCCCTCAGCGTCGTGGCGTATGCACTCGCGTGTATACCACCACACCTAAAAAACCTAACTCTGCGATGCGTAAAGTTGCCAAAGTGCGCTTGACCAACGGTTTCGAAGTTATTTCGTACATCGGTGGTGAAGGTCACAACCTGCAGGAACACTCCGTGGTTCTTGTTCGTGGCGGTCGTGTAAAAGATCTCCCGGGTGTGCGCTATCACATCGTGCGCGGTTCACTTGACCTGCAAGGCGTCAAGGACCGTAAACAGTCGCGTTCCAAATACGGTGCAAAACGTCCGAAGAAAGCGTAATTCGCTTTTTGAACGGTTTCATCCGGTTTGGTGCTCACGCACAAAAATGCTTCCTTCCCACCGGTTGGTAAGCGTGCAGCCGCAGCTGCGAGAAAAAATTATCTGCGGTACGTAAGGGGCTGACCTCTCATATAGGCAGCCACGGCCACGCAAGTGGTTCAACTGAAACAGACACTCTAAGGAAGTACAATGCCACGTCGTCGCGAAGTACCAAAACGTGAGATCCTGCCTGATCCAAAATTCGGCAGTGTAGATCTTGCAAAATTCATGAACGTTGTCATGCTGTCAGGCAAGAAAGCCGTCGCAGAACGTATCATTTATGGCGCGCTTGATCAGGTTCAGGCCAAAACAGGTAAAGAGCCCATTGAGGTTTTCAACCTGGCTATCAATAACATCAAACCCATCGTCGAGGTCAAAAGCCGTCGCGTGGGTGGTGCCAACTATCAGGTACCCGTCGAAGTCCGTCCCGTACGTCGCCTCGCGCTGGCAATGCGCTGGCTGCGTGAAGCCGCGAAAAAACGCGGTGAAAAATCCATGGACCTTCGTCTTGCCGGGGAACTGATTGATGCGGCTGAAGGCCGCGGCGCTGCAATGAAAAAGCGCGAAGACACACACAAAATGGCAGAGGCCAACAAAGCCTTCTCCCATTTCCGCTGGTAAATTAAGGACACAACCATGGCCCGCAAAACCCCCATCGAAAGATACCGCAATATCGGTATTTCCGCCCACATTGACGCTGGTAAAACCACGACGACAGAACGTATTCTGTTCTATACCGGTGTTAACCACAAAATCGGTGAAGTGCACGACGGTGCAGCAACGATGGACTGGATGGAGCAGGAACAGGAACGCGGTATTACCATTACTTCTGCTGCGACCACCGCTTTCTGGCGCGGCATGGCGGGTAACTATCCGGAACATCGCATCAACATTATCGATACACCGGGACACGTTGACTTCACGATTGAAGTTGAACGTTCCATGCGTGTGCTCGATGGTGCCTGCATGGTCTATTGTGCAGTAGGTGGCGTACAGCCTCAGTCCGAAACCGTATGGCGTCAGGCCAACAAATACAAAGTGCCTCGTCTGGCCTTTGTAAACAAGATGGACCGTACCGGCGCGAACTTCTTCAAGGTCTATGACCAGCTGAAGACTCGCCTGCGTGCCAATCCTGTGCCTATCGTGATCCCTATCGGTGCCGAAGACAACTTCAAAGGCGTGGTCGACCTCGTCAAGATGAAAGCCATCATCTGGGACGAAGCCAGCCAGGGCACGAAGTTTGACTACGAAGATATTCCTGCTGAGCTGGTGGATACCGCCAACGAATGGCGTGAAAAACTGGTTGAAACTGCTGCTGAAGCATCAGAAGAACTCATGGATAAATACCTTGAGTCCGGCGAGCTGAGCGAAGCGGAAATCAACAAGGCAATTCGCGATCGTACTATTGCATGTGAAATTCAACCCATGCTCTGTGGTACTGCGTTCAAAAACAAGGGCGTGCAGCGCATGCTTGACGCAGTGATCGACTATCTGCCTTCTCCAATTGACATTCCTCCTGTCAATGGTGAAGACGATGCCGGTAATGTTGTTACCCGCAAGGCTGACGACAAAGAGAAATTCTCTGCTCTGGCATTCAAACTGATGACCGATCCGTTCGTGGGTCAGCTCACGTTCGTACGCGTTTATTCTGGTGTTCTGTCTTCTGGCGACACGGTCTACAACCCCATCAAGGGCAAGAAAGAGCGTATCGGCCGGATCCTGCAGATGCACGCGAACAACCGTGAAGAGATCAAGGAAGTTCTGGCAGGTGACATCGCCGCTGTGGTAGGTCTGAAAGACGTAACCACAGGTGAAACCCTGTGTGATGTTGATTCCCACGTCATGCTTGAGCGCATGGAGTTCCCTGAGCCCGTGATTTCACAGGCCGTTGAACCCAAGTCCAAGGCTGACCAGGAAAAAATGGGCCTGGCCCTGTCTCGTCTGGCTGCAGAGGATCCTTCCTTCCGCGTTCGCAGTGACGAAGAATCAGGTCAGACTATTATTTCCGGTATGGGTGAACTGCACCTGGAAATTCTGGTTGATCGCATGAAGCGTGAGTTCAACGTAGAAGCCAACGTGGGTAAACCACAAGTGGCCTACCGTGAAACCATCCGCAAGGTATGTGACGAAGTCGAAGGCAAGTTCGTTAAACAGTCCGGTGGTCGTGGTCAGTATGGTCACGTTGTACTGAAACTGGAACCCCTGCCTCCTGGCGGCGCTGGTTACGAATTCGTTGACGCCATCAAGGGCGGTGTAGTTCCTCGTGAATACATCCCTGCCGTTGACAAAGGTATTCAGGAAACCCTGTCTGCCGGTGTTGTAGCGGGTTACCCTGTAGTCGACGTTAAAGTAACGCTGTTCTTCGGTTCATACCATGATGTTGACTCGAACGAAAATGCGTTCCGTATGGCTGCTTCCATGGCCTTCAAGGAAGGGATGCGTCGTGCTTCTCCCGTCCTGCTCGAACCCATGATGGCAGTTGAAGTCGAAACACCTGAAGATTATGCCGGTACGGTCATGGGCGATCTGTCCTCACGCCGCGGTATGGTTCAGGGTATGGACGACATGGTTGGCGGTGGTAAGGTCATCAAGGCCGAAGTGCCCCTGGCAGAAATGTTCGGTTATGCGACCAATCTGCGTTCTCTGACACAAGGTCGTGCAACGTACACGATGGAATTCAAGCAATACGCTGAAGCTCCGAAGAACGTTGCCGATGAAGTCATCAGCGCACGCAGCAAATAACACAACAGGTGTTGCGCCTGTCCCTCGCATTGGGCGGGCGCAACGTTTTCTTATTCAGATAGATCAAGTTATTGGATAGATTATTATGGCAAAAGGTAAGTTTGAACGTACCAAACCACACGTAAACGTAGGTACGATTGGTCACGTTGACCATGGCAAAACAACGCTGACAGCGGCGATTACAACCGTATTGTCCAAAGAGTTTGGCGGCG
>JAFAEO010000057.1 GCA_023423975.1 Pseudomonadota bacterium
CGGTACCCTTCTTGGGGTGCCCTGCGTTGTTTGTTAAGCAGGAAAGATCGAAACTATAGCAAGCCATTTGACCCTTGGCAAGCCCAATTCACAAAATACTTTGAACGCCTGAGCGTTTTAAGATCCGTAATTACCCTAAGCGCATGATTTGATTCAGTTTCACCTTTTTACGACATTTTTTATAATTTTTAACGCCGCTCACAACCCGTGTTGTTTTTGCAGCAAAATCGCAACATCGGGTGCACATCGGCACATGCAGCGCAGACGTTTTTGTACGCTTTTTCTACAAATGAGGGAAATTTCTCCTCGTTTGCGCGGCTAACTGGCAATTTATGCAGGCTGTGAATGTGTGATTTAGCCCAAAAACCACGATTTTTCGGCTGGCACCACTACTGAGTCCAGGCGCTTTATGTCCACACGGCTAAAAAATGCCCTATTCAGCTTTGATTGAGCGCATTAGCAGGCCATACACTAACCATATCACTGGATATATCTGCCTTATATATATCTGCTTTATTATAGGCATCCACGCAAAGGGCAACGTTCCCAGGTAGGCAATAGCTATAACGGGTCTCCACAATTTGGCAAGCCGGACTTGTCGTCGCCGGGTTCTTGGTCGCTGGGTTCTTGTATAGTCAGCCTCTTTATATAAGCGCCCTTACTCTTTATATAAGCGCCCTTATATAGGTCTTTCATATATAGAGAGATAGCGGTCCCTATATATAGATGGTACAGACAATGCCTGTGATTTACTCATCCCTGATCAGTCCTCCCGCATGGGAAGCGTTTAAACAAAGGTATATATTACAAGGCGGCTCCACTTTAGCTATAACGCCTCTTTCTGCCGCGGCCCAAAAGCATGCGCCCGCGAACGCTCCTCTGTATCCTTATATAGGCATGCTCCTATATATAGGTATAGGCACACTCCGATCCATACTTCCCTATCTCTATATAGAGAAGCCAGCCAGATGAGTTAGAAAGGTCGCTCATCATGCCCATGCATGACACAGGAATGTGCCCAGCGCCTGGGCAAAGAAGCGGGTCCTGGATCCGGGTCTTGCTCCGCTGCCCCGGGCCGGCTCCTCATAAAGCGCCTTCAGGCATCCATTCCCTGTCACGTGCATTGTTCCCCCGCGGGCTATAATTGGCCCCATGAATATTCGATTTCTGGAAACTTTCGTCTTGCTGGCCGAAATGCGCAATTTCCGTATGACCGCGGAACGCTTGCACACGACGCAGGCAGCCATCTCCAGCCGTATTGCTTCACTGGAGCAGGAGTTTGGCGTACGCCTGTTCGAGCGCAACGCCCGTGAAGTGTCCCTGACGCCCGACGGCAGCAAAGCCCTGGTTCATGCCGAACGCATGGTCAAGCTGCTGCGCGACATGAAAGAAGACATGCTGGATAAGCAGACTTATGCCGGCGTTATTCGCATTGGCGTGATTGAATCCATTGTGCACAGCTGGTTTCCCGAGTTTCTGGCCCGTCTGCACGAACGCTATCCTCGCCTGAGAATTGAAATTACCAGCGACACCACCGCCCATTTGACCGAACAGCTCAATAAGGGGAGCCTGGACCTGGTACTGCAAGGCAACGCCATCCATGTTTCCCAGGTCGATGCCATTGCCCTGGGTCAACTACCCATGCGCTGGGTCGCCAGCCCAACACTAGAAGTTGGCAATGATGTACTCAGCCTTGCCGATCTGGCCGCCTTCCCCATCGTAAGTTTTGCGCGTGACTCCGAGCCCTACGCCGCCATCGAAAGAATGTTTGCTACAGCCGGAGACGTGTCCCTGCACCTTAACGGTATTTCTTCCGTGGCGACCATGATCAGACTGGTCCGAGACGGTTTTGGCGTGGCTGCCCTGCCACCGGCCATTATCCAGCAGGAGTTGAATGCGCAGACACTACAACTGCTGCGGGCTGATACAGTATTGCCACCGCTCGAGTTGCAGGCCGCGTTCCGCCACAATCAGGACAATCCGCTGGCCGAGACCATCGGCCTGATTGCTCAGGATGTGGCCATCGCATTTGCCACTAATCGAGGCCAGAGCATCGCCTGTGCCCCACTGCAAACCTGAAAGCCACCATCACATGGTCGCAGAACAGGCGCCAGGCATGACTTTGATCCTCCCTGCCTGCATTCCAAATCTAAGTATTTACCCTAGGATTGGTCTTTGCCTCTAAACAGGATTAACTTGTTTTCGGCGTTTAAAGTCGGTGCAAAACCATCGTAATCATCTGATCTTTATGCATATTTTTGAAATATGCGATTTGGCGAAGGGCAGCAATAAGATTTTGCAATCACTATTGCGCATATTTTCTTGTTGGACAGTCAAAAATGCGCTACCTACACTGCCCACATATAAGACCTAATGCAGCATAACGTTGCGCCATGTTGGCCGCAACAGGCAGTCTTATTTCCGGCCACGCCCCTGTAGAGGGCATCATCTGCGGCCACATTCCACCCACCGCTGACCGGCTCCTGGCGCCGGCCGGCCCTATTCAACACGCAACAGTAGTTGGAAAACACGATGAATAACTCAAGCACTGCGACCAGCCCTAGCCTGGGCACCAACGCGAACGAACTGAAGGCAACCTATGCAAAAATTGCCTGGCGACTGATCCCTTTCCTGGTCTTCCTATTTATTCTGGCCTGGCTGGACCGTGTTAACGTTGGTTTTGCCAAACTGCACATGCTGCAGGACCTGCAATTTAGCGAAGCCGTATATGGGCTTGGTGCCGGGATCTTTTTTATCGGCTATTTTCTTTTCGAAGTTCCCAGCAATCTGCTGCTGGAAAAAATCGGCGCCCGCAAAACGCTGGCTCGCATCACCATATTGTGGGGCGCCGCGTCCATCGGTATGGCGTATGTCACCACCCCCACGCAGTTCTATATCATGCGCTTTTTACTCGGCGTATTTGAAGCCGGCTTCTTCCCGGGCGTGGTGCTTTATCTCACTTACTGGTTTCCGGCGGAATACCGGGCGCGTGTCAACGGGCTGTTCATGACCTCATTCGCGCTCGCTGGTGTGGTCGGCGGACCATTGGCCGGTCTGATTCTGAACGGTATGCAGGATGTAGGGCACCTGGCCAACTGGCAGTGGTTGTTCATTATTGAAGGTATTCCATCTGTCATAGCCGGCATGTTCGTGTTGAAATACCTGCCGGAAAAACCAGTAAACGCCAAATGGCTCACACCACACGAGCAACAGGCGGTGACGCGGGCCCTTGAACTGGAAAACAGCCAGACAGGCAACAAGCATTTGTCATTCAAAGACGCCTATCGCAATTCTGCAATATGGCTCTGTGCCGCAGTTTACTTTTGCATTGTCAGCGGCAACGCTACCATTGCATTCTGGAGTCCATCCATCATCAAAGCAATCGGCATCAACAATGACCTGATGATTGGTGTGCTCTCGGCCCTGCCCTTCATCGCCGGAACAATCGCCATGGTCTGGAATGGCGCTCACTCGGACAAAACCGGCGAACGTCGCATGCATTGCGCCGTGGCAACATTGATCGCATGCCTGGGTCTGGTTGCCACCGGCATGCTATTGCACAATGCCCTGTTCGCGCTCATCGCCCTTACCATTGCCTCTGTCGGCATCCTGGCGGCCTTCCCGGTGTTCTGGTCTATTCCGGCTGCTTTTCTGGCCGGCACCGCCGCCGCTGGCGGTATTGCACTGATCAACTCCATAGGCAACCTTGCCGGATTTGTTGCGCCATACATGATTGGCTCATTGAAAACCAGCACCGGTTCATTGTCTTCCGGGCTTTATTTTGTGGCCGCACTGGAAATACTGGCCTCTATCCTGGTCATCCTTTTTGTCAAAAAGCGCTGATCCAGCGCCCCCATCATTTCACAAGCATGCGTGACACCTCGCGCATGCATGCTCTCCCATCTGTTTATCAAGAGTATTGCCATGAAACTTGAATTCTCACTTGTCCAAGACCCTGCAGCAACCGTTGTTGCTGATATTGACACCCTGATCGTTGCCGGCTGGGCTGGACGCGACATCAAAGCCATCGAACACCATATAGAAGAGCTGGCCGCCCTTGGCGTGCCCCGCCCCAGCGCGGTTCCGCTGTACTACAGGGTAGCCAACAATCAATTGACTCAGGCCAGCCACATTCAGGCCCTGGGCACTGACTCATCCGGCGAGGTTGAAGTCTTCGTGTTCACCGTGGATGGCACCATGTATGTCAGCCTGGCCTCAGACCATACTGATCGTAAACTGGAGGCCTATGGCGTGGCCGAATCCAAACAGGCTTGCGTCAAACCGGTAGCAACCTCGGCCTGGCGCTTTGACGAGGTGGTTGAACATTGGGACCAATTGATCATCCGCTCCTGGATCGAGGAAGATGGCAAAAAAGTACTGTATCAGGAAGGTACCCTGGACAGCCTGCGTCTGCCACAGGAACTGATCAAAGGCTATACCGGCAACCAGAGCGTACTGCCCGAAGGACACGGTATGATTTGCGGCACGGTCGGCGCTATTGGCGGCATCCGTCCATCCAATACATTTGTGATGGAGCTGCACGACCCGGTCAAAAACCGCAGCCTGCAACACACATACCGTGTCGAAACGCTGCCTGTAGTGGCCTGATCATCCTCACTAGCAAGTTACTGTCCACTAATTTCATTTGTCATTAATGGTTGTCCAATGAACTCTTCTGCATTTCCCAGTCTAGCCTCGCTGTCGCACGCGCTCGATGAAGGCTCTATCTCTTCGGTCCAACTGACGCAACAGGCCCTGGCGCGCGCAACCAGCGGCGAAGGTCCCAAGGTCTATACCCAGGTTTTCGACCAGCAAGCGCTGGCAGCAGCACAGGCAGCCGATACCCTGCGCCAGGCGGGCATACGACGCTCTGCGGTCGACGGTTTGCCCATATCGGTCAAGGATCTGTTTGATATCAAAGGCAAGCCTACACGCGCCGGCTCTGTCGTCTTGAACGATGCGCCCGCCGCCTCGGATAATGCCACGGTCGTACAGCGGTTGATCAACGCGGGCGCCATCATTATCGGCACTACCAATATGACCGAGTTTGCTTACTCTGGCCTGGGCGTGAACCCACATTACGGTACACCGCGCAACCCGTGGGAACGCAGCGTCGGCGAAGGGCGTATTCCGGGCGGCTCATCTTCCGGCGCCGCGGTATCAGTCACAGACGGGATGGCGGTAGCGGCCATTGGCTCGGATACCGGCGGCTCTGTGCGCATCCCCTCTGCCCTGTGTGGGCTGACCGGCTTCAAACCAACTGCGCGCCGGGTGCCACAAGAAGGCGTCTTGCCGCTGTCTACGACCCTGGACTCCATCGGCCCGTTGGCCGCCAGCGTACAGTGCTGCGCTATATTGGACGCCCTGATGACCGGTGAAAATTACACACCGATTGCGCCCAAACCCCTCAAGGGCCTGCGCCTGCTGTTTCCCGGCAACGCCGTGCTTGACGGCGCTGACGCCCACGTCGCAGCAAGCTATGCACAGGTGCTATCGCAACTGTCGGCGGCAGGGGCCATTATTGTGGAACAGGCCGTGCCGCCATTTGACCAGTTGCCCGGTATCAACGCCCAGGGCGGTTTCATTGCCGCCGAGGCCTGGGCATGGCATCGCCAGCTGATCGCGGACAAGGCCGACGCTTATGATCCACGCGTGGTCTCACGCATGTTGCGCGGCAAGCAAATTAGCGCCGCCGATTATATCGACCTGCTGCAGCGCCGCGAGCAGTGGATACAGCAATTACAAATGCAATTGGCGGACTATGACGCCATGATCATGCCTACCGTGCCGGTCATCGCGCCCACGATTGCCGAGCTGCGCGATGAAGAGGTATATCACAAAACCAATTTGCTGCTGTTGCGCAATCCCACCTTCATCAACTTCCTGGACGGTTGCGCGGTATCGTTACCCTGCCATGCCCCGGGAACTGCACCCGTCGGCGTGAGCATAGCGGCGGCAGGCGGACATGATCGCACAGTCCTGGCGATCGCCAAAGCGGTGGAAACCCTGCTGCAAAGCTAGGGTTGACAGGTCGGCAATACAATCGCAAACTTTATGTATTGCCGACCCATAAAAGCAAGCAAGGTCATCCGGCACAGGAGCTGCGACCATGGACCACACTGCCCTTCCCGCCCGTACTGTTCGTTGGAAAAGCTGCGACAACACCGGCCTGGAACATTTCTGCCTGCATATGAATGCCGACACGATCCAGGGCGAGGGCGTCGTGATCGGCGCTAGAGGCGGCACACCCTATGGCCTGCACTACCGGGTCACGACAGACATGCAATGGCGCACCCTCGAGGTGTGGGTGCGCATGGCCAGCGGCGTTTTTTTGCATGTTTTTTCCGACGGCCAGGGACACTGGACCGATGACAAAGGCGACGCAATGCCCAATCTGGACGGCTGCATCGATGTGGATATTGCGGCTACCCCGTTTACCAATACCCTGCCGATACGGCGGCTCTCCCTGAGCGAGGGGTGCACTACCGACCTTACCATGGCCTATGTGCCCTTGCCATCCCTGCAAATGTGCCCCGATGGGCAACGTTACACCCGTATTGCCAGCCGACGTTATCTATACGAGAGTGCCGACCGGGATTTTTCTGCCGAACTGGCGGTGGACGAGGATGGGCTTGTCATGGATTATCCCGGACTGTTTCGGCGACTGGGATAACACCGTTATGACCCGACAATAAACCCGTCGGGATCTGAATAGCCGTGGTAAGAACAACATCCGGACTGGCTACCGACGCACTGCACCCCATTAAAAAACGTCCAACCATGCTGGTGAACACCACTCTATCCAATGGTCTTGCGGTTTCCTATGATGCAGTGGGGTGTGCGCAGTCGTCGCGTGGCAATGCCGGCCACACCCTGCCTCATTGCACCGGCGTAACCTGCAGTTCCTGTCGGATAACGGGATGGATCCAGCAACGCAGCACAACAGTGCCGCCTGCCTCCAGTACAAAAGACTTTTCTGTACCCGGCAACTGCGTATCCAGGGAAACGATCTTGCCGTTTCCATAGGTCACGTAAATGCTATGTGCAATATCGGCTGCATTGACGATACGTATGCGATCGCCCACGCTTGCCGTGAAATCGGGTTTGCTCAGTTCGTGATGATTCAATATCAGCACATGATCAGCCGTTGCGGCCATAACAGGGGAATAAAAAGTCACCAGCTGCACAGAGCAAGCACCAACACCAAGCCCCATACGCTGTATGAATGTACGCCGCGTCATATCTTTCATGGTTCAGTCCTCCGATTGGCCGGTTGCGGCCTGGGACGCGGGGTTCCGGTCAAGCGCCCGCAGGAATGCCAGCAAGTCTGCGCGCTCCTGTCCGGTCAGCGTAAAGGGTTTCATTTCTGGGGAACGACTGGGCCTGTCAATGCCGCCCTCCTCATAATGCTTGATCACTGCTTCCAGCGAGTCGATTGAGCCGTCATGCATATAGGGTCCCTTGTCGTTCAGTTCACGCAACGTCGGCGTCTTGAAGGCATGCTGCATGCCAACCACCTGGGGTGGCGTAAACTTTCCCCGGCCACGATCAGCGCTGGCCAGCCCGATGTCATGAAAGCCATCATCAGTCAAACGCCAAGTACTGTGGCATGCACTGCAGCGGGCCTTGCCATTGTAGATAGCAAAACCGCGCTGCTCCTGGGTGGTCAGCGCCTGCGTATCACCGGCGATCCAGCGATCCAGATCGGTGCGCGGCGATACCAGCGAGCGCTCGAAAGTAGCCAGCGCCTGCTGGATATGCCCGACCGTAATTTGCTGTACACGCCCGTAGGCGCGCTGCACCGGTTGTGCGTAATCGTCCAGCGCATTGATACGCTCCAGCAACAGCGCCACCGGCATATTCATTTCATGCTCGGCTGTAATGGGCATGACCGCTTGCTGCTCCAGCGTATCGGCGCGTCCATCCCACATGAGAGCGGACAGCCAGGCGCTGTTGAGCAGCGTCGGTGTTCTACGGGCAAATTCCTGTTGCTCGGAACCCACCGGCTGAACCAGGCCATCGCTCCAGCGTTTGCCAGGATCGTGACAGGTGGCACAAGAGCGGCTTGCGCGCGAGAGTCGCGGATCAAAAAACAGCTTGCGACCCAATTCCTCTTTGGCCTGCGAATGGGGATTGTCTGCCGGATAGGGCACCGATTGCGGTCGCTGATACTTCTGTTTGAGCGACCGCATCGATTCGGCATCCGCTTGCGGGGCACTGTGAGCGCTACGCAGTCCAGACCCCTGCACACAGGCAAGCAATGCTGCCAGCAGGATCAGGCCTGGCCACATGCACCCGCTTTGTTTCTCGCCTTTGATCACAATCGTGTACCTGTCGCTGCACCAACTAACTGGCCTTGCCGACAATCGGCGAGATGGTGCAGTGATAGGTCATGGAGTCATCTTCGGCGCCAAAGCACCAAACCACGTCGTTGTTGAACTCGGGTCGATAGATCGGCAGTTCTCCCTGTGTATTGACACAGTTACATCGTCCGCAGGTTTGTTTACCGCAGCAATCCCGGTAAGCGATCAGATAGCTCTGGCCATCGCCCGGATTATGACAACTGGCCACCCAGGAACTGGGAGACAGTTTTGAACCGGGGGGGCAATTGGTCAGAGAGCCGCCGCAACAATCGCAAATGTTGCCGTCAATCGAGCAGTGACGCCAATAGTCACATGCCTGGGAGTTGGTATCTTGCGGCTTCCAGCCTTCCCGGCCCAGCGAGCCCGTGGTTTCGGCATGTGCATTGTTCAGCCGCCCCCGACGATCAACCGGCAACAGCGGCAGCAATGCCGCGCCTGCCAGCTGTGCGCCCAATCTGCCCAGAAAGCTGCGTCGACCAATTTTGCTGGCAGCAACGCGGCTGAGCCTTTCCATTCCACTATCGAAATTGTTGGTTTTTTTCATGACAATCTCCTCGCTCTATACAAGCGCTTGTCTGGTTAACGTTGGGATTCAATGCAGCTGGGGCGCAATATCGGCCGGCTGAACCATTTTTTCGCGCATATATTTCTGCAGGGAATGGTGTCCCAGCCGCACGGTTTCAAACAGGCTTTCGACATGTTCGCGAGTGTTGCAAAGACCCTTGGCCAGAATCACTCCCTGCTCGTCCAGAAGAACGCCATAAGGAATCTTCGCGACCTGGAACTTCATGCCGATCTCGGCCGAAACCACATACCGCACTTCGCCCATATCGTGCTCGGCCAGGAACTTGCGGTGGTCTGCCGCATTACCGTCGCTAACCAGCACAATATCGGCCCCCTCGCGCTGTGCCACCGAACGGATAATGGGAAACAGCTTTGCGCAGATCGGGCAGGTCGGTCCGGTGAACATCAGCAGACTGGGGCGTCCTGGAGTGAGCGCTTGTCCGACGGTGAGCGGAACACCGTAGAAATCGTCCACCTGAAATACCGGAGACTGCTCGCCAATATCCGGACCGTGGTCCAGCATCATGGCCCCTAGCGGCGCTGAGCGTTCGTGCAACAAACCTATTTGACGAATCAGGCCCATAACCAGAACCGCCAGGCCGATGAATCCGAGCCAGAGCATTACGTTGGAAGCGATAAGCAAAGTTGTATTCATGATGTCTCCATTTCCCTTTAAGAATTATTAGAACTGGCAGGTGACAGAGATGAAAGCATATCTGCACCGGTATAAAGAATCGCTGTCATTGCGGCTGCAGCCAGCGCCAGCACGGTTTCGCCCAGCGTTGCGGTAACGCCGGCATTGGCCGCCTGCGCCACGTACAACGCGAACCCCGCAAGCACAACGGGTCTGGCAAATTGAACCAGGCCAATACCATTGCCGCGCTCGGCGCCGCGCAGGCACCCGCAATCGATATGGGTTCTGCCGCGCGCCAGGTTAATGCCAATTGCAATAGCGAACGACAGCAGCAACAAGGCAACAAGCACCCCGGCATACGCGGTCACAGCGTTGATCAATAACAGCGCTGCAAACGACAATTCCAGGTAAGGCAGCATGCGCGCAAATGGATAGGCCAGCACGTCGGGCAACACACGATAGTTCGCCACGACGCCATGAAACTCATCCCTGTCCCGTAGCTTGGGTAGTGCCGCTGCAATCAGCACAAAAACCAGGAAGAATTTTGCCAGCATGAAAAGTAGCGGATTGGATATCAAGTTCATGGTGTCCTCACAATTCCGGGATGGTGAGCATGAGAGGTGCTTTACCCAGCTCGTCCACCTTGCCGGTCTCTTTGCCCGTGGCCGGATCATACATATACAAGGTGCGATCTATGGCCGACACGGCATAAAGAACCGGTTTGTCGTCCTGGCTTATTCCGATCGAATCCACCTCGTGGCCAAGTTCGATTTTGCCGATTCGTTTTCCGGTTTTGGCTTCAAATGCAAAGACAAAGCGGCTGGGCAGCTTATGCGTCCATTTTTCCCGCTGGTCGGCCAGCAAATAAATCGTGTCGCTGGGGCGATGATAGGTCACGGTCATCCAGCCGCCGGGGCGCCACTTTTGCTTGCGCTCCTCTTCTGTGAACGCATTGAACACTTTGGCAAACGTGGCACCGTCCGCAGTCAGATCCGCCTGATAGATATTGCCCTCATAACTGGGCCAGACCAGACGTCCGGCTTTTGCCGAATAGGCAGGATTGTTAAACAGATAATCGTCCTCGGGATGAAAGACCTTGGTGTTTTCCTGCTTGATTTCTCCTTTGCCGTCATACCCCACCTTCAGCAGCGATCCGTCGCGACAGTGCATAAAGAAGGTGTTTTGTGCTGCCGGGAACAAGTGATAGCAGTCGGGCACGTCGACCATTTTTACGAACGATCTATTGGCCACATCTACGATTCCGACCGCAGGCGATGGGGAAAACTGCTGGAACAGCAAGAATTTGTCGTCATTGGACAGCGTGGCCATGCGCTCGAGCGTCGCGCTCAGAAACCGGCCTTCCGGAATATCAATCTCGGCAATCAGATCATGAGTCTGGGCGTCCACCAGATCAATATAATCATTACGCTGACCTCGTGCTATCCGCGCAAACAGTGTATTGGCCACGGCAAAAAACTTGCCATCATGCGAGGCCATTACATGCGGCAGCTTGCCGGCATCGGTCATGCCCAGAAGCTTGTTTTTTTCGCCATCGATTGAAAACACTTGCGACGTTACATTGAAATGCCCTGGGTCGGTGACATACACTCGTTTGGCATTGCTGGGCGGCGCGGACAGGATGATGGGTTCATCCTGCAGGGTCGAGGTAATCTCCTTGCCCAGCTGAGTTGGAATTTTGGGTTCGGCAGCACCCGCTGCTCCCGCCAGTACCAGCGCGGTGCACGCCGTCATCAGCACCCATCCTGCACGCACCTGCAAGCCAGGGCTGCTTGTCTTTACCACCAGTCCATCAGTCTTCATTTGTCTCTCCAGCTGTATCTGTTATATGCAGGTCGCACGTGCGCCTGCCCCCTTACACCAAACACACGACGAGCGCCGCAGCCCCTGCCGTGATCAACAGAAAACCGTCTGCCGTTACCGCCCTTTCCTGATATTTGGCCAAAAAACCCTGCACACTGCGGTCACTTACCGGCAACAGGTTGACCAGCATGGGTAAAAAGCGACCGGCATTGAATACGCACACCGTTGCAATAGCAAACGAAATATCACCGCTTAGCGCCGCTGCCAGCGTGACAATGTAGAGAATCGGTGTCTGCACATAGGTAGAATAATTGGTGCCTAGCGCAAAGCCATATAAGAGCCCGATTACCCAGGAGCGAAAACGAAAGCGCGCATCGTGGGGCACTTGCGCCCGGCGCTGCGGATAGGGCATGCGAAGGAAATCGAATTGATGCGCACCGTAGCAGAACGCCAGTCCGGCCAGCACGACAGTCCCGGGCACGATCAGGCTACCGGTAGATAGCAGCGCCCCCACCCCGCCGAACATTGCGCCCAGCATGAGTGCACCGGCAAGATAGCCCAGCGCATGCATCAGGATAGTTGGGATCCAGGCCAGCACGCTGCGCAGGCCATAGCTTGACTGGGGACGCAGCAGGCTCAGGCTTGAGTAGCCGCAAGGAGACCAGGTGGACAGCAGCCCGCCGCAAAACGCCAATGGCCACAAAATTAACGTTAATGACTGCGCCGGAGAACCCGGTGCATCAAGCGTGATCCCGATTACGGCCCCGGCGCTCAGCGCCAGCATAATCAGCAACAATCGAGCCTGCCACGACTGTGATTGCGCAAAGGAAATGCAATCGAGCACGCGCTCCGTTGATTCGGCCGAGCGCAAGCTGGTGGACACGGTTGCTTCATGGTTTGTGGTTATCATCTGTAGCCCCTCCATCACATTTGTGTTATTTGCATACTGCTTGCGACGAAGGTTACCGGTACACAAGACCATTCAGTAGCACTTATCGGCATCTTCCGAATGCGGGTTTACCCTTGTCGATAAAAAACGTACAGGCTGGCAAGATCAAGGCAAGCAAAGGGTTGCCGATTTTTACTATGGCTTGTGTGGAAAACGGCCTATTCTCAGGCTGCATAATACCGGTCAGAATCAGCGCCAAAGACGCTGAACGACCATAAGGGGACTGGAGGATTAAACAATGGCTACACCGGATCAGGGAATCTCTGTCGGTCGACAGGCGCTTCCCGCTCAATCCATGTCAGCGGTACGGCTGCGCAATAGCGATGTCCTGCAGCAGGCGCAGGCCCTGCCTTTTTGGTCACAGGACTATACCCAATTGTCTGCAGGCAGTTTTCATGGCGAGGTTGACAGCATTGCCACGCGCGGCATCCAGCTATTTCGGGAGTCCATGACCTGTTCGGTAGATGAGCTGGCCTGTGCGCCGGCAAACACATATGTCATAGGTCTGGCCGGCAAGGTAACCGGCGATTCCCATTGGGGGTCGGTTGCGCTGAAAGAAAACTCGCTCATCACGCTGGATAAGGATGCCGAGCTGGTTTTCCGTACCTCGCATCAATCGGAAATCTCAGTGGCCGTGATTGATGCCGAACGGCTGGACGAATATGCCCAGCAGGTGCTGGGTATTGATCTGCAATGCGTTTTTGGAAAAATACGACCAGTCGAGCGGCTGGAGCAGGCGCAGGCAGACTCCATGCGCAGAATGTTCAATGATTTCTTTTTGCATCTGCCCCCCATGGCGCGGATTACGCCGAACCATGCCGCCTGGAGTCATTTTGAAGACGATATCATGTCTGAATGCGTACACGCACTGGCTTCCATCAAACCCCTTTCACAGCGCACCTCCGATATCCGGATCCATCGCTATCTGGTGAACCGGGTTCGCGAACGCACGCTGGCTTCGCCGCTGTGCCCGCCAAGCATTGGCGAACTGTGCCGGGAACTCAATGTAAGCCGCCGAACGCTGAACCATGCCTTTTTGCGGGTACTGGGCATTACGCCGGTGTCGTACATTCGTAATATCCGGCTTAATCGCGTGCGTGCCGATCTGCAGACCGGCAAGCTATCGGGCAGCTCCATTGCAGATATCGCCATTCATTGGGGATTCTGGCATATGAGTTTGTTTTCACGCTATTACAAGGCCTTGTTCGGCGAGTTGCCGTCCGAGACACGCAGCCGTCACGCGTGACACCGGCCTTTTACGGAGGCTCCAATGGGTCAGGAAAAGCCGTCAGATGCTCCCCGGATTTCGGAAAAGCGACGCGACCTGCTGAAAACATCGGTGCGCGCCGCTGGCGCTTTGGGTGTGACGTGGCTCGCCCTGGATACCGCTACCGATGCCGCTTCCGCCGCCGAGCCTCAGGCATTGCGACCGCCCGGCGCCCTGGATGAAGCCGCATTTTTATCTGCCTGTGTGCGCTGCGGCCTCTGTGTTCGTGCCTGCCCTTACGATATTCTTTCGCTGGCAACACTGGATGGTCCGGCTCAAACCGGTACACCTTACTTTGTTGCACGCGATGATCCGTGCCGAATGTGCAAGGACATTCCCTGTGCAAAAGCCTGCCCGACCGGCGCCCTCGATAGCGAAATGGCCCGGATCGAGGATGCCGACATGGGCGTGGCGGTACTGGTAGGGCATGAAACCTGCCTGAACTACAAGGGACTTAACTGCAGCATCTGCTATCGGGTCTGCCCCGTTCGTGACCAGGCCATCACTCTGGAAACCCATCAGATAAATGGCAAACAGCGCATCATCCCGACCGTGCACTCCGATGCCTGCACCGGCTGCGGTACGTGTGAAAAGCATTGCGTGATCAAGGAGGCAGCCATTCGCGTGCTGCCGCGCAAACTGGGGCTGGGCCAGGAAGGCAGAAACCCTTCAGGGCGACTGTAATAATGACAATTGCTATAGCGGACAAATCCCTGAAAAAAAAGGAACGTACCGGCTGGCGATCCTGGCGCTGGCTGCTGGCCCGACGCACGGCCCAGCTTGCCCTGCTGTTCGCTTTTATGGCGGGGCCCTGGCTGGGATGGCGCATTGCTCAGGGCAATTTCGCATCCAGTCAGTGGTTTGGCATCATCAATCTTTCTGACCCCTATATCCTGCTGCAATCGTTATTTGCAGGTCACGCCATTTCCGCGATCGCTGCTGGCGGCGCCCTTCTGATTGTATTGTTCTTTTTACTGGTGGGCGGCCGCAGCTATTGCAGCTGGCTATGCCCGGTAAACATCGTTACCGACGCTGCACTCTGGCTGCGTGACCGGCTCGGCATAAAACGCGACCGTGCTTTCAACAAGAACACCCGCCTTGTCATCCTGGCCGCGACCCTGCTGGCCAGCGTGACCACGAGCGTCATTGCCTGGGAGATTATCAATCCGGTCACGATCCTGCAACGCGGGCTGATCTTCGGCATGGGGCTGGGATGGGCTGTGATTGCTGGCGTGTTCCTGTTCGATCTATTCATTACGCGCCATGGCTGGTGCGGCTACCTGTGCCCCGTAGGCGCCTTTTATGGAGCCATCGGCCGATTCAGCCGGATCCGCGTGCGGGCAACCCGGCACGACGCTTGCGAACAATGTGGCGCCTGTCTGAGAAAATGTCCGGAACCACATGTCATTGGCCCCGCACTGCGCGGCGAGGATAACGCGTTTGTGATATCCGGCGATTGCATCAATTGTGGGGCCTGTATCGACCACTGTCCCAATGATGTATTTGAAATCAGTTTTCGCCCGCTGACATGGCAGACGGCGAATCGGCCGCAAGCGGGCGAGATCAATAAATAGAATCAATCGAGAAATAAAGAGATAGTACCCACCGACGCCTGCATAAAAAACAGCCGGATACCCGGCCCCGGCGCCCGGTATCCGGCCGCAAGGACAATCTGCAACCGGGACTTTCCACGTGTTCTGACTATTTGCCGGTTTATGCCTCCAGCTTGAGCGTGCCGCGCATCATGCTCCAATGCCCCGGATAGGAACAAATGAAAGTATAGGATTCACCTGGCTTGAGGCTGCTGGTGGTGATCGTCGTGTCGGCCGTCTCACCGCCGCCAATCAACGCCGTCTTGGCGATGATGCGGGCATCGTCGGGTTTGAGAAAATCATGCTCGCTTCCCGCTTTCTGGCCTTCCTTGATGATGGCGTCAATTTCATTGCTTTTGCCCAGCACCCAATTGTGTCCCATGGCAGTTTTGGGCATGCGTCCGGTATGCTTGAGCGTGACCTTGAAGGTCTCGCAGGATTTGGGCACGCTGATCGAACGCGTGCTGTAGCGCATGGTGTCACTCGACTCAACGGTCACTTCGCACGATTGTGCCCAGCCAAGAAGCGGAGCGGCCGACAGCAGCACGGCACATACAAGTTGGGATTGCATTTTCATTTATGTCTCCTTAAGTAGCATGAAGACATTTTCACACCCGGATGCACCCCCCGATATCAAAAAACGGCAGGACATGCTCAGGACGATAGCGATGCCAAGACAGGCCATATCAAGATCTGGCCGGCGGGGTGCAGCAACCGCCGACAGCCTGTTGAGGACGCAGGCAAAAGCAGCTGGGAAAAGCGCCCAATAAAGATGCCAGGTCACGGTATTGGGCACCTGGTAACGGCGTTCTGTGAAGCGACCAATCACAACAATCTTCAAGAGCAAGACGCTGCGCTTTGCTCAATCGTCATGCACACCGCGCCATGCCTGGCTTTGCCATTACACCAGGAGCGCGCCGCTTTCCTTGATTTTCCCCAAAGCAAAGCTGGATCTCATATCCACAACAGAGGGGTGCTGCATCAATACGTTCATGGCAAATGCAGAAAATGCGGCCAAATCCTGCACCTGCACGCGCAGCAGATAGTCCATATCGCCCGACATGGAATGGCACTCAACCACTTCCGGCCACAGCTGGACATCACGGTTGAAATCCTGCATGGGGGCATGGCTGGAGCCACTGTGTTTATTCAGCCGGATAGAGACAAATGCAATCAGGCCGCGCCCGATTCTGTCGGCATCCACACGGGCGGCGTATCCTTTGATATAGCCCTCTTCTTCCAGGCGCTTGACACGGCGCAGACACGGGCTTGGGGAAAGCGCTATTTTATCGGCCAGGTCCTGGTTGCTTAGCCGGCCATTTTTCTGCAGAAGGTTAAGAATTTGCCGATCTGTTTTATCTAGTGTATTTAGTGACATAATCTTTCCTAAATATAACGAAAAATAAAATAATAATGCAATATAACGAAATTTTGCAGCATTTTTTGCAATCGTCTGCCTCGCTTTTTTGCTTAGAATAGACGTTTTACCAGAACAAAAAACTTCAGGAGCAATGCTATGTCTACAACAACGTTTACGCCTTGGGAAAACCCGATGGGCACAAATGGCTTTGAATTCGTTGAATATACAGCACCCGATCCCGTTGCACTCGGAAAAGTATTTGAAACATTGGGTTTTAAAGCCATCGCCCGGCATCGCCACAAAGACGTAACGCTGTATCGCCAGGGTGAAATCAATTTTCTGATCAATGCTGAAAAAGACTCTTTTGCCCAGCGCTTTGCTCGTTTGCATGGCCCCTCCATCTGTGCCATTGCATTCCGGGTCGATGACGCCACCAAGGCATACCAGCGCGCGCTGGAGCTGGGCGCCTGGGGATTTGACTCCGGCAGCGGTCCTATGGAACTGAACATCCCGGCCATCAAGGGTATTGGCGATTCACTGATCTATCTGGTAGACCGCTGGAATGGCAAGAATGGTACGGGCGGCATTGGCGACATCAGTATTTATGATGTGGATTTTGTTGCCATCGATCCGTCTACTGCCGAAGAAGACTTGAACTATAAGGGTGCGGGGCTGGAAATCATTGACCACCTGACCCACAACGTTCACAAGGGCCGCATGGCCGAGTGGGCTGAGTTTTATGAGCGTCTGTTCAACTTTCGCGAAGTGCGCTACTTCGACATCGAGGGCAAGGTTACTGGCGTTAAGTCCAAGGCCATGACATCGCCTTGCGGCAAGATCCGTATCCCGATCAATGAAGAAGGAACGGAAGAAAAAGGTCAGATTCAGGAGTATCTTGATATGTATCGCGGTGAAGGAATCCAGCATATTGCCCTGGGCACCAGCACCATTTACGAGACCATCGAAAACCTGCGCACCCGCGAACTGCGTTTTCTGGATACGCCCGATACCTATTACGAGCTGCTGGACACCCGGCTGCCCGACCACGGTGAAGATGTCGAACGCCTTAAGAAAAATCGCATTCTGCTCGATGGCGGGCCCAATAACGACCTGCTGCTGCAAATTTTCACTGAAAACCAGATCGGCCCGATTTTCTTTGAAATCATTCAACGCAAGGGCAACGAAGGGTTCGGTGAAGGCAACTTCAAGGCGCTGTTCGAGTCCATAGAACTGGACCAAATGCGTCGCGGCGTCGTTCGCGCCGTTGAATAAGACGCCGCCCACTACGGTTGCAGATCACGCCATGGCAGATCGCATCGCACTTGATCACGTATCAATCAAGATTAGCCCTGATCAAATGCGATGCCCCTAACTTTTGAGTTTGTCTGAATGACGTTTTTTGAATTTCTCCACTTTGGGGGAAATCACAAATGCGCAATAAGACTGGTTCGGATGCTGGATGAAATAATCATCGTGGTAGCTTTCTGCCGGCCAGAAGGGTGCCGCCGGCAGCAGTTTGGTCACGATAGGGTCGGCAAAATCAGCCTGCCGGGCAGCGATCACCTTCGCAGCAGTTTCTTTTTGTTCTTCAGACTGCCAGAAAATGGCAGAAGCATACTGCGGGCCCACATCGTTACCCTGACGATCCGGCGTGGTTGGGTCGTGTGTGTCAAAGAAAATATCAAGCAGGTCCTGGTAAGCAATAACGGCAGGATCAAATTCAATCCGCACTACTTCTATATGACCGGTGTCTTTACCGCAGACCTGTTCGTAAGTCGGGTTCTGCACATGGCCGCCGCTATAGCCCGATTGCACCGACTGCACGCCCTGCAATTGCTGGAGCACAGCCTCTGAACACCAGAAGCAGCCACTACCCAATACCGCGATTTCAGTTTGATTTGTCAAAATACTCACCTTCCATAGAATCCGTCCCTCAGGCCTGTGCCCTGCCGATACGGTGGTGGCCAATGCCGGACAGCTGTTCGGCACTCCCCCAAATAAACGGTTAAACAACCCGCAAGGTACTTTTCAACTGTCATAGCCCATCTGTATACCCGCTCACAGGAGCGATCAGTGAATGTCGTGATCGCTCCCGTGCAGATATCAATCACTATTTTGCCGGACTCGCCAGCGATAGAATCCACGTGGCCAGTGCGGTCGCCTCTTCTTCGCTTACCTGCGGCTGCGCCGGCATGGGCACGGCACCCCAGCGACCACGCCCGCCCTTGCGGATGCTATTGGCCAGATAGTCGATCATGGGTTGGCCGCCTGCCACGTATCGTTCGGCCACGGCGGCAAACGGCGGCCCCACACGCGTTTTGTCCACCTGATGACAGCCCATGCAGATATTGTCCTTTGCCAATTGCGGTCCGTCAGTCAACGTTTGCGCCCTGGCATAGGTTATGTTGAATGCAATAATTGCCAAGCAGGCGACAATCTGTTTTCCTGACACTACGGTAACCTTTTAAATTTTAACAATTAACTTGCGTTTATTTTACCCGACCACGCACAAAGCGTTGGCCGCGCCTTTATACTTTCCATTTCATTGTCGCATTTTGGTTCTTATGATCGCATATCCACAATTTAATCCGATTGCACTTGAAATCGGTCCGCTCAAAATCCATTGGTACGGCCTGATGTATGTGGCGGCGTTCGCCCTGCTCTGGATTCTCGGCAAGTATCGGATCAAAAAAGGAATGGTACGACTTACTGTCTCCGAATTCGAAGATCTGATCTTCTACGGCGTCATGGGTGTGGTGCTGGGCGGACGCCTGGGTTATGTTCTGTTTTACCAGCCGGCCTATTATTTTGCCAATCCGCTGCATATCTTTGCTGTCTGGGATGGTGGCATGGCGTTTCATGGCGGATTGATTGGCGTGCTGGTTGTACTGTATCTTTACGCGCGCAAAAAAGGCATGACATTTTTCGAGGTTGCAGATTTCATTGCCCCGCTGGTGCCGCTGGGTCTGGCCATGGGCCGCATCGGCAATTTCATTAACGGCGAGCTGTGGGGACGACCTTCAGATCTGCCCTGGGCCATGATTTTTCCCCAGGGCGGACCCGTTGCGCGTCACCCCTCCCAGCTTTATGAAATGCTGGCCGAAGGGGTGATCCTGTTTGCCGTCGTGTGGATATTTTCGTCCAGGAAGCGCTGGGTCGGACAAACCAGTGGCGTTTTCATGGTCGGGTATGGCCTGGCCCGGTTCCTGGTGGAATATACGCGTGAACCGGATAGTTTCCTGGGCACGCTAAGTCTGGGCCTGTCCATGGGGCAGTGGCTGTCACTGCCCATGATAGTAGTGGGTATCGCGATCTTTATTTGGGCAACAAAAAGATCTCTCCCTCCATCGACAGCGTGACGGTTTCCTTGCCCGCCTCGATCGCGGGGCCGGCCTTGGCAGCACTCATTGCCATCATGCGTGGCTGGTAGCTTTCGGGCTGCCCCACATCGCCCAAGCGCAATGACCTGATACGATAGCCGCCAAATTCCAGCGCGGCAACGGCATCCTGTGCACGGGTTTTGAATGCCTTCGTGGTCGCGGCAAGCAGGCGCTTTTCAATGGTTTCCCGCGCTTCGCGCGACAGGGAAAAACGAATGCCGTCCAATGCCATATCCTCGTCAACATCGGCTGCAAACTGGCTGGCCTTTTCCATGTTTTTGGATGTAATGAGCAGCTCGCCGCGCGCCACCCAGATACCGCCGGCATCGTCCGTTTTGCTGTCATCCTTGGCATCGGCTGTCCGGGTGCCTGCCGCGGCAGGCTGGACGGGTTGATTATTGTCACGTTCAAACCACACCTGATAGGACCCGGTGCGAACTTCAAGATCCTTGTCTGACTTGGCTTTATCACGAACCTTATTCATGGCTTCATTGACACTGCGTGACAGATCGACCTGATTTTCACCCCGCAATTGGCGAGTCAGTGTCAGGGTGACGGTGTCCTGAGCCACCGTCTCGGAGGCAGAAGCGCTCAGCGCCAGCGTCGGCTCTGTTGACTGTGCGGTGGCCGGGTTCGTGACTGGCTGGGCAAGTACCGCAGTAGCGGGCACGGCCCCGGCGCCCAATGTGAACATGGCGATCAAAGTGGCTTTGGATAAAAACGCGTGGGAAAATGTACGCTGCATAAGTGGCTCCGAAAAAAAAGCGAGCTATGACAGCTCGCTTTGTAGGAATAATGGCCCCGCTTGTATCGTCTAGGCTGGCACCTCGAACCTTTCAGTTCAAAGTTGGTTACCTTCAACAGAGCGTCGGGTTCATCTGACTAGAGACGATCACTCCAACTCTGTAATCCGGCGACCGTTGCCATAAGCATAGGTAAGAGATGTATAGCCAAGTCACGAATACAGCAGGGACAAACTGTTAGGGTTAACTGTACAGAAAAATCACGATAAGTTAAACCCTGAATACTTTAAAGTTTTTTCAGATCGTTAAGGCCGGAATCCAGCAACGTATTGAGTTCCTCTATTTTACTCTTGAATTGCCCGTATTGCATACCACCAAAGCCTTCATCGGCAGATTTAACGGAAAGCAGATCGGAAGCCATCTGAATGCAGGCCATTACGGCGATACGTTCATTGCTGGCAGAGGTCATACCGCCAGAACCCTTGATTTTCAACATGAGCTGATCGGCCAACTTAACCGCGGACAGCAGCTTTTGCTTTTCGTCCGGATTACATGCCAGGGAAAAATCGCGCCCCAAAATAGAGACATCTATGCGTTCCATTAGTTTACTCCTTCTGACGCATTGCCCGGCAGGTTGGCCAGTACGCGTTCCACTTTTTCACGCGCGGTTCTGGCGCTTTCCTTCAAAGCATTGGCTTCGTTCTTGGCGGCCGCCAATTGCTGCTTGACGCTTTGCAGTTCGGCAGTGGTGCCGTCAAGTGTCTGGCGCAACTGAACATTCTCGGCCTGGGCCTGTTCCCGGATACCATTGACTTCGGTCTCGTGATTGGCCAGACGTTCGCTGATAGACTTGAACTGGCCTTCCCGCTCTTGCAGCAGACTTTGCAACTCCGCCCGTCCGCCTTCAGCCTGTTTGAGTCTGGTCGCCAGGGATTCCCGTTCGGAAGCAAGCTGTTTCGTAAGCTGAACCAGCTGCCCGATGCGGACAGCAACTTGATCTAAATCCTGAAGCATAGTGGTATCACGTTCTCAAAATATGCGGGCACGCTTACGATGCAGTGCACACGGATTTAATTAAATGAGATTGAATTTTACCTGTTCTGAGCCATATTTCCAAAAAATAGACACAAACAGGTACTATTTACGTTCTATTACCATTCACTTCCAATTCGTTCAGGTGCACGCATGGCTTCAATTACAGAGAAACAGTACGACCCGGTCCCGGCAAAAAAAGTCGCATTTATTGGTCTGGGGGTGATGGGCTTTCCTATGGCAGGGCATCTGGCCCGCGCCGGCCACGATGTCACCGTGTACAACCGTACCGCCAGCAAAAGCGCAGAATGGGTCAGCGAATTCGGCGGCAACAGCGCCCCCACCCCGGCAAAGGCAGCCGAAGGGGCCGATATTGTTTTTTGCTGCGTGGGCAATGATAACGACCTGCGCAGCGTCACCACCGCCGCCGACGGTGCCTTCCATGGCATGCAACAGAATGCGGTTTTTGTCGATCACACCACGGCTTCGGCCGATGTGGCTCGCGAACTGGCGGCGGCCGCCCGTGACGGTAAATTCAGTTTTATTGATGCGCCGGTATCTGGCGGCCAGGCGGGCGCTGTCGGCGGCGTACTCACCGTCATGTGCGGTGGCGAGCCCGAAGTGTTTGAAAAAATCAAACCCGTGGCCGGTCATTTTGCGCGCGCGGTTACCCTGTTGGGCGAACATGGTGCGGGCCAGCTGGCCAAGATGGTGAACCAGATTTGCATTGCCGGACTGGTACAGGGGCTGTCCGAAGCGATTGCCTTCGGACAGCGCGCCAATCTGGATATGAACGCCGTGCTGGATGTCATCAGCAAGGGCGCTGCCCAGAGCTGGCAAATGGAAAACCGTGGCAAAACCATGGTGCAGGGCAAATTCGACTTTGGTTTCGCGGTCGACTGGATGCGCAAGGATCTTGGACTGGTGCTGGATGAGGCAAAACGCAACGGCGCGCTGCTGCCTGTCACTGCCGTGGTAGACCAGTTCTATGCCGAAGTGCAGCAAAACGGCGGCCAGCGCTGGGATACCTCCAGCCTGATCACCCGGCTGACACCACGCAAATAACACGGCATACATCGCGGCGCGCCTGCCTGCCCTGGGGGCGCCGCATTGCCCGGGTCAGGGCCGGTGCAGCACGTTTATTGTGTTGTTCATTTAAACATGGGCGCGGGTTACGCCTCTTGACCGCATACAGCAACACCGCGCGGCGCACCTGGCCAGCGCTGCGTTGCACGGTGTTTTATTGGTTTGAACTGCCCCCGCATTTATCCGGGACATGAATAGATAACGCAGCAAACAGATAACGTACCTAATAAATAACACCATAACGTACCTGCTAACAGACAATGCTACTAACGGGTTACCGGCAGCGCCTTGGCGCGATGCGTCTGCGTGTTGCCATCGGATGTATGGACACGGCCACTGCGTGCGTGCCGTCCGACCTGTTTTTGCGCCTGCCCCTGTGCCGCGCGCTGACCATGACCGGCTTCAAAATTGCGTTTGGCACCTGGCTTGGCGTTCTGGCGGCCAGCCACCATGGGCTTGCCTTCTTTCGGCAGCTCGCTTTTGGCAGCAATGGCGGCAGGCGTGTCAACACCGGCCGGATGCACGGCATGACCTTTCTTGCCGGCGGCGTCTTTTACATGCGCATTTTTTCGCGGCACTGAGCCTGTGCCGTTACGCTGACGCAAAAAACGCGACTCTCCGTGTCGACGAAACAAGATATCCGACAACTCTTTGAGCGCACGGTGATACACATCACGTTTGAATTCAATGACCACATCCAGCGGTACCCAGTAGGTATGCCAGCGCCAGGCGTCAAATTCCGGGTGATGTGTCGCCCGCAGGCTGACGTCTGTATCCTTGCCCACCAGGCGCAACAGGAACCAGATCTGTTTCTGTCCCTTATAATGCCCGCGTGAGTCCCGTCTGACAAAGTTATCAGGTACGTTGTAGCGTAACCAGTCTCGTGTTCGACCTAATATTCGTACATGCTCGGGCTTAAGACCCACTTCCTCCTGAAGCTCTCGATACATGGCCTGAACAGGCGTTTCGCCATATTTGATACCACCTTGCGGAAACTGCCAGGAATGTTCTCGAATTCTTTTACCCCAAAAGACCTCATTCTTCTGGTTTACGAGGATAATACCAACATTAGGACGGTAGCCTTCGCGATCAAGCATGCGGCCACTCCCATTTTTAAATACAATTGTCTTTGATTATACGTATCAATTGA
>JAFAEO010000058.1 GCA_023423975.1 Pseudomonadota bacterium
CGGTACCCTTCTTGGGGTGCCCTGCGTTGTTTGTTAAGCAGGAAAGATCGAAACTATAGCAAGCCATTTGACCCTTGGCAAGCCCAATTCACAAAATACTTTGAACGCCTGAGCGTTTTAAGATCCGCAATTACCCTAAGCGCATGATTTGATTGAGTTTCACCTTTTTACGACATTTTTTATAATTTTTAAGGCCGCTCACAACCCGTGTTGTTTTTGCAGCAAAATCGCAACATCGGATGCAGCAAGCATTCGAAAAGGCCGCCGATAAATTGCGCTTTGCTACCTTTTTTAGCTTTGCGGCGCCCTTTTTCTATTGAATGGTATTCTTGTTCGGTATTTACTGGCTATTTGCCAGCATTTTTTTATGCTTTTAGCAGAGATACTGAAAAGCTACCGGATTTGCGAACGTCGCCGGTTAGTCAATCCGCTGATAGATGGGTATTGTTTAGGATCCGACACTTTTTTTGGTTCGATAGTGCGTAATGGCGCTCTTTGCGTTCCGTTTCCCACTTCCAGGCTCGCTGACCAATAGCCTTTTATTTCGTCTTGTTTTCTTGCCTGGCTTTGTTTTCCAGCGTCCGCTGCACCGCGGCTTCGATCACTGCCGGAATTACGCTACCGTGATTGCCTCGGGCCACCAGCATAAATTGACTATCAACACCCTGCTCTCGTAACCAGGCGTCCAGTTGGCGCGCGGTCATCTGCTTATTGTTATGACGCTTTTGGATCCGGCCAAGCCGCTCTGGCGTGATATTGGGATCCGCTTTGGGATTTTCCTCATACTCGCCCTGCAAAATGCTCACCGACACTGTGTTCTTATAGTTATAGGGTGCCGCACCCTTATCTATAGCAGCAGAGTCACGAACAAACGCATTACCCCTGCCCCGTTGAACCGTGAGTGCCTGCGCACTGTTCATAATGGCGCCATTCCCCCACCATAAGGAGGGACTGCCTATGACATAGTGGTCAAATGTATTCGGGTGGTTAAGTAATACATAGAGTGCAAACAGGCCGCCGAAGGAGTGACCTGAAAGAATCTGATGTTCCGGATCAGTCGCATACTGCTTCTCTATATAGGGAACGACCTGACTGCTGACAAAATCGTAGAAATTCGCCGCTCCACCCCCGGCAGCGAAAGCCTCTCCGGATGCCACGTAAGTATAGTCTCGAGTGCGTTGTGCAATTGGATATGCCTTTGGCACGGGATATCCCAAACCAATAATAACTGGCAAACTTGCGGACAACTGAGCTGCGCCCGACATCGCAGTCCATTTTTTATAAAGGGCATTCACAGCCAGCGGAAACTGGGCATTGCCATCAAGCACATAGAGCGCAGCGGGCAGGCGCTTGTCATTCGGCGCTGAGCGTGGGGTGGCCACAAACACCCGGTATTGGTGGGTTCGCCAGACCATGTCCTGATGCCTGATATTGTAGAGGTTGTCGGCCATGGCGGCGACTTGCGGGATTTCTTGCACAGGCTGGGCCCAACCCGTGTGCCCTCCAACGGCGCCAAACAGAACGACACAAGCATAACGGCCCTGACACAACCACTGCCGCCGGAAAAAACTGTCAGAAAAACGTCGCTTCAGTTTTTTCAATATCATCATGTTGTTATCTTAATTTCTCTTTATCAGATTGCCGTGGCGCCCGATAGCTGCCTTGCCTGCCCGGACGATCTGTCCGATCGCACAACTACCCGGTTCTGCATGAAGCCAATTCGTCACAAGCCTGGCTATTGGTAAGCAGTGTGCATCTCTGGCCTATCCGACGCGCCGGCACCAGATATAAGTACTAACGCGCCTTGATCAGCGACAGAAATTCCCGGCGCAAATCCGAATCATTCAGAAAGGACCCGCGCATGACACTATTGATCATGCGCGATTCCATATCCCTGACGCCGCGCCACTGCATGCAAAAATGATCGGCATCCATGACCACTGCCAGGCCATCTGGGTTGACTTTTTTCATTAGCAAATCTGCTATATGCTTGACGGCCTCTTCCTGGATTTGCGGGCGTTCCATCAGCCAGGCAACCAGTCTTGCATATTTTGACAGGCCGATGAGATTGGAGTGCTCGTTCGGCATGATGCCGATCCAGACCTTGCCCATGATGGGGCACAAATGATGAGAGCAGGCGCTGCGCACCTGAATCGGCCCCACAATCATCAATTCGTTGAGTTTTTCGATGTTGGGGAACTCGGTCACTTGCGGTGCTTCGGTATAACGGCCGACGAAGACTTCACGCAAATACATCTTTGCCACCCGCTTGGCGGTTTCATTGGTATTGTGATCGCTCTCGGTGTCGATGACCAGGCTGGAGAGCACTGCCTGCATTTTTTCCTGCACTTCCTGTTGCAGCAGCTCAAGCTCGCCGGGTTCGATAAAGCGGGCGATGTTGTCGTTGGCATGAAAGCGAGCGCCGGCCTGGCGAATACGCTGGCGGATCCTTGTGGAAATATAACCCCTGTCATCCGGATGCGTCGCCTGCTCCGATTGTTGCTCGTTGTCCTTTTTTATGTTGCTATCACTCACGACACTTGTCCTTGTCTGAAATATGAACCTGATCCAAGGCATTATGATACTGTTTATCGTCAAGCCCTGTATGCTGGCCGTCGCTTTGCGCAGACATCTCATGCTAAGCTGACAGCACCAACCTTGAAACTGTAGCAGACGAAAATAATATGAGCGGACACATTCTGATCAACGTAACACCGTTTGAAACCCGCGTTGCCCTGATAGAACATGGCGTCGTCCAGGAGATTCATCTTGAGCGCACGCGACAGCGTGGAAAAGTCGGCAATATTTATCTGGGTCGGGTCGTACGGGTGTTGCCCGGTATGCAAAGCGCCTTCGTTGACATCGGGCTGGAACGCGCAGCATTCATCCATATTGCAGACCTGCGCGAAAACCGCGCCGTGCGCAATACCGGCATTCCTTATACACAAATTGAAAAGCTGCTGTTTGAGGGGCAAACGCTACTGGTGCAAGTGATCAAAGACCCACTTGGCAACAAAGGGGCACGGCTGTCGAACCAGATCAGCATCGCCGGTCGCATGTTGGTGTATTTACCCTACGACAATCATATCGGCATTTCCCAGAAAATTGAGTCTGAACAAGAACGCAACAGCCTGAAAGAGCGGGTCACGGCCCACATGCCCGCCAATGAGAAAGGCGGCTATATTATTCGTACGCAGGCTGAAGGCGCAAGCGACGATGAAATCGCCCGCGACCAGGAATACCTGGCACGCCGCTGGTCCATGATACAGGCCGCGGTTATGACGCAGGCAGCGCCTTCCCTGCTTTATGAAGACCTGACCCTGGCGCAGCGAGTCTTGCGGGACATGGTCAGCCCCGAAACCGAATCCATCGAAATTGATTCTCGCGTCACCGTGCAAACCCTGCAGACCTGGGCCGATATTTACACGCCAGGCATCTCCAACAAAATCAACCACTATCATGGAGAGCGGCCCCTGTTTGACACGGCCAATGTAGACGAAGAGATCAAGTCTGCTCTCTCACGCAGGGTAGACCTGAAATCGGGTGGTTACCTGATTATTGATCAGACCGAAGCGCTGACCAGTATTGATGTGAACACGGGCGGCTTTGTAGGCGGGCGCAGCTTTCACGACACCATTTTCAAGACCAACCTGGAAGCGGCGCACGCCATTGCGCGCCAGCTGCGTATTCGCAATCTGGGCGGCATCATCATTATCGACTTTATCGATATGGACAATAAAGATCACCAGGACGCTGTGCTGACCGAATTGCAGAAAGCCCTGAGTCGTGACCGCACCAAAACCACAACCAACGGCTTTTCGCCGCTCGGGCTGGTGGAAATGACGCGCAAACGCACCCGCGACTCGCTTTCTCACCAACTGTGCGAGCCCTGCCCCACCTGTGACGCTCGTGGTCAGATCCAGACGCCTCAGACCATGTGTTACAACATTTTGCGTGAAATTTTACGGGAAGCCAGACAATTTAATCCCCGGGAGTTCCGGCTGATTGCCTCCCAAGGAGTCATTGATTTGTTTCTGGAGGAAGAAAGCCAGTACCTGGCTACGCTGGGCGATTTTATCGGCAAACCGGTTACCCTTGAAGTGGACAACCGGTATTCCCAGGAAATGTACGATATCGTCCTGATCTGATCAGGACGATTGCAGGCCGATCAGCTATGACCGGGTTGAACCCGTGCCTGCATCTTGATGATCCGGTCCTCAAGATGAGGCGAGGTCTCCAGAGCAATCAGCGGTGTATTGCTTTCTTCACTCTGTTCAAAACGCAGGCGGATACTTTGGCCGTCAAACGTGGCCGGGTCTGCTTCAATTTCAATATACTTTTGCAGCAGCGCATCAATTGAGGTCTGGGCAGTATCCAGAAAATCATTGATGTTGTCATCGTTTGCATCCTTGAATGCCTGTTCGATGGTTTTGGACAGATCCCAGGTAAAAAACATCAATGCATTGGGCCCTTTGACCTCGGGATGTTCATATCCCCAGAAAGCGCCCTGGCTGGGAGAGGATTGGGTCATAATATATCTCAAATACAAATATAGGTAATGGAATCAGTAAGATACGCTATTGTGTATGGCTAATTCAAGTGCCATCAGCTATCGCGAAACTGCATGTTATATAAAGATGCGTACAATCCGCTATTTTTCAAGAGCTCTGTATGGTTTCCCTGCTCCACGATACGTCCGCGGTCCAGCACGAGAATACGATCAGCGTTCTGCACAGTGGAAAGTCGGTGTGCAATCACAAATGTGGTGCGTCCCTTCATCAGGGTTTCCAGTGATGCCTGAACCTGTCTTTCGGATTCGTTGTCCAGTGCCGAGGTCGCTTCGTCAAGAATCAGGATGGGCGCGTTCTTGATCAGGGCGCGGGCGATGGCCAGGCGCTGCCGTTGCCCGCCCGAGAGCCATGCGCCGTTTTCGCCAATAGGCGTTTCCAGCCCCTGTGGCAGCGAATTGACATAATCGAGCAAATTGGCCGAGGCCAGCGCTTCCTTAATACGATCCTCGTTAGTATCGCCAAAAAACCCGTAAGCCACGTTCTGGGCCATGGTGCCTTCGAACAGCACCACGCTCTGGCTCACCAGCGACAATTGTGAACGCAGGCTCTCCAGTGTGTAATCGGCAATATTGGTGCCATCCATTGTAATTTGTCCGCCGACCGGATCGACAAACCGCGGGATCATATTGACCAATGTGGTTTTCCCGCTACCGGAACGGCCAACGAACGCAATGGTTTCACCGCGCTTGACGGTAAAGGAGATGTCGCTCAGGGTATCGCTGGTGGCATCGGGAAACCGAAAGTTCACGTTTTCAAACGAGATACTACCCAAGTTATCGGAGTTCAGGATTTTTTTACCGGTGTCGTTTTCCTGGGTGCTATCGATCAAGGTAAACACGCTGTCGGCTGCCACCAGCATTTTCTGCATGCGTGCGGCAACATTGGTCAGCCGCTTGACCGGATCAAAGATTTGCGCCAAGGCTGTGAGGAACGCAGCAAACGAGCCGACCGTCAAGGCGCCGGTGCTCCCCTGGTACAAGGCGGTTGCAATCACAATACCCACGGCAAAGGCAATGCTCAGTTGGGTGATCGGCGTCATGGCTGCGCTGGCAATGGCCGAGCGCATGGCAAAACGACGCAGCCCGCTATTGACCGACAGGAATCGCGCACGCTCGAAGTTGTAGCCATTGAACAGTTTGACTACGCGCTGGCCTTCAATGGATTCTTTGACAACCCGGGTGAGCTCTGCGTTGATATCCACCGTCTTCATATTGATGCGACGCAGACGCTTGATGAAAATTCTTGTAGTAATCACGGAAATGGGCATGATGATGAAGATAATCAGCGTCAACTGCCACGACAGATACAGCAACATGGCTAGCAGGGCAATCACCACTGCGCCATCACGCACCAGAATGATGCACACCTCGGTAGCGTAGTCTGTAATATTACCGGCATCAATGGTAAAGCGATTCATCAGCCTGCCGGTATCGCCTTTCTGAAATTCACCATCAGGCATGCCCAGCAGCTTTTCAAACATATCCTTGCGAATGCCCAGCAGCATATTGTTGGCAATCCAGGCCAGCAGGTAATCGCTCAGAAAGTTCAGAACGCCGCGCACTAGAAACAGCCCCACGACCGTGAGCGGGATGGACCAGATATAGTGCGGCTTGGCGCCATTGAAACCCTCGTCAAGAAGGGGTTTCATAATATAGGCCAGCGCGGGCTGGGTGACGGCCGCTACTGACACCAGCACCAACGCTGCCGTCAGGGCCTGCCAGTAGTCGCCGACTCTGGCGTAAATACGTCGAAACACCGTTTTGCGGCTACCGCTTTTGAAAGAATTATCCAATCTGGGTACCTTATACTGTCATTTTCTTACTGTTCATCCCCGGGATTTTACCGGTTTAGACCGGCCTTGCGTGCCTGTTTGGCTGGATCATCGGGAGAAGTTTGCCGCGGCAACATAAAAACCACGCTAAAATCCGGAGCATGAAAAACCTAGAACGTGTTTACATCCGCCTGCCCAACTGGATCGGTGACGTTTGCATGTCCAGGCCTGCGATTGAGGCGGCACTTACCAGCGGCCTGACCATCGTGGCCTGCGGCAAACCGTGGGCCCAGGCCCTGCTGGCAGACCTGCCCGGCTTGCAATTTCTGGCGCTCAGCGGCCAGTGGCGCCAGGACAGGCAGCGCATCAAAGCCCATCGCAGCGCTCATTCGGCTGCCGGGCGCAGCGTGGGGCTGCTGCTGCCCGATTCGCTGACCAGTGCGCTGGCCTTCCGTCTGGCGGGGCTGCCGTGCGCGGGGTACCGGGACGATGGCCGTTCGCTGCTGCTCAAATGGGGCTTTGCCAAACCGTCGCAAACACTGCACGCCGTGCAATCCTGGTATTGGCTGACCCGCGAGGCTTTTTTCCGGTGGGGAGTGACGCTGGCCGCGCAGCCGGCAGACAGCCTGCATCTGGACTCGGGTGCAGACGCCATCACGGCGGCGCAAGCGGCATTGGCCGCGGCAGGGACTAGCGGCCAGCCGATACTGATCGCACCAACGGCAACCGGAGAGCACAAAGGAAAAAATAAGGTATGGCCGCACTTTGACAACCTGACCCGACAATTGCAGTCGCAAGGTTATACTGTTGTCATGTCGCCGCCGCCCAACGAAGCTGCCCGGGCTCGGGCCAATGCGCCGAGCGCGACAGTGCTGCCCTCGCTGGATCTAGCCGCCTTTGTCGCGTTGCTTCGGCAGTGCAGTCTGGTCATCTGCAACGATTCAGGTGTGGCCCACCTGGCTGCGCTAACCGAAACGCCCCAGCTTACCCTGATCGGGGTCACTAACCCCACACGGACCCGCCCATGGACGCCCCGCGCGCACCTGCTGGGTACGTACGGGCACTGGCCGGCGGTTGCCGATGTGCTGGACACAGTCAATCAATTATTGCGGAACGAATGAAACATGTTCAGCTCACTGATCAATCTTGTTGTCCCCATGAACCTGTGTATTTTCCTGATGGTCCTGGGGTTTGTGCTTTGCCTGATCCGCTTCAAGCGTAGTGGCCTGTCACTTATTTTTGCCGGCATACTGTGGGTGCTGATCTGGTCTTTGCCCGTTACCTCCATTGTGTTTGGCGGGATTCTTGAAAATAGCTACCCACATCGGCCAGCCACGCAATATCCGGTAGCGCAGGCCATCGTCGTACTCGGTGGCGCCACCGCTAATAATCGTATCAACTGGTTTGAACCGCTAGAGCCTGATTCCAAGATTGCCCGCGTGGATACGGCCGCCGAACTCTACTTCCAGCACAAGGCGCCTCGCATACTAGTCTCGGGTGGCGCCTTGTCGGGCGACGTCAGCGAAGCGCGCGGCATGGCCGCCAGGCTCAAAACCCTGGGCGTGCCCGCAGAAGATATCATTCTTGAAAATGAGAGCCGCACCACGCATGAAAATGCCGCACTCACCGTGCAGCAATTGCGGGACCACCAGATCCGTTCCATTTTGCTGGTGACTTCTGCCCTGCACATGCCCCGCTCCATGGCCTCGTTCAGTAAATATGGGCTGGACGTCACCGCCGCGCCCAATCCAGCCCAAATCACCATCCCGGACGATAAAGACTTTTCGCTCTTCATCCCTAATGAGCGGGCGTTGGCGGGTAGCCGTTCGATTCTCAAGGAATATGTGGGTGTATTGGTGTATTGGTTGCGTGGCTGGGTGTGATGCCTGGCCGCCGCTCGGATCTCGGCATTTTCCAACGCAAGCATCATCAACAATGATAACGGCGACGCGAATCAACCAGGATCTGCCAAACCGATGCTGGGCCAAGAGGCCTGATCAATGTGGTCGGTAACGCATTAGACCGGTGGGGTGGCCGTGTGTCATTGCCCAGCGCCGGGCAAGCGGATATAAGATTTCACGGGCCTGCCCCGAATGTGCTCGCTGTCGTTGTATTGAAATTAACCATGAGCATCTGTTTTTTTAGAAATCCGGCTTGATTTTTCCATTCCGTTTTCAAGGGCTTCGCCCAACACAGCCATCGCAAGCAAAATAGGTTCCGCCATTTTGCCAAGCTCAGAGACGGAGTACTCAACTTTGGGGGATATTTCTTCAAAGTCCTTCCTGACAATAAGGCCATCTTCTTCCAGTTCGCGCAATTGCTTTGTCAAAGATCGCGCAGAGACTGGGCCCAGACAGCGGGACAATTCGCCGAATCGTCTGGGCCGCTCAAGTAAGAACTGAATAATCAAAACCTTCCATCGGCCGCTGAGCACTTTGAGCGTCATTTCAACCGGGCAGCTCGCGGCTCCTTTTGATGCTTTTTTTTCCATTTTTTTCTCAACAACCTGTGATATGGGTCAAGGCGGTATCACCACGGTAACTACTTGTTGTGTTGTCAGACACCGACTATATTAGAAGCACTCTGCAAATCAAAAGTTTGCAGAATCAGACAATTTAAATTTCAATCTTTAGGAGCTGCACATGTCTGCTACGAACGGTATGCTTGATCCCGATGACTCCGTCATTTTACTCATTGACCACCAAAGTGGACTATTTAACACTGTTAGAGATGTGCCCGTTCCAGATTTGCGACACTACGTTACTGCGATCGCAAAAACGGCTACGCTTTTGAACATACCAGTGATCACCACCGCTTCTGTACCCGACGGTCCTAACGGTCCGCTCATCCCGGAAATTCACACCCACGCACCCCATGCCGTTTATGTTCCTCGTACCGGTCAAATTAACACTTGGGACAACCCTTTATTCGTTAAAGAAGTTGAAAAGACCGGACGTAAAACGCTTATTATTGCAGGTACGCTTACCAGCGTCTGCATGGCATTTCCCGCAGTAAGTGCCATCCAGGAAGGCTACAAAGTCTATTGTGTCGTGGATGCTTCAGGCAACTGGAGTAAATTGGCAACTGACGCCACGATTGCGCGTGTAGCTCAGGCCGGCGCCATTCCTACGGATACCTTCGCCATTGTCGCTGAACTGATGCGCACATGGAACCGGCCTGAAGGATCCCGTTTTGCGCAAATTCTTGCCGAACATGTATGCCCTGAGTATAAATGTCTCATGGAAAGCTATGATAAGGCTCAGGAAATTGCCAAAAACGGTCCGGAAACCAAGCTCGATAAATATCAATAATTAATAATTATTAGCAGCAGGCGGACGGGGTCTTTGCTGATCCAATATGAAACGTCCGCCCTGCTGCCCGGTTATGTCATTTGTGTTAAATGTTCTGCGCGCATGCGCAAGATCTATCGCAAATCAAGCGTAAGCCTTGGTACCTCATGGCGCCAAACGCGGTCACCAATTATGAGCGGGCTTCTCTGGCCCGTTTTTTGGCTTCACGACGCATCTTTTTCCACTTCTTGAACTTGCCGTAAAGACGTCCGGCCAGCGTATCTCTGGCGTAGAACAGGCGATTAAGCAGCCATTTACCGCTGCGGTTGGACACGGCGATGCGGTAGATATTTTCCGCGTCACCCTGCGGCTTATTAAAGCCATAGGCGTCAGTAGTGAAAAAATAGCGAAAGCCCAGATCCCGGGCCGCCTGCTTGTAATCTTCGTCGAAATATCCCTGGGGCCAGCAGATAAAATCATCCTGCTTGTTAAGTCGCTGGGCGATCAGCCCACGGCACAGCGCCAGCTCTTCACTGATTTTTTCGATTTTTTCTTCGCGGCTTGAGGCGACCTTGTCCCAGCGGGTATGCGTATGGGTATGCGAATGGATCTGCATAATGCCGCTGGCGTCCATTTCCTGCAGCTCGGACCAGCGCAGAATAACCTTGTCGGTTTCGCCGGAAGCCACCAAATGCTTGGACTCTTCATGCACAAACGCGGCCGGCAGATCTGCAAGCTCGGCATTGGCCGTGGTCGGACGCGGCTCGCCTTCGCCGACCCACCCGGTGACCACAAATAACACACCTGTCATCCCATACTTTTTAAGTAGCGGATAAGCGTAAGTATAGTTATTCAGATAACCGTCATCAAACGTGATTAACACCGATTTGTCGGGTACCGGTGCACCGTTCAGGTAATCGGCAAATTGCTCGATGGTCAGCGAACGATAGCCTGCGCCCTTTAAGGCAGCCAGTTGGCGCTCGAACACATCGGGCTGTACGTTTAGAGGGCTTTTGAGCGGATGCACATGGTGGTACATGAGTACCGGTACATTTTTTGCATTGTTGGTCATGATTTTTCATCCAGCCATTTACAGTAAACGGCTTCGGTATTGAGTGCCAGCATTTCCGGAGAAAATACAGCTTCATCATAAAGCCATTTATGCGCCGCGCGGCTCATCTGCGTGCGCAATGCCGGATTTTGAATCAGCGTATCCAGTGCCTGGGTGAGTGCAGCAGCATCATGCAGGGGGACCAGCGTACCGGTCTCGCCATTCCTGAGCATTTCGGATACGCCACCGACATCGGTGCCCACCACCGGCAAACCGCTCATTTGCGCTTCTACATAAACCGTGCCCGAGGCCTCCTGTTCTGTGGCCAGGGCAAAGATGTCGCTGCCGGCAAGCAGGTTGGGCACGTCCTTTCGGTAACCCATCATGTGTACACGCTGCTGCAGGTTGCTAGAGGCGATATGCTTGCCGACTTTTTCAAACGTTGGCGAGCCGGCGCCCACCAGCACCAGATGCAGGTCCGGATAGCGTTCAAACAGGGCCTTCATGCTATCAATGAGAAAGATGTGGCCTTTTTTTTCACGCATCACCGCGACGCAAATGACCACGATCGCCGAACTATCCAGTCCAAGTTCCTCGCGCAAGGTTGAATGTGCCACGGGTGCAGGTGGCTCGACCGGGGAATAGATCGTGGCCACTTTTTCTGGCGCCACCCCCTTGTCCAGCACCATTTGCCGCACATGATTGCTGACCGTTGCCACCTTGTGCGGCAGCCAGGTATAGGACAGCAGCGAGCCAATGGGAATGGCCAGATGCCGGGTACGCACAATGAGCGGGGTGCCGGCAAGACGCCCGGCCAGCGCGGCGATCAGCGTATCCTTGCGACTGTGCGTGTTGAGAACATCGAACCGCCCTGCTTTGAGGATTCGGCGAATCGCGGCCACCCCTTTGACAAAATTGACGATCCCGCCCATGGGAACCGTGTGCACGACAAACCCCTCATCGCGCATGCGTGCCACCAGTTGGGCTTCGGGCCGGCAGATCAGCTCCATATGATGCCCACGCTTGCGCATGGCACGCATTTCCTTGAAGATACGGTGCTCCTGTCCGCCAAAAGATACGGCCGCTTCGGAGTGCACGATGCGTAGCGGTCTGGTCGTTTTCTCAAGCTCTGTTGCAGGGGATGCTGCAGCTTGCGGCACGTCCTGGACGATCGGTGGTGTGGCGGATGTATTCACGAATAGCTTACCTCTACGGAGCCGGACTGCTGATGTTCGCGCAGTCGTTCAAACAGGCTGTCGGCCATGCGTACGCGCCATTCCTCACCCAGTTCAATATCGCATTTATAGCCTTGGCGGGCAGATACATAACTCAGTTGCACCCGCACGCCCGGAATACCGTTCTCGGGTTCGGCACGGTAAGGATTCAGCAAAGACTTGAGCATGCTGACCGACATACCATCTGCAATTTCAATTTGCAGGCAGCGGGCCCGTTCTTCGCGCGCTTTTTGCAAATCATAGAGGCTGTCTGCACTGATGCGCAGTCCGCCATTGAAACGATTGACCTTGGCCTTGATCCGCGCAATAACCAGGCTGTCGCTTTTCAGAATATGGCGATTGAGCTCATACACGCTGCCAGGGCACATGATTTCCACTTGCGCCGAACCATCGTCAAGCAACAGGAAGTACAAGCGATCATCGGCCTCGGGCTGGCCTGGGCTCTTACGGTTACTGGCAAAGAATCGCTGGCCGATCAGCACACCGGCCACCCATTGCGCGTCACGTGACTCGTTAATACCAGACAGTTTGGTGGGCGCAAACCGGCGTACCTCGTCGCGCCAGACATCAAACAGATGATGACTGAAATAAAAGCCGAGCGCATTCTTTTCTTCGATGAGTTCGGTATGCAGGTTCCAGGGCGGCACACGGGCAACCTGATCCTGCACGATGGCACCGGAATCGTCACCGAACAGGGAGACCTGATCGGCGCTGCGGTCAGCCTGGTCTGCCGCATCAATGGCATGCGTTAAGGCGGCCAGTAGCGCCGCGCGATTGCGTTCAAGTTCATCAAACGCGCCGGCACGAATCAATGCCTCCATGGTGCGCCGATTGACGGTATGGCGATTAACGCGCTTGCAAAAATCGTAGAGATCTTCGAACGGTCCGCCCGCTTGGCGGGCCCGCAAAATCTCCTCGACCGCACCCTGGCCAGTGCCCTTGACGGCGCCCAGGCCAAAGCGAATGGTGCGCGGCGGTTTGCCCGCGCGCATGGCATCGTCCTCTACGGGTTCGAAGCGGTAAACCGATTCGTTAACGTCGGGCGGCAATACAGCTACGCCATTGTCCAGCGCATCGCGCCAGAAAATTTGTACTTTGTCAGTATCGTCCATATCCGAAGACATGGTCGCGGCAATGAATTCGGCAGGATGATGCGCCTTGAGCCAGGCCGTCTGATAGGAAATGAGCGCATAGGCGGCTGAGTGACTTTTGTTGAAGCCATAGCCTGCGAATTTTTCCATCAGGTCAAACAGGCGCACGGCCAGATCGCCGTCATAGCCTTTTTCCACCGCGCCTTTTTCAAACAGCTCGCGGTGCTTGGCCATTTCTTCGGCCTTTTTCTTACCCATGGCGCGGCGCAGCAGATCGGCGCCGCCCAGACTGTAGCCGCCTACAATCTGGGAAATCAGCATCACCTGTTCCTGGTAGACAATAACACCGTAGGTGCTGCGCAGCGTTGACTCCAGCGAGGGATGGAAATAATCGACCTCGGCGCGTCCGTGCTTGCGGTTGACGAAGTCATCAACCATGCCCGACTCCAGCGGGCCGGGACGATACAGGGCCAGCACGGCAATAATGTCTTCAAACGTATTGGGCAGCAGCTTTTTGAGCAGCTCTTTCATGCCCCGGCCCTCAAGCTGGAACACCGCAGTGGTATTGCCCTCGCACAAAATACGATAAGCCCCTGGATCGTCCAGCGACAGCGACATGATGTCAAAGTCGCGCATGGCCGGATTAAAGCGCCGGACATAGCGCACCGCCCAATCCAGAATGGTCAGGTTGCGCAGCCCCAGAAAGTCGAACTTGACCAGGCCTGCGGCCTCGACGTCGTCCTTGTCATACTGGGACACCACACTGGTATCGCTGCCAGGCTGACAATACAGCGGACAAAAATCGGTCAGCTTGCCTGGCGCAATCAGCACGCCACCGGCGTGCATGCCAACGTTGCGGGTCAGGCCTTCCAACGGTCGCGCCAGATCCACAATTGCTTTGACCTCTTCGTCATTCTCGTAACGACGACGAAACTCAGGTTCTTCTTCCAGCGTCTTGGCCAGACTCCAGGGATTGGCCGGATTGAACGGAATCAGTTTGGATAGCCCATCGCACAGCGAATAAGGCAGCTCCAGCACCCGGCCCACGTCGCGCACCACCGCCTTGGCCCCCAGCGTACCGAAAGTGGCAATCTGGCTGACCGCATCGCGCCCGTATTTTTCCTTGACGTACTCAATTACCTTCTCGCGGTTATCCTGGCAGAAGTCAATATCGAAGTCGGGCATGGAGACCCGCTCGGGGTTCAGGAACCGCTCGAACAGCAAGTCATAGCGCAGGGGGTCAAGATCGGTAATGCCCAAGGCATAGGCCACCAGCGAACCGGCGCCCGAGCCACGTCCCGGCCCCACCGGCACCCCATTTTGCTTGCCCCAGTTGATGAAGTCGGCCACGATCAGAAAGTAACCGGGAAACCCCATGCCAATGATGGTCTTGCATTCCAGTTTGAGCCTGTCCTGATAGGCGGGACGCGCCTTTTCCCGTTCCTGCTCATCCGGGTACAGTTGCTTTAAGCGTATTTCCAGGCCTTCTTCGGACAGCTTGACCAGATATTCGTCCAGCGAGCTGTTGTCGGGTGTCGGGAAATCAGGCAGATGCGGCTTGCCCAGCGACAACGTGAGCGAACAGCGACGGGCGATTTCAACCGTATTGGCAATCGCTGAAGGCACATCGGCAAACTTGCTGGCCATTTGTGCCGAACTGAGCACATACTGGTCTTCTGAAAAGCGACGGGTACGTGATTTGTTGCCCAACAGTTCGCCGTCTGAAATACAGACGCGGGCTTCGTGCATGCGGAAGTCTTCCGGCCGGGTGAACTGTACCGGATGCGTGGCAACCACCGGCAGATCCAAACGAGCCGCCAGTTGCATGGCCAGCTGCACATAGCGCTCATCGGCTTGCGGGCCGGTGCGCTGCAACTCAATAAAATAGGAGCGAGGAAACCATGCGGCCCAGCGGCGCGCAAGCGCTTCGGCCTGGTCTACCCGCCCGGCAAGCAATGCCTGGCCAACGTCGCCCGCCATGCCACCTGAGAGCAGAATCAGTCCTGGCTGGTTCTCCAGCCATTCACGCAGCAGTTCCGCCCTGCCCTTGTATTGATTGGCCGTCCAGGCGCGCGAGAGCAGCTCACATAGGGCCAGATAACCCTGGCGGTTCTGCACCAGCAGCAGCGCACGAAATGGCTTGTCGCGGTCCTGTTCATTGGCCAGCCACACATCGGCCCCGGCAATGGGCTTGATACCCTTGCCCCGGGCTGCCTTGTAGAACTTGATCAGGCCAAACAGATTGGATAAATCGGTCAGCGCAATGGCCGGTTGCGAATAGGCGGCAGCGGCGGCTACCAGTTCGCTGATGCGCGCAGTCCCGTCCACCACGGAAAATTCCGAGTGGGTGCGCAAATGGACAAATGTGGGAGAAGCATCTACTGAAGTCATAAGCTATTGTATCAACGATTAAGGCTTTCCCAGGTTTTTTGCAAACGCCGTACCGACACCGGCACCGGGGTGAGCAGCTCCTGTGCAAACAGGGCCACACGCAGTTCCTGAAGCATCCAGAAAAAGTCGTCCAGCCGCTCATCGGCCTGGCCCTTGAGCGCGCTGCGCATGCGCTGGTAGTTAAGCACCAGGGGCGCCATCTCCTGCATCAGGCGGGCATCGCGCGCCGGATCGCTGCGGTATTTGTCAATACGCGCCGACGCTGCCTTCAGATAGCGCGGATAGTGGGTGCGCCGGCTGTGCGGGTGAGCGGTCAGAAATTGCGCCGTCATGAAGGCGCTTGCGCCCGCCACGATATCGTCGTGCAGCGTCTTGGCCGAAGAACGTACCGAGACCAGTTTCTTTTGCAATGCCGCCCACTCAGTCAGGGTGGCCAGCGCCAGCCGGGCCTCTTCCTGAATCAACAAGCCGATGCGCCCCTTGGCGTCCAGGCGACGCGCTTCGAACTGTTCCGCATTGGTCGGCAGCGGCTCGGCCAGGCAGGCCTGCCCCAGAGCTGCCTCGACAATCTGATCGCGCAGGCTCTCCTGGTTCATCAGCGAAACGGCCAGCATGCCCATGCGCGTGAGTTCCGGAATGGCTTTGGCCAGTTGCTTCAACTGGTCTTTCATGGCAATGCGAAACAGGCGCAACAACCCCAGCCGGTGCTTGCGCGCAGCAATATCAGGGTCATCGAACACGTCAATGGTGCAACTTTGCCCCAGATCCACCAGCGCCGGGTAACCGATGAAGACTTCATTCTTCTTGCGGATTTCCATGATTTCAGGTAGCTGGCCGAAATCCCATTGCACGATATCGTCCTGGCTGACCACCTGGGCCACTGATTTGTCGCGACTGACCATGGATTGAAACGATGCCTGCGCCGCCGGTGCATGTTCGGCCTTCAGCTGGCTCAGGTTGCGTCCGGCCGAGAGCATGCGGCCATGCTCATCTACCACCCGAAAGTTCATGAACAAATGCGCCGGCAACGTTTCCGGCTTGAAGTCGCTGGTGGCCACCCGAATCGTCAGTTCATCACGAATGTCATCGGCCAGCGCCACCAGCAGCGAGCGGTCCGGATCGGCGGCTTTGTCAAACCAGCGCTCGAAAAAACCCTGGGCATAGTCGGGCAGCGGCACGCAGTGACGCCGCAATTTCTGCGGCAGCGACTTGAGCAGGTGAAGCACTTTTTCCTTGAGCATGCCCGGCACCAGCCATTCGCTTTGCAGCGGATCTACCTGATTGAGCAGAAACACCGGAATGGTTGCGGTCACCCCGTCTTTGGGCGAACCGGGTTCGAAATGGTAAGACAGGGCCAAAGACATGCCCTCCCACTCCGTGCGCTTGGGAAACACATCGGAGGTAATACCCGATGCCTCGTGACGCATGAGATCTTCGCGGTTCAGCAGCAATTGCCGGGCGGCAGCCTGATCCAGCTTGCCGTACCAGTTCACCAGTGTCTGCGTCTGGCAGACATCAGCAGGAAGCTGTTTATCGTAAAAGGCAAAAATCAATTCATCGTCGATCAGAATATCAGGCCGTCTGGCCTGATGCTCCATTTTTTCAATTTCGCGTATGATCTTGGCGTTATGCGCGATAAACGGCAGCGTAGCGTTAATCTGGCCATCAACCAGCGCCTGCCGGATAAAGATCTCGCGTGCCTCGCCCGGTGCGATTCTGCCATAGTTGACCTTACGACCGCTGTACACCATCAGGCCATAAAGCGTGGCTCGTTCGTTGGCCAGTACCTGCCCGCGGCTGGCATTGAAGGCTGGATCGGACCAGTGTTTCTTCAGCAGATGCGCGCCGGCTGACTCGATCCAGCGGGGGTCTACGTTGGCAATGCACCGCGCAAACAGACGGGTGGTTTCCACCAGTTCGGCAGCGACAATCCATTTGCCGCTTTTCTTGATCAGTGCCGAACCGGGGTGAACTACAAAACGGATATCGCGCGCCCCCTGATATTGGGTGCTCTCCTCGCTTTTGAGGCCGATATTGCCCAGCAAGCCGGTGAGCAAGGCGCGATGCACCTGCTCGAACGTTGCCTCGGTCGTATTGACACGCCAGCCCTGCTCGCGCACCAATTGCAGCAATTGCGTGTGCACATCATGCCATTCGCGCAAACGCAGGGGCGAGAGAAATTCACTGCGCAACTGCGTAACCAGTTTGCGCTGCGACCCCTTGTGGCGTACCGCATCCTCATACCAGTTCCACAATTTCAGGTAAGACATGAATTCGGACTTGTCGTCGCGAAAGCGTACATGCGCCTGCTCGCTGGCCTCGCGTGCATTGAAGGGGCGTTCGCGCGGGTCCTGGATTGACAGGGCTGCCGCGATAATCAACAACTCATGCAGGCAATGCTGATCGTTGGCGGCCAAAATCATGCGCGCGATGCGCGGATCCAGCGGCAATAATGACAACGTCTTGCCGATCGCAGTCAAGGCGTTCTGTTCATCCAGGGCGCCCAGTTCCTGCAACTGGTTATAGCCATCGGCCACCGCTTTGCCTGCGGGCCGGTCGACAAATGGGAACGATTCGATATCGCTCATGCGCAGCGCTTTCATGCGCAGGATAACGGCGGCCAGTGATGATCGCAGAATCTCCGGATCGGTAAATTTCGCGCGTTGTGCAAAACCCTCTTCGTCGTACAGACGGATACAGATGCCCGGCCCGATACGGCCGCAACGCCCGGCACGCTGGTTGGCGGAAGCCTGGCTGATGGGTTCGATCTGCAGTTGCTCGACCTTGTTGCGCCACGAATAGCGTTTGACGCGAGCCAGACCGCTATCGACCACAAAACGAATGCCGGGCACCGTGAGCGAGGTTTCGGCCACGTTGGTGGCCAGGATCACCCTGCGCTGATTGGTATCGGGACGGAAAATACGTTCCTGCTCCTGCTGCGACATGCGGGCAAACAACGGCAGTATCTGGGTGCTGGGGGGATGGTGCTTGCGCAGCGCCTCGGCTGCCTCGCGGATCTCACGCTCGCCCGGCAAAAATATCAATATGTCGCCGGCGCCGTGGGCGGCGCACTCGTCAACCGCAGCCACAATGCCATCAACCAGCTCTTTCTCGCCGTCACGGTCCAGCCGCCGCGCTTCGTTAGCTGCCGAGCGTGCCGGCTTGGCCTCGTCTTCGTCATCCAGAAAATGTACCGGCCGGTAACGTACTTCAACTGGAAACAGGCGGCCCGATACTTCGATGACCGGCGCCGGTTTGCCATTGGCATCGGCAAAATGCCGGGCAAAGCGGTCTGCATCAATAGTTGCAGATGTGATAATCAGCTTGAGATCGCGCCTGCGCGGCAACAGCACGCGCAAAAACCCAAGCAAAAAGTCAATATTCAGGCTGCGCTCATGGGCTTCGTCGATAATGATCGTATCGTATTTGCGCAGCAACGGATCTTTTTGCGATTCAGACAGTAAAATACCATCTGTCATCAGCTTGATCGCGGCGTCCGGACCGGTCCGATCGTTAAACCGGATCTGATAGCCAACCAGCTCGCCCAGTGGTGTATTGAGCTCTTCGGCAATCCGACGGGCAACCGAGGTCGCGGCCAGCCGCCTTGGCTGGGTATGGCCGATCAGGCGTGTGCGGCCCCGCCCGGCTTCAAGGCAGATCTTGGGCAACTGCGTGGTTTTGCCCGAGCCGGTCTCTCCGCTGACGATGATGACCTGGTTTTCCTGCAGCGCCTGGGCGATTTCATGTCGTCGCTCACTGACGGGCAGTGATTCCGGATAGGTGATGGGCGGGATCTCGCGCGGCGCACGCACAGGACGCGCAAGCGTGTCCTGGCGCGCATTCTGTGGTTTCTTTGCCGTATCAGCGGCCCGATCTTCCTTTTTTTTCATACAATTTCAATCTGTTCATTCAGCCAACATTATAATTTTGGCAGGCCGCATATACATCAGATAGCGGTATTTCACATCAATTCAAGGAACCCATACCACCGTGACCATTGCCCCTGACCCCGAAACCTATTCTGCACAAGATGCACCTGAATTTGTTCCCGCACAATTTGTGCGATGGTTTCGCGATGTCGCTCCCTATGTGCACACCCTGCGCAATAAGACATTTGTGGTTGGATTTGGTGGCGATCTGATCCAGGCCGGCGCGCTCAATGCATTGATTCAGGATCTTTCCCTGCTTACCTCGCTAGGGGTGCACATTGTACTGGTTCATGGCTGCCTGCCCCAGGTAAACGAACAGTTGCGCCTCAAAGGCTTTTCGTTCCAGTTTGGTCGTGAACCGGAGCCCACCTCTGCCGAGGCGCTGGAATGCGCCAAGGAAGCGGCCGGTGAAATTCGCCTGGACATCGAGGCTGCATTCAGCCAGGGGTTGCCCAACACGCCCATGTCCAATGCCCAGATTCATATCATTTCAGGCAACTTTGTCACGGCCCAGCCCATCGGCGTGATCGACGGTGTCGATTTTCGTCATACCGGCAAGGTGCGCAAGTTCGATCTGGAAGCCATGAAAAAAGTTTTGTCCCACGGTGGGGTGGTGCTGCTCTCGCCAATTGGCTTTTCACCGACAGGCGAAGCATTCAACCTGGCCATGGAAGACATTGCAACCAGTACGGCGGTTGCCCTGCGTGCCGAAAAATTGATTTTCCTGACTCAAAACCGCATGTTGCGCGACAGCCTTGGCCAGATTATCACGGAAATTGCACGCGAAGATGCCGAAGCGATGATTCGTGAGGACTCACTTGACGTGGATACACGCAGTTATTTGTCTCATGCCGCCAAGGCGGTCAAACGCGGCGTGGCCCGTGCCCACCTGATTCCCTTCGATCTGGATGGCAGCATTCTGCTGGAATATTTCACCCATGATGGCGTTGGCACCATGGTGGTCGAAGACACTCTGGATGACTTGCGCACCGCCACCATTGACGATATTGGCGCGATCGTGCAACTGATTGAACCACTGGAGGCTGATGGCACCCTGGTGCCGCGTGGGCGCCATGTGATTGAACGCGACGTAGAACGCTTCACCGTCCTGGAGCATGATGGAGTTATTTATGGCTGTGTCTCGCTCAACCCGTTTCCCGCAGATCAGATGGCGGAAATGGCCTGCCTGATCGTCAATCCCGAATGGCAGGGCTCCGGTGAAGGCGAAATCCTGTTGCGCCACACTGAGGCACGGGCACGCGCCATGGGCATGAAAAAGCTATTTGTACTGACGACACGCACTTCGCACTGGTTTATCAAACGCGGCTTTGTACAGGGTACGATCAGCGATTTGCCCCAGGAAAAGCAAATGAACTACAATCGTAGTCGCAACAGTCATATCTTTATCAAAAAACTTTAAGCGAGAATTGCCATGGCCCGAATGATTCAATGTATCAAACTGAAAAAAGAGGCCGAAGGTCTGGACTATCCTCCCTATCCGGGCGAATTGGGCACCAAGATCTGGAATTCGATTTCCAAGGAAGCCTGGCAGCAGTGGACTGACATTCAGACGCGTATTGTCAATGAGAACCGCCTGAACCTGGCTGATGCCCGGGCCCGTAAATATCTGCAGCAGCAAATGGAAAGCTTTCTGTTTGACGATGTGGATGTCGAAGCCCAGGGCTACGTGCCGCCTTCAGCCTGAAGCAGTTTCTATAGCATCACATCTGTGATGCTGCGCCGTTTATTGCACACGTAATAACAGCATCTTTGACCGGGCCTGGCCCGGTTTTTTGTCGCCACCACAACAAGCGGTCCGCCGCTGACGCTCAGCTCCGCACTGCGCACAGCCTTATAGTATAGGTTACCGGCTTGTCTGCTTCGCTTGCTGACAGGCCGGCAGACCTGGTGGTCCTGGTCTCAGCCGGCATACAACAGCGCTTTTCATGACAAAAAAAACTCCGCACTTTCATGCGGAGTCATTTGCTATTGCTGCTTATTCATATTGGATATTACTAACTGCCATTGGCTTTCAATACCTGGGCAACTGATGGATAAAAAAATCAGTTGCTCTCGCCAGCCACCGGAGCTGGGGTCGGAGACTCAGGCGGCTCTTCGTCGCCCCGCGCCATGGATTCGACTTTCTTAACACTGGTGTGGCGGGCATCTTCTCCCTGCACCAGATAAATGACCCGTTCTGCCATATTCTTGGCATGATCGCCGATCCGCTCAAGAGCACGGGCAATGAAGATCAGGTCGATGCATGCCGTGGTGGTGCGAGGATCTTCAATCATGTAGCTGCTTACTTCACGCAATATGCTCTTCCATTGCTTATCGATCTTTTTGTCGCTGCGCACGACTTCAGCAGCCAGAATGGCATCCTTGCGCGCAAATGCGTCCAGGCTGCGATTAAGCATTTTCTGAACGCCGACGGCAAAATGCGTCATGTCTACGATGGGTTCGTAGCGTGTGGGGCTCTCGTACAGGCGACGCGCCATTTTGGCAATTTTCTCGGCTTCGTCTCCGGAGCGCTCCATGTCTGTGAGCATTTTGGACACCGATATTACCAGACGCAAATCCACTGCTGTGGGTTGCTGCAATGCGAGTACCTGGGCAATTGACTGATCAATATCCATTTCCAGGCGATTGACTTCCTTTTCCCGCTCGAAGACTCGTTCTGCAACGGTCAGATTGCCGTCAGCCAGAATCAGCATGCTGTCTTCGATCATTGCCTCTACAAGGCCACCCATACGTAAGAAACGGGAGCGGATATCTTCGAGTTCCGCATCAAAGCGGGTGTTGGTATGTTGTGCCATGGCGATGCCTGCAATAAGAAAGATAAGAGAAGTTTAAGACCGTTCAATGACAGGAATATGACATCAGCGTTCGCGAATGTCTACCCCCTGCTGCTTTGCAACCATTACTACGGTCGCCGGTTCGAGCGCAAACAGACCGCAAGTGACCACGCCGGCAATCGCGTTCATGGTTGTTTCCATTTCACGCGCATCGGCTAGGCGCATGCCCGCAACATCAAGTATCGGATTGCCATTATCTGTAATAAAATCGGCCCGTACAGTCGCCGTGGCGCCCAGCGCCGCTATTTTGCGCAGCACAATGGGTACGGCCATGGGAATCACCTCAAGCGGGATGGCAAAGCTGCCCAGAAGATCCACGCATTTTGTTTCATCCACAATGCAGACAAACCGTTCTGACGCAGCAGCCACAATCTTTTCCCGTGTGTGCGCCCCGCCACCACCCTTGACCATCTGCAGTAATGGATTGATTTCATCGGCACCATCCACATAGACCGGCAACGGTTTACTGGTATCGGCCAGATCCAGCACGCGCACGCCGTGCCCGCGCAAACGGGCTGCGCTACGCTCTGAACTGGCAACGGCGCCGGCAAATTCGTTTTTGTATTTTGCCAGCTCATCAATAAAAAGATCTGCCGTCGACCCAGTGCCTACGCCGATCACAGCATCGGCACCAAAAAAAGGCCGAATGTACCCGACTGCAGCCTGTGCGACGTCGCGTTTCAATTGTTCCTGAGACTTCAGTTCCATGATCCTACCTATTACGAGAGATGAGCAGCAAAAGTGCTTTCGGCAAACCCGAATGTGGTCGCGCCGTCGGCAAACATCGTGACCGGGCGCTTGATCAGTGAAGGAAATTGCTCGGCCAGCGCCAGCCATTGCTGTTCGGTGGCCGGTGTTTTGCGATCTTCGGGCAAGCCACGCCAGGTCTGGGAGTTGCGATTGATCATCAGTTGTGCCCCGCCTGCGGCAGCGGCCCAGGTCTTGAGCAGCGCACTGTCTGCCGGTTCATCGCGATAATCGGTAAACTCAACCTGCTGGCCCCGTTCCTGCAGCCACTTGCGCGCCTTTACGCAAGTGCTGCAGCGTTTCAGCCCGTATTGGCGTATTACACTCATTGCTTTGCTCGTCCCTGAAAATAATTGGCAACAATCACGAATGTCCCCACAAGCAGGATCATCAGGGTTGCCAGCGCGTTGACTTCCGGTTTTATGCCAAGCCGCACGCGCGAAAAGACTTCGATTGGTAAGGTAGTATAGCCCGGACCATTCAGAAAGGAGGCAATAACCACATCATCCAGGGACAATGTAAAGGCCAGCAGCCAGGCCGATACCAGCGCGGGAGCGATCAGCGGCAACGTGATGGTAAAAAACACCCGCAACGGCGGTGCCCCCAGATCCAGCGCCGCTTCTTCGAGCGAACGATCCAGTTCGCGTACACGCGACTGAATGACCACCGATACATACGCAACACACAACGTAACATGGCCCAGCCAGATGGTGAAAATGCCATTGCTTTCAGGAAAACCGGTCATATTACGGATTTCGATAATCATCAACAGCAGTGAAATGCCCAAAATGACATCTGGAATAACCAGCGGCGCATTCAGCATGCCGATATACAGGCCAAATCCCCTGAACGGGCCCTTGCGCGCCAGCACATAGCCAGCCCAGGTGCCAATAATTACCGCTGCTGTCGCCGTCAGAAACGCGATGCGCAACGACAGCCAGGCCGCATTGAGCAAAGCCCGGTCCTGTGACAGGCTCTGATACCAGCGTAGCGAAAAGCCTGACCAGCTGGAGGCCAGCGCCGATTCATTGAATGAAAAGACAATCAGGCTGAGAATGGGAATATACAAAAACAGCAGGCCTGCACCCAGAAACAGCCATTTGAGCCAGATATTTTCCTGTTTCATGCGTCCCGTCCCTTCAGGGCCCTGGCCTGACTGTACTGGAATATCACAAGCGGGATAAGCAGGAAAAGTGTCATGGTCACGGCCACGGCAGCAGCCACCGGCCAGTTGGTATCGGTAAAGTACTGATCCCACATCAGGCGACCCATCATATATGTATTGGTTCCCCCCAGCAGTTCGGGAATCACATACTCGCCCACCGTCGGAATGAAAACCAGCATGGCGCCGGCGATCACGCCGGGAACCGACAGCGGCAGCGTAATGGTGAAAAATGCCTTCCACGGGCGCGCGCCAAGATCATAGGCTGCCTGCAACAGGCGCCGGTCCATCTTGACCAGGTTCGTGTACAGCGGCAGAATAAAAAACGGCAGGTAGGTGTACACCAGGCCGATATAGACGGCCATATCTGTGCGATAAATCTCGATGGGCGTCGAGGTCATGCCCGTCCACATAAGAAACTGGTTCAGCAAGCCTTCGTTGCGCAGAATGCCGATCCAGGCATAGACGCGCAACAGCAGCGAGGTCCAGAACGGCAGGATGACAGCCAGCAGCAGTAAATTGCGCTGACGTGGTGCCGAACGGGCGATATAGTACGCCATCGGATAGCCGATAGCTACACACCACAAGGTGGTGACCAATGCCATTTTCAGCGATTTAAGATAGGCGCCAATAAACAGCGGGTCGGTCAGAAGCAACAGGTATCCCTCAAAGTGCAGGGACAGCGTCAGGACCTCCTCCTCGATCTGTACCAGCGGTCCATAGGGAGGAATACCAAACGTGGATTCTGAAAAACTGATTTTCAGGACAATGAAAAACGGCACTAACAAACAGAGCACCAGCCAGATATACGGTGGCAAAATGGCCCACGCACGCTGATCGGGGCGATAGTTGCGCAGGGAGTGCAAGGGCTTCATGACGGCAGCACCGTTGCGCTGTCAGGCCCCCAGGTTACAAAGACCTCATCATCAATGCCGGGCGCATTTTCCTGCGCCAGCTCAATGCCGGGCACGCTGGCCTCGATAATCTTGCCCGCATCCAGGCGAATCTGATAGAGCGTGTAGCTGCCCATCCAGGCCACGTGCGTGACAATACCGTGTCCGATATTGGTTTCGTCATCGGGCTGATCAATCAGCACGCGAATCTGCTCGGGACGAATGGACACGAACACTTCCATGCCCAGCGGCTCGCTGACGCCGTGATTGACAAACAGCGGACGCATCAGCTCATCGCTTTCGATCACGATATGGTCCGGCTCATCCACCACGATCGTACCGGTAAAGATATTGGTCGATCCGATGAACCCGGCGACAAAGCGCGAATTCGGAAACATATAGACTTCCTGCGGGCTGCCGGTTTGCACAATCTGACCCTCGGTCATGACCGCGATGCGATTGGCCATGGTCATGGCTTCTTCCTGGTCGTGGGTCACCATGACGCAGGTCACGCCGACCTGGTCAAGGATACGCACCAGTTCAATCTGGGTCTTCTGACGGATCTGTTTGTCCAGCGCCGACATCGGCTCATCCAGCAGCAACAGCTTGGGCCGCTTGACCAGGCTGCGCGCCAGTGCCACACGCTGCTGCTGCCCGCCCGACAGTTGCGAAGGCTTGCGCCGTGAATAGCCGGCCATTTGCACCAGATCCAGGGCCGCGAACACGCGGTCATGGATTTCCTGGCGATCAACGCCTTCCTGCTTTAACCCGTAGGCCACGTTGGCCTCTACGGTCATATGGGGAAACAGTGCATACGACTGGAACATCATATTGACCGGGCGCTTGTATGGCGCGATACCGGTCAGGTCAGTCCCATCCAGCAGGATCGTACCCGAGGTGGGCGTTTCAAATCCGGCCAGCATGCGCAGCAGGGTTGACTTGCCGCAACCAGAACTGCCCAGCAACGCAAAAATCTCGTTGCGCCGCACAGTCAGATTGACCGATTGTACGGCAACGGTATCACCAAAAATTTTGACGACATCAACCAGCTTGACGAATTCGTCCGCGTCGCTGCCTGCTACCGACAAATGCCGCTCGGCCATCTTATTTCCCTGCCTTGAGCTCGGCCCACAAGCGGGTCTGCAGGCGGGCAATTTTCATCGGCTGGGCTTTGATCACAAACAGGGTCTTGGCCACGTCGGCTTCCGGGTAGATCATGGGATTGTTGGCAATTTCCTTGTTGACGAATTCGCGTGCCGCCTTGTTGGCATTGGGATAGAACATATTGTTGGTAATGGCCGCATGCACCTTGGGCTCTTCAATGTAATTGATGAACGCCATGGCGTTTTCCGGATGAGGTGCGTCCTTGGGCACGGCCATGGTATCAAACCACGCCGGCGCGCCGCCAGCCGGGATGTAGTAGTCGATCACGTAATCTTTCTTGGCTTCCTTGGCGCGACTGGCGGCGATCATGACATCGCCGGAAAAACCATACACCATGCACAGATCGCCCGACGCCAGTTCATCGATATAACCCGATGAACTGAATTGGCGGATATACGGCCGGATTTTCTTGAGCACGTCCAGGGCCGCCTGGTAATCTTCCGCTTTGTCGCTATTGGGATCCTTGCCCAGATAATGCAGAACGGCAGGAAAGACCTGCGCAGCCTCATCCAGAATGGAAATGCCGCAAGACTGCAATTTCTTGGCATTTTCCGGATCGAACAGTGTTTCCCACTTGCCCAGTTCCGCGCCATCACCCAGGGCCGCTTTAGCCTTGGTTACATTCAGGCCGATACCGTTGGTTCCATAGCCCCAGGGCACCAGATACTGGTTGCCCGGATCGACCTGTGCAACCAGTTCCATGATGGCCGGATCCAGGTTTTTCCAGTTCGGTATTTTTGATTTGTCCAGTTTCTGGAACAGACCGCCTTCGATCTGGCGCGAGGCATAATGGGTTGAAGGCACAACCACGTCATAACCGGACTTTCCGGTAAGCAGCTTGGCCTGCAGAATGTCGTTGGTATCATAGGTGTCGTAGCGCACCTTGATGCCGGTTTGCTTTTCGAAACCCGGAATCGTGTCCGGCGCGCTGTATTCAGCCCAGTTGTAGACATTCAGCACCTTGTCTTCGGCAGCATGAACGGCACTTGCAGTGCAGGCCAGGGACAGCGCGAGAACAAGGCGACGGACAGAGGACGGTTTCATTGCGGTTTCCCCAAATCAGGTTAGAAAAAAAAGAAATAATAAAGGCATTTTTCGCCTGGGTCACCGATTTTTTCAGCTTTGCTGATATTGCTGTTGCAGCTGTCCCGAAAAAATGACGCCCTGCTCCCCAAGCAGCTTTTGCAGCGAGCGGCCCAGGCGTTCAAGTGATTGCTCACGCAGCGTTTTCGTCATGCTCCGGCGCGATGACTTGTCAAAGTCAATCAGCCAGATTTTCTGCGCGTCATCCACCAGAATATTGTGCGCGTTCAGATCCGCGTGATAAACATTGGCGTCGTGCAACTGGCGAATGGCGGCGCTCACGGGTTCGACCAGCTTGATACTGGCCGGGCCTGCCTTGCTGATTGCCTGCGCCAGGGATACGGTATTGTGCAGTCTCTCGGTCATGATGGCGGCACGGTAAGTGACGCCGCGTCGCTGATAGCACGCAGCCATGGCGCGCGGCACCGGCAGGCCCTGGGCATGCAGTTCGTTCAGGAGCGCAAACTCAGCAAACGAGCGGGTGGTTTCCTCTGATATCCATAGATAGCGTTCGTCTACAAACCGGCTGATCAGGCCTCCGCGATGATAATGACGCAATACCGCCTCGCCCCAGGGGGTGGACAGATACCAGGCAGTATTGCGCCCCCCATCCGAGACCTTGGTTGCTTTCTCGCCCCAGGTCCTCGGCGTGAAAATTTCAATCCGGGCCGGAACAGGAAAATCGGGATGAATACGAATCCCGTGATGCATCTGGCGGCCCGGCCGATGGGTGCTGTGAAAATCAGGCTCAGCCATCTTTATTCCGCATCCAGTCGGCCACGCCAAAGAACGAGTGCAGCAAATGCTCCTGCAGCGGTGCCGGTACGTTGCAATCGATCATGGCGCGTCCCATGCAGGCAACCCATTCATCCCGTTCCTGGATGCCAATGGCAAACGGCAGGTGCCGGGCCCGCAGCATGGGGTGGCCGAATTTTTCAATATACCGGTCGGGACCACCCAAATACCCGCTCAGAAACAGAAACAGCTTTTCTCTTGCGTGCTCAAGCGAGTCGCCATGCACAGCACGCAGCGCCTTGAAGTCTTCTTCAATGTCCATCAGATCGTAGAAGCGCTCCACCAGGGCATGCAAACCGGCCTCACCACCTATCTGGTCATAAAAGGTCGTTGTGGTGTCCAGGTTTTCCACGATATTCAATAGTCTTGCCATTAGTCGGCACTCCGTAAAATGAGTAGCGGGGGCGTATTCTTTACAGCTCGCAAGGCCATTTTACCCCCTGCCCACGATGCCATGATCCCCAGTATGATTCCGCTTATCCATGGCATGATACCGGTGCGCAGCGTGATGTCAAACACCTGCACGGCCAGCAGTTGCGCGGTCAGTATCGCAAAGGCCGCTGCCAGCGTTCCCGACACCACGCCGATCACGATCAGTTCGCTGCGCTGGGCCTGGTCCAACTGCCGCGAAGTGGCGCCCATGGCCCGCAGCAGGCTCGCTTCGTACATCCGTTCATCCTGGGTGGAAAGAAACGCAGTACTGAGCACGACCACGCCGGCGGCCAGTGTAAAGACAAAAAGAAACTGAACCGCCGCTGCCACGCTATCGAGAATCGTTTGTAACTGGCGCAAAATACCCGACACATCGAATACCGTGATATTCGGAAACTGGCTGACGACTTGCTGAGTAAATGCTGCCTGCTGTTCCGGCAAATGAAAAGCCGTAATCCAGGTCGCCGGCTTATCCTGCAATACGGCAGGCGAGAGAATGGCAAAAAAATTGACTTGCATGGAGTCCCATTTCACGGTCCTCAAGCTGGTAACCCGCGCGGTCACCAGTTCGCCGGCCACATCGAAAGTCACCTGGTCATTCAGTTTTACACCGAGCTGGCCAGCAATATCATCTTCGAACGAGACTTCTGCAGCATCGGGATCCAGCCAGCGACCACTGGCAATACGGTTGCTGGGCGGCAACTGGCTCAGCCAGGACAAGTTAAATTCGCGTTCTGCCAGCCGCTGGGTGCGTTCAGATTCATAAGCCGAAGGATCCACGTCCTTATCACCAATCCGAACCAGACGCCCGCGCACCATGGGATCAAGCAGCGGCTTGCCCAGTCCGGCTTTAGCGAACATGTCGTCCAGCGCCGGTTTCTGATCCTGTTGAATATTGATCAGGAAACGGTTCGGTGCATCAGGGGGCAGATTATTCTGCCAGGCTGCCAGCAGGTCGGTGCGCAACAGGCCCAACAGCAGGATAATCATGATGCCCAGCGTCAGTGCACATATCTGTACTACCGTCATGCCGCGCCGATTCACCAGGCCGGCCAGTGCAAAACGCAGCACCGGCCGCGACACCAGCCGATGACGCAATTGGGCCAGCAGGCGCAGGATCGTCCAGGTGATTGCCGCGCACACCAGCATGGCCCCGATAAACCCTGCGGCACTGATCAAGGCCAGTGTGGTGTTGCCGGTATGCAGTAACAGCAAACCGACCCAGATGACAATACCAACGCCGATAGCGACCCATGGCCGACTAGCCGCGACATCCAGTTCACGCCGCAACGCCTTCAATGGCGGTACTCGCGACAGATGCATCACCGGTATCACAGAGAAGCCGAAAGCCAGCACCCAGCCGGTTACCAGCCCAGCCACGCCCGGCACCCACGAGACCGCGGGCAAGGTCGCCGGAATCAGGCCGGCCAGAAAATACATCAGCACGTAGTGCAGCGCCAGACCCAGCACGACGCCGGTAATGGAAGCAAAAGTAGCGATCAGTAAAAACTCGATAGCAACCAGCTTCAGAATGGTTCCCTGAGTGGCGCCCAGGCTGCGCATGACGGCCAGCCCGTCCTGATGGCGCGCAGAAAACCGGCGCGCCGCAAGGGCAATGGCCACGCTGGCGATCATCACGCTTAAGACAGAAACCAGTGACAGAAACTGTTCAGCACGATCCAGCGATGCCCGGATCTCGGGTCGTGCTGAATCGGTGCCGATGATCTGGCGTCCCTTGGCCGGTCTGGCGGTCAGCCAGGTACGCATTTGCGCGACTGCCTCGGCATCCCCGGCCATCAGCAGGGTTTCCTTGACCCGGCTGCCCGGCACCAGCAGTCCGGTGGCCTGCATGTCCGCTTCATTCATCATCAGGCGCGGGGCGATATTGACAAAGGCGACATTGCGATCGGGCTCATTTTCAATGATCGCCGATACCTGCAGTGTTTTCATGCCCACGCGCAACTGCGCCTGAGGCGAAGCCTGTAACTGGGCCAGCAATGCCGGATCCACCCATACCGTGCCCGCTGGCGGAATGCGCTGCACAGCCTGCCGGTTCTGGCTGTTTGCGTTATCGCCCGCCCCCTGCAGCGTGACGGTTCCCTTTAGCGGGTACCCCTCTGACACTACTTTGATAGAGGCTAGCCTGGATTGCTTGTCGAACGTCACCATGGACGGAAACTGCCAGGTCTTGGCAGTTTGCAGCGACATCGTATGGGCCTGCTCGACCACCTCCGGCTCGATGGGCGTATCGGACTCGAACAGCAGATCTGCGCCCAGCACCTGGCCGGCGTTGTCATTCAGACCCGAAGACACGCGCTCGGCAAGAAAACCTACGCTGCAGACCGCCGTGACTGCCACCACCAGCGCCAGCGCCAGCAGACGCAACTCTCCTGACAGCCAGTCGCGGCGAAACAGACGCCATGCCATTTGCCATATTGCCAAGGGACCCAAAGTGTTCTCCTGAATGAAGGGATCTATTTCAACAGCAACAATGCTACTGTCAGATACAAAACGCCGGCGAAGATGAATTTGAGCGTACGCTCGGGCAGATAAAAAGCCAGTCGTACACCCTGGCGAATCATCAGCATACCGCCCAGGGACAAGGCAATGCCTACCGTCCAGTCGGTATTACCGTGCCACGAATAGGTAATGAGTGCCACCAGTGTACCGGGAAGAATCATGGACAGCGCCATTGCCTGCGCCGAGGTCTGCCGAAACCGGTAGACCACGGTCATGACCGGCACCAGAATGAGCGAGCCGCCCACGCCGAACAGGCCGCCAATCGCGCCTGAAATAGAACCCAGTATGACATATTGTATAAAGCCCATGCGCCGGGAAGGGCCGGCATCAGCCGCCTCACGTTTTTTGCCTGTGCGCAGGGTCTGCCACACATAAAACGTGGCTACCGACGCCAAAAACAGCGCAAACAGATTTCGCAGTACCACAGGGCTCATGTCCTGCGCCACCAGCGCGGCCAGGTGAGTGGCCACGACATTGGCGGCCACGCCGATGGCCACACTGCGAAAATCAATGGGCGAGCGCTTGTGGTAATTGCGCAGTGTGAGCACCACATTGGACGCAATCATGAGCAGGGCCGTGCCCTGGGCCAGTTGCTGTGGCATGGAAAAAACCAGCGCCAGCATCGGAATGGCAATCAACCCGCCACCAATGCCGACAATGGCGCCCACAAACCCAATGGCCGCCCCCAGTGAAACAAACAATAGCAGATTCAGATACCAATCCATGCTTACTCAATTTTAAATGGCCCGGGCCGGTAGCCATGCAATTACCGCCCCTCAAATATTCATGCCCAATGCAACCAGACGTCGATCGGCAACGTGCTTCTGCCTTGGCCATCGCGCAGATCCGGCCTGTGCCTAGCGAATCAGTTCCAGCACTTCTTCCAGGCGAGAGACAGCCTTGATTTCCAGTCCTTCTATCGGCTGTCTGGGCGCGTTGTGCTTGGGAATCAGCGCCAGACTGAAACCCAGCTTGGCTGCTTCGCGCAAACGCTCTTGCCCGCGTGGCGCAGGACGTACTTCGCCGGCCAGCCCCACTTCACCAAAGGCAATCAGCCCTTTGGGCAAAGGCTTGTTGCGTAGTGAAGACAGAATGGCCAGCAGAACAGGCAAATCAGTTGCGGTTTCGGTAATCCGGACACCGCCCACTGCATTGACAAACACATCCTGATCGTAGGTTGCCACGCCCGCGTGACGGTTCAGTACCGCCAGCAGCATGGCCAGGCGACTGCCATCGACGCCCAGCGTCAGGCGTCGCGGATTGGGAACATGTGCCGTGTCGACCAGCGCCTGGATCTCCACCAGCAGCGGACGGCTACCCTCCTGGGTCGCAACCACGCAGGAGCCGGGTACATTGTCCGTATGCTGCGACAAAAACAGGGCCGAAGGGTTGCTCACGCCCTTGAGCCCCTTATCCGTCATGGCAAACACGCCCAGCTCGTTCACCGCACCATAGCGGTTCTTGAAGGCCCGGACCAGGCGATAGGATGAGTCAGTTTCGCCCTCGAAATACAGGACCGTATCGACAATGTGCTCCAGGACACGAGGTCCGGCCAGTGTGCCGTCTTTGGTCACATGGCCGATCATGACCATGGCAACGCCGGTCTGCTTGGCAATGCGGGTCAGCTGCGCGGCGCATTCGCGCACCTGAGAGACCGACCCCGGAGCGGATGACAATTCTGCGGAATACAGTGTTTGAATGGAATCAATAACAGCAACGGCAGGCTTGTACTGCTGCAACACCGCCTGAATGCTTTCGAGCTGAATTTCGGCCACCAGTTGCACGGCGCCGGTGGCCAGATCCAGGCGCTTGGCGCGCAGGGCAACCTGCTCTGCGGATTCTTCGCCGGTAATATACAGCACCTGCGTGCGCAGCGAGAGCGATGCCAGCGCCTGCAGCAACAGCGTTGACTTGCCGATACCCGGATCGCCGCCGATCAGCACCACACCACCGGGCACCAGGCCGCCACCGAGCACCCGGTCAAATTCGGACAAACCTGTGGGCTGCCTGGGTGTGTCGCGCGCTTCGATATCGGACAGATTCCGAACCGGCGCCGCTTCGGCCAGATGTGCATAACGGTTGGGCGTAGCCGGTGCACTGCCCCGCTCTACGGTTTCTACCATGGTGTTCCATGCCTGGCAATGCGGGCACTGTCCCTGCCACTTGGCGCTAACGCCGCCGCACTCCTGACACACATACACCGTTTTTGCTTTTGCCATACTGCGTTTGATTCCCACTGCCCTGCAAGGGCTGTCATTAAATGAAAAACTGCTGATGCAGCCACGTTACCGTTGCTGAAATGAATGATCCATACGGCGGCTAGCGGCACGCTTGATCCCTCTGTCGGAACAGGTCGCGAACCAGCTCCCACCACGGTCTTTAGCCAGGACCCTTGAAACAAACACCAACGCAGCCATTGAGGTTGACGCCGTTGCCGACACGCCCGTCACAAGGCCGCAATAAAAGTGCACGACGGCCCTTATAGAGATGCGCCGCCGTCTACACCCAGATTCTGGCCGGTAATATAAGCTGCCTCATCAGAGAGCAAAAAGGCCACGGCGGCCGCAACCTCTTCAGGACGCCCAAGGCGCTTCATGGGCACACGCGTAAGCAGTTGCTTTTCTTCTTCGCTGCCAGCCGGTTGCCCCTTGCGGAAAAACTCGGTTTCGATGGGGCCGGGCGAGACTGCATTGACGGTGATGCCATACTCGGCCAATTCCAGCGCCCAGGTTTTGGTGCAGCCGATCAAGGCGGCCTTAGAGGCCGAATAACTGGTACGCCCTGCCTTGCCGCCTGCCGCACGACTGGCGATGTTGACAATGCGCCCCTCGCGCCGTACTTTCATTGACTCGACAAATGCCTGTGTCACCTGTACGGCCGCACGCAAGTTGACATCATAGGATTGATACAGCGAAGATAAATTGACTTCGCCCAGGTTCTCCGCCAGCACGATGCCCGCATTGTTGACCACAGCATCTACCGGATATTTTTCGCGTATCATGCGCAGCATTTCTTCGGTATGGCCCGCATCGTTCAAATCGCACTGATACAGAAATCCCGGAAAATCAATATCGCTGACCTGCCGGGCAATACCGACCACATGGGCACCAGCATCGCTCAGTCGGCGGGTAATGGCCCAGCCAATACCCTTGGTCGCACCAGTTACAAGGACGCACTTATTTTTCAACGGATTCTCCTGAGTATTGAATATGGACCGGAACGCGTTGCGCCAGCGCGCAGAGCAGTTCATAGGCAATTGTACCCGCGGCGGCGGCAACCTCATCGATATGCGGGCCGTTATTGCCCCAGAGGGTTACCCAGTCACCCACGACAGCATCGGGAATCGGGTCCAGGTCAACGGTGAGCATGTCCATTGACACGCGGCCCGCCAGCTCGGTTGCGACGCCGTTGACCCATGCCGGCGTACCGGACGGTGCGCTGCGTGGATAACCGTCGGCATAGCCGCAGGCCACCACGCCAATGCGCATATCGCGCGTAGCGGTATAGGTTGACCCGTAACCCACGCTTTGCCCCTGCCTCACCTGCTGGATCGAGAGTAAACGCGCCTGTAGCGTCATGGTCTGGCGCAGTCCGAATTCTTCGCCGGTCGTATTGGCAAAGGGCGATGAGCCATACAAACAGATGCCGGGACGAACCCAGTTGTCTGCGGCGCTGACGGCAAGCTGTGGATATCGCAACACGGCGGCCGAGTTGCACAGACTGATGCTGCCCTGGCGAGGGCCCACCGTATCGCGAAAAAGCTTTGCAGGCGCATCGACCGCACCCTGTGCGCCGTCGGCATCGGCAAAATGCGTCATGAAACCGATACGCCCCACTTTGCCTTGCTGCTGCAAGGCCAGCAAATCCTGATGCGCCTGGTCAAACTGCTGTGGCGCAAAGCCCAGCCGGTTCATGCCCGTATTGATTTTCAAAAAGACATCCAGCGGTCCGGCCAGGGTGCTGGCCTGCAGCATGCGGATCTGCTCGGGATGGTGAATGGTGCTGACCACCCGGTTCTTCTGCAGCTGCGGCAGATCGCGCGTCTCGAAAAACCCTTCGAGCATCAGCAACGGACCCTGCCAGCCAGCCTCGCGGGCACGCTCCGTTTCCTGCAGATCCAGCATGGCCAGTCCGTCCGCCTGCGCGAAACCGCCAATGGCCGTTTCCAGCCCATGGCCATAGCCATTGGCCTTGATCACGGCCCAGATATGCGTTGCACCCAGGGGCGCCGGCTGCCTGCCGTCTGCAGCCGTTGCCGGGGCTTGCCGGGCATTGTCTAGGTACTGCCGTATAACGCTCAGATTGTGCGACATGGCCTGTTGTGATATCACTGCCCGGATGGGACGCGGCATGGTGTGGCTCCACTAGTCAATTTCATCGTACTTGAATGATCAGCGTAAATTATAATCATTGCATCATCACATTAGCGCGTATTCATGTCCGTCGATCATTATGAGAATTTCCCGGTAGCCTCAATATTGCTGCCCCGACGCCTGCGATCAGCGGTCACGGCCATTTATGCCTTTGCCCGACGCGCCGACGATATTGCCGACGAAGGCCAGGCCAGCGCCCAGGATCGTCTGGCCCAGCTAGATGCCTTTGACCAGGCTGTGGTTCAAATGCAGGCCAGCGATTTTTCAGCCACCCATTTCGAGAATGTGCCCCAGTCCCTTTTTCTTGCCCTGCAGCGTGAAATGCAGCTGCACCAGTTGCCGGTCACGCCCCTGCGTGATCTGCTGGTCGCTTTCCGCCAGGACGTGCGGCACCTGCCGTTTCAGAACGACACGGACCTGCTCGATTACTGCCGCTACTCGGCCAATCCGGTAGGCCGACTGCTGCTGCATCTGTACCGCGTGACAGACGAATCCTCGCTGCTGCTATCGGATCATATCTGCAGCGCCCTGCAACTGATTAACTTCTGGCAGGATATCGCGATAGATACGCAACGCCATCGCTATTATCTGCCAGCTGACCGGCTGGCCGCCTACGGCATGACCCATGCGGACCTTGACAATCGACAACTGAATCCGCGTTGGTCGCAGTTAATGCGGGAAAATACCGCATTTGCACGTAAAATACTGCTTGCCGGTGCACCGCTATGCTCACGACTGCATGGCCGGCCAGGCCTGGAGCTGCGTATGATCGTCCAGGGTGGCATGCGCATACTGGAAAAAATTGACGCCGTTGCGGGCGACGTCTTTGACCACCGACCAACACTGAATAAAAAAGACTGGGCCCTGATTGTGTGGCGCAGCGTACGAAATAATTATTATGACACCTGACCAATATTGCCAAGAGAAAGCGGCGCGTAGCGGCTCGAGCTTTTACTACGCCTTTCTGTTTCTTCCTGCGCAGCAGCGCCGGGCTATTACGGCCGTATATGCATTCTGCCGGGAGGTGGACGATGTTGTCGATGAATGTACCGATCCTTCGGTTGCCCGCATCAAGCTGGCCTGGTGGAGCAAGGAAATTAACGGTCTGTTCGAAGGACGGGCCGAACACCCGGTAGCGCAGGCGCTGCAACCGCACCTGAACACTTTCGGGCTGCGCGAAGAGCAGTTCCAGGCGATCATCGACGGCATGCAAATGGATCTGGACCAGACTCGCTATATGGACTGGCCCGGCCTGCGCAAATATTGCTGGCATGTGGCCGGCGTGGTGGGCCAACTGTCGGCACAGATTTTTACCTACCAGAACAGCGATACCCTGGCCTACGCCGAGAAACTCGGCCTGGCATTGCAAATGACGAACATCATTCGCGACGTCGGCGACGATGCGCGACGCGGACGCATCTATCTGCCCATTGATGACCTGCAGAAACATAATGTCAAGGCCGCCGATATTCTGAACAGCAAGGAAACCGACGATTTTCGCGCGCTGATGGCCTTTCAGACTGCCCGCGCACGCCAGCTCTACCAGGAAGCCGTTGAGCTGCTGCACGAACAGGACCGCCGCGCACAGCGCCCCGGGCTGATGATGGCAGCTATCTACTACACCCTGCTATGTGAAATTGAAAAAGATGGCTGGCCGGTGCTGACCAGCCGCATTTCCCTGACGCCGCTGCGCAAGCTGATGATTGCCTGGAAAATCTGGGTGGGTGGCGGCAAGGGATTCATTCGTAAAATGCGAAAGCTGGATGTCCCTCAACGCTGATCGCTCCCAGCCGCGTGTTGCCGTGGTAGGTGCTGGCTGGGCCGGCCTGGCCGCCGCCTTCACCCTTAAGCTTGCGGGATGGCACACCGAGGTGTTTGAACAATCGCCGGTACTTGGCGGGCGCGCCCGCAAGGCAGTGATTGCACGCCGCGGCCTGGTGCTCGATAACGGCCAGCACCTGATGCTGGGCGCCTACCGCCACACACTGGCACTCATGCAAGACATCGGCGTCGACAGCAGCCATGCGCTGCTGCGGCTGCCGCTGCAATTGACCACGCTGGATGGCGCCTTGAATCTGGCCGTCAATCCTGTCCATCCAGGACCACTACGACTGCCACTGGCGCTGCTTCGCATGAAGGGCCTGAGCCTTGGTGAGAAATACGTCCTGTTCCGAACGCTATTGCAACTGCAATTGGCTGGCTGGCGTGTGGCGCCCGATACCACCGTCTTCGCCTGGCTGCAAAAACGGCGCCAGCCGACCGCGCTGATCCACCTATTCTGGGAGCCCTTGTGCATTGCCACGCTCAATACGCCGATTGGCGATGCGTCAATGGCGCTGTTTGCCGTGGTGCTCAGGGATAGCCTGGCCGCCGGTGCAAATGCCAGCGACCTGATTCTGCCACGCGTCGACCTGAGCGCCCTGTGGCCTGAAGTGCTGGCGCCACAGCTTATGATTCATGCCAGCACGCCAGTGCTTGGCCTGAGTGCCGGGCCAGGCGGCTATCGACTGCACACGGGCAACCGGCCATCCATGCAACCACGCCAGACGCAGGATCATGGTGAGGCCGGGCATGACCCCGGCCATGAAGGCGGCGCTGTTTTCGATGCCGTGATTCTGGCCGCGCCAGCGCGCATGTGCCATCGCCTGCTGTCCGGGCTGCTGCACAACCAGACGAATAACCCGACCGACGCCGCGATAACGGACGATCATGTGCAACGCACCCTGCACAACGTTGATGAAAAGCACCAGCCATCACTGGTTGAAAAACGTGCACTGCTTGAGCATTTGAATGCCTTTGAATACCATGCCATTGCCACCTTGACTGTGTTCCTGGAGCACGCCTTCCCCCTGCCCGGCTGCATGTATATGCTGAAGGAAAATCGCCAGGACGGGCATGACGGGCAATGGCTGTTCAATCGCAGCCGGTTCATGCATCCCGATGCCGCCACCGGATCTGCTGCCACGGCAACAGGGGATGCTATTGATGAGTGCTTTCCCAATGATCGCTTTCCTCATGCCATTTCAATTGTCATCAGCCATGCAGACCACCTGATCGGTAGAGACCGGGACAGTATTGCCCATGCGATACTCTCCCAGGTTCGCAACCAATTACCCGCAGGTGTAACACTGCCTCCCGTCACCGGTGTCGAGCTGATCATGGAAAAGCGAGCGACGTTTGCAGCCACCCCCGGGCTGATCCGGCCAGACAGTGTAACGCCCTGGCCTGGCCTGTTTCTGGCCGGTGACTGGACCGATACCGGCTATCCTGGCGTACTCGAAGGTGCGGTTATGAGCGGGCTGGCTGCAGCGCAGGCAACCCAGGCGTCGTTGACAAGCACAAGCACAGTTGCAACCCGTTGATGCGCACCAGCAAATCGGCAGCATCAACGCGCAACGCAACACATCAGCACCCATCTCCTCATTTGGACGGTCCCGACTCAGGGTTCAGGGCGCCGGATTCAAGCAGTGTGCTGGCCAGTGACATGCACGCGCAGATCGCTTCGCATTTACCCCATCCACGCCACATAGCGCCTGGGCGTGCCACCCTTTATTGCCCGGAGGAACCACGACGTTTGGCACGCATCAAGGTCGTGCGCTCATGCGTTTCCGTGGCAAGGCGCTGACGCACCCGCATCAGATCCTTCCATCCAATATATCCGATCAGGGAACTGTCGCTACGCGATACGACAGGCAGGTGAGCGACATTGGCATGCACCAGCTTGTCGACCAGCCCCGCCAGGTATTCGTCGGGATACGCAAGCGTAATTTTTGTTCCCTGCAACAGCTCACCCAATGTCTGATTGCGGTGCCTGCCCGCCCTTCTCCAGGCCAGAACGGAAGGTGGATCCACAATACCAAGCACATTGCCTTCCTGGTCGACTACCGGAAAACTCGGATGCCGGGTTTGCGGTGCTGTCAGGAACCGTGCAGCGCCATGCAAGGTCATGGTAGCGGGCACACTGATCACCTCTGTGGTCATGACGTCCTGCACATGCGTCAGCTCGAATGGATCAACACGATATTCACGCACAATATGATGACCGCGTCGGGCGATTTTTTCGGTCAGGATGGAGCGCTTCATCAATAGCACCGTGATTGCATGTGCCGTCACGCAGGCCACGATTAGTGGCAATAAAACATCGACATTGCCAGTAAGCTCGACGGCAAAAAAAGTAGCAGTCAAGGGGGCTCGCATGGTGCCGCCCATCATCGCGGCCATGGCCAGCAATGCCCAGAAGCCGGGACTTGCATCAGGCAAATAACCACTTAATGCCGCCCCCATGGCTCCGCCCATGATCAGTAGCGGCGCCAGCACGCCGCCCGAGGTACCCGAGCCGAGTGCAACTGACCAGATGATCGCCTTGACGACAAGTAACGTGAGCGCAGCGACCCCCAGCATCTGGCCGTCGAGCATCGCCGTTATATTTTCGTAGCCAACACCCAGGGCACGCGGCTCAAACAGCCCGCCAATGCCTACCACCAGCCCGCCTATCATGGGCCACCACATCCAGTGTATGGGCAGCCGCTGGAATCCGTCCTCGCAGGCATAAACCAATTGCGTGAGCAGCCCGGAGAGTAGCCCCGCCGCAATACCGACCATCATCCATCCAAAAAAGCCGGGCAGGCTGGTCAGCATGATTCCCTCAAAGGGAAACAGCGGCCCCGCCATCCCCAACAGGCTCCGCCCCAGTTCTGCAACTGTCGCTGCGACGACAACCGGAATGAAGCTGCGTGGACTCCATTCGAACAATAACAGTTCAACCGCGAGCATAATTGCTGCAATGGGCGTTCCAAATACTGTCGTCATCCCTGCTGCAGCGCCAGCCACAAGCAAAGTCTTGCGCTCGCTGTCCGAAACAGGCAAGGCTTGTGCAATCAACGAGCCAATCGCGCCTCCGGTCATGATGATCGGCCCCTCCGCACCAAACGGTCCGCCGGTGCCAATGGCAATGGCGGACGATAAAGGCTTGAGCACCGCCACTTTGGCGTCCAGGCGTGATCGGCCCAGCAAAATGGCCTCGATTGCTTCCGGAATACCGTGCCCGCGAATTTTCTCACTGCCAAAACGAGCAATCAGCCCGATAAGCAGGGAGCCTATAACGGGAATGCAGACCGCCCACAAGCCAAGAGAAGCATCCTCCAGCCGTGGCTCCGAGAAAGAAAACTGGCCAAAATAGGCGAGATTGGTGCACAGCCGAATCAATTGCAATAACAAAATGCCGGCGCACATGGCAGCGACAGCCACAGGTATAGCAATAACAATAATAAAAAGAACTCGTTTATCCGTTGAAAAATCGCTGAGCTGTCGATTACGGTTGTGTTTAATAGTCATGAACAATAGACGGATATAAAAACGGCACCCAGAACGGGGCCGGGAGCGTTAAGATGATTTCAGAATGGGGCGGCAGAAAATGTCCAGAAGCGCGTTATTATATCGTATTACGATATAATAATTCAACCAGGCATCTGATACACTGAACGTTTTGTCATCGCTACCCCCTGATACGATCTCCTGCCATGCCTCACGACTCGCTTGACCAATCCGATTACACGACTCTGGCCGAATTTCGATATCTGATACGGTGTTTTCTGCAGTTCAGTGAAGAGCGGGCCAAATCTGTAGGCCTGACGGCCAGGCAGCACCAGGCATTGCTGGTCATCAAGGGATATGGGAAGGGCAAACCCATTACGGTCGGCACCCTGGCTGACCGATTGAGGATAAAGCATCACAGCGCCGTCGAGCTGGCTAACCGGCTGGCTGAAAGCGGGCTTGTAGAGCGGCTGGCTGACCAGGCGGATCAGCGCAAAGTGCTACTACAACTGACTTCGTTGGCTCAGGAACATCTGGCAGCCTTGTCTGCTGCACACAGGGACGAGCTTTCGCGCATCAAGCCCATGCTCAGGCGTGTACTTGACCCGACAGACAATAAACATCTGTAATGACAGGAAACGGTTCAGTCGGTCGCGTCATACCAACAGACGAATCGACGATTTACATCCAGACCTATCTACTGGCGCCTCGGCCAGCAACCACCGCGCGGCGCACAGTCATCAATTTCCCTCGGGCCTGGACGAGCTTGGCCTGCAACAAACGTCATGCCCTCAAAGCCACTTCATTGAGTACGGACGCGGCAGCATCGCGGTGCAGCAGGCTTATCGAATCGTTTTTCAATCATGGGCCACTGACGGCAGGTCTTATGGTTTGGTTTCCTGCGGCCGCATCACCCCGGCAGGTACGGTATTGCCTGCCACCGGACTGGGGGTCACGAGGATCGGCACAAAACGGTAAAGATACATGCCGAACGCGACAATCCACGCCGCGGCCGACAGATGCAACATGGGCAAGGCGAACGCGGGCAGCATTAACGCGGCCAGGCGCGCTATGGTCGCAATCAAGACCAGACTATAACTGCAGACCATCACACGGTCTGCCTTCAACGGGCGACCCGTATGCCCCAGTGCTGTGCGCGTTATCATGCCGATAATCATGATGGCGAAGCCGCCCATGGCAATGACATGCATATATGCAGCCTGTCGCGCCAGCAATAATGGGCGCCATCCCACAAAATAGCAGGCCGCCAGCAGCAGGCCGATGCCCAGGAAAAACCAGGCAAGGTAAAGCACCCACAGCAACGGCACGCGAATCACGGCTAACGGCTTCCATTGGATGAGCTGATAAAGGGCCACCACCCCCGCAACCGCTGCTGCCAAGGCCAACACATAGTCCTGTTGCAAAACAACAGCCAGCATGGCCACGGCACAGGCAATAAGCTGCACCTGGCCGGAGCGCTCATGCGCTGGAATATCCAGGCCGGCAATCGCCCGGCTAGCAAAAAACGGAATCACTCGTCGCGCAATGAGCAAGGTAATAAACACCATGCAAAGAATGCCAATGCGCAACACATCGATCAGCAGTAACGCCTGGCCCTGTGCCACAGCCAGCAGAAACAGCAGATTGGTCAGTCCAAGTACCAGTACGGCCCATGGCAGAATGTAGTTGCGTTTATTCCTGGCTTTGAAAATCACGCGCCAGAGCGCAACGGCCGCAATCAGATAAAACAGCGTATCGCCCACGACTCCCAGCACAAATGCAGCCTGCCCTGGCATCAAAAATGTCAGGCGTGCCACCAGCCAGCATAGCGCCAGCACGCCCAACGCCGTTCCCTTCAGCGGATTATTACCGGTCCAGGTGGCGCTGGCGGTAGTCATGAAACCAACAGCGATGGTGGCGACAAAGCCCCATAACATCTCATGCGCATGCCACCAGACGCCGCTCAATCGCCCGGTTAACAAATGGGGCGTAAAAATCCAGATCGCAATCGAAATGAGCGCCCAGGCAGCGCCGCATATATACAAGGGACGAAACCCGAGAGACAGAAATGCAGAAAGGGAAAAACGGAATTGCGCAGAAGTGGAGGCTTGCATGATAAACCGTACCGGTCAGAGAAAATAATATGCATATTATATACATATTTTATAAAAACACCGCGCTCCTTATCCGCCTGTGTTTGTTCAACGTCAAGCACGTACGCAACAGATATTGCCAAAAAGCCGCCGTGGTTCAGACACGAACCAGCGTGCTGATACACCTTTTATATTTAAATGCGAATGACAAGGCACAATCGCGGCGCGCGGAACGGTGGCCATCACCAGGCACGCGACGCAGGCCGTTTCGTACAAAGGTAGGTTCATTGCCGGGTTCCGTAAAAAAAGGCCGACCCAGCGGATCGACCTTTGTTTTACTTGCGGGACACTGGCCAGTGCCTGGGCCAATGCGACGGTGAACCGTCGTGCCCCATGCCCGATCAGAGCAATGCCCGCGCCTTGATGTAATCGCGTATGGACTCTACATCATTGTCCATAATGACCACTTTCTGCGGCAGATCTGCCAGCGACTTCAGATGATCAGGAATGGGGGCCTGCTGGCCGGTGGCTTCCAGAATAGTCTCGCCAAACTTGGCTGGCAATGCGGTTTCCAGAACCAGCATCGGAATGCCCTCTTCGACGAATGCCTGAGCGACCTTCACACCATCGGCCGTGTGCGGGTCGATCAGGATGCCAGCTTGTTCTTGCACGCGGCGGATCGTCTCCAGGCGATCCGCATGCGTGCTGCTGCCGCCGACGAAACCGAACTCTTCGGTAAAACGCGCTTTTTCCGCAGACAGATCAAATGCCCCTTCCTGCTCCAGCTTTTTCCAGTTTGCGGCCAGCCGCTTGGCATCACGCCCCAACAGGTCGAATACGAAACGCTCAAAATTGGACGCCTTGGAAATATCCATGGACGGGCTGGAGGTAGCAAGCGTCTCGGCGCTGACGCGGGGACGATATACACCCGTGCGGAAAAACTCTTCCAGCACGTTGTTCTCGTTGGTTGCCAAAACCAGGCGATGAATGGGAAGCCCCATCCTGCGAGCGAAATGACCGGATAAAATATTGCCGAAATTGCCCGATGGCACCGTGAAGGATACCTTGTGACCGGACACGTCGGTGCCGGTGCTGGCTGCAGCATCGGTGCTGCGCAGCCACGCCCAGAAGTAATATACAATCTGTGCGCAGATACGGGCCCAGTTGATGGAATTGACTGCGCCCAGATGGTAACTGGTCTTGAAAGAGACATCGCCGGCTAATGCCTTGACGATATCCTGGCAGTCATCGAATACGCCTTTGACCGAGATGTTATGAATATTCTCGTCCATCAGCGAATACATCTGGGCGCGCTGAAAGGCGCTCATGCGGCCATGCGGCGACAGCATGAAAACCGAAACGCCCAGCTTGCCGCGCATGGCATATTCCGCCGCAGAACCGGTATCGCCAGAGGTGGCGCCCAGAATATTCAGCTTGCGGCCTTCGCGCGCCAGCACGAATTCGAAAACCTGCCCCAGAAACTGCATGGCCAGGTCCTTGAACGCCAGCGTCGGCCCTTCGGACAGGCCTACCAGCGTCATTGACTTGCCCAGCGGTTTGAGCGGCACAATCTCGCTGCCGGAGAAAACCGATTCGTTATAGGCCGACTTGCAGATGCGCTCCAGGTCGGTGCGCGAAATATCGTCAATGTACAGGCTCAATATTTCCGTGGCCAGTTCTGCATAAGAGAGCGAACGCCACAGCTCAAGCTGCTTGGCACTGACCGAGGGAATGCTCTCGGGTACCGCAAGGCCCCCGTCGCGCGCCAGTCCTTCGAGAAGGATTTCGGAAAATGAAACCGGGCTCATACCGCCACGGGTTGAAATGTATTTCATTATTGCTCCGTTATTCCGGCATCACATACCGGAAACAAGAAGACACGACCTTGCTGCTGGCGGTCGTGCCGGTCAGATCAGTCAGTCCAGATGTTCCAGGCGGATGCGCGTAATGGACGAATGTACGAAAGGCATGGCTTCAATGGTTTTGATCGCCGTATTGACATCGCCTTCGCGGGCCTCGTGTGTCAGGAAAATAATGATGGCGCGATTTTCTCCATCCTGTTCCTGCATCATGGAATTGATGGAGATCTGGTGGTCTGCCAGGATCCGGGTCAGATCGGCTAGTACGCCCGAGCGATCTTCCACCGATAGCCGCAGATAATAGCTGGTGCGCACATCTTCCATCTTCAGGATGGGTATATCTGACAGTGCTTCTGGCTGGAAGGCCAGATGTGGCACCCGATTGCCGGGATCGGACGTATGCAGGCGGGTCACATCGACCAAATCGGCCACCACAGCCGAGGCCGTGGCTTCGGAGCCCGCACCGGGACCATAATACAGCGTGTCGCCTACCGCATCACCGTTGACGACCACTGCGTTCATGGCGCCTTCTACGTTGGCGATCAGCCGTTTGGTGGGCACCAGAGCCGGGTGCACCCGCAACTCGATACCCTGATCGCGACGTCGCGTGATGCCCAGCAGCTTGATGCGATAACCCAAGCGTTCGGCATAGACAATATCCTGCTGATCCAGGTCAGTAATACCTTCGATATGCGCTTTGCTGAACTGAATGGGAATACCAAACGCCAGGGAGGCCATCAGCGTCAGTTTATGCGCCGCGTCGATCCCCTTGACATCGCCCGCCGGGTCAGCCTCGGCATAGCCCAGCTGCTGGGCCTGCGCTAGCGCGGTCTCGTAAGGCAGGCCGTGCTCGCGCATTTGCGACAGAATGAAATTCGTGGTCCCGTTGATAATGCCGGCCAGCCACTGGATACGGTTGGCCGTCAGGCCTTCGCGAATCGCTTTGATAATCGGGATGCCGCCAGCGACCGCAGCTTCAAACGCCACCATGACGCCTTTTTTGCTGGCCAGGGCAAATATTTCATTGCCATGCAGGGCGAGCAGTGCCTTATTGGCTGTGACCACGTGCTTGCCGTTTTCAATCGCGGTCAGCACCAGTTCACGGGCCAGCGTGGTGCCGCCGATAAGCTCCACGACAATATCCACCTCGGGATCGGCCACCAGGCCAGCCATATCATTGCTGACCGGCACTTTGTCGCCGAACACAGCAACTGCTTTGGCCGGCGTACGCGTAGCCACTTTGGACACCACGATCTGGCGTCCGGCGCGCCGCGATATTTCCTCTGCGTTGCGCGTTAACACCGCGTAGGTGCCACTGCCTACAACCCCAAAACCTAATAAACCTACCTTCATTGGATTCATTTTTTCAGGAACCCGTCTTTTTTGAACATTTCTTTAATTCCTCTGATTGCCTGGCGCGTACGCTGTTCATTCTCGATCATGGCAAAACGCACGTGATCGTCACCCAGATCGCCAAAACCGATACCGGGCGATACCGCCAGCTTGGCATCGGCCAGCAGTTTTTTGGAAAATTCCAGTGATCCCATGGCCTTGTAGGGCTCGGGGATTTCAGCCCAGATATACATGGCCGCCTTGGGAATTTCAACCATCCAGCCGGCTTCATGCAACCCCTTGACGAGCACATCGCGGCGGTTTTTGTAGTGCGCGACCACTTCGGCCACGCATTCCTGCGGGCCTTCCAGCGCAGCGATGGAAGCCACCTGAATCGGCGTGAACGTCCCGTAATCGTGGTAGCTTTTCATGCGGGCCAGCGCATTGACCAGCTCGGCATTGCCCACCATAAAGCCAACCCGCCAGCCAGCCATATTGTAGCTTTTACTCATGGTAAAAAACTCGACCGCCACATCCTTGGCGCCAGGCACCTGCATAATGGACGGCGGCTGGTAGCCGTCGAACGTGATGTCAGCATAGGCCAGATCGTGCACGACCAGAATATCGTGCTCTTTGGCCAGTTTGATCACCCGCTCGAAAAACGGCAGATCAACGCATTGCGCCGTGGGATTGCTGGGAAAGCCCAGAATAATCATTTTCGGCTTGGGAATGGACTCGCGCACGGCCCGCTCGATTTCCTCGAAGAAATCCAGCCCTTTTTTCATGGGTATGGAGCGGATATTGGCGCCGGCGATGACCGCACCATATATATGGATGGGATAGCTGGGATTGGGCACCAGCACCGTATCTCCCTTATCGAGCGTGGCCAACATAAGATGCGCCAGCCCTTCCTTGGATCCGATGGTGACAATGGCTTCCCGGTCCGGGTCCAGAATGACGTTATAGCGACGTGAATACCAGTCTGCAATCGCCTTGCGCAGGCGTGGAATACCCTTGGATACTGAATAACCATGGGTATCGGGACGAATTGTCGCCTCTACCATTTTGTCCACGATATGCTTGGGGGTCGGCCCATCCGGGTTGCCCATGGACATGTCGATGATGTCTTCGCCACGTCGGCGCGCCGCCATTTTCAGCTCACCGGTAATGTTGAACACATAGGGAGGGAGCCTTTCTATACGTGGGAAGTTTCTCATGACGGACCTGGAATAAGTGAAGGAACAGATTTAGGGTGAAACCAGTAAATCTAGCCTATATAAGACCGGACGGCAAACGATTTTGCCTGTGCACAAAAAAAATTTGCAATGGCCGTGTCATTGCAGTACAAAAAAAGCTGGGATCAGGGCCTTGCCGGACACGCGGCTGCCCACAGGCAGCGACGCCGCAAGCGTCTGTCCTATTCCTGGTCTCATATCACGGGCGTGCGACCTGCTGCGCTCACATAGCGCAAAATATCGCAGGACCACTATCACATATATGAAATACAGTTAGAATAAGATAAACGCACAAGGAGTCTTTGTGGAACTGAAAAGAGAACAGCCAACAGCATTAAATACGGTCACCCGCTATGGGGACCACTTCATCGAAGTCAATGAAGTCCAATATACCCATGCCATTGCGTTTCGCCCTGAAGGCGCTGTTCGCCCATGGAATGTGACCGCTGTCAGCGACATTACAACAGATCAGCTGATTCTGGCGGCAGACATCCGAAAGGTCGAAGGCAACGCCATCGATTTTCTTGACGACGCTCCCGCCACCAAATTTGAAAACACACCCGAAATACTGCTTGTGGGAACCGGCACACGCCAGCATTTTCTGCCCGCAGCAGTGACCGCGCCGCTGCTGGCCGCACGCGTGGGCATTGAAGCCATGGATTCGAAGGCCGCGGCACGCACCTATAATGTACTGATGGCAGAAGGCCGCAATGTTGCTGTCGCGCTCATGCTCAGCGAAGGAGAATAAAATGACCAGTCCCCCCACCATCGGCAAGAAAGCGCCGGCATTCAAGGCCGAGAGCCAGCTTGGCCCGGTTGCCCTGGCCGCATTGAAAGGCAAAAACGTCGTGCTGTATTTTTACCCGAAGGACAACACTCCGGGATGCACGACAGAAACCCAGGGGTTTCGGGATGCGCTAGCCGATTTCGAAAATGAAAATACCGTCATCCTGGGGGCCTCGCGCGATTCGCTCAAAAGCCACGAAAATTTTGCCGCCAAGCAAAATGTGACCTTTGCCCTGTTGTCCGACCCCGACGAACTGTTATGTACTCAATACGACGTTATCAAGATGAAGAACATGTACGGCAAACAGGTACGCGGAATTGAACGCAGCACCTTTCTGATCGACAGCACCGGCAAGCTTGTGCAGGAGTGGCGAAAAGTAAAGGTGCCAGGCCATGTTGATGCCGTCCTTGAAGCAGTGCGCAACCTGAATGCCGCACAACAGGATTAGTCCCACCCGGGCCCTGCGGGGTACCCTTTTCCATGGTGCAACCGCCCATGGAACAACAGCCATGTGAGAAACTATCTATGCCACTTCCAAAGCTGCCTGCCAAACCTGCCGACATCCTGGATATGACGGGAATGCCGGTTCCAAAAGCCTCCAGGGAAGACACCGCGACCGCGGCGCCCCGTGGACGCAAGCGTCAGAAGCAGGATCAACCCGGCACTGTGGCAAGCGCCGACGCAGCAAATGCAACCAACTACGCTCAGGGTGCCGCAAATACGACACCGGCCGGCATGACTGTGCCAGCCGATACGATCGAACCAGTACAGGCTGGGGTAGCAGCCAAGGAAAGAGCAGCAACGACCGCACCTCAGGCGCGCGAACAGGTAGATACCAAAGGCCGCCGCGCGCCCACCGCGCGTCGCGCCGATGCTGGTACCGGCACAGCTCCGACCGGCGGCAAATCAGGCAGTACACGCGGCGCACCGGTAAGGGCGGCAAACACGGCCGGCAACAACGGCTTGTCCAAGCTTTTTGTCCTGGACACCAATGTACTGCTGCATGACCCTACATCAATCTTCCGCTTCGAAGAGCATGATATTTTCCTGCCCATGATGACGCTCGAAGAGCTGGACCATCACAAGAAAGGCATGACCGAGGTGGCGCGCAACGCACGCCAGGTCAGCCGTTCGCTGGACGCGCTGGTGGCAGAAACTGAAGATATCCTTACGGGCATGCCGCTGGATGCACTGGGCAACAAGGATGCCACCGGCCGCCTGCTGTTTCAGACGCAGAACATGGAAGGCCGGCTGCCCGTAGACCTGCCCAACGGCAAGGCCGACAATATGATCCTGGGCGTTGTGCAAACCCTGCATCGCGAACAGCCGCAGCGCCAGATCATACTTGTCTCCAAAGACATCAATATGCGTCTGAAGGCGCGGGCGCTTGGCCTGGAGGCCGAAGACTACCTGAATGATCATTCGCTGGAAGACTCCGACCTGCTGTATGACGGGGCCATGCTGCTGCCGAACAATTTCTGGGCCAAACATGGCAAGGATGTCGAATCCTGGATACAGGGCGGCACCACCTTCTATAAGATCAAGGGGCCACTGTGCGCCGACTTCGTGGTCAACCAATTCGTCTATCTTGAAGGTGACTCGCCGCTGTACGCCCAGGTGCGTGAGGTCAACGGAAAAACAGCCGTGCTGGCCACCTTGCGAGACTATACGCACAAGAAAAACAATGTTTGGGGCGTCACCGCGCGTAACCGCGAACAGAATTTCGCGCTCAACCTGCTCATGAATCCGGATATTGATTTTGTCTCCCTGCTGGGCCAGGCTGGCACCGGCAAAACCCTGCTGGCGCTTGCCTGCGGATTGACCCAGGTGCTGGAAACCAAGCGCTACACTGAAATCATCATGACCCGGGTAACCGTGCCGGTGGGTGAAGACATCGGGTTTCTGCCAGGCACCGAAGAAGAAAAAATGCAGCCCTGGATGGGCGCGCTCGAAGATAATCTGGAGTTTCTCAATACCGGCACCAAGAATGATGGCTCATCCGGTGAATGGGATCGCAGCGCCAGCAAGGAAGTGGTCAAATCGCATATCAAGATCAAGTCACTCAACTTCATGCGCGGGCGCACGTTCCTGAACAAATATCTGATTATCGATGAAGCGCAGAACCTGACGCCCAAGCAGATGAAAACACTGATCACCCGGGCAGGCCCGGGCACCAAGATCATTTGCCTTGGCAATATCGCACAGATTGATACGCCCTACCTGACCGAAGGCAGCTCAGGCCTGACCTATGTCGTCGACCGCTTCAAGGGCTGGCCGCATTCCGGGCATATTACCCTGCAAAAAGGCGAACGTTCGCGCCTGGCCGACTATGCCGGAGATGCGCTGTAGCCAGGACCCAAGGACCAGGTGGTCGTATCGAAAGGCAAAGGCCGGTGATGCCCTTTATTGAGAGGGGCGTCACCGGCCTTTTTATTTTGCAGTAAAAAGAATACATCACCCACAGTTCAAGGTGATTTTACCTAATGTCCATTGCTTGGCGTCACACGTGGTCAGGACACCTGGCGTTGTGCCATCTCATCAGCCCGCAAGCCAGTCAAATCGGGCCTCGCGGGATATTTTCCAGGTGCCGGCACATGCATTTGCGGCGCCGTCACGCCACGGGGTACGTTGTGCACTTACGCCCATCATGCGCTCCGCCCGGGCTGATTTTAATGCAGGATTGAGTACAATGGCCGCATCATTAAACCCTTAACGTAGATCCGCGCAATGTCCCAGTCCCTGCTTCGTTTTCTGAAAATCGACCGTTTCACCCTGTTGTTGATCGTCGCGGTTGCTATTGCATCTGTAATACCCGCGCATGGCCGGGGCATGCCTGTCGCCGAGCTGGTTACCAATCTGGCCATTGCACTGCTGTTCTTCCTGCATGGCTCGCGTCTGTCGCGCCAGGCGATCATTGCCGGCGCGACCCACTGGCGGCTGCATCTGGTGATTTTTTCATGCACCTTCATTCTGTTTCCGCTGCTAGGTGTCGTTCTGCGGCCGGTGCTCGAACCCATGCTGACACCTGATCTGTATAAGGGGGTTCTCTATCTGTGCGTGCTGCCGGCCACCGTGCAATCGGCTATCGCCTTCACCTCGATCGCCCGTGGCAATATTCCCGCCGCCGTATGCAGCGCATCCTCCTCCAGCATATTGGGCATTTTCATTACGCCCATGCTGGTAAACTTGCTGATCGCCGATAGCAACGCTACAGCAGATTCACACCAGGCGCTGGAAGCCATTTGGCAGATCACCCTGCAACTGCTGGTGCCTTTTGCACTGGGCCACTTCAGCCGTCCGTGGACTTCGGGGTTTATCGGCCGGCATAGTTCCCTCATGAAGTTTGTAGATCAGGGCTCCATCCTGCTGGTGGTCTATGTTGCCTTCTCCGAGGCCGTCAACGAAGGCCTCTGGCATAAAACGCCAGTAGGTGCGCTGATTGCAGTTGTAATTGCCAGTGTTCTGCTGCTGGCCATTGTGCTGGTACTGACATCGCTGATCGGTCGCCTGATGGGCTTTTCACTGGAAGACCGCATCACACTTGTATTTTGCGGATCGAAAAAAAGTCTGGCCAGCGGCCTGCCCATGGCGCAGGTGCTGTTTGCAGGTCAGGCGGTGGGTGCCATTATTCTGCCCTTGATGATCTTCCATCAGATCCAGTTAATGGTATGCGCAGTTATTGCCGCCAAACTGGGTAAGCGACCAGAAGAAATCCCGGTTGACCAGGATGACGAGACCTTGCTCAAAAAACCGGTATAACCAGGCGCCGTAGGAAAGTACATCGCCCACAACGCCTGACGCATGAGAGTACATAAAAAACAAAGGGGCAGTGCCGGCAACATGCAGGCCCTGCCCCTTTTGCTTTTTTATTCTGCGATAAAACTGTCGCCCGGGCCCGCGTAATTCATAAATTTGGTAAATTCGCCGGCGAACGTCAGCCGAACCGTACCAATGGGGCCCGCACGCTGTTTGCCGATAATGACTTCGGCAGAGCCTTTGTCCTGGCTGTCTGGATGATACACTTCATCGCGATAAATAAACAGAATCAGGTCGGCGTCCTGCTCAATCGCACCCGATTCACGCAAGTCACTCATAATAGGCCGCTTATTGGTGCGTTGCTCCAGGCCCCGGTTCAACTGCGACAGTGCAATAACGGGGCACTCCATCTCCTTGGCCAGGGTTTTGAGCGAACGGCTGATTTCAGAGATTTCAGCGGTCCGGTTATCATTTTTGGACAGGGCATTGCCCGACATGAGCTGCAAGTAATCGACCACGATCAGACCCAGCTTGCCGCACTTGCGCTTTAGCCGGCGCGCGCGTGAGCGCAGCACCAGCGGGCTTAGCGCCGGGCTCTCGTCAATGTAGATCTGCGCTTCCTGCAACAATTGCATGGCATGGGTCAGCTTGGGCCAGTCCTCATCCAGCAACCTGCCGGTGCGCATGCGCTGCTGATCCAGCTTGCCGATAGAGCCGATCATCCGGGCCGCCAGCTGCGTGGCTTCCATCTCCATGGAAAATACCGCGACAGGCAAGCCTTCGTCGATCGCTACGTGTTCGGCAATATTCATGGAAAACGACGTTTTACCCATGGCCGGCCGGCCGGCCACGATGATCAACTGACCCGGGTGCAAACCCGTCGTCTTGCGGTCAAGGTCGACAAAGCCGGTGGGAATGCCGGAGACATCGCCGTGATTGCCATCACCCAGCTCTTCGATCCGCTTCAGAACGTCGACCAGCAGATCGCCCACTTCCTTGAATTCACTGCCCGAAGACGAGCCCTCGGACACTTGCAGGATACGTGTTTCAGCCTCATCAAGCAGCTGGCGTGCTTCCTTACCCCTGGGATTGAGCGCTTCGGATGCAATTTCGTCGGCAAACGTCACCAGCTTGCGCAGAATCGCCCGCTCACGAACAATTTCAGCATAGCGAATAATGTTTGCCGCCGAGGGCGTGTTGCGCGTCAGTGCATCCAGATAAGCCAACCCGCCGATCTCGTCCGACTTGCTCTCGAGCACCAGCGATTCGTGCACGGTGATAACGTCGGCCGGACGATCCAGATTGATCAATTTGCAGATATGCTGGAATAGCAGGCGGTGATCATGACGATAGAAATCATCTTCATTGAGCAGACCGCTGATATTTTCCAGTTGCGCATTGTCTATGAGCAATCCGCCAAGCACGGATTGTTCCGCCTCAACCGAGTGAGGTGGCAGGCGCAGGGAATCCAGTTGAGGATCAGGAGCATTCATGGCAGGGTAAACCGGGAAATTGATAACGTGATGATCTGTGGCTGGCAGCAAGTGACAGCAAAACTGGATCAAAACGACACAGACAAAGATGTCATTATACGCAGTTAGCCGCCCTGGCGTGAGGCGGCGTCTGTAAAAACAAAGAGCCGGATTAACCGGCTCTTTGGTGTACTGCTACAGCGATAAAAACAAATGGATTAAGCCATTTCGCCTACAACATTGACAGTGATATCAGATACCACGTCAGCGTGCAAATAGACCTGTACGGGATATTCGCCAACCGCTTTGAGGGCACCATCAGTCAGGCGAACCTGGCTTTTTTCAACGCCTTCGAAGCCTGCTGCTACCAGACCTGCCGCGATGTCCATATTGGTCACAGAACCGAACAGACGGCCGTCTACACCGGCCTTCTGGCCGATTTGCAATGTGTAGCCATTGAGTTTTTCAGACTGGGCCTGAGCGGCAGCCAGTTTTTCAGCCTGGATTTTTTCCAGTTCTGCGCGACGGGCTTCAAACTCGGCGATTGCAGCTTGTGTTGCACGACGGGCTTTTTTCTGTGGAATCAGAAAGTTGCGAGCATAGCCGTCTTTTACACGAACCACTTCACCCAGGTTGCCGACATTGACAATTTTCTCGAGAAGAATAACTTGCATGATGGTTTCCCTGATTAGTTGTGGTTATCTGTGTACGGCAACAGAGCCAGAAAGCGTGCGCGCTTGATGGCGGTGTCCAGTTGGCGCTGATAGTGCGCTTTGGTGCCGGTCAGACGTGCAGGAATAATTTTGCCTGTTTCTGTGATGAAATCACGCAGGGTATCGATATCTTTGTAGTCGATCTCTTCAACGCCGGCTGCCGTGAAGCGGCAGAACTTGCGGCGTTTGAACAATGGATTTTGCTGAGGAAACTTACTGCGTTTATCCTTGCCTTTTTTCATGAAAGCCATGATATTGCCTTTTATGTATGCGAGGGTCTGGCCCTCTGAATTTCAATAGTGAGCGTACCGCTCAGTCCGTTATGCCAGGATGCCTGGTGATGGCGTTGGGTCCGTTGTGTTTGCTCCGCCGGGAAATTGAGCCTGCTGGATATGCAACACCAGCCTGCTTGAATTTTTCCTTGTCGGCGCCAGAAATCCGCGTACGCGTATTTCGGCTCCCAGTGGCAATGAGGCCAGCTTCTGTCCCCATTGGCCGATGGCCTTGGCCGGAATCGTCATTTGGACGAGTCGCGGCAGACCGGCTTCAATCACTTCGGACTCATGCGTCAGGATCAGATCCAGCACCGGCAGTCCTGCCGGGGTATGCCTGAGGACGCCCATTTCAAGTATGCGGGCCTGCAGGCTAAGCTGATTCATGTTGATGCCTGGCGCAATGCGCCATTAACCTGCGTTTTCCTGTTCTGATGTCTGCTCGGTGGTCGCCTTGCGGGCTTCTTCACGCTCTACAGATTTCATCATTACTGACGCGCCGGTATGAGGCTTGCTGGCCTTGATAACCAGGTGGCGCAGTACGGCGTCGTTGTAGCGGAACGCATGCTCAAGCTCATCCAATGCGGCTTGTGAGCATTCGATATTCATGCAGACATAGTGAGCTTTAACCAGTTTCTGGATTGGGTAGGCCAGTTGACGACGACCCCAGTCTTCAAGACGGTGTACGGTACCACCGTCGCCTGTTACCGTTGCCTGGTAACGTTCGATCATGCCGGGCACTTGCTCGCTCTGATCAGGGTGAACAATAAACACTACTTCGTAGTGACGCATAGATAACTCCTTGTGGAATGTCCGCAAATAGGCTATTTGCATTGACAGCCAGCTGTACGTGACAGGCAGCGCAAGACAAAACATCAAATTGCGGGGGGCAGCCCGCCGGCACTACTGGTTGCGCAATTGGCATACTGGCGGCACTGTCATTGTTTTAATGGGTAAACCAACCAAATCAACGACCAAATGACAACAAACATGCCTGCAACCCCGTACCGGGGCGAGCAAGAAACCGTAGACTATAACACGAAAAAATCAAAAAGACCACCACCGGCGGTCTTTTTTTACGAGCCAAGATGCTGATTTACCACTGTTTTTTATCAAAGCGGCGTTTGCGCCCGACTAGCTACCGGGCAGGATGTCGCAAATGACGCAAGCACAGGGGCAACCGCGCGCGCTAGCCCTCTACCACCGCGTAAGCACTGTGATTATGGATAGATTCGAAATTCTCGGCCTCAACCCTGTAACTGACAACGCCGGGCAGCTTCTGGAATACCGCTGCAACGTCCCGCACGAGGTCTTCGACGAACTTCGGATTGTCATAGGACCTTTCGGTCACATATTTCTCGTCGGTCCGCTTAAGCAATCCCCACAATTCGCAGGAACCCTGCGCCTCGATACGCCGGATCAGATCATCCAGCTCATAGTGTTGCTCGGCGATCAGGCTGACCGTGACATGGGAGCGCTGGTTATGCGCCCCGTATTCGGAAATCGCCTTGGAGCAGGGGCACAGGCTCATCACCGGCACCAGCACGGTCTGCTCGACCACGGCCTGCTTGCCTTGCGCCCTGGCCACCCAGGTGACCTGGTAGTCCATCAGGCTTTCCACACCGGATACCGGCGCCGTCTTATTGATGAAATAGGGAAAGGTTGCCGTAATATCGCCCTTTTCGGCATGCAGCAGCGGCAGCATTTCGAGCGCCATGGCACGGAATGTTTCGGCCGTCATGGGCCGGTTGCGCCAGGTGTTAAGCAGCGCCATGAAACGGGACATATGGGTGCCCTTTTCGTGCGCCGGCAGCATCACTGTAAACGTCCATTCGGCAATAGTTGCCTGCACCGAGCCGTCAGCCAATTGCAGCACCATAGGCTGCTTGACCTGCCGGATACCCACACGCTGGATAGTGATATGTCGCTCGTCCAGCGTACTTTGCACATCGGGCATCAGCACCGATGGTTCAATTTGAGAATTCATTTATTCGCTCTATATTTGTTTATCAGCAAGCGGCTGCCCGAAACGCCGTGCGATCGCCTGCTCTATTCCTGCCGCATCCAGTCCGACACTGGCCAGAAGTCCCGCCTGGTCGCCATGATCAATAAAAACATCCGGCAATCCCAACTGCAGCAGGTCGCAACACAGACCATTGGCGTGCATCAGCTCGGCCACCGCACTGCCTGCACCACCCATGATGGCGCCTTCTTCCACAGTGACCAGTTGCTGGTGAGACTGTATCAACCCCAGCAGCAACGTGCCATCCAGTGGTTTGACAAACCGCATATCCACCAGCGTTGCATTGAGTTTTTCCGCGACCGGCGCAGCAGCATGCAACAACGTACCAAAGGCCAAAATAGCCAGCTTTTTGCCTTTGCGCCGCACTACGGCCTTGCCCAGCTCAACCACTTCCAAAGCGCTGGTCACTTGTGCACCGGCTCCGCTGCCTCGCGGATACCTGACAGAGGCCGGACCAGGATGCTCATAACAGGTAGACAGCAGCAGGCGGGTTTCGTTCTCATCGGAAGGCGTGGCAATAACCATATTGGGTACACATCGCAAAAATGCAATATCGTAATTGCCGGCGTGTGTCGCCCCGTCAGCGCCCACCAGCCCCGCGCGGTCCAGCGCAAAAGTAACATCCAGATTCTGCAGGGCCACGTCGTGAATGAACTGGTCGTAGCCGCGCTGCAGGAATGTCGAGTAAATGGCCAGCACCGGCTTGAGTCCTTCGCAGGCAATGCCAGCGGCGAACGTGACCGAATGCTGCTCGGCAATACCGACATCAAAATACCGTTGCGGAAACCGTTTTTCAAACTCGACCAGCCCGCTCCCTTCGCGCATGGCGGGGGTGATGCCGATCAGGCGCGAGTCCTGCTCGGCCATATCACAAAGCCACGTGCCAAATACCTGGGTAAAGGTCTGCTTACCCGGTTTGGCCGGCTTCTGGATACCCAGCTCGGGGTCGAACTTGCCGGGTCCGTGATACAGCACGGGATCGGCTTCAGCCAGCTTATAGCCCTGACCTTTTTTGGTTATAACATGCAGAAACTGCAAGCCGCCCAATTCCCTTAAGTTCTGAAGGGTTGGGACCAGGGAGTCCATATCGTGGCCATCAATGGGCCCCACGTAATTGAACCCCAGCTCCTCAAACAGCGTCGCCGGACTGATCATGCCCTTGGCATGCCCTTTGACGCGTCGAGCGATGTCCAGCATGGGCGCCGGCATATGCTCAAGCACAGCACGTCCGACATTCTTGGCGTCGCGATACAGCCCGCCAGACAACAGCCGCGCCAGATAGCGGTTGAGCGCGCCGACTGGCGGCGAAATGGACATATCGTTATCGTTCAGGATCACCAGCACATTAACACCCGGCGTCACACCGGCATTGTTCAGCGCCTCGAAGGCCATGCCGGCAGTCATTGAGCCGTCACCGATCACCGCGATATGCTGTCGATCGATATTCAGGTTCCTGGACGCTACAGCCATACCCAGCACCGCCGATATGGACGTTGACGAATGAGCGGTGCCGAACGCGTCATACTCTGACTCGCAGCGACGCGGAAAGCCCGAGATGCCGCCATACTGGCGCAGCCCCGGCATATCGCCGCGTCTGCCGGTCAGTATCTTGTGCGGATAGGATTGATGCCCGACATCCCAGACAACGCGATCATGCGGTGTATTGAAAACATGATGAATGGCCAGCGTAAGCTCAACGGTACCCAGATTGGATGACAAATGGCCGCCCGTGCGCGATACGGAATCCAGAATGAAGGCACGCAGCTCGGTCGCCGCCATCTTCAGTTGATGCTGGCTGAGTTTGCGTACATCGGCGGGTGAATCAAGTGTATCTAGTAACTTTGTCATGAAATCGTCTTGGGTGCCCGGCGCTGCAGATCAGCAGCGGTCAGGCAGAATGAATCACAGATTGACGGCAAAAGACCGTCAGGATTTTCGATGGATGATCAGGTCTGCCAGTTCCCGCAGTCGGCAGGCCGGCTCGCCCAGGGGCTTGATAGCACCCAGGGCCGCTTCATGCAATTGCTGCGCAAATTCTCTGGATTGCGCCAGCCCCATTACAGAAACATACGTCGGTTTGTTATCTGCCGCATCTTTGCCTGGCGTTTTACCCAGCGCCTGCTGATCGGCAGTCACATCGAGAATATCGTCCACGACCTGAAACGCCAGGCCGATGGCCGAGCCATAATTTTCCAGTGCCATCCGGATATCCGAATTCGCAGCGGTCACAATCGCCCCCAGCTGTACGCTGGCTTCGATCAATGCCCCGGTTTTGAGCCGGTGCATAAATTGCAGTTGTTCGGGGTCAAGACGCGTGTTGACGCTGGCCAGATCAATGGCCTGTCCGCCCACCATACCCTGGCTGCCTGCAGCCTGCGCCAGCACATTGACCGCCTGGACCACGAGCGCCGGCGCGACCGACATTTGCGCCAGCTGAGCAAAAGCCAGCGGCTGCAGCGCGTCGCCGGCCAGCATGGCCGTTGCCTCGTCAAACTGCACATGCACGGTAGGCTTGCCGCGTCGCAGGACATCATCGTCCATACAGGGCAGATCGTCGTGGATCAGCGAATAGGCATGGATCAGCTCAACGGCAACTGCAGCGCGCGACAGTGTGTGCTCCAGTGCAGAAGGCAGTGCGCTTTGCTGCGCGCTAGCCTGCCCGGCCGCATACACCAGCGCCGCGCGCAGGCGTTTGCCTGCGCCAAGCGCAGCATACCGCATGGCCTGGTGCAGCTTTGCCGGTATTTCATCGGCTAGCGGCAGCGCTTTGTCCAGCGATCCTTCAATCTTTTCAATGCAGGCCGGCAACCAGTCCTGGAACGATACAACCATGGCGTTCATGATTCGGACGATCCTGTCTCGCCCAGGGGAACCAGCATATTATTGCGCAGCACACTGATCTGCTGTTCAGCAGCATCCAGCTTGTCCTGACACGCGCGCGCCAGCCGAACACCCCGTTCGTAGGCAGCAATGGACGCTTCCAGCGACATGCTGTTGTCTTCCATTTGCGTCACAATCGATTCGAGCTCGCCCAGCGCTGCTTCGAACTGATCGGGCAATGCCGCAGTGTCGGTTTTTGCATTTTCAGTCAAAACCCATCTCCAATGCTTTCAGTTGTGCAATTTGCTCATTGTACGAAATCAGCGGGGCCTTCGGTTGCAGATTTGCCACTTTTGTCGCAAAGTCAATGCCCCCTGCCCCGGCACCCGATTTTCGCACCATTACCCAGACCCTACAGCCTTGACTAAGGTATTGATTTTCTTTAAAATTACCCTCCTTTTAATTTTTTTGACACTTTATGCCGGCTCATGACCCTTGGTGAGGCGGCATTTGTTTTCATCGGGGGGCATCTCATGTCTGATATTGCCAAACTGGCACATGTATCACCGGCGACGACGCAATTGCCAGTCGACGTCTACTTTAACGACGATATCTTTAAAAAGGAGCAGGCCCGCATCTTCGATGCCTCGGCGCTGTACGTCGGACATGAAAAACTGGTGCCCGAATCCGGAGACTGGCGCACACTGGCGCATGAACAGGCCGGGCGCGTGCTGGTGCGCAACGGCGACAATATCAATCTTATGTCAAATGTCTGTCGCCACAGACAGGCGATCATGCTGGGCGGCCAGGCGGGCGATGTGACCAGCACAACCAATAATCACGGTAATCTGCGCAGTTCCGGCGGCAATATTGTCTGTCCGCTGCACCGCTGGACCTATGACAATCAGGGTACGCTGCTTGGCGCGCCGCAGTTTGACAGCAATCCCTGTAAGAACCTGCAGCAGTTCCCGCTACAGAATTGCAACGGCCTGCTCTTCGAAGGCCCACGCAATCCGGCAGCCGACATGGCGCCGCTGTTTGCGCGCCCCGAGTTCGATTTTTCCGACTATGTATTTGACCGCGCAATCGTGCACGAATGCAATTACAACTGGAAAACCTTCATCGAGGTCTATCTTGAAGACTATCACGTGGCCCCGTTCCACCCTGGCCTGGGCAGCTTTGTCACCTGTGACGATCTGACCTGGGCTTTTGCCGAAACCTTCAGCCTGCAACGCGTCGGCGTACATCAGGCGCTGGCCAATCCGGGTTCCGAAGTGTACAGAAAATGGCACGACGAGCTGCTCAAGTTTCGCCAGGGTGAAACACCAGACTTCGGTGCCATGTGGGTTACCTATTTCCCAACCCATATGATTGAGCTCTACCCGCATGTGCTGGTACTGTCCACACTGTATCCGGTCAGCCCGCAAAAAACGGTTAATCTGGTTGAGTTTTACTATCCGGAGGAAATTGCCATGTTCGAGCGTGATTTCATACAGGCCCAACAAGCCGCGTATATGGAAACGGCAATCGAAGACGATGAAATTGCCGAACGCATGGACGCCGGCCGACTCGCGTTGTACAAACGCGGCACGTCTGAGACCGGCCCATATCAATCACCCATGGAAGATGGCATGCAACATTTTCACGAGTGGTATAACAAGCTGATGGCCTGATTGGCTTCATCCCCTGGCTGCGCACCTTTTCTCTAATATATAAGTGCGCACCAGGCAGCCTGTTTGGTGGCGCCTATAGTGGGCGCCATTTTTATGAGCGCGGGTGCCCTGAGCGGCTGCGATTGCTCACCCATGTGTTCATAGGGCAATCCAGCCGCCTCAGGACGTGGTCTTGACCACCTGCGACTTCTTTTGCCTGTCAGCCAACGCCAGCGTACGCCATGCCGAGAGCAGGCCGGCCAGAATCACCATCCCCATACCCAGCCATGCCAGTACGTCCGGCGCATTGTGCCATACAAGAATGCCAATGCCTGCGGAAAAGATAATAGTGGTATATTGCAGCGCCGCCGATAGCAGCGGCGAGCCCGAGCCAAAAGCACGCGTCAGCGCCAGCTGGCCAAACAGGCCGGATAAGCCGACCACCAGCAAGGCAACCCAGGCCACCAGATCGGGCTGACCAATGCCATGGGCCTTGATGCCTACTAAACTGGTGCTGGTAACAAAAATGGAAAAATATAAGACAGTCAGCCAGATGGGTTCGCCAATGGAACCCAACTGGCGTACCTGCATCATGGCCACCGCGCCACAAGCGCCGGCCAGCAAGCCCAGCGCGCAGGCAAACCACTGGTCTTCGGTGATGCTGGGGCGTAAGATCAGCAACACGCCGGCAAAACCAATGCCCACGGCAAGCGTGCGCACAATATCGTTGGTTGCCTTGCCGGACAATAGCAAAAAGCCCGCAATGAACAGGGGCGAGGTGTAATTCAGACTGGTGCTGGTTGCCAGAGGCAACACGCTATACCCATAAAACGCCATCCACATGGCGCCGACGCCAAATACATTGCGTATCAGGTGCAGACGTATACTTTTGGGTTTGAGCGATTTGTGAGTGGAGACGGCCCAGATAACCAGCAGCACGACTGATGGCAAGCCCCGGAACAAGATCACCAGTGACAACGACGCGGCATGTTCGGATGCCAGTTTGACTGATGCTCCCATGATGGCAAACATGAGAGAAGCCACTAACATCCACAGTGCCTGCATGTTAAATCCGGAAATTACTTGAAAATAAAATAACATTCTACTGCGAACAACACTGTAAAAGGACGACATTGCCCTTATATAATTGATCTGGCCTGATTCAGTTATTTTTAAGCTCCAGATGACAAACTTATCGGACCCGAAATATGTCATCCGGGTTGACCCCTTCCTACAAGGACCTGCTGCATGAAACGCATTATTCTTTTTCTTATGACCAACCTTGCCGTCATGGTGGTGTTGGGCATTACGCTGAACCTGCTGGGCGTGAACCGCTACATGGACGCAAATGGCATCAATATGGGTCAATTATTGGTGTTTTCTGCAGTGGTCGGCTTTGTTGGCGCCTTCATTTCTTTGTTCATGAGCAAGCCCATGGCCAAATGGACCATGGGACTGAAAATGATTGATCCGGCGGCCCCCGGCAATCAGAGAGAATTGTGGCTGGTCGATACCGTTCACCAGCTGGCCGATCGCGCCGGTATTGGTCACCCTGAAGTGGCCGTCTATGAAGGTGAACCCAACGCGTTTGCCACAGGCGCCTTCAAGAACGACTCGCTGGTGGCGGTATCTACCGGCCTGCTCGACAGCATGACTGAAGAAGAAGTGACTGCCGTCCTTGGCCACGAAGTGGCGCACATTGCCAATGGGGATATGGTCACCCTGACCCTGATCCAGGGTGTGGTCAATACCTTTGTTGTTTTCCTGGCCCGCGTGGTCGGCTATTTCATTGACCGCACGGTTTTCCGAAATGAACGCGGTGTGGGGCCGGGATACTACATTACCGTCCTGGTCTGTGAGATCGTGTTCGGGGTACTGGCTTCCATTATCGTGGCGTGGTTCTCGCGTCAGCGGGAATATCGCGCCGATGCAGGCTCAGCACAAATGCTCGGTTCCGCTTCGCCCATGATCAATGCGCTGGCCAGACTGGGCGGCGTGCATCCAGGCGAGTTGCCCAAACAATTCGAGTCTTCAGGCATCAGCGGCGGAGCCGGTGTCGCCGCACTATTTTCTACTCACCCCCCTATCGAACACCGCATCAACGCGCTGCGCGCGCGCATCGTCCAGTCCTGAACAAGCGGGGCCTGGCAGAAACTGAGGCAGCGGGTATAAACCGCTGGCAGTATTAATTAATCTTTTCAGCCAGCGCCCGCCATTTTTTTTCCCTGCGTAACTTTGCTATTCGCACTTACCAAGCTTTCTTTTAAGCAGGCACCGCCAGCGCGCCTTAAGATATGCCGCGAGCTTTATTTTTGGGTGGGGGCAATTGGCAGCAGCTGGATCTATATAAGATCAACTATGATCAACGTATTGTCTGATCAACGCTTGGTCAGCCAGATACGCAAGCCAAGCGCAATAAACGCCAGGCCTACCACGCGGTCGATCCAGACTTTGACGGTCTGATTACGCGAGACCGCCCCTGCCGCACTGCCGGCCAGCCATGCAAACGTGGCGTCACACACAAAGCCAATCACAGCATAGGCCAACCCCAGCAACAGAAAGGAGACCGCCTGGTTGTCTCCCCCGACAGTAACAAACTGGGGAAAGAATGCGATAAAAAATAACAGCACTTTAGGGTTGGTAATGGTTGTCAGAAAGCCGCGCAGCAATAGCGAATGGGTATTGGCTACCGGCAAGGCAACAGCAGCCTGCGATGCCTTGCTGCGCTGCAGGCTGCCCAGCAACATTTTGACCCCGAGCCAGATCAAATAGGCGGCGCCCAGAAACTTGACGATGGTAAACAGCAACGGCGATGCCGCCAGCAGCGCGGTCAGGCCCACGGCGCTGGCAACAGTGTGCGTACAGCTACCAATAGCAACCCCTGCAGCGGATATGACCCCGGCGCGCCGGCCATTGCCCAGGCTTTGTCCGACCACGTAGGCAAGATCCGGGCCCGGCGTAATCGACAGCGCAAATGCGGAAGCCGCAAAAAGCGGAAAGTGGACAATATCAAGCATGGGGATCGACCGTGAGACGTGATTTCGGGACAAGGATGTTAAAGCATATCATTTCACATGAAACAGTGCCATGCCATGGCTCGCCATCCGGCTGCAAAGAGAAGTCTTGCGCCCTGATGACAAATGCAATCAGCGCATTCACAACTGCAATCCAAAACAGGCAGAGTAAACCTTGCGCTCAGCGGCTTTGAGCCGCCTGGGACAAGCAGGAAAGGAAGTTTTCCAGCAGCGGCGACATTGCCTGCATGCGCCAACAGACATACATCTCGACAACGGGAGGATCGTCCACTGCCAGCGGCCGATACACGACCCCATCCAGACGGTTGCGTGAGGTCAGTTCCGGCACCAGCGCTATACCCAGGCCTGCAGCGACCAGCGAGACCAGTGTGTGAGGCTGGGTGGCACGCTGGGCGATGGCAGGCTTGTGCCCGTTTCGACTAAGCAGCCCCTCCACCATATCACGCAAATAAGGGGAGTTGTCCGGTGTAAAACTGATTACCGGGAGACCCTGCAGGCTGGGCAAGTCAATTGCCTCGCGTGCGGCCAGCGGGTGGTGGGTGGGTAACACAACCATGAACGGTTCTTGCAGCAGTTTACGATTCATCAATTGCGGGTGTCGGGCATGTGGTCGCATCAATCCGACGTCCAGACGATCCTGCAACAGGTCTTGCACCTGGTCATTGGAGATCATCTCATGCAGGGTCAGCTCCACGGCAGGAAACTGCCGCGTGAAGGTGCCAATGGCAGTGGGAATAAGGTAATAGGCACTGGCTGCGGTAAAGCCCACACGCAGAAATCCGGCGTCGCCGCGTTGTGCGGCCGCCAGGATACCCGGCGTCTCGTCCCAGCGCGCCAGAAGTGGTTTGATATGCGCCAGCAGTACCTGGCCTGCGTGAGTAAGTTGCACATGGCGCTGGGTGCGATGAAACAGCGTGGTACCCAGCGCCTGCTCAAGCCGGCGAATTTGCTGGGACAGTGGCGGCTGCGAAATATGCATTCTGGCTGCCGCACGCCCGAAGTGCAATTCTTCGGCCACGGCGACGAAGTATCGAAGATGCCGCAGTTCCATTTTCATCCTGACTGTATTGATATCAAATTCGACTCAATTATATCCCAATAATATATTGGACGACTTATTGAACACCATCCATAATCTGCTTCCAATACCGTAGATTGAGCGCTGCAAGGTTTTGTTCACAAAAGCAGGATCGTCAATCATGCGACCCGCGCTGCCCAACAGCGACAGCACAATCCGAGAGGCGCCAGGCAGAGGCCTCCGACTATCAGGAGATAAATTCAATATGCTGCGTACCTCACGTTATTACACACTGGCAGCCGCCGTGGTGCTGACCTGCGCCACCCTTCCCGTCCAGGCCCAAAGCACAGCAACGCCCTGGCCTGCCAAACCCATCCACTATATTGTGCCCTTCTCGCCTGGTGGCGTTTCTGACGGCGTCGGACGGCTGATGGCCGAACAGCTCAGTGCACGATTAGGGCAATCGGTCATTGTCGAAAACAAGCCTGGGGTATCCGGCGTCGTCGGCACGCAACTGGTTGCGCGAGCCAAGCCGGACGGCTACACGATTGTAGGCGGGACAATTACAACCCACGCAGTCAATCCTTTTTTCATCAAGGCGCTAAGCTACGATCCGGTCAAGGATTTCGCACCCGTAGCGCTGGTCGGTATGGTCAGCAATGCGCTGGTTGTGCGCGCTGACAGCCGTTTCAATACGGTGCAGCAACTAATAGACGCAGCCCGTGCGCAACCCGATGGGCTGACCTATGGTACCGCCGGGGCGGGTACATCACAGCATCTGTCCGGACAACTGTTCCAGTCCATCTCCAACACGCGCCGGCGCCAGATTGTCTATAAGGGTGGCTCGCAATCCATGGTAGACCTGATCGGTGGCCAGATCGACATGGTATTTGACACTGTCGCTGCCGCCCGCCCCATGATTGACGCCAAGCGGGTGAAGGTGCTCGGCGTCACGTCGGCCACCGCACTGGCCGACCTTCCTGGCGTGAAGCCGCTAGCCCAGCTTGGCCTGCCTGGCTTTGAAATGCAATCCTGGCAGGGAATTTTTGCGCCGGCCGGCACCCCTGCTCCCATCCTTGACCGGCTGGCCAGGGAAGTGGCAGCGGTTCTGCAGGACCCTGCTGTACGCGCCAAGCTAATGACACTGGGCGTTGCCCCTGACGGCCGCGGTCCGGCACCATTTTCCGCGTTCCAGCGCAGCGAAATCGGCAAATGGGGCAAGATCATTAAAGATGCCGGCATCCACGCCAATTAAATTAACCTGCTTGGGCTGAGCCTAATTGAACCTCATTCCTTGAGCCCCGTTGAATCACATTGAGCAATTTACTATGAGTGAACCCCGTTACCCTGTTGATGGAACCTTGCCGGCCGTCCTGCGTACTGGTCAATCCCTGCGCGGCCTGTTCAACGGGCTGCCTTCTGCGGCAATAGTGGAGATGTGCGCCTATGCAGGCTTTGACTTTATCATCCTGGATAACGAACACGGCAGCGCCGATTTTGGCGTGACCGAACACATGTTGCGCGCAGCGCGCGCAGCCGGAATCGCCCCCGTCGTACGCTGTTTCGAGCACGATCTGCCGCGCATTCTGGATATGGGTGCCAGCGCGGTCCAGGTGCCCATGGTGCAAAGTGCCAGCCAGGCCCGGCGTCTGGCCGACATGGTGCGCTATCCACCACTGGGAAAACGCGGCAGCGCCTTCAGTACGCGCGCCGCCGGCTACGGCGCTTTTGGCGGAGATGGCCACACTCAACGCAGCAACGATGGTGTTGTATTTGTGGCCATGATCGAAACACCCGAAGCGATTGAAGTCGCCGCTGATATTGCGGCGGTGCCGGGTGTGGATGTGGTGTTTATCGGCCCCAACGATCTGGCCCATGCCATGGGACATGGCAGCAACTGGCATGCAGCTGCAGTGCAGCAGGCGATCCGACGCGGCCTGGAAGCGGTGGCTGCAGCCGGCAAGTGCCCCGGCATTATCGCCCTGACCCCGGCCGATGAAGAAAAATACCGGGCCTGGGGCGCCCGCTACTTCGCCAATGTCTCCACCAGCATCATTACGCAGGCACTGGCGCAGGCCGCTGCCGCGGGCCGGGATACGCAGTTGCGCTATTGAGCGCAAAAGTCAGCGCAATTGTCCTGCCTTTAGTGGGCCTCTTCCCAGTTATTGCCGATTCCGGTTTCAGCCACAAGCGGCACAGCCAGTGCAGCGACGTCGCACATCAGCCCCGGCAATGCCTGACTGACCAGCGCCTGCTCGCTGCTGGGAACATCGAGCACCAGTTCATCGTGCACCTGCATGACCAGGCGTGAAGCCAGTTTTTCCTTTTCCAGCCAGGCCTGTACCGCCACCATGGCCATTTTGATCAGATCGGCCGATGTACCCTGCATGGGCGCGTTAATGGCGGCCCGCTCTGCCCCGGCACGGCGTGGTCCCTTGGCATTGATCTCGGGCAACCACAAGCGGCGGCCGAAAACCGTTTCCACATAACCCTTGGCAGAAGCTTCCTTCTTGATGCGCGACATGTAATCGGCCACACCAGGATAACGCGCAAAATAGCGATCAATGTATGTTTGCGCTGCATCGCGCGTGATGCCCAGATTGGCTGCCAGTCCGAACGCGCTCATACCATAGATCAGTCCGAAATTGATGGCCTTGGCTGCACGGCGCTGCTCGGCATTGACTGCCTCGGGCGCCACGCCAAACACTTCGCCGGCAGTGGCGCGGTGAATATCCTCACCCTGCTGGAACGACTTCTGCAAATTGACATCACCCGACAAATGCGCCATCACCCGCAATTCGATCTGGGAATAATCGGCAGAAACAATCACGCCGCCATCCGAAGGGACAAACGCCATGCGAATACGGCGACCCTCTTCGGTACGTACCGGAATATTCTGCAAATTGGGATCCGACGAAGCCAGCCTGCCGGTAATAACCGCCGCCTGCGCATAATCGGTATGCACTCGGCCGGTAGCCGCGTTAATCATTTTCGGCAGCTTATCCGTATAGGTGGACTTGAGCTTGGCCAGACTGCGATAGTCCAGCAACGTGCGCGGCAGCGGGTAATCTGCAGCCAGTTTGGACAGCACATCCTCGTCGGTCGACGGCGCGCCCTTAGGCGTCTTGCGCAGCACCGGCAGATTCATTTTGCCAAACAGGATTTCACCCAGCTGTTTGGTGGAATTCAGGTTAAAGGGCTGGCCGGCCAGTTCATAGGCTTTATTTTCCAGCGCGACCAGCTTCGCGCCGATCTGTGCACTCTGCAGGCGCAGCATGGCCTCGTCAATACGCACGCCATTGCGTTCGATCTGCGTCAGTACCCGGGAAACCTGCACTTCGAGCCGATAAATACGCTGCAGTCCTTCCTGGTCCCGCAGCATGGGACTGAGCGCATGAAACAGCTGCAAGGTAAAATCGGCGTCTTCAGATGCATAATGCGTTGCCGTTTCAATATCCACTTCATCAAAACAAATTTGCTTGGCACCTTTGCCGCAGATTTCTTCGTAGGTGGTGCCGGTGCGTCCCAGATAACGTTGCGCCAGTTCCTGCATGCCCACACTGCGATGCGACTCCAGCACATAGGCCATGAGCATGGTGTCGTGCTCGATCCCCGCCAGCGTAATACCTTCATTCAGAAAAACATGACTGTCATACTTGGCGTTATGCAGGATCTTGGCCGCGCGCTCATCCTGTAGCCAGTCGCGCAACGCGGCAAGCGTCTGGGCCTTGTCCAGCTGCGTGCCGGCGCCGGTCCCGCGATGGCCCAGCGGAATGTACCAGGCGGAACCCGGTTCAATCGCAAGTGAAATACCCACCAGGCTGGCCTGCATGGGATCCAGGGATGTTGTTTCGGTGTCGATGGCAACCCGTTCGACCTGTTTGATCGCCTCCAGAAAGGCGCTGAACTTCTCGGCGGTGTCCACCGTCTGGTAGTTGACCTGCGCCGGCGCATCAGGCAAATTCTGCGCCACCCGTGCATCCTGCTCGGGTACACGGTCAGCGTCGCCGGTCAGTTCGCGCAGCCAGGTGCGAAAGCCGTAGCGATCGTAAATCGTCGTCAGCGTGGGTACGTCCGGCGGCTTGGGCAGCAAGTCCTGTACGCCCTGCATGAATTCGGTCAGCTCACAGTCGCGCCTGACGGTAATCAGATTACGGGTCAGTTCAAATTGCGGGATCGCATCGCGCAGGTTCTGGCCCGCAACGCCCTTGATACTGTCCGCATTGGCAACCAGATTATCAATGCTGTCATACTCGCTAAGCCACTTGACTGCTGTCTTGGGTCCCACTTTGGCTACACCCGGCACATTATCGACGTTATCGCCAATAAGCATCAGATAATCCACGATGCGTTCGGGTCTGACGCCGAACTTGGCCAGCACGCCCGCTTCGTCCAGGTTTTCTCCGGTCATGGTGTTTACCAGTGAAATATGGGAATTGACCAGTTGCGCCAAATCCTTGTCGCCAGTTGATATAATAGTGTGAATATCAGAGCGGGCAGCCATATCGGCCAACGTCGCAATCACGTCATCCGCTTCCACGCCCGGCGCAGCAATAACGGGCCAGCCCATTGCGCGGATCGCTTCATGAATAGGGCCAGTCTGCGCAGCAAGGTCATCGGGCATGGGCGGTCTGTCCCCCTTGTATTCGGGATACAAATCATCCCTGAAGGTTTTGCCCTTGGCATCGAAAATACATGCGGCATAATCCGCCTTATAATCATCAATGCATTTTCGCATCATGTTTATCACGCCATACAGGGCGCCTGTGGGCTCTCCACGCGCATTACGCAGATCGGGCATCGCATAGAAGGCGCGGTACAAATAGCTTGATCCGTCAACAAGTAACAAGGTTTTTTTCATGTCAGTAACAAAAGCAACAACGATTCAGGGTCAGATAAACGAGATAACCAGCGAGCTGCTTACAGCGGCCGATCATCTCAAGGATTTGACCGCAGCGGTGAGCATATTCGGAAGTGCACGGATCCGGTCAGATTCGCCTTACTATACCAAAACGCAGGAGATTAGCGGCCTTCTTGCCAAGGCCGGCTTCAATGTTATTTCCGGCGGCGGTCCCGGCATCATGGAAGCAGCCAACAAAGGTTGCCATGAAGCCGGCGGGACCAGTATCGGACTGAACATCGAGCTGCCTCACGAACAGAAAGACAATCGCTACCAGACCGACAGCCTGTATTTCAAATATTTTGTATCGCGCAAAACCACCTTTTTCATGAATAGCGCCGGCTATATCATCATGCCCGGCGGCTTCGGCACATTGGATGAAATGTTCGAGGCCCTCACGCTGATTCAAACCGGCAAGGCCAGCAAAGCACCGGTTGTCTTTGTCGGCACCGAATTCTGGCAAGGACTGATGGACTGGATCCGTAACCAGTTGGTAGTCAACAAGCTGATTTCGGAACACGATCTGGATCTGTTCATTGTCGAAGACGACCCGCAAAAAGTGGTTGAGCACATTCAGACCAGACACCAGCAGTACGCTCTGGATGCCAGCTGTGTCGGACTGTGTTAACCGGCTAGCGCCATGTGTTAGCACCTGCGCGCCAACCGGGCGTCGCGCCTTATTCAGCCTCCGGTTTCTTTTTGGCCGGAGGGCGGCAAATGACCTGTACCACAGGTAATTCCTCCTGAACAATATTGCGTGACATGACCTGCCCCTTGGCCTGGGCGCAGGATTGCTCCATTTTTGTCATGCATGCTGCGGTATCCGTTTTGCAAGGCAGGATCAGGTGCAGGTCATTCTGGTCATAAATCGCTTTGGATGCACAACCGGACAGCACAATGGCAGCGGCAACCGGTATCACGAAATGGCGAATCATCAATTCTCCTTGGTATCATCCGGGTATTATATGATCACTCCCCGATCAAATGATGAGCAGTTGCCGCATCATAACCCGACCGCGGCCAGCTTGATCGACCAAGGCAAGCGCGCGCCGGCATTAACGACACAGTTTGCAAAAAATTGCACTTGTTTTAATTGCTATCGCTGTGTTGTGTGCTAGATTTTTATCTCTTTTTCGTTTTCCCATGCCCATGCGGCTTTATTAAATGCCATTACCGAAGGCGCTACATGTCAAACACACTTAAAACGACCCTCGTCATTGCTGGCGCCCTGCTGCTGGGTGGCTGCTCCACCGGTTTCGGGGTCAGTGTGCCGCTGGTCAGCGGTCTGTCGCTGGGTATCGGCAGCGGCGGCATCAGCCTTGGCACGGGCATCGGACCAGTGGGTGCAGGCATCGGCGTCGGTCATGGTGGGCGGGTTTCAGCCGGCGCCGGTGTAGGCGTTGGCGTAGGCACCAGCATCGGTTCAGGTGCGAGCGCGGGCGTAGGAACCGGCATTGGCACCAGCACCATGATCTATGATCCTCAGGCGCCCGCCGAGGCAGCGCCGCGGGAAAAAGCCGATTTGTACGGCGGCAACTGATCGCGCATCTTGCCTGTATAAGCTAGCGGGCTGCCGGCCAATGCCCTGCTGCGTGCCCCCTTATATGTCTCCCTTCTGCGCTCTGTAAGACCTTTCTGCAGCACACATACGCAAGACATGTCAACCTGCCAGCATCCGGTCTGTTGCTGCTGACGGCGAAGGATCTGTGCTTTTGAGCAGACAACTTTATCCTTTCTTGCACAGATCGACCATTGAATCTCCGCCCTTTCCGATACGATCATGATTCCGTATTTGAAAAAAGGGGGAGGTCGGTATGTCCACCATTGACAACAATACATTCACACTGGCTCAGGACGAAGCCACGCAGTTCGCACTGATCAATCGGGCACTTGCCATGCTGGATTTTGACTGCTTTGACTATATCCAGAGGCACCCCACTCCCTTTACCACCCCCCGCTACCACCATATTGGCACCATCCCCGACGCACTTATTCGACTGGACGATCGACACCTGATCCACGACACCATCATTCCCGCCGTCTTGCAACGACGAGCCGGCATGGTCTGGGAACTGAAGGATTTCTACACCATCCACCCCGAACTGGCAGCACGGGAACACCGGAACTTCTATGGCCTGTTCGCCCCGGGCACCAACTTGCAGGGGCACACCGGCGCCGTACTGACGTTGATCAGGTTAAATCGCCCGATCACGCAGCAGGAGCTGACCGATGAACTGGCCAAATACCAACTGATAATTTATGCATTGCAGCATCTGTGCCAGTTAATCCTTGCCAGCCGCCATCGCCAGCAACTGGCCATCCACCTGACACCACGACAAACCGACATTCTCAAATGGATCGCTGACGGCAAGAGCAATGACGATATCGCCCATATCCTGGGCATCTCGTCGCATACCGTCAACTACCACACCAAACAGATTCTGGACAAAACCCATACACAAAACCGGCACAGCGCAGCAATGAACGCGTTTATCGCCGGCATGATCCCGTCATAGAATTTCACATTCGGGGTGCATCGCCCACGGTTCGGTCGCCTAACATCTATAATAAGGGGTTAACCCCATTGTTTCCGGACGCCGGACCGTGCCGCTACTCCCGTTTGCCGGCCCGCAGCAGGTTGCGTCCCCTTTTGTGCGAACTTATGATGCAGGATCACTACCACCCCACCGAACTTGAACAATCCGCCCAGCAACGCTGGCAGGAGCGTGACGCCTATCTCGTGACCGAACACGCAAAAGATGCAAATGGCAACGAGAAGCCCAAATTCTATGCCTGCTCTATGCTGCCATACCCCAGCGGAAAGTTGCATATGGGTCATGTCCGGAACTACACGATCAATGACATGATGGCTCGCCAGTTGCGCATGCGCGGTTTCAATGTGCTCATGCCCATGGGCTGGGACGCCTTCGGTATGCCTGCAGAAAATGCCGCTATCAAATCAAAGGTGCCACCCGCCAAATGGACCTATGACAACATCGCCTACATGAAAAAGCAGATGAAGGCGATGGGGTTGGCCATCGACTGGTCACGGGAAATGTGTGCCTGCGACCCGCAGTACTACAAATGGAACCAATGGCTTTTTCTCAAAATGCTGGAAAAAGGCATTGCCTACCGCAAAACGCAGGTAGTGAACTGGGATCCGGTGGATCAGACCGTGCTGGCCAACGAACAGGTCATCGATGGCCGGGGCTGGCGCTCCGGCGCACTGGTCGAAAAGCGCGAAATTCCAGGCTACTATCTGCGTATAACAGACTACACAGAAGAACTGCTGGACCAAGTAACGCACAATCTGCCGGGGTGGCCCGAGCGGGTGCGCCTCATGCAGGAAAACTGGCTGGGCAAAAGCGAGGGGGTACGCTTTGCGTTTACGCATGATATCCGCAACGAACAGAACCAGTTGATCCAGAACGGCCGCATGTTTGTATTTACGACCCGGCCGGACACCATCATGGGCGTCACCTTCTGCGCAGTCGCGCCCGAACACCCGCTGGCAACCCATGCCGCCGCCGGCAATCCGGAACTGGCCGCATTCATCGAAAAATGCAAGCTCGGTGGCACAACCGAAGCCGAAATGGCTACCCGTGAAAAAGAAGGTATGCCAACCGGCCTGACGGTTGTTCACCCCCTGACCGGCGATGCCATTGAAGTCTGGGTGGGCAACTATGTCCTGATGAGCTATGGCGACGGTGCAGTGATGGGCGTGCCGGCTCATGACGAACGTGATTTTGCCTTTGCGCTTAAATATGACCTGCCAATCAAACAGGTGGTGCAGGTCGCCGACAAAACATTTGACAATACCCAATGGCAAGACTGGTACGGTGACAAGCAGCAGGGCCGTGTTGTCAATTCCGACCAGTTCGATGGCCTGGATTATCGCCAGGCGGTCGACGCTGTGGCCACGGCCCTGGCCGACAAAGGCCTGGGCGAAAAACAGACCACATGGCGGTTGCGCGACTGGGGTATTTCCCGCCAGCGCTACTGGGGCACACCCATTCCGATCATCCACTGCGAAAGCTGCGGACCGGTTCCAGTACCCGAAGCTGACCTGCCCGTGTGCCTGCCCGAGCATCTGATCCCCGATGGCAGCGGCAATCCGCTGGCAAAAGACGAAAGTTTCCTGTCGTGCTCCTGCCCCTCCTGCGGCAAACCGGCAAGGCGGGAAACTGACACAATGGACACCTTCGTCGATTCCTCCTGGTATTTCATGCGCTATACCTCTGCCGGCAACGACAGTGCAATGGTAGACCAGCGCAATGATTACTGGATGCCCATGGACCAGTACATTGGCGGCATTGAACACGCAGTATTGCATCTGTTATATGCGCGTTTCTGGACCAAGGTTATGCGCGACCTGGGATTGCTCAAGTTCGATGAACCGTTTACGAAACTGCTCTGCCAGGGCATGGTGCTGAACCATATTTATTCGCGCCGCACGCCACAAGGCGCGGTCGAATACTTCTGGCCTGAGGAAGTGACCAATACCTACGATGATAAAGGCGCCATTACGGGCGCCACGCTCAATCGCGACGGCTCGGCCATCCAGTACGGCGGCGTAGGTACCATGTCCAAATCCAAGAATAACGGCGTAGACCCGCAAGCGCTGATCGATACGATGGGCGCCGACACGGCGCGGCTGTTTGTCATGTTTGCCAGCCCGCCCGAACAGACACTGGAATGGTCTGACTCAGGTGTGGACGGCTCGCATCGCTTCTTGCGCCGTGTGTGGTCTATTGCAAACGGCCTCAAAGCGCGCATCCTGGCCGCACCAACTCAGGCGAGCGACTTCTCCCAGGCCAGCAAAGCAGTCAAGGATCTGCGTCTGCAGGCTTATTCGCTGCTGCGCCAGGCCAACTATGACTACGAACGTATTCAGTACAATACGGTAGTGTCGGCCAACATGAAATTGCTCAATGCCATTGACGATGCAGCACTGCCCGAGGGCGAGCTTGAAAATGCCGCCCTGCGCGAAGTGACCGGGATCCTGATTCGCATGCTGTATCCGATTGTGCCGCATATCACCTGGCACTTGTGGAACGAGCTGGGTTACGTGCAGCAGTACGGCGATCTTCTTGACGCCCCCTGGCCCAGCGTGGACGAAGCCGCGCTGGTTGCCGATGAAATTGAGCTCATGCTGCAAATCAATGGCAAATTGCGCGGCTCCATCCAGATACCGAATGGCGCCGATCGCGAACATATTGAAGCGGTCGCCAGAAGTCATCCTTCGCTGGAAAAATTCCTGGAAGGACGCCCACCGAAACGTGTTATTGTGGTTCCCGGAAAACTTGTCAATATTGTTGGTTAATTTCAGCAGGTGAAAACCATGGTGTACTCTCTTTCTTTCTCGCGCTGGCATCAGGCCCTGCTGGCAGCCCTCTTGCTCAGCCTGGTGCTGGCCGGTTGCGGCTTCAAGCTGCGTGGTGAAAAGCCGCTGCCGTTTAGCACGATGTACACCAATATTGAAAGCAACTCGCGCTTTGGTTCCTATTTGCGTCGGTCCCTGAAGGCCAGTTCGCCAACGCTGCAATTTGTCGACAATGCGTCAGCGGCGCAGGTGGTGCTCTCACAACTGGAACGCGTCCAGTCACAGCGTGAAGTCTCGCTCAACTCTCAGGGCCAGGTTGAAGAGTACGAGCTGACGCTGCGCCTGACCTTCCAACTGGTCTCCAGTAGCGGTCAATTGCTGATTCCTCCTTCCACCCTCACCTCTACGCGCACGCTGCCGTATGACGAAGCCAACTCCCAGGCCAAAGCTCAGGAAATGGTTACGCTCTATCAGGACATGGAAGCGCAAATGGTGGGACAACTGGTCCGGCGCATCAGTTCTGATGACGTGATCCAGGGCTATCAGCAAGGTGCCGGCACGCCAGGTGATGCGCAGTTCGCCCGATAAGCGCGATGGCAGGACAAACCCCCAACTACGAACGCTTCATTGCCGATCTGGGTAAACCGGATGTGCAGTTGCACCCGCTGTATGTGATCAGCGGCGACGAATTGCTGTTGCGCAACGAAGCGCTGGACGCATTACGTGCGGCCTGCCGGCTTCAGGGCTATACCGAAAGGGTCACGCTCAGCCTGACAGCCACCGGCCCATGGAATGCCATAGAAGAAAACACTCAGTCCATTTCCCTGTTTGGCGATCGCAAGTTGATGGAACTTGAACTACCCACCGGCAAGCCCGGCAAAACCGGCGGCGACGCACTGGTCTCGCTGGCTAACCGCGCGGCAAAGCAGGAACTGACCGATATTTCAGTTGTCCTGATTCTGCCACGGGCAGACAGGACCATATCCTCCGCAAAATGGTATACCACAGTAACGCAGCAGGCTGTGCTGGTCAATACGCCAGTCATCAGCCGCGAGCAATTGCCCGCCTGGGTACAGAGCCGGCTCAAGCGCCAGAAGCAGCACGCCGATGCGGCAACCCTGGCGTGGATTACCGATAAGGTCGAAGGCAATCTGCTGGCGGCGCATCAGGAAATCCTCAAGCTGGGTTTGCAATATCCTGAAGGCGAATTGACGCTGGAAGAAGTGGAAAGTGCCGTTCTGGACGTGAGCCGCTATAATGTCTTTGACATGAGTCATGCCATTTTGCGCGGTGATGGTCAGCGCGCCCTCAAGGTACTGCATGGGTTGGAGGCCGAAGGCGAAGCGTTGCCAATGGTGCTGGGCCTGCTCACTTATGACATTCGTAATCTTTACACGCTTGCACAGGCAAGGCAGAATGGACACAACCCCAGGAACCTGACCCGTAAGCTAGGTCTGTTTCCACCCAAGGATCAGCTGATCCTCAATACGCTGGATCGGCTGCCCTTTTCCCAGATTATGGGGTTGATCCAGCACGCCCACGACATTGATCGTCTGTTCAAGGGTTTTCCTGCCGACGGAAGACTGACCGACGCCTGGCAGGAAATGGCCCGACTCGTTCTGCGTATGGCAGACACGACCGCATCCTCTCACTGATTCAATCATGACAACCGAAACCAGTAAAAATTTCGATATTGATACGCAAATGCTGGCCTATGGCCAGCAGGCCAAAGCCGCCTCCCGCCTGCTGATGCGCGCCGACGACAAACAGAAGTCGGCCGCCCTGCTGCATATTGCCCATACGCTGGAAACCCAGGCAGCACAGCTGCAGGCCGAAAACGCGCTGGATCTGCAGCAAGCCCGCGACAATGGCCTTGAGCCGGCCATGCTCGATCGCCTGACGCTGTCGGATAAAGCGCTGGGCCTGATGGCAACCGGCCTGCGCCAGATCGCGGCACTGGAAGACCCGGTAGGCAGCCGCAGTGAAACCCGCATCCGGCCAAACGGCATGCAAGTGTCGAAAATGCGCATACCGCTGGGGGTCATTGGTATCATTTATGAATCCCGGCCCAATGTCACCATCGATGCAGCTGCGCTGTGCCTCAAATCGGGCAATGCCGCCATTTTGCGCGGCGGCAGCGAGGCCTTTCGCTCCAATCAGGCCTTGGGCAAGATCATTCAGCAAGGGTTGGCTTACGCCGGCTTGCCTGCGCACGCGGTGCAAACCATAAACACCACAGATCGCGCCGCTGTCGGCAAGCTCATTACCATGACTGATTACGTTGACGTGATTATTCCCCGGGGTGGCAAAGGCCTGATCCGGCGCCTGGAAGCAGAGGCCACAGTGCCCATGATCCGCCATCTTGACGGCAACTGCCATGTCTATATAGATCGCGCAGCCAACCTTGACATGGCCCACGACATTGCCTTTCAGGCCAAAACCTATCGCTACGGCGTGTGCGGCTCAATGGAGACGCTGCTGGTGCACCAGGACATTGCAGAACAGGTTCTGCCCCGGCTTGCCGCTGCCTATGTGGAAAAAGGCGTGGCGCTTCGCGGCTGTCCCCGTACCCGGCAACTGGTGCCGCAGGCCACTGCCGCCACCGATGAAGACTGGGCAACCGAATACCTGGCGCCCATTCTGGCCATTCGCATTGTCGACTCCATTGATGAGGCCATGACGCATATCGCCACCTGGAGTTCAGGGCATACTGAAGCGATTGTTACTGACAGCGTGACCGCCGCCAACCGCTTCCAGCGGGAAGTGGACTCCAGTTCCGTTTATGTGAACCTGCCTACCGTCTTTGCCGACGGTTTCGAGTACGGGCTGGGTGCAGAGATCGGTATTTCGACCAATCGTCTGCACGCGCGCGGCCCTGTCGGCCTGGAGGGCCTGACAACCTATAAATGGGTCCTCGAAGGCAACGGCCAATTGCGCGGGTAAAGATCAAATGCTTTGGATCAAATCCCTTCATATCGTCTTTGTGACAGCCTGGTTCGCCGGACTGTTCTATCTGCCACGCATTTTTGTCAATCTGGCCCAACAACCCCAGGATGGCCCGGTCTATCCGGTCCTCCTGGGCATGGCCCGGCGGCTGCTGCGCTTTACCACCATGCTGGCCGTGCCGGCTGTCGCTTTCGGTCTGGTACTCATGCTGTATTACCGAATCGGCCTGGCCAATGGCTGGCTGCATGCGAAATTGCTTTTTGTGCTGCTGATTATCGGCTACCATCACGCCTGTTTTCGCATCTACAGAAAATTTGTACAGGGCCGCAACCAGCGCGACCATGTCTTTTATCGCTGGTTCAATGAAATACCGGTATTGCTACTGCTGGCGGTGGTCATTCTTGTGGTCACCAAACCTTTCTGACAGGCTTAGCCATGACCGATGACAATACACCCCCAAGCCGCAAGAAACTCAGTCTTAGCGGTGCGCCGCGCAAAGCCGACGATAGCGACGAAAAGCCCAGGGTACGCTCTGGTGCACGGGCGCGCGCCGTGGCGCAGAGCCAGTTGCGTTCCGGCCAGGGAAAAACAACCCCTGCCAAATCTGGACGCCCCTTGCCCACGGATCGCGCCGCTGCGCGCAGCGACAGGACTGCTCAAACGCACGAACCGCGCCGCACGGCTTCTGATCACACCGATCGTCCGATGCGCACGGAACGTCCCAGGCCGGCAGCCGGCAACCGCGACTTCAACCCTGGCGCCCCCCTGACCAGGAAAAGGCCCCAGGCCAGAACAGACGATCGCGCCACCCGTGCGCAGCACGAATCCGAACAAGCGCGGCCACGCCCCTCGTCCCGTCTGACCGAGACATTCAGAGTATTCGCTCCGTGCCCGCAGGGCCTGGAGGAAGTGCTCTGCGAAGAGATGCAGGCGCTGGGCTTTGAACAGGTAGAAAAAGGACGTGCCGGTTGCTCCTTCGAAGCCGACTGGGCAGGCATTTTACGGGCCAACCTGTACTCGCGCCTGGCAACCCGGATCCTGGTACAAGTGGCGCATGGCCTGGTGCTCAAGGAAGACGATATCTACGAACTGGCTTACGATGCCCCATGGGAGCGCTGGTTTGGCGCTGAACATTCCCTGCGGGTCGATACCTCGGCCATCCAGAGCCCCATGAAAAGCCTGATGTTCTGCAATCTTAAGGCCAAAGACGGTATCTGCGACCGCCTGCGTGACCGCGAAGGCGAACGCCCAAGCATCGATACGGTCCGCCCCGACGCCCGGGTGCACCTTTTTCTGACCCGGGATTCGGGCACGCTGTACCTTGATACTTCCGGCGAATCCCTGTTTAAGCGCGGCTGGCGTCTGGACAAGGGCGAAGCACCGTTGCGCGAGAACCTGGCGGCCGGCATTCTGGCGCTCTCGGGCTGGGATCCTTCCCAACCCCTGCTGGATCCCTTTTGTGGCAGCGGTACAATTCTGATCGAAGCGGCCTGGATCGCACAAGGCGTGCCTCCGGGCATCGCCCGTCCCTTCGGTTTCGAGCGATTGCGCAATGCCGATGCCCGCCAATGGACAGCCTTGAAAGAGGATGCCTTGAGCCGCATCGCACCGGAGCTGGAGACGCCGTTATACGGCTGCGATCTGAACCCTCATGCACTGGAGGCGGCACGCGAAAACATGCAGCGCGCCAATCTGGCGCCAGGCTCCATTCAGTTTGCCCGGGCCAATGCACTGGACCTGCAGCCGCCAACAAACGCCGGCTGGCTGGTCACCAACCCCCCTTATGGGGAACGAATGGACGAACAGGACGACGGTTTCTGGCGCGACTGGTCCGCCTGCCTGAAACAGCAATTTGCCGGATGGCAGGTGCATGTGATTTCCAGCGACCTGGAACTGCCCGGAAAACTGCGCCTGAAAGCGCGTCGCCGCACGCCACTGTACAATGGGGCGCTTGACTGCCGCCTGTTTTCATTTGAAATGGTCGCCGAAAGCTACCGTAAACCCTGATTGCCTACTGCATGAAACCTTCTGCCCCTGCTGACGCGGCGCTGTTGTCGCGCCGTTCTCCTTCCCGTTTGCGCCTGTTTGCCTGCATGATGTACGAGGCCGTGCTCCTGTTCGGCGTTGTCTTCTTTGCCGATTATATTTTCGACACGCTCACGCAAAGCCGCAGCGGCCTGACCCTGCTGGGCGCCCGCCAGGCGGTGCTGTTTGTCGCCATAGGCCTGTATTTTGTGCTCTGCTGGCGAAAACACGGTCAGACCCTGCCCATGAAAACCTGGAATATCCGGCTCGTCACCCGGCAAGGCACGCGCCCCTCCCTGGGCAAACTCGTGCTGCGCTATGTCCTGTGCTGGCCGCTCCCGCTGTTGGGTGCCTATCTGGTGTACCTTGCCTCCAACGCGCTGGGCTGGCCATCGGTTACGCTGTTCATTGTGTTTACGCCCTTTCTCAACTTTGTTTACAGCTGGTTTGACCGGGACGGCCTGATGTTGCATGACAGGCTGGCTGGCACCCGTCTGGCCGACCTATCGCCGGCAGCGATTCAATGATAGAATCAGAAGTCCACCGGCAGCAGGCAGGATCATTTTTGCACGCACTGCCCTATTTCTTTAGCGCCCCCGATTCTTTACGCCACCTTATGACCGATCATTATTCGTCACTCTATAAATCATTTGAATGGCTGGTTCCCACGGTATTCAATATAGCGGATGCCTGCTGTCACAGGTGGGCCTCCAGCCCGCACGAAGCACGCCAGGTTGCCATTTATTTCGAAGATCAGGTCGGGCAGCTCACGCTACTGACCTACGGGCAACTGTCCGAAAAGGTCAATAAACTGGCTAACGGCTTGATCCGCATGGGTGTCCAGCCGCAGGACCGCGTTGCGGTCGCGCTGCAGCACTCTGCAGAAAGCGCCATTACACAGTTGGCCGTGCTTACCGTGGGCGCGATTGTAGTGCCCCTGACCGCCTCCCTGACCAGCGCCGAATATGCCGAAAGGCTGCATGATTCGCAGGCGCGGGTGGCAGTGGTCGACAAGCATTCCATTACTGCACTTATTTCCGCAGTTGACAATCATTCGCCAGTCAAACAGATCATCGGCATCCATACCGATGATGACCGGATCATTTCCTGGCGCACCCTGCTGGCGCGTCAACCGTCCACCTTCACACCTCACGTGGTCAGCGCCTCCACACCAGCTATTCTGGTGTACCCTGCCACGACCGAAAACGAACCGTTGCGGGGTGTGCTTCTTGACCACAGCTCACTGATCGGCACCCTGCCGGGCTTTGTTGCATCACAGAACTGGTTTCCGAAAGCCAACGATATTTTCTGGACCTCCTACGACTGGAACAGCCCCAACGGTCTGCTCAATGCTCTGCTGCCCACGCTATATTTCGGCAAATCCATTGTCGGCTGCCCGGCAGGACGCACCATACCGCGACTGTTTACGCTGCTTGAGCACTACCAGATAACCAATATTCACGCATCCGGCCAGGATTTGCGCCGCATCCGCGAGTACCCCGATACGCTGGAAGAGTTTGAACTGGCCATCCGCAGTATCAGCTGCCTGGATACCGATTACGATCCCTCGCTTGGTCAATGGGCCAAGGAGCGCTTTAACGTTGACATCAATGTGGTTGCCGCGCCGCTGGGCTTTGGCTATATCATTGGCGAAAGCCAGGAAAAATGGGCGCCACGCCAGGGCAGTATGGGCCGCGTGTATCCGGGCCATCGGATCACGGTTATCGACCAGGCTGGCAAGCCACTGAAAACAGGCCAGAAGGGCTTTATCGCAGTCAACAGGACAGACCAGAACGACTATCCCGATCCGGCGGTTGCATTGAACTATTGGTCCGGTGCCCAGATCCATCCGTTGCAGGCCGAACCACAAGAATGGATCCCAACCGCCATTCGCGGCCACATTGACAAGGATGGCTACGTCTGGCGCGACGCCGGCACTGACACCACCGACAGCGTAAGCAGCTAGGAAAAAGGAGAAATAGTCATTATGGCCGTGTATCAGATTGATGAACTGGCGCCAACTATCGACCCCACCGCTTTTGTCTTCGACAGCGCGACGGTCATTGGCAACGTCACCCTGGAAAAAGATGTCAGCGTCTGGGCCAATGTGGCCATCCGCGGCGACAACGCGCCTATCGTGATTCAGGAAGGCAGCAACGTACAGGAAGGCAGCGTACTGCATGTAGACGAAGGCGTTCCCCTGACCATTGAAAGGAACGTCACCGTGGGTCATCAGGCCATGCTGCACGGCTGCACCATCGGCGAAGGCTCTCTGATCGGCATGCAGGCCATTGTTCTGAACAATGCGCGCATTGGCAAAAACTGCATCATCGGCGCCGGCGCCATCGTTACCGAAGGCAAAGTCATCCCTGACGGCTCGCTTGTTATCGGTATCGGCAAAATAGCACGCACGCTGAGCGAAGACGAAATTGCCAACATTCACAAAAATACTGCTCATTACGTATGGCAGGGGCAGCGCTATCGCAGCGGCCTTAAACGCCTGACGTAATTTCGGCCTTGCGCCAACCCGCCATGACGACTGACCAATTACAGAAATACCTGCTTGACGATCGCAGCACCCGCATCCAGACCGTCGATCTGACCGAGACCTGGCACACCGGCCTGGCGCATCAGAGCTACCCGCCAGTTGTTCGCGACCTGCTTGGGGAACTGTGTGCCGCCTCGGTGCTGCTTGCCTCGAACATTAAATTTGATGGTTCGCTCGTGCTTCAACTGCAGGGAGACGGACCGCTGGCCCTGATCGTGGTCGAATGCCAATCCGACCTGAGCCTGCGCGCCACTGTCCAGTTGCGCCAGGAGTTTGTAGTTCCCGATAATGCCACATTCCAGTCGCTGCTCAACAGCAACGGCAATGGTCGGTTTATTGTCATTCTGGATCCCACAGACCGGCAGGAGGGCCAGCAACCCTATCAGGGTGTCGTGCCCATGGAAGGCGATTCAGTCGCCAAGGTTCTGGAGCATTACATGAAGCAGTCGGAGCAGCTCGATACGCACATCTGGCTGGCCGCCAACGCGCAACGCGCCGCCGGTCTGCTGCTGCAGCGGTTGCCCGATCACGGTGGCACGGCCGATGATAGCGAAGCGCACCAGGAATCGTGGCAGCGCACCCGCATTCTGGCGCAGACCCTGACTCAGGAGGAAATGCTCAGCGAGTCTCCTGAAACACTGATTCACCGCCTGTTCTGGGAAGAGCCGTTACTTACCTTCGAACCGCAACCGGTGCGCTGGTTTTGCCCATGCACACGTGAACGTGTCGGCAATATGCTCAAAATGCTCGGGCGAGATGAAATTGAGAGCATTCTGAGCGAACAGGACAAAGTGGACATTGCCTGCAATTTCTGCGGCAAGCCGTATACCTTCGATGCGGTCGATTGCGCCCGTCTGTTTATCGATGGCCAGTCACCCGAAGATCCGCCCGAACCCATCGCGCATTAAACTGAACCGCAACGGGCAAACATGCCGGTTGGCCCGGTAGCGACAGACGGAGCGCCGCTATGCTGGCGGCTGCCTTCCTTCTCATCAGCTGTCTGCAAACACGGGTTGTGCTAGACAGTTGTTCTCATTACTTCTCACGGCACGCCCCGGTTACCGCAGCACTTACTTATCCAGCGTAGAAATCCACACTATACATTTGCCCTCGCTTTGCGCACACTGCGAGGATGCAATACACTTTCCCGCCCATTCTTTTTTTGTTCTGGCCTCGTCGCCACACTACGCTCGTCCAGACACCCCGTCCTGGCTGCATGCGATCGAAAACTTCAGCCATCCGGCTGGCACGCCAGCGTGGCTTTGCGATGGTGGAATTTCTCGTTGTCGCCCTTCCCCTGCTGTTTACTGCCATGGCGGGCTATGAAGTCTCGCGCTGGTATATGACGCGTGAAGCAGTCAGTCTTGCCTTGCTTGAGGCCGGCCGTGCCGGCAGTGTAAATCACGCCAGGCCACAGGTCATCGAAGACGCATTCCTGGATGCGCTGACTCCACTGTATGCACCGGCGGGCGATTTTCGCAGCCCGCACGAACGGATGCGCCAACAACTGAAACGAATCGAGCAAGACAGCGGCCGGCTCGCATGGGACATCGCCATTACTCATCCCAGTATTGCCGAATTTGCAGACTTCATGCAAAAAGATCTTCCCATTGCCGTACAAACCGGCAACCCCGCCATCAATAACAATTATCAGCAAAGACAATATCAACTATATCCGCGCGGTCCCGCCTCGGGCAGCACGATCTACGATGCCAACACCCTGCAACTGCAGGCACGCTATTTGTATGTGCCAGTCGTACCGGGCATGCGAGCACTGTTGCGTAACGTGTTCGGCGCAATCGATTCATCCGGATCGCCGCTGGCCACCCAGGGCGCACTGCCTATGAGCGCATCAATTACAATTGAAATGCAATCGCATCCGGTGCTCTGGCTGTCCGAGCAAACAACCCACGTTCGCTATAGTCAGCACAGCGCATTTGCCAACTCACCGGGACCGCTACGCAAGCCCAATGCAAAGACCGGAGGCAGTGGTGACAAGGGCGGCGCAGTAGGCAGCATTACCTCTCAGCCGGCAATACCCAATGCTACCCAACCGGGCACCATGCCTGCCTCGCAGAGCAAGCCTGATGCCGATGCCACGACTAGACGGCAGCCGCCGGACGCATCGCTTACAAATACCGGGGCTCCCGAAGATGCGTTGCCAACCGAGTCGGCCTGCCAGCCATAAGTGCAATGGATAAGCGCAAGACGACCGGTACGGGGGTATTCGAAATTGTATTGATTGTGGCCTGATTGACCCGGATTCGAACGGTTTTTATTTGAACGGGTTCTGATTCGGGTCAGGCCTGATCCGGCCTGTTCAGGGCGGACAACGCCCACAAGGAAAAAACTTACCTAACAGCTATTGCTGTGTGGGTTTTGAAGATCTGGCCGGCTTGCCGCTCTCAGGCTTTGCACGTGTACCAGTTGTCGCTTTTGCCTGGGCTTTGCCCGAGGCCTGAGGCTTGGCTGTCGCAGCGGAAGCTGCCTTGGCCTTGGGTGCTCCTGGTACTTCGTAGCTTACCGGCACATCCGGCTGCGGCTCGTTCGGCGTCAGGATCTGCACATAGGTTTCGTCTTTTTTGATCATGCGCATTTCAATACGGGCGCGATCTTCAAGCGCATCGGTACCGGTTTTCAGATCATGTACTTCCGCGTCCATCGCATTATTGCGCGCCAGCAAAGCCTTGTTCTTCTCTTCCTGGGCTTCCAGTTGCTGCTTGAGCACTGTCACGCGCGCCCACCCTTCTTCCCCCCACCACAGCGGATATTGTATGGCCACACAGGCAACCATCAGGGCAAGGTATAGTAAGCGCATGACAAATGCTCAATACTCGCGCCGCAGCGCTTAACGGATATTGTAAAACGCATCCAGACCCGGGAAGCGGGCCACTTCTGCCAGTTCTTCCTCGATACGCAGCAACTGGTTGTACTTGGCCATACGGTCCGAACGAGACAACGAGCCGGTCTTGATCTGCATGGCATTGGTAGCTACGGCAATATCGGCAATCGTGGAGTCTTCTGTTTCACCGGAACGGTGTGAAATGACCGCTGTATAACCCGCGCGTTTGGCCATTTCAATGGCCGCAAAGGTTTCTGTCAGTGTACCAATCTGGTTGATCTTGATAAGAATGGAGTTGGCAACGCCTTTCTGGATGCCCTCTTTCAGGATTTTCGTATTGGTAACGAAAAGATCGTCGCCCACCAGCTGCACTTTCTTGCCCAACTGGTCTGTAAGGATTTTCCAGCCATCCCAGTCGTTTTCGGCCATACCGTCTTCGATGCTGATAATCGGGTATTTGTCGCACCAGGAGGCCAGCAAATTGGCAAACTCGGCCGACGTCAGGGAAATATTGCCCTCGCCGGCCAAATGGTATTTGCCGTCACGGTAAAACTCGGAGCTGGCGCAATCGAGACCCAGCGCGATTTGGGTGCCAGGCTCGTAGCCAGCTTCAGTAATCGCATTCAGAATCAGGTGAATGGCAGACTCGTGGTTAGCCACATTGGGTGCAAAGCCGCCTTCATCGCCCACCGCCGTAGACATGCCATGACCATGGATCAGTTTTTTCAGGGCGTGAAAAACCTCTGCACCCATGCGCAGCGATTCACGGAAACTGGTCGCGCCCACCGGCAGAATCATGAATTCCTGCATATCGAGCGTATTGTTGGCATGGGCGCCGCCATTGATGACGTTCATCATGGGCACAGGCATGCTCATGGGGCCGCTGCCGCCAAAATAGCGATACAGGGAAAGACCGGACTCATCGGCTGCAGCACGGGCAACGGCCATACTGACCGCCAGCAGTGCGTTGGCGCCCAGACGCTCCTTGTTTTCGGTTCCATCCAGATCGATCAGGGTGTGGTCAATAAAGGTCTGCTCCTGCGCATCCAGGCCCATGAGCGCTTCAGAAATTTCGGTATTGACATTTTCCACTGCCTTGAGCACGCCCTTGCCCAGGTAACGGGCTTTGTCACCGTCACGCAATTCAACAGCTTCGCGCGTACCTGTAGAGGCACCAGACGGTACAGCAGCCCGCCCCATAACGCCGGATTCGAGCAATACATCACACTCTACGGTTGGATTCCCGCGGGAATCCAGGATTTCGCGACCGATAATATCAACAATTGCACTCATGGTAATGACTTTCCTGCCTGATAAACAGTGATTTTGATGGGGTTTTATTGCGTAGATTGTACCTTACTCAGCCAATCTTGTAATTTTGCATCCGCCGGCAAATGAACTTGTATCTCTTTTTTTACATTTTAGCCCGGACAATCGCCGGCTGGTACACAGACAAACGGCGCAACCGCGCCATGCTGCAATGGGTCCGACGCCACTACCTGCATTGACCGCCGACCGGTTGCGTTAGTTCTGTACCCGTCACGCCGTCCCCTGCGATAGCAGGCGACACTCGTTATATCTTTTTTGGCTAGCCGTTGCCCTTGCCCGGCCGCCGCCTGCCGGCAGGCGCCTCAGCCACGGTGTTACCCAAGCTGGCAAAGCGGATTAGGGGCAGCCTGTAAAGCCACAACAGAGCGATCACATTCACAGCAAACACCACCATCAGGCCTGATTCGATCGCCCCGACCATATGTTCGCGTGCCACCTGCAACCAAGGCAGTGCATTCTGTCCCAGGCTGGCCATTTCCGTAATCAGCCCCGCCTGACTGTCTGTCCTGACCAGCAGTTGCGGATCAGACAAGGCCAGCACCAGCTCCGGAGAACCGATTTTTTTTGCATCGGTCTGAATGCCGGCAAGATAGTAGTAATTGACCATCGTGCCGATAATGGCCGTTCCCAGCATACCGCCAATCATGCGGATAGACTGCACCAGCGCCGTCACAATGCCAAGATTATTGCGGCCGGACAACTCCTGACTAAAGATCGTCAGATTGGGCATAATAAAACCCAGGCCGACACCACCCAGCGTCATGTACAGCAAAAAGACCAGCTGCGACATATCACGCTTATAAAACACAACACCAGCCACGGCGATCGCCGTCAAGACAAAGCCAATATACAGAATCCAGTTGGGCCGCGCCAGGCGAATAACGATGCGGCCGCTCAGGATACTGCCCACCGTAATGCATACCACCAACGGTGTGACCAGCATACCGGCGTCATTTGGAGAATAGCCGAAACCGCCCTGCAGCAGCAGGGGGATATAAAACAGCATGCCGAACATCACGAAGCCGGTCAATAGCGACAAGGTAAACATGGTGCCCAGACTGCGATCGCGGAAAACTTCCAGAGGCAGTAGCGGAAAAGCACAACGTCGCTCCCAGCGTATCAAGACAATAAACGCCACGACCGACACAACGGAAAACAAGCCAACCTGCCAGGAAATGCCATGCGTGGCAAACAATTCCACCGCCAGTTGCAGACAGCCCAGGAACAGCGCGATTAGCACCGCCCCCTGCCAGTCCAGACGAATTGTCTGTTCACGCTTGTAACGGATCAGCGGCAAATATTGCCAGATAAAGAACAAGCTGATCAAACCAACCGGCAGATTCACATAGAACACCGAGCGCCAGCCGTAATATTCGGTCAGAAACCCGCCCAGGGAAGGACCAACCGCCGAAGCAATGCCAAAAGATGAACTGAGCAGAATCTGCCAGCGCAGACGCACTTTGGCGTCCGGGAACAAGTCCGGCACACAGGCAAAGGCGGTGCCGACCAGCATCCCGCCACCAATGCCCTGCAAGGCCCTGGCCAGCACCAATTGCGTCATGCTGCCGGCCATCCCGCAAAGCATCGAAGCAATGGTGAAAATAATAACGGACGCAACCACGAATGGCTTGCGTCCGTAATAGTCACTCAGGCGACCACAGATAGGAACAGTAATGACCGAGGCCAGCAGATAGGACGTGCCAACCCATGCATAGAGCTCAAAACCATTGAGCTCTGCCACGATGGTGGGTAAGGCGGTGCCGACGATGGTTTGATCCAACCCCACCAGCATACCGACAAAACAGATACCCAGCACCGCCATCAGGGATTGCCGAAACGGCAGCAATCGTCCCGATGCCGATTTTTCCTCATTCACTTCGATTGTTCTGGTAACCATACTTCCCGTTCAAAGTAAACGCCGGTATCAACGCTTACCGGGCTATGTGTGCCGCCGGCCTGACAACGCCTGCTGACTGAACAATATTCATGTCAGCCGCGAACGACGCAATCAGGCGCTGAACTGGTCTTCGATAAAACCCTGGCCTTTGACAATGCGATCAATGTCAGTGAGCGAGCGCAGCAGGGCTTCCATATGCGCCAGGGGTACAGCATTCGGCCCGTCTGATAGCGCCACGGCAGGATCGGGATGCGTTTCCATGAACAGACCGGACACCCCCACCGCAACGGCCGCCCGCGCCAGCACGGGCACAAATTCACGCTGGCCGCCAGAGGACGTGCCTTGACCGCCAGGCAACTGCACCGAATGCGTCGCATCAAAAACGACCGGACATTCTGTTGCGCGCATGATGGCAAGCGAACGCATGTCCGAGACCAGATTGTTATAGCCGAAAGAGGCCCCGCGTTCACAAACCATGATGTTGGCGCCATCGCCACCGGCCGCAATGGCAGCGGCTTTGGCCTTGGCCACGACCTGCAGCATATCGGCCGGCGCCAGAAACTGCCCTTTCTTTATATTGACCGGCTTGCCGGTGGCAGCACAGGCCGAAATGAAATCGGTCTGGCGGCACAGGAAAGCCGGCGTCTGCAATACATCAACGACAGCTGCGACGCGTTCTACCTGGGTAATGTCGTGAACATCGGTTAAGACAGGTACATTCAGCTGTTCCCGGATATCGGCCAGAATCTGCAGGCCTTCGTCCATTCCAGGTCCGCGATAAGAGGCGCCCGAGCTGCGGTTGGCCTTGTCAAAAGAACTCTTGTAGATAAATGGAATGCCAAGGCGCCCGGTAATATCCTGCAACGAGCGCGCGGTATCGAACGCCATCTGGCGCGATTCAATCACGCACGGGCCGGCAATCAGAAAAAAGGGTTTGGTCAGTCCAACATCGAAGCCGCAAAGATTCATGGCGATATCCTTATCCCTGGTTCTGCCGCTGTTTCTGGTTATCCAGTGCTGCCCGGATAAAGCTGGAAAACAGCGGATGACCATTACGCGGCGTAGAGGTAAATTCAGGATGGAACTGAACCCCCATGAACCATGGGTGGCTCGGAATTTCCATCATTTCCGGCAGGTTCTCGGTCGGGGTACGGGCACTGATGACCATGCCGGCTTCTTCAAGGCGCGGTACATAGACATTGTTCACCTCATACCGGTGGCGATGGCGCTCGTTGACTTCCGGACCATATATATCATAGGCGCGCGTGCCTTCCTTGACCGGGCAGCGCTGGGCGCCCTTGCGCATTGTGCCGCCCAGATCGGAAGACGCCGTGCGTTTTTCCACTTTGCCTTCGCGATCCATCCACTCGGTAATAAGCGCCACTACCGGATGCGGGGCCGCCGGATCAAATTCGGTACTGTTGGCACCACCCAGTTGAGCCACGTGGCGGGCAAATTCGATGACGGCCAGTTGCATGCCCAGGCAGATCCCCAGGTAAGGTACCTTGTTTTCACGCGCATACTGTATCGCGCGAATCTTGCCTTCGGTGCCGCGCTTGCCGAAACCGCCCGGCACCAGAATGGCATCCAGCGCAGCCAGTTTTTCAACCGCACCGCCTTCCAGATCCTCGGAGTCGATATAGTCGATAACGACTTTGGAACGGGTATGAATACCGGCGTGCTGCAGTGCTTCGATCAGCGATTTGTATGACTCGGTCAGATCGACATATTTGCCGACCATACCAATGTGCACCTCATGCTGTGGATGTTCCAGCGCATCGATCAGGCCGTCCCACATGGACAGATCGGCCGGCGGCGGAGAAATGGCCAGCGCATCGCAAACCAGCTCATCCAGTTTCTGGTTATGCAACATGGACGGAATTTTGTAGATGGAATCGGCATCCCATACGGAAATGACGGCATCCAGCGGTACATTGGAAAACAGAGAAATCTTGGCCCGCTCGTCTTCTGGCACTTCGCGGTCGGCACGGCACAGCAACGCGTTCGGGTAGATACCGATTTCGCGCAACTTCTGCACAGAGTGCTGCGTTGGCTTGGTTTTGAGCTCGCCCGCAGAAGCGATAAACGGCACCAGTGTCAAATGCACGAAAGCCGCGCCATTACGCCCCAGACGCAGGCTCATTTGCCGTACCGCCTCAAGAAATGGCAGGGATTCAATATCCCCCACCGTGCCGCCGATTTCCACAATGGCCACGTCGGTCTGGCCATCCCAGGCCTGCCTTGCACCGCGGATGATGAAATCTTGAATTTCATTTGTAATATGGGGAATAACCTGCACGGTCTTGCCCAGATAGTCGCCCCGGCGCTCTTTGCGCAGCACGGATTCGTAAATCTGGCCAGTGGTAAAGTTATTGGATTTATGCATGCGAGCCGAAATGAATCGCTCGTAGTGGCCGAGATCAAGATCGGTTTCGGCGCCGTCTTCGGTGACGAATACTTCACCGTGCTGCAAGGGGCTCATCGTACCCGGATCCACGTTGATATACGGATCCAGCTTGAGCATGGTCACCTTCAGACCACGCGACTCAAGGATAGCCGCAAGCGACGCGGCGGCGATTCCCTTGCCTAACGAAGAGACCACGCCGCCGGTAACGAATACATACTTTGTCATTGGAGTAAGGGCCCCGCGAAAAGGGCCGTAGCAGGAAATTTGAATTATAGCTTGAGCCTGCCGCTTTTGTAAGGCGCCGGACGCCTTCGGTTCAAAACAGGTCGTATAATGATAGATGTAAATATTAAGAAAAGATCATGGACCGAAAACGAAAAACCCTGCTTATGCTGCTTTGCTACGTCATTGCCTTTTTTGTGACCATTGGCTTGCTGTCCCTGTGGGCCACCACCCTTTACATGTAGCATCCTTGCGGCATCCGGTATCGGATATATCGAATACAAGCTGTCTGTTTCGGTTTCCCCATGCGTGTCTTCTATACCGCTGCCAGCCGATCCCGGCAAACCCCGTCAGCCTCTGAAGAGACCTGCGCCAGAACGGCGTCAAGTGCAGTCAGTAACGGAGCACAAGCGGCATTCAGTTTGAGCGCAAGTACCGCATCGGCACGTGTTTTTCCCAGCGTGATGGCCGCCACCGGCTTGCCCTGTATAGCAGCGTCGCGCACAAAACGGTAGCCCGAATAAACCATCAATGAGGAGCCCACCACCAGAACGGCGCTGGCCTGCTCCAGAGCCTGATAGACGGCATCGACACGGGCGCGCGGAACCGCTTCACCAAAGAACACCACGTCCGGTTTCAGAATGCCACCACACCGGCCACAAGTCGGAATACGAAAGGAAGAAAAATCTGCTTCAAGGTCCACGTCGCCATCCGGCGCCATGACAGCCTTCATATCCGCCCAGGCGGGGTTCTCATTGAGCAGTTGCTGCTGATAATTCACGCGATCAAATCTACTATTGCAATGCATGCAGACCACGTTTGCCAGGGAGCCGTGCAGCTCCAGCAGCCGGGATTGACCAGCCTGCCGGTGCAGGCCATCAACATTCTGCGTCACTAGCAGACCTGTGTAGCCTTTGGCTTCAAGCGATTGCAAGGCCCGATGCGCCGCATTCGGTTTGCCGCCAGAAAACATCGACCAGCCCACCATACTGCGCGCCCAATAGCGCTGGCGCGCCGCCTCGGTACCCATGAACTGCTGAAATGTCATCGGCGGCGGCCGCATCCATGCCCCGTCGGTATCGCGATAGGCCGGGATGCCTGAATCGGTGCTGCAACCGGCGCCGGTAATCACCAACAGGCCCGCGTGCTGCTGCATGAAGGCCTGCAGATCGGCAATAGCCGGCGCTGTCATAAGCTTGACCTACTCCGTGGTCTTGCCGTCAAAATGCTCTTCCTGCTCATCCTGCTTGGTAGCATGCACCACGCCATCACGATGTTCGGGCGGACCGTAAATCGTGTACAGACGCAGGGGCTGATCGCCGCTGTTGATCACATTGTGGCGGGCACCGGCAGGAACGATTACCGCGTCATCATCCTCGATGGCATGCGATTGTCCGTCAATCACGACTTTGCCCTTGCCTTCTTCGATGCGAAAGAACTGATCATGGCCTTCATGAACTTCTTCCCCGATTTCTTCACCAGGCTGCAGCGTCATCAAGACCAATTGCAGATTTTTCCCCGTGTAAAGCACCTTGCGGTAAAGATCATTGTTCACGGTCAATTCTTCGATATCATCGACAAAACCTTTCATACGGCTTACTCCATAAAGTGAACGGGCCCGCAATACGGACCCCTATCGGCCCGGGAATTACATTTCCCAGGATTGAAAAACGTCATTGACAAACTTAATCTCCAAAACCTGCTTACCCACATCGGCTTTGCCGGGGCTAAGCAGCCTGCCCGCAGAATCCACCATGGGCCCGACAACCGGTACAGCGCCAACCATATTGCCCGCCATACTGCCAGACGACTTGCGCGCGTATTTGAGTGTGGTTTCGTTATTGGAATTGCGGGTCGTGCGATCGGGTTCGCCAAAAACCTGGATCGTCTGAGCCTCGGTTGTCTTGTCCTTGATCAGGTTTTTATTGAGAAAAACCGGATCAAAATAATCAGCATTTCCCATCAGATCGGTTTTACTGGGAACCGCACACGCTACCAGCCCCGCACTGATCAGGCATCCCAGCAACAGCCATCGCATTCTCTTCATCATCTACTCCGGAACAGGGGTTGGACCGATCGCAATTATCATACACCGCCTGACAATGCCTGCCATACACGGATGCTTTTTTTGCGCCCTGCTCATACCCAATATAATAAGCAGATTATCCCACAGTTTTTTGCATTGACCAGCGCAGCGTGAACGCCGCCTTCGGGTATGCCACCAAATGCCTCTGGTTTGTCAGGGCCAGCCTGCCACAAGCGCTCTGGCTGTTGTCAGCAGGTAAAGAACGCTTTGAAACCAGCGATGCGCTGCGCAGTCGCAAAGATCGAGCAAAAAACTTTTTTGCATGCTCGTTGGCAGCTGTGACTTTTTGCGTCGGCTTGTATCCAGGGCTTGCCTTGCATCCAGGCAGTTGCACGCAGCACAGAACTCTGATTACCCGATTGCTATTGACCCCTCTCCGATGTATTTTGTAACAACCATCCGTATGGAGCATGTTACATTTTAAGCTCTACTTCGTTAACAACTCGAATAAGGAGCACGTATGAACATGCCATTTCGCAGACGTAAACGCAGTGTAGACCTGTCAAAAAAAGAAGGTCCGGAGTTTGACCATTGGTTAAAATCGAACGTAACGGACAAAGGATACAGGGATTGGTATCGAGCGGACAGATTCGCTCGTGACAAATGGCTGGACCAGATAGAAATGCAACTCCATGACGGCAAAAGCAATCGCCGCTAACCAATTGCACACGCATACCGGGGCGATGTCAGGCCGCAATCGATTCGGCCTGACATCGCCTTTTCTCTCTATTGGAACCCGGTCCTGCTGCGGGAATGAGACAAGGAAGCAGAATCCCTTAAATCATGCCCAACTGGCGCAACCGACCTTCCATACACGGGCTGCAGTGTCACTGAATGCCTTTCGGTAACTATCAAAAATCAGCAAACAACGACAGATTGGTTATCGCTACGTTTCGCCAGCCACAATGATGACATGATCACGCGAATGTCGAAGCATCTCTAACATGATCAAAAATTATCAAAATCCGCCATGCGCTTCTTGCTCAGCGCCGAACAAAACAGCAAGTTCCAATGTACCCCTTGGCTTGTGGAATATCACTGTTCTGCTACACGCCTATGTTTCTGCCCAGCCAATATCCAACCCCAGCAATTCGATATTATTGCTAAGTGAAAACACTTATGTCATAACGTAACAAAACTGACTATGGTGGGCGCTCATGTATAAGGAGATAGGGATGAAGAAGATTGTATTAATGATGCTTTTGCTCATGTTTACCGCAACATCGTTTGCTCACGGTGGCCGTACTGATCGAAATGGCTGCCACAACGATAATAAAAACAACAGTCGCCACTGTCATTAATGTAATAACTAAAATGGTCCCTGACCCAGTGGACGATGAGCAACAAAACCATGCCCCGGGTTGTCGACCCGATATTTGATTTATCTATGATCTAAACGGCTCATTGACGCCAGACAAACAAAAAAGCCACCTAAAAAGGTGGCTAATTCGTTGATATTACTGCAAAATTGTTTGGCTCCCCGAACTGGGTTCGAACCAGTGACCTGCGGATTAACAGTCCGTCGCTCTACCGACTGAGCTATCGGGGATCAATTAAGAAAATGATTATAGCCAGAAACCTCGCAGCAATGCAAGCCCTTGCCTGCTCTCCTTCTTCTTTTTTAAGGAAATGTTGCATTTAGCTGACGGCCATAAAAAAACACGCGACCGAAGTCGCGTGCTTACCGGCAATAACGCGCTGTTTAGTGCGCCGAAGCCTTGCTGCTGCCGATACCGGTTTCTGCACGTACGCGCTGGGCGTCGTATGCAGCAATATCGACTGCGGCACGCTTGCTCTTGTCGGTTATAGAAAAGAACCAGATACCAGCGAAGGCAATGATCATGGAGAACAGTGCTGGTGACTTATAAGGGAATAGCGCGCTGCCCACAGGATTACCCAACGTCACTTCCCATACATCGGGTGACACGATGGTCAGCACGACCGAGGATATCAGCCCCAGGAAGCCGCCAATAACGGCGCCGCGTGTGGTCATTTTTTTCCACATAATGGACAGGAAAAGAACCGGGAAGTTGGCCGATGCCGCAATGGCAAACGCCAGTGACACCATGAAAGCCACGTTCTGCTTCTCGAACAGGATGCCCAGTAAAATAGCCAGCACACCCAGCACGAACGTCGTGATACGTGATACCCGCAGCTCGGTCGCAGAATCAACATTACCCTTGCGGAACACCGAAGCATATAGATCATGTGATACTGCAGAGGCGCCCGACAAGGTCAGCCCAGCCACCACAGCCAGAATCGTGGCAAAAGCCACTGCCGAGATAAAGCCCAGGAAAATATGTCCGCCCACGGCATCGGCCAGATGCACCGCCGCCATATTGGCCCCGCCGATGAGCCCGCCCTTCGCATCAAGAAAATCAGGATTGGTGGAAACGAAAATGATCGCACCAAAACCGATAATGAAGGTCAGCACATAGAAGTACCCGATCCAGGTTGTCGCCCAGAAAACCGATTTACGCGCTTCCTTGGCATTGGGCACGGTGAAGAAACGCATCAGAATATGCGGCAGACCGGCAGTACCGAACATCAGGGCCATACCAAAGGAAATGGCAGAAATCGGATCCTTGATGAACGTACCCGGCCCCATGATGGACTTGCCTGCCGCCGCCGCCTCTTCGGCCGTTTTACCTGCAGCCAGTGCGCCCGCGGTCTTGACCTCAATGGCCTTGGAAAACAGCGCTTCAAAAGAAAAGTTGTTCAGTTTCATTACCATAAAGGCCATGAACGAAGCGCCCGCAAGCAGCATGACAGCTTTGATGATCTGCACCCACGTGGTGGCAGTCATCCCGCCAAACAGCACGTAGACCATCATCAGCACACCCACGATTACAACCGCAATCCAGTAATCCAGACCGAACAGCAGCTTGATCAGCTGGCCAGCGCCTACCATTTGAGCAATCAGATAGAACAGCACCACCACAATGGTGCCGCAGGCGGCAAAAGTACGTACCGGCATCTGGGCAAAGCGGTAGCTGGCGACATCGGCAAAGGTGAATCTGCCCAGGTTACGCAGGCGCTCGGCCATCAGGAACATAATGATAGGCCAGCCCACCAGAAAGCCGATAGAGTAGATCAGGCCGTCATAACCACTGGCCATGACCTGCGCGGCAATTCCCAGAAAGGATGCAGCAGACATATAGTCGCCCGCAATCGCCAGGCCATTCTGAAAGCCGGTAATGCCACCACCTGCCGTATAAAAATCCGAGGCCGATTTGGTACGGGCAGCGGCCCATTTGGTGATAAAAAGCGTCAGGCCAACAAAAACGACGAACATAATGATCGCCGTTATATTGACCTGCTGCTTGGTGGTTTCCCCGATGGCGTCTGCACCATAAGCAAGGGATAAAAACAGGCCGGTAAATGCTATACCGATCAGAAACCGCGACACACCTTTATTCATGAGTTGCCCCTACGTCATTTAACAGGCTGCGTTCCATGGCATCAAATTTTGAATTTGCAATCAAAATATAGACGCCGGTCAGTGCGATGATCAGAATCATCAGACCAAAACCTACCGGGATACCCCAAGTCATGGCGCCACCACTGATGGACTGGGCGAACAATTGTTTGTCAAACGCAATAATGCCAATAAAACCGACATAATACGCAACCAGAATAATGGCCGAAAAGACCCAGCCATACGTGCTGCGCATTCGCGTCATTTCTTTGTATTTCGGGTTCGCAATCACCCGTTGAACGATATCCTCACTCATATCTTTCCTCCCAGAAAGTATCGTTAAATTTTGATCGTTGTTATCAAATGCTTATCATTTGTGCAGCAAGTATGACCGTTTTACCTGTAGCCCTATGTTTCTGCAATTAGTGATATACCCTAGCAATACGTTGCCCAAAGCTCGTTTAAAACAGCGTCCAAATATATGTTTGGCGCTGCCGTTATTGGCGTCATCGGCTCAGGACGGGCCCGTCAATGGGGCTGGCACAGTGTTACCTGTGCACTCCGGGCGAGCCTTATCCTGCTACGCGGCATGAACGCAAGAACAAATTGAAATTCAAGAGTGCAGACTTCTGACAACATTTATGGCGTACCGAACCGGCTCATACCCTCGGCCCCCAGCCAGAACAGTCTGCTGACTACACTTATCGCTGTCACTTCTTGACTGCAGCTAACATTGACAGGCGCGCAATGCATAGCAATATCCAAAAAAGAGAAGCGCCGGGCCGGCAAAACTGCCGTTCAAAGAAATAAACAGCCTGCGCAGACTGCTTCTTCATTCCATCACCCCAGCAGATGCCTGGCCAGCCAGCATCATCAGCACAACTGACACGACCACTGCATGCACCGTGCGTCTATGCATATATTAAGCAGACACGACCTCAGTCATCATCATCGGCCGGTGCCTTCACAAAACAGGCTTTGTTGGCATTGGCCTCCAGCGTTTTGTATTTTTTACTCATGCGCTTGACGTCTTTCGGGTCGCGAAAGACACTGCCGCGCTCGCCGCCCAACCGGGCGTAACGGGCAGCGGTCGATATTTCGTTGAACTCGTTGTAGCTTACGTTTTTCGCAATATCATCGACCACACATGAACATTTATAAAAATATTCATAATCGCGATTATGTTTCTGCATGCACTCCAGCACGTACTCTACTCTGGTCGTGGTAGGAAAATCATTAGCCTGGGCGCTGACCGGCGCTGCGCCTAGAACGACCAGAGATAACAGGGCGGGGAACATTTTTTTAATGGAAAATTTCATGTTGTCCTACGAATCGAATAAAGCAGACTATGCATATCAAAGACGGCGCAAGCGAACCGCTGCCTGTATTTGTTCGCTCCTCCTATTGCGCCCTCTTCCATCCTGTTGCAAGCAATTATTGTGCCACGCTCGAGCCTGAACCATGTCCCGCGCCACAGCCAGCGGCCATCGCCGGCAAGGCACCGCTGCGCATCATGACGAGCGACCGTCGGCCCACGACACTGAGCGCTGCGCGCAGGCGCAGCACCCGCAGCTTTCGGCACAACAATGTCACACACTGTGCCGGTTCCAGAGCACCACTACAACCACGATGCGCCCGCTGCAGTGGGATGTTGCACCGCCCGGTCGGCGCCAATGCGATGTCCAGGTGCCGCAACCGGCAGCGGATTATCAGAACATATGCGTTGCGTGCGTGACCGCCCCACCGGCACGGATTGCAGCAGCAACCAGCGCGGCTTCGGCAAGCTGGGCATCGGTTGCGCCTGCCTCGCGCGCCTGCTTGGTATGTATTGCAATGCAATAAGGACATTGCGTAGTGACGGCAACGGCAAGCGCGATAATCTGTTTTTGCAGTGCACTCAAAGCGCCATCGGCAAACGCAGCCTGGTCAAATGCGCGAAACGCCTGCATGGCTTGCGGTGCAGCGGTATCAAGGTCCTTCATATGGGCAAGATGCTTCATATCATACATGTGATTATCTCCTTGGGGATTATATTTACCATTCTGACCTATCCGTGCATAGCAGCAACTGCGGCCATAATATTGGCTCGCAATTTCAATTGTGATATCGATTTTGACCGTCCCTTTGCACCCTGGGCAATCGCGCAACCGCAGGTTATCAATGCTCATGACTTTCAAAATACAACCGAGTTCTCATCATGCCAAACACCGGCTTTCATTCCAATGAATGTTTTTTCGGATGCCGCTCCTTATCGGCCCGCGCGCCTGTGGCAGGCCCGACGCAAAAAGGCGCCTGTCCTAATACGACACATAATGTCCTGACCTTGTTCTGCTTGCGGTACATTTGACCGCCTATATATATGCACATGATGACCGATATACCCCGCTACGCCGGCCCGATTGTGCCCAACACGTCGATACACCGCCATTTGCACGCGTGCACGTCGGCCTTGTTCAGATTGGCATGAATTGTGCTTATAGCAATCTATGACCATATGCATGCTGCTCGTGCTATGTTCCCGTAAGACCTTTAATTCGTGTTCTGAAATATATAACGATAACCCCGGAGGAAGACATGTCTTTTAAGATAACCCTTAAACAGATGCTATGTGTCGCAGGTGCGCTGGCCTTTACTGGCACGGCACAGGCGGATCCACAATTGCAGGAAGCTATGAAAAACCCGGATAACTGGGCGGTTCAGGCAGGCGATTTTGCCAACCAGCGCTACAGTAAACTGGATCAGATCAACAAGGACAACGTAAAGAACCTTCAGGTGGCCTGGACTTTCTCCACCGGCGTACTGCGGGGACACGAGGGTGGACCACTGGTTATTGGGGATGTGATGTATGTTCACAGCCCCTTCCCCAACAAGGTATTCGCTATCAGCCTGAAGGATCACAGTCTGCTCTGGAAATACGAGCCTACCCAGGATCCCAATGTAATTACCATCATGTGTTGTGATTCGGTCAACCGAGGCCTGGCATTCGGCGATGGCAAAATCATTCTGCAACAGAATGACACCACCATGGTGGCCCTGGATGCCAAAACCGGCAAGGAAGTATGGAAGGTCAAAAACGGCGACTTCAAAGTAGGTGAAAGCAATACCAATGCGCCGCATATTTTCAAGGATAAAGTCATCACCGGCATCTCCGGTGGTGAGTTTGGTGTACGGGGACGTCTGCTGGCCTACAACCTGAAAGACGGCAAGGAAGCCTGGAAAGCCTACTCGACCGGCCCGGACGACGAGATGCTGTTTGATGCCGAAAAAACGATGACCTGGACCGATGGCAAAATGGCTGCCGTGGGTAAAGATTCCTCGCTCAAATCCTGGAAAGGCGATCAGTGGAAAATTGGCGGCGGCACCACCTGGGGCTGGTTCAGTTATGACCCTGCCCTGAATCTGGTGTACTACGGTACCGGCAACCCCGGCACCTGGAACCCGTCACAACGCCCTGGCGACAACAAATGGTCCATGTCCATCATCGCACGGGATCTGGATACCGGTGTAGCCAAATGGGTCTACCAGATGACACCGCATGACGAATGGGATTATGACGGCGTCAATGAAAATATCCTTGCCGATATCAAAGTGGGTGGCAAAGATCGCAAGGCGCTGGTTCACTTTGACCGCAACGGTTTTGGCTATACGCTTGACCGTGAATCAGGCGAATTGCTGGTTGCCGAGAAATACGATCCGACCATCAATTGGGCCGACAAAATCGACATGAAGTCCGGCCGTCCTGTTGTCAACAGCAAATATAGCCCTGCCAAAGGCGGTGAAGACGTCAACGTCAAAGGCATCTGTCCATCTGCACTGGGTACCAAGGATCAGCAACCTGCTGCATTCTCACCCAAAACCGGCGTATTCTACGTCCCCACCAACCACGTCTGCATGGACTATGAACCATTTGCAGTTGATTATGTAGCTGGTCAGCCGTACGTTGGTGCAACTGTGTCCATGTTCCCTACCCCCAACAGCCATGGCGGCATGGGTAACTTCATTGCCTGGGATGCAGACAAAGGCAAAATCCTGTGGAGCATTCCTGAAAGATTCTCCGTATGGAGCGGCGCCCTTGCCACAGCCGGTGATGTGGTTTTCTACGGTACGCTTGAAGGTTATATTAAAGCCGTTGACACCAGCGGCAAAGAACTGTGGAAGTTCAAAACACCTTCTGGCGTGATTGGCAACGTCACTACCTGGAAATACGAAGGCAAACAATACGTTGGCGTACTGTCCGGTATTGGCGGCTGGGCCGGCATTGGTCTGGCAGCAGGTCTTGAAAAGTCTACCGACGGCCTGGGTGCGGTTGGCGGCTACAAGGATCTGGCCAAATACACCGAACTTGGCGGTGCACTGATGGTCTTCGCATTGCCTGACAATGTCGCCACCGCAGCGGCAGAAAAAACCACAAAAACGCAATAAATAGCGTCATGCAGGGTGGCCGGTTCACGCCGCTCACCCTGCAATATCAAGGTATCAAAAGAAACACAAATTCATGGCGGCATGTGCAATGCCTGCATGATAAATCTGGGACAAACTCAATATGACTTTACGTTTACGCACAATCGGAGCAGGACTCGCTATCGCTGGAATCTGTACCTTCTCTGCGCAAGCCGCAGATATCAACCCTGGTACGCAACTTCTGACCACAATGCTGGCAGCAACGACAACCACTTTTGGTGACGGGGGCGCAGAAACAACACAAGGCACCCTTAAGGCCGAATCGACAGAAAAACGGCAAGTGCCGGCCGGCGCGGCTACCAAGCCCACTGCGCCAACACCGGCACCAGCCACCGCGGCCGAGTCGCCAGCAGCCGCAGACAAACCGGCAGCTGACAAGCCCGCAAACGCGCCAGCAGCCTCCGATAGCGGCGACGTAAAGTATGTGGTCAAGGAAGGTAATAAGGCCGATGACCATGTACTGCAAGGATGGAAAACCTGGCGAGCACTCGATTGCGCGCGCTGTCACGGCGCCAAGCAGGAAGGTCTTGTCGGTCCCTCACTGATCGTCGCGATTAACAAACTGTCGCACGAAGAATTCAACACAACCGTGCTCAAGGGGCGTTTGCCACAGGGCATGCCGCCATTTGAAAGCGTACCGCGCCTGGTAAAGAATATTGATAATCTGTACACTTATCTGAAAGCGCGTGCAGATGGAAAGCTGGAACCCGGACATGTGTACCCGCTGGATAAATAAAAGCGCTACTATAAGCAGGTGCTCTCAATGAGCCCTGCTTGCATTTCCGCTTTTTATTTCAATTGTTATGATCGTTGTCGGAAGGATGTATTTCATGCTGTCAGATAAATTACTGCCCATCCCACGTGCTGCATTGCTTGTAACACTCACCCTGAGTGCAGGCCTGCTTGCCGCAACGGCGCTGGCGCAGGAACCGAAAAAGCAAGACAAGGACGGTGAAAAGGTGCTGCGGGTGTGCCAGGATCCCAACAATATGCCTATGTCCCGACAGGATGAAAGTGGCTACGAAAACAAAATCGCTGCGCTGTTCGCAAAAAAACTGGGCTGGAAGCTGGAGCACACCTGGCACCCTCAGCGTATGGGTTTCACGCGAGCGACACTGACCGCCAAGGACCCAAAGACCGACCGCTATAAGTGCGACGTGGTTACGGGTGTATCGCCAGGCTTCGAACGCGGCATTCCCACCAAGCGCTATATGACGTCAACCTACGCCATCGTATACGTCAAAGGCAAGGGCCTGGATGGTATCAAAAAGCCAGAAGACATCATGTCTCTGGATAAAGCGACGTTGTCAAAAATCAAGATCGGCGCCTTCTCCGGTACACCACCGGTAAACTGGCTGTTGTCGCACAGCCTGCTGGAACGCATGGTGCCGTATCAGTTGCAAACCGGAGACCCGGAACAGTATCCCGGGCAGATTATCGAACATGATCTGGCCAACGGCAAAATTGACATTGCCATTGCCTGGGGTCCGATTGCCGGATACTACGCCAAGCATGGCGATGGCGGCGTACCCATGACCGTCGTGCCCTTTGACACCCGTATCGGCCATCATCAATTTGCGTTCAACATTGCCATGGGTGTTCGGCACGACAGCAAAAAACTGCGCGACAAGCTCAATGAGTTGATCGACTCCAGCGGCCCGGAGATCGCCGCTATTCTGAAAGAATATGATGTTCCGACAGCCACGGCCCCTGTTGATCGCATTGAAGATGACGACGACTGAATGAATTCGTTGACCACTGCGGCCAACAAGACAGGAGACAAATCATGATTGACCGTCCTATTTTCAGATCTGGTGCCATCGCGCTAATGCTGGCGCTATCGTGCCAGGCAACGGTCGTGCTGGCAGCAAATACCAGCCAGCACGCCACAACCGCACAACCGGCTGGCACCGCCGCACCCGCATCAAAACCCGAATCTGACCCCATTACCGAAGCCGAACGCAAGTTGTTTCTGGACAAGCATTTTGCCAACACGACCCGCCAGTCTATTGATTACACTTACCGCCAGGCCGGTCCCAGCATGACGACAATCAATGATAAGGTCAAAGTAGACGTTCGCCAACGGCATGAAGACGGCACTGCATCGGTCAACGTGAATTTTCTTTCTGGCCCGAACCATACGCCGATCGCACCCATTGATCATGCAGAAGGAAACCCTGCTCTACTCGGGTTCCTGGAGCGCGATATTGCCGAGATGAAGCGATTTACAGGCGGCTCTACCGTTTATTTTCGCAAGCGTATCCGGCTGGCGCTGGCCGACAGCAACGTCAAAGTAGACAAGGTCAATGTCAAGTTTGAGAACAAGCAGATCGCGGCCGATCGCATCGTGATCCAGCCCTATGTCAATGATCCAATGAAGGAGAAAATTGGCAAGTTCGCCGCCAAACGCTATGTTTTCGTGATAAGTCCGAATATACCCGGCGGACTTTATCAGGTATACACAAGTGAAAAATTTGCCGAAAGCCAGCCAGCTCAGGTGGACACATCCATGACGATTTCCGGGGGAGAAATACCGGGATAGCAAGCATCCCGGCAATGTGTCAGCAAAGGGCCCGTTCTAAACAACGGGCCCTTTTGCCACCGTATAGCCGACAGCGACTGTCTAGCTCAGCCAAGCCGCGGCCAAAGCGATCAATGGATATAGACACCCCATGGACGTTCGCCCACCGCGATATCGGTAATCTTCGCGTTCTTTTCCGTATCGATCACAGTCACGCTGTTGGAGCGGCCGTTGGCCACATACAGTTTTTTGCCGTCGGGTGAAATCGCCATGTTCCATGGACGCTGCCCCACCTTGACAGTGGCAACGATTTCATCTTTGGCCGTATCAATCACCGATACGCTTGCATCACCCCCGTTGGAGATATACACGCGGCTGCCATCCGGGCTGACCGTCACACCATTGGAGCGTACGCCACCGGCAAGCTTCTTGATGACTTTATTGTTGGGCAAGTCAATCACGTAGACTTCATTGCTGTTTTCAGCGGCGACATAGGCCTTGCTGCTGTCGGGAAGATAACCGATACCACGAGGTCGTTTGCCCACTTCAATCTCCGAGACGGCCTTGCGCGCTGAAAAATCGATCACGTCAACGGAATGCCCGTCTTCGGCGCTCACCAGCAGCTTTTTGCCATCGGGCGAGAAGACCGCATGCTCGGGATTATCTCCGTTCACCTTGATCTCATCGACCATTTTATTGGTTTGAGTATCAATAATGGCAACCGTATTATTCTCTTCAATCGCTGCGGCAATCCAGCGCCCATCGGCCGACACGTACACGCCTTCAGGCGAGTCGCCCAGGCTAACGCTGCCAATCACCTTGCGTTGTTTTAAATCTACAATATTGAGCTGGTTATTGGTTTTCTGGCTCACATACAGATTATCCCCACTGGCGGCCAGGCCCCTGGGCTTTTCACCCAGGTCCTTGATGGTATCCACAACCTTGTCGGTCGCGACATCGATCACAGAAATACTGGCGCCGCCTTCATTAGGCACATACGCAAATGGTTCCGCTGTGGCCGCAGTGGCGAACGACAGCAATGTAGCTGCAAGTGTTGTGATTAGTATTTTTTGTCTCATCCTTAAGTCTCCTTTGACAACATAGTGGTGCTACCGGCCTGATGAGGAGCCAGGCAGCATTCGATGAATCACCTCCCGATGTCCCGACACCAGGTGCGAGACGGCGGCCAGCACATGCAGAATCACCAGACACAGCAGTATCCAGGAAATTAGCCCATGCAACTGATTGAAAAACGCATAAATCGCTTTATCTTCGATGCCCCAGGGGGGCATTTCAATTGTGTTGAAAAACTTGACGCCCCACTTGCTGAAGTTGGATGCAATATAGCCGGTAAGCGGCAGCAGCAGCATAAAAAAATAAAGCAGAAAATGGGTAGCAGAAGCCGCCTTTTGCTGCCACGTTGGGATGGACACGGGCAACGCGGGGGGACGGTGGGTAAGGCGCCAGCCAATACGCGCCAGAATCAGCAGGCCGATCAGCATGCCGGTGCTTTTATGTATATTCACAAAATAGCTGCGATCCGGTACACCCCGGGGTATGCTTTCCAGGTACCAGCCCAGAACAAACTGCCCTACCAGGCACAGTGCGATCATCCAATGCAGCAGCATTGCCACTCGTGTATAACGAGGTGCATCCATGTATGTCATCCCCTTCGGCTATGTATGCCGGTTTTATTGATTAACCCTGCCGGTCCCAAAGAACTGACCTTCTGACTGAACTCTATCACGACTGACCACCTATGTCATTGCCGGCAACCACCTTAATGTATGCGAAAAAAATGCATAGCAGAGATGGCAATTGCCATTTACCCCCTGATTGTTTCTCCTGCCCGGTCCAGCAAATCCGAACTGCTGCCATTGAGCAGCATTAAATGAAAACGCGACAGCTCGCTTTTATGCAGCAACGTCACCGGGCAAGCCAGTTTATCAGCGTACTTTCGGAATCCTTCATCCAACACGCCGTCACGGATATGCTGCGCTACATTCACGTTCGAGAAAAAGGGTCGCGTCTTTACCAGAATCAACCTTTCTGCATTCAAATGTGTCGCCAGCCAGGCCGCAATGCTATCGGATGAAATCGTCGAGTCAGTCAGATCATCCGGTATATCCCGCATCAAGGACAGCGGCATCCATAGCGCGACGCCGCCCCGCTGCAGCGTCTGGCGCACATGGCGCGCATCCAGCACCGGACTGATCTGCGGCGCCATGCTGCTGATCAGCAACCCATACTGGGCGCCGGTAAGCAGCAACATATTGTGCGTTACCAGGCGGTCCAATTGCCAGCGTGATTTCATCTCCCGGACAAAATCTGCGCCGTGCCAGCGACCAGGCACAATAATGACGCGCCCCCCGCCGACAGTACTCAGTTCTTCAACCCAATCCTGCAACGTGTCATCATGAGCCAGAGCACCGTCAAGCTTGACTACCCACATGTCCCTCTCCTGGTCTTATATTTTTATATATTGGCTCCAGGCTAACAAAAGCAATATTCGTACCAGAATTGTCAGGCAGCCGGGCTTTTGCCGACATATTGCTTGCCGGCCCCGTGCCCCCTTTGCCTGCGGGCATCTGCAGGCTTACTGGCAACAGGTCAATGCGGCAGTGAATGCCCCGTGCGCGCCGCACAGGTAAAATAGCGGCCCCTGAACACACCAACTGTGACGCATGCGTGACAATGTGTACCGTTACGCTCTCACGCCCAGACGTTGATCAGGGCGGCGCCATCGCTGATTAAAAATGCCTTCAGGCCCAGGGCTGCGGGCGCCAGCTTTTTGGTACGCAGATGCGCAACGCGCCACTGCCGCAAAATAGGCGTACCCTGGATGTCCAGCAAAGCCAGGTGCCCTGCGGCAAGCTCATGCCTTACCGTACGCAATGACAGAAAGGTCAGCCCCATGCCCGCCATCACCGCTTGCTTGATGGATTCATTGCTGGGCATCTCCATCACAATACGCGGGCTGATGTTGTTCTGGGCAAAAATGCTCTCCATGGTCGCCCGTGTTCCCGAGCCGGCTTCTCTCACCACGAAATCGATATCATTGAAAATGGACAGCGGCGCCTGACGACGTCGTGACAGCGGATGCTCCGGTGCGCTTACAAACCCGAGGGGATTGGTGGCAAAGGCCTCGGACAGACAATCGAGCCTTTCGGGCACCCTGCCGGTTATGGCCAGGTCCAGTTCATTGCGCTCAAGCATATTGAAAATCTGATCACGATTCTGAATCTGCAGCGCGATTTCGATGCCGGGAAAACGCTTGCGAAAATGCACCAGCAGCATGGGAACAAAATATTTTGCTGTACCCACGATCCCCAGGTTGATGCGCCCGCGCTGCAGCCCTTTTAACCCTTCGACCACATCGTCAAGCTGACTGAGCTGCGACGTAGCCGCAATGGCGTATTGCTCAACCTCGCGCCCTGCTGCGGTCAGGCGAATCTGCCTGCCATTGGCTTCCACCAGCGCGACGCCCAGTGCGTCTTCCAGTTGTCGCAGTTGCGTCGAGACAGCAGGTTGTGTCACGTGCAACTTCTCTGCCGCCTTGGATACAGACTCGGCACGGGCCACTTCCAGAAAGGTATCCAGCTGTCTCAGTGTGTAACGTCGCATAGTGATCTATAAGCCTGTGCTTATGTTTTCTTCGATATTTATTATTAGACCTCAAGCATGACCATTTGTATAGTTTGTTCATACCGGTCAGACGCAGCATCCTGCCGGCTTGATCATGCAAGGCACTCAGGAGATAGACAATGAACGATATCAGCAACGTCCAGATCAGGGATCAGAAAAAACGCTATGCAGCCGGTGTACTCAAATATGCACAAATGGGGTATTGGGATGGCGACTACGAACCTACGGACACGGATATACTCGCGGTGTTTCGCATCACACCGCAGGACGGCGTTGACCCCATCGAAGCGGCTGCCGCCGTTGCCGGAGAATCATCAACAGCAACCTGGACTGTTGTGTGGACCGACAGGCTGACCGCTTGCGACAAGTACCGCGCCAAAGCATACCGGGTCGATCCGGTGCCCAATAACGAAGGGCAATATTTCTGCTATATCGCCTACGACCTTTCTCTGTTTGAAGAAGGCTCCATCACCAACGTGACAGCATCTATCATCGGCAACGTGTTCAGCTTCAAACCGCTCAAAGCAGCCCGGCTGGAAGATATGCGTTTTCCCGCCGCCTATGTGAAAACCTTCGCCGGCCCGCCAACGGGCATTATTGTGGAACGCGAACGCCTGGATAAATTCGGTCGCCCATTGCTGGGTGCCACCACCAAACCCAAGCTGGGTCTGTCCGGACGCAATTATGGACGCGTGGTATACGAGGGGCTCAAGGGTGGCCTGGATTTCATGAAGGATGATGAAAACATCAACTCCCAACCTTTTATGCATTGGCGCGACCGCTTTCTGTTTGTGATGGATGCAGTTAACAAGGCATCGGCCGCGACCGGCGAGGTCAAGGGCAGCTACCTGAACATTACCGCCGGCACCATGGAAGAGATGTACCGCCGCGCTGAGTTCGCCAAAGAGCTGGGTTCAGTCATTGTGATGGTCGATCTGGTGGTCGGCTGGACCGCGATCCAATCCATATCACACTGGTGTCGTCAGAACGACATGATTTTGCATATGCATCGCGCCGGTCACGGCACCTACACCCGGCAGAAAAACCACGGCGTGTCTTTCCGGGTGATTGCCAAATGGCTGCGCCTGGCCGGCGTGGATCATCTTCATGCAGGAACAGCAGTGGGCAAACTGGAAGGCGACCCGATGACCGTCCAGGGATACTACAACGTCTGTCGCGATGCCTACACGCAGACCGATCTGCCGCGCGGCATTTTCTTCGATCAGGACTGGGTGGCGTTGCGCAAGGTATTGCCGGTGGCCTCCGGCGGTATTCACGCCGGGCAAATGCACCAACTGCTGGATCTGTTCGGTGATGACGCAATCCTGCAGTTTGGCGGCGGCACCATTGGCCACCCAGATGGGATCCAGGCCGGCGCAGTGGCCAATCGCGTCGCACTCGAATCAATGGTGCTGGCGCGCAACGAGGGGCGCAACATTGCAGAAGAAGGCCCGCAAATCCTCAAGGATGCAGCAAAGCACTGCGGCCCCCTGCGTGCGGCGCTGGACACCTGGGGTGAAGTGACCTTCAACTATCAATCCACTGACACGTCCGACTACACCCCCATGCCGTCTGTTGCCTGAAATCACAGATGCAATAGAAACACAGGCAGGCCAAGAACACAGCACTTTACGACAAGAGAGAACATCATGCGAATTACACAAGGGACCTTCTCGTTTCTTCCTGATCTGACCAACGAACAGATTACCAAACAATTGCAATATTGCCTGGATAACGGCTGGGCCGTTGGTATTGAATATACCGATGATCCACATCCGCGCAACACCTTCTGGGAAATGTTCGGCAATCCCATGTTCGATCTGCGCGATGCCGCCGGCATATTGCAGGAGATTGAACAGGCACGCAATACCTTTCCCAATCACTATATCCGGGTCACGGCGTTCGATTCCACGCATACCGTGGAGTCTGTGGTGATGTCATTCATTGTCAACCGTCCGGCACACGAACCAGGCTTTCGTCTGGTGCGCCAGGAGATCGACGGACGGCGCATGCGCTATACGATTGAAAGCTATGCAGTATCTGCTGCCCCCGAAGGCAGCCGCTACTGACCCGTTGATCCGGCCTGACGGGGCCGGCATTGCCCCGGCGTTACACCCACGCTAAAGGAGAAGACCATGGCTCAAACCACACTGAACGCAGCAACACCGGAAAAAGAGCAGGCAGCGCGCAACAGCACGGCGTCCGAAGACCGTCAGGCGATTGCCGCCACCTTGCAGCAGCTTGATCGCGAACTGGTGGGTTTGGCGCCGGTCAAGCAACGTATCCAGGATATTGCCGCACTGCTTCTGGTTGACAAGCTGCGCGCCGAACGCGGGCTGCGTACCGGCGCGCCCAGCCTGCATATGAGTTTCACCGGCAATCCCGGTACGGGCAAAACCACGGTTGCAATGCGTATGGCGCAAATACTGTATCAGCTGGGCTACCTGCGCCGCGGCCACCTTGTGGCGGTGACACGCGACGATCTGGTCGGGCAATACATTGGGCATACGGCGCCGAAAACCAAGGAGGTCCTGAAAAAGGCCATGGGCGGCGTACTGTTCATTGATGAGGCCTACTACCTTTACCGTCCCGAAAACGAACGTGATTATGGGCAGGAATCCATTGAAATTCTGCTTCAGGTCATGGAGAACAATCGAGACGATCTCGTAGTCATATTTGCCGGCTACAAGGACAGAATGGATCGCTTTTTTTCTTCCAATCCGGGCATGTCCTCGCGCGTGGCCCACCATATCGACTTTCCTGACTACGCCCCCGAAGAACTGGAAAAGATTGCAGACATCATGCTTGAAGACATGCAGTATCGCTTTGATGAACCGGCGCAGCAGGCGTTTTCCCAGTACATCGCCAAGCGTATGCAGCAACCCTATTTTGCCAATGCCCGCAGCGTGCGCAATGCGCTGGAGCGTGCCCGCCTGCGTCACGCATCCAGACTGATGCGTGACCCCGACAATGTCAGCGACACCGCCCTGCAAACGATTGGCGCCCAGGATATACGGGCCAGTCGGGTCTTTTTTGATGCATCCTCTGCCGACCCGCAAGCCAGCACCCGGCATGACCGGCAGCATGACAACAGGGAGACATAACATGCTCAAGGCACTGATCTTTGATGTGGACGGGACACTGGCCGATACTGAAACCGTCCATCTGCGCGCATTCAATACCGCGTTTATCCTTGCAGGACTCGATTGGTACTGGGACGAAGACCTGTATACCCAGTTGCTGGAAATCAGCGGCGGCAAAGAGCGCATGGCGCACTATTGGCTTTCTGTTGATCCTGAAGGCGCCAGCACGCTGCAGGCCGCCAGAAAAATTCGGGAAGTCCATGCCATCAAGACCGAGGAATATGCGCGCCTGGTCGATAACGGCCAGGTCACCTTGCGTCCGGGTATTCACCGGCTGATTATCGATGCCTATTGCGCCGGCATACCGCTAGCCATTGCGACCACCACTACTGCAGCCAACGTACAGGCCTTGTTGCATCACTGCCTGGGATCGGACTGGAGAAAATTTTTTGTGGCAATTTGCGATGCCAGCACACCTGGCAAGAAAAAACCTGAGCCCGACGTGTATCTGCAGGCGCTGGCCGAACTGGACGTGGAAGCGACCAACTGCATTGCTATTGAAGACTCGGAAAACGGCTTGCGCGCAGCGGCCCGCGCCGGTATTTCAACCATCATCACGCCCACCCATTACACCGCAGGCCAGGATTTTGCCGGCGCCATGCTGGTGCTGCCGCACCTGGGCGATCCGGATCTGCCAGTGCCGCCAGGCAACGGCATCCACCAGTCCATGGTGGATCTGTTCACGCTCAAATGCCTGCACGCAGATCCCCTGCTCAAGGCCGGCTGAAAGCGGACGCAAGGCGGGTCCAAGGCCAACCGAAGACGCGCCAGCAAATGATTCAACTCGAGGAGACACTCATGCAAACACCGCAACGACCTACCCTGACCCAGTTCCTGATCGACGAGCGGCGCCGCTTTCCCGAAGCAGGAGGAGACTTCAATAGCGTGATCCTCAATATCGCACTGGTCTGTCGCAGAATTTCACATGCCATCGCCTGCGGCGCTCTGGCCGGCGTCAATGGCAGTGCCGATTCGACCAACGTGCAGGGCGAGGATCAGAAAAAGCTGGATATTCTCAGCAACGATCTGTTTATCGAAGGAAATAAGTGGGGCGGACAATTGGCCGGCATGGTGTCCGAAGAGCTGGACGAACCGTACAGCATTCCCAAGCCATATAGCCGCGGGCGTTATCTACTGCTGTTTGACCCGCTTGATGGTTCGTCCAATATTGATGTAAATGTGGCGGTCGGCAGTATTTTCTCCGTGCTGCGCACGCCTGACTCTCGGCGCACGACCACGGTCAAAGACTATTTGCAGCCTGGCGCCAAACAAGTGGCCGCAGGCTATGCCATTTACGGCCCGTCCACGATGCTTGTCCTGTCGGTAGGCAACGGCGTACACGCTTTCACGCTTTGTCCGCAGGTGGGCGAGTTCATGCTGACCCACCCCAATCTGCGGATCCCGGACGACACCAACGAGTTTGCCATCAATACCTCCAACAGTCGCTTCTGGGACGAACCGGTACGCCGCTACGTTGATGAGTGCATTGCCGGTAAAACCGGTGAACGCGGCAAGGACTTCAACATGCGCTGGATTGCATCGCTGGTTGCCGAAGCGCACCGGATCCTGATGCGTGGCGGCGTCTTTCTGTATCCGCGGGACAATAAAGTGCCAGCTCGCAATGGCAGGTTGCGCCTGCTATATGAAGCCAACCCTATCGGTTTTATCATGGAGCAGGCGGGCGGGCGCGCCAGTACCGGACATGAGCCGGTCATGCAGGTTGTTCCCACTGAAATTCATCAGCGTATCGGTTTTATCTTCGGTTCAAAGAACGAAGTGGAGCGGATCGAAGAGTACCACAAGCATCCGCGAAGGGTCGACTCGCCCAATCCGCTTTTCCATGAACGCAGCTTGTTCACTGAATCGCCGAACATGCTATGAACCGCCATGCGCACAGGTGCCGGCCGCTTGTATTGCCGTTACCGGACGCTGTTGCGCCATGCCGGCAATAACGCCATCTTTCATTTATCAAAGGGCCAGAATCATGTCAGAACGCCACCCGATCATTTCCATTACCGGTTCTTCAGGCGCAGGAACCACGTCGGTGACCCGAACCTTCGAAAATATATTCCGTCGTGAAGGGGTGACCGCCGCCTCCATTGAAGGCGACAGCTTTCATCGCTACGACCGTGCGCAAATGAAAGAGCGGCTGGCTGCCGCGGAAAAAAACGGCAACGCCAATTTCAGCCACTTCGGGCCGGATACCAATCTGTTTGCCGAACTCGAAACGCTGTTTCGCACCTACAGCGAAAGTGGTTCGGGCAAACGGCGCAAGTACCTGCATGACGCGCGCGAGGCAGCTCCCTATAAACAGGAGCCCGGCACGTTCACCGACTGGGAAGACATTCCGCCCGATACCGATCTGCTGTTTTATGAGGGCCTGCACGGCGCGGTCGTGCATGACAAGATCAATATCGCGCAATATCCCGATTTGCTGGTTGGCGTGGTGCCGGTGATTAATCTGGAATGGATCCAGAAGTTGTGGCGCGACAAATCTACCCGTGGCTATTCGGCCGAAGCGGTCACGGATACTATATTGCGCCGCATGCCCGACTATGTGAATCACATTTGTCCGCAGTTCTCACTGACCCACGTCAATTTTCAGCGCGTTCCCTGCGTCGATACGTCCAATCCTTTTATTGCAAGAGACATACCGGCACCGGACGAGAGCTTTGTGGTCATTCGCTTTGCCAATCCCAAGGGCATCGATTTTCAGTATCTGCTCAATATGGTTCACGACTCGTTCATGTCGCGGGCCAACACGATTGTGGTACCCGGCGGCAAGATGGAGCTGGCCATGCAACTGATCTTTACCCCATTTATCTGGCGCATGATGGAACGCAAGAAGCGCGCTGCACAGGCCTGAGGAGACCATGATGAATCTTGCCGAAAAAATAACCATAGAAGACACCCGCCATGCAGATGCATTGCGTTTTCTGGCTGCCGATGCGGTTGAGCAGGCGCAATCGGGACATCCGGGCGCGCCCATGGGTATGGCCGACATTGCCCAGGTGCTGTGGCGACGCCATCTATCCCATAACCCCGCTGACCCCAACTGGTTCAACCGCGACCGCTTTGTGCTGTCCAATGGTCATGGGTCCATGCTGCTGTATGCCCTGCTGCATCTGACCGGTTACGATCTGCCGCTCAATGAAATCCGACAATTCCGTCAACTGCATTCGCGCACCCCTGGTCACCCCGAAGTTGGCATCACGCCAGGTGTGGAGACCACCACCGGCCCACTGGGCCAGGGGCTGGCCAACGCCGTGGGCATGGCGCTTGCCGAAAAACTGCTGGCCCACCGCTACAATCACCCGGGCCATATGATTGTGGACCATTACACCTACGTCTTTGTCGGCGACGGTTGCCTGATGGAGGGCATCAGCCATGAGGCCTGCTCGCTGGCCGGCACGCTCGGGCTGGGCAAGCTGATCTGCTTTTACGATGACAATGGCATTTCCATTGACGGCGACGTGACCGGCTGGTTCGGCGACGACACCGCCGCCCGCTTTGCTGCATACAACTGGAATGTGATTGCCAATGTCGACGGACATGACCCGGCGGCGATTGATGCAGCCATCTTTCAGGCCAAATCACAGCCGGCCGCGCAAGCGCGCCCGACCCTGATCTGCTGCCGCACACATATTGGCCATGGCGCACCAACCAAGGCTGGCAGCCATTCGGTCCACGGCGCGCCGCTGGGCGCCGATGAAATCGCAGCCATGCGGGCCGCAAGAAACTGGCCTTATGCAGAATTCGAACTGCCGCAGGACGTGGCGGATGACTGGAACGCGATCGAGCAAGGCGCTGCCCGGCAGTTGCTCTGGCAACAGCAGTTTGATCGCTGGCAGGCCCGCTATCCTGATGACGCCCGGGAGCTGGCGCAACGACTGGCTGGCAACATCCCATACGATGCACTGCAGGCCCTGGAAGACTTGCTGGACGCCAGCGAAGCGCTGCATGCCAACATTGCTACCCGCAAGGCGTCGCAAATTGTGCTCGAGGCCATCACGCCCGAGCTGCCAGGCCTATTCGGTGGTTCGGCAGATCTGAGCGGCTCGAATCTGACCAATGTAAAATCTTCGGTATGGGTCAACCATCAGGGTCAGGGTAATTATCTAAGCTACGGGGTGCGCGAATTCGGCATGGCCGCAGTCATGAACGGACTTGCCCTGCACGGTGGATTCATTCCCTATGGCGGCACCTTCCTGACCTTCTCGGATTATTCGCGCAATGCGATTCGCATGGCCGCACTTATGAAACAGCGCGTGATTCATGTGTTTACCCACGATTCCATCGGACTGGGCGAAGACGGCCCCACCCATCAACCAGTGGAGCACCTGAGTGCGCTGCGCGTCATTCCCAATAACCGTGTATGGCGTCCCTGCGACGGCGAAGAAACGGCCATCGCGTGGCAGGAAGCATTGAAGCGACAAGATGGCCCGACATGTTTAATACTGTCACGCCAGAACCTGACGCCGTTCACCCGCGAAAGATCGCAACGCGAGCAGATTGCGAGTGGCGGCTACATTCTGCAGGACGCTGACCATGCGCAGGTAATCCTCATTGCCACCGGTTCAGAAGTGGGTATCGCGGTCAAAGCCGCAGCGGCCCTGCGCGACGAAGGAATTGCAGTGCGCGTCGTTTCCATGCCATGCGTGGAGCTATTCTTTGCCCAGCCACAAGTGTGGCGTGATCAAGTCCTTCCCCGGGAAATACCGCGCGTCAGCATTGAAGCCGGCTCCAGCTGGTTCTGGCGCGGTGTGGTCAACAAGGGTACCGCCATCGGCATTGACACCTTTGGAGAATCAGCACCGGCGAGCCAACTCTATGACTATTTCGGCCTCACCCCCCAGGCAGTGTGCAAGGCAGTTCACGCATTGCTTAACCAGGCTTCATAACACGATTTGTTCGCAGGGGTTCTTGTTACTTAACCCCCCTGCTCTACCCAAGGAGATCTACATGGCCCTCGTTTCTTTACGTCAACTGCTGGATCACGCAGCCGAGCATGGTTACGGCATTCCCGCTTTCAACGTCAACAATCTGGAACAGATTCAGGCGATCATGCAGGCTGCATCAAGCACCGACAGTCCGGTCATTCTTCAGGCCTCTGCCGGCGCACGCAAATATGCCGGCGAAGCGTTCCTGCGCCGCCTGGTCGAGGCAGCCATTGAATCGTATCCTGATATTCCGGTGTGCATGCATCAGGATCATGGCGCCAGTCCCGCCGTGTGCCAGGCATCGATTCGTTCCGGTTTTTCAAGTGTAATGATGGATGGTTCTCTGTTGGCCGATATGAAAACGCCATCAAGCTATGAATATAATGTGGCTGTCACACGACAGGTTGCCGATATGGCCCACTGCGTCGGTGTCTCGGTCGAAGGCGAACTCGGCTGTCTGGGCTCGCTTGAATCGGGCCAGGCGGGCGAAGAAGACGGCTCCGGTGCGCAAGGGGTGTTGTCGCACGAGCAGTTGCTGACCGATCCCGAACAGGCTGCCGACTTTGTTGCCCGAACCGGCGTGGATGCGCTGGCCATTGCCATTGGCACCAGCCACGGCGCCTATAAATTTACCCGCAAGCCCACCGGCGATATTCTGGCCATTGACCGAATCCGCGCGATCCATGAGCGCATTCCCAATGCGCACCTGGTCATGCACGGCTCCTCTTCGGTTCCCCAGGAATGGCTGGACGTAATTCGCAAGCATGGAGGCGACATTCGTGAAACCTACGGCGTGCCGGTAGAAGAAATTTGTGAAGGCATCAAAAATGGCGTACGCAAAGTCAATATCGATACCGATATCCGACTGGCAATGACAGGTGCAATGCGTCGCAGCATGATGCAAGATACGGCGGAATTTGATCCACGCAAATTCTTCAAGGAAGCAACCGCAGCGGCACGACAAATTTGCCAGGAGCGTTTCGAAGCCTTTGGCTGCGCAGGTCGGGCTTCGGTCATCAAGCCGATCGCGTTGGAAAAGATGGCTGGTATCTATGCCCAGCAGGCCGCTGCGGCCTGAGGCCTGCCTGCAGCACTTTACCGTTCACTGCCATGACGAAGGGGCTCAATATAGAGAGCCCCTTCTTTTTGGCTGTTGTGCCGTACCGACACAGCAGATATACCGCTCATGAACACCCGACACGCCACTTAAGCAGCGTGCCTGGCGCCACATCAGTCGAACGTGACTACGGAACGAATCGAGGTACCGGCATGCATCAGATCAAATGCCTCGTTGATCTTCTCGATTGGCATGACATGTGTGATCAGATCATCGATATTGATCTTGCCTTCCATGTACCAGTCAACAATTTTTGGCACATCGGTACGACCGCGTGCGCCGCCAAAAGCCGAGCCCTGCCAAACGCGACCGGTAACCAGCTGGAACGGCCGTGTCGAGATTTCCTGGCCCGCACCGGCCACGCCGATAATCGTGCTCTTGCCCCAGCCCTTATGGCAGGACTCCAGCGCCTGGCGCATCAGATTCACATTGCCGATACATTCAAAGGTGTGATCGGCTCCGCCCTTGGTCAGACTCACCAGGTAGGGAACAATATCGCCTTCAACTTCTTTCGGATTGACAAAATGCGTCATGCCGAATTTGCGAGCAAGCTCTTCGCGTGCCGGATTGATGTCTACACCGATAATCATATCGGCACCGGCCATGCGCGCACCCTGCACGACATTTAAGCCAATACCGCCCAGACCAAATACAATCACTTTATCGCCGGGCTGAACCTTCGCCGTATAGATGACGGCACCAACACCGGTTGTGACGCCGCAACCGATGTAGCAGACCTTTTCAAAGGGTGCATCTTCGCGGATTTTGGCAAGTGCAATTTCCGGCACTACCGTGTAATTGGAAAACGTGGACGTGCCCATGTAGTGAAACACATCCTTGCCATTCAATTTGAAGCGGCTGGTACCATCGGGCATCAGGCCTTTGCCCTGAGTTTCGCGAATAGCGCCGCACAAATTGGTCTTGCGCGACAGGCAGAATACGCAATTGCGGCACTCAGGCGTATAAAGCGGAATCACGTGATCGCCGGGTTTGAGCGTGGTCACGCCCGAACCCACTTCTACGACCACACCGGCACCTTCGTGACCCAGGATGGCTGGAAAGAGGCCTTCCGGATCGTCACCGGACAGCGTGAACATATCTGTATGACACACACCCGATGCCTTGATTTCCACCAGCACTTCGAATGCACGCGGGCCGTCCAGCTGGACAGTCTCGATCGTCAGTGGCGCCCCGGCTTTGGTGGCAACAGCGGCTTTTGTTTCCATTACTTCAACTCCTGCTTAAGATGCATTTTTCGATTTTGCAACGTGTGTTGCGATAACATCCATCAACGCTGGCGACAGCGCATCATAGGGCGGCAATCCCAGTTCGTTCAGTCTTGCACGAATGCCATCCATTTCCGCAGGATCGGTGCCTGTTTCAATAATGGACGAGACAAAAGCGGCAAAGGTTGGCGCAGACCAGCCGGTCTGGGGAGAGCGTTCTGTATGAATGAAATCGAGTCCATAGAATGGATGCTGCGTGTTTTCAATACGGCCATACATGTGAACGCCACAACCGCTGCATGCATGACGCTGAATGGCTGCCGATTCGTCGACCACCTTGAGCTTGTCGCCATGGGCTGTGACCTGCACGGACTCTTTTGGCACGACGGCAACCTGCGAAAACAGGGCGCCGGCAGGCCGCCAGCATTTAGAACAACCACAAAGGTGATTATGTGCCGATTGCGAGTTCACTGTTACTTCGACCCTGTCTGTCTCGCAATTACAAACCAGTTTGCCACCAGTAAAGTTATTGTCTGTACTAGCCTGAACGCCATTGTTAACGGCTGGATGGATATTGTAACTCATATGTGTCTCCGGATTGGTTATGAATAGCTCTGACTTGATCGGGCATCTCCCCCGCAATAACCTGTACTCAAGCAACTTCCATGCCAATCATCGGAAACAATTGCCTGCGATGAGAAAAGCATAGTGAACAGAAGCAGAACCATTGCACTTTGACAATGACCTTGCGTCGCTCGTTTGAACGCGCGCATCAGCAGTTGTTCAGAATACGATACAGGCTGTTCCATGCACGCCGCAGATGCGGGCGGGTTGATACAGATACAGCACCATCAGGCGATGTCGCACCCAGTCTGCCTCCCCAATTTGCCGCAATACGCAGAGGCGTCAGACAACGGCATACAGGAACGCATCAAAAAGGTAAATCACGAAGCAAACCTGTTGCCAATGCTCGGGAGTGAGATTGTGTCAGGACGCTGCCGAGAGCCGCGCCATGGTCTCTGTTAACGCCGCAAGAATGAGCGGATCGGATGGCGTATGCGTGCCGCCGAGGATCCAGCGCAAATCTGCACCGGGCAGGAAGCGCTGCAGCAAATGCACGTTGGCGGCAGGACATATCCAGTCATGCGTGCCATGCAGCAAAGTCGTCGGCACCGGCACTTCGCGCAGTTGCGCCAGCAGCGCAGGCAGATCGATAAACCCCATGTGGCGTAAATAGTGCGCCTGGATGCGATATTTGTGGATAATGCGCTGCGCCGCCGTGGCCCGATCGGATTCTTCTTGGCGACTGTCAGCCTGGGACTGCGTGCCGACAGCTGTCTGGTCTGTCGCACCCTGATCCTGGGCCTGCTTTTTTGCTGCCTGCTGCCCTTTAGGTGCTTGCTGCGTGACTTTACCCTGCATCATGCCAACCATAATCTTGCTTTCGTAGCTGCTCCAGCGCTCGGCCGCATCCGATATTTTCTCGCGATCGCTGCCCAGCAGCCTGTCGGCCAGCGTCTGCAGCACCGATTCTTTTTCTCTGTCACTCATGGTCTCGGTCAGGCTGTCCCAGGCTTGCGGCACCAATGCCTGCAATTGCTGGAAGAACCAGTCCAGCTGCAACCGGGAAGGCAGGAACGTGCCGCGCAGTACAAGATGACGAATGTGTTTTGCGTGCCTGGCGGCATAAGCCAGGGCCAGGTATGCTCCCCAAGATCCGCCCACGACGGTCCACGCCGAAATGGCCAGATGCTGTCGCAATCGTTCAATATCGTCTACCAAATGCGCCGTTGTATTATGTTCGAGACTTCCGGTGGGCAGGCTTTTGCCGCTGCCGCGCTGGTCAAACAGAACCACCCGCCAGCGATTCAGGTCGAACCACTCCAGCATGGCCAGATTACTGCTACTGCCCGGCCCGCCATGCAGAACGACTGCGGCAGGCGCCCGGACATTGCCGAATTCAGCGTAATACAACTGGTGCCCATCGGGGGTATGCAGATAACCTTGGGACAATGGCATGCTCATAAAAACAAGTTCCGGACAGAAGATGAAAACAGGATCGCACATTACAACTGATATAATGACCAAGACATAAACCGGAAATTTTTTGCAGGTTAAAGCGCCTTGACAAATATGCGAGTCATGCTACCATTAATTTGACTGCGCATCGTTTTACAGTCATGCGGGGCAGTAGCCATATTGAATTATCAGTATCATGCTGGTAGCTGGCTCATACACCTTCTGCCTGCCACTTCGACATTTTCCATCTGAACAGGAGATATTTATGAAATGGACAACACCTGAGTTTTGCGATCTGCGTTTTGGCTTTGAAATCACGATGTACATCGCCAACCGTTAATCTGCATCCTACGCTCATACCATGCGGCGCTGGCGAGAGCCAGTGCCGTTTTACTTGCTACCTATGAAAATTCTTGTGCTTGGCTCTGCCGCCGGTGGCGGATTCCCGCAGTGGAACTGCAACTGTCCCAATTGTGACGGTGTACGCCGACAGAGCATCCGCGCCATTGCCCGCACCCAGTCATCCATTGCGATCTCGGCGGACGGTATTCAATGGCTGCTGGTTAATGCCTCTCCCGATATTCTTAAACAGATCCAAGCCAATCCTGCCCTGCAGCCGGCACGCAGCGTGCGCGACACCGGTATCACATCTGTAATATTAATGGATGCGCAGATCGATCATGTGACCGGCCTGTTGATGCTGCGCGAAAGCAGCAGCCCCATTCCCTTGTATTGCACCGAGCCGGTCTGGAATGATCTGAGCACCGGTCTGCCGCTGACCCAGGTCCTGTCGCATTATTGCAGCCTGACGCATCGGCACATCACCGTTGAAGAAAACCGCTTCAGCCCGCCTTTGCAACTGGTCGAGCTGCCGGGCATTACCATTACCCCGTTTCCGCTCACCAGCAAGGCCCCGCCCTACTCGCCCAACCGCAATAATCCGCAGGTGGGCGACAATATCGGCCTGCTCATTACCAGCGAGCACTCCGGCAAAACTCTTTTTTATGCGCCAGGCCTGGGCCAGATTGAGCCGCTGGTGCTCGAGGCCATGTCCCGCGCCGACTGCGTCATGGTAGACGGCACGGTGTGGACCGAAGACGAGATGATCCGTCTTGGCCTGTCGCGCAAAACCGCTGCCCAAATGGGCCATCTGCCACAATCGGGTGCCGGTGGCATGATCAGCGTTCTGGATTCGCTGGGTGAAAATAAACGCAAGATTCTTATTCATATCAACAACAGCAATCCGATTCTGAACCAGGATTCGGAAGAAGCTGCAGTACTGCAACGGCATAATATTGAAATCGCCGTTGACGGCATGGAGATCACATTGTGAGCATCGTTCTGTCGAATCTCGCTGGGTATAACCAGAAACAAACCGACCCCCAGGCCTGGGACCGGACTGAATTTGAGCGTCAGCTGCGTGCCAAGGGCGCCAGCTACCACATCCACCATCCATTCAATATCCGAATGAATAGTGGTCAATTGAGCCAGGACGATATCCGCTGCTGGGTGGCCAACCGTTTCTATTACCAGATCAATATTCCGCTCAAAGATGCAGCGGTCATGTCCAACTGTCCCGACAGGGAAACCCGCCGTCGCTGGATTCTGCGCATGCTGGACCATGATGGTTTTGGCGATAACGAGGGCGGCATTGAAGCCTGGACGCGTCTGGGCCAGGCGGTAGGTATCAGCCGCGAGGATTTGTGGTCTTTGAAGCTGGTCGCGCCCGGCGTACGTTTTGCCGTGGATGCCTATGTCAATTTTGCACGCCAGGTGCCATGGCAGGAAGCGGTTTGTTCGTCGCTAACCGAAATGTTTGCACCGAAAATTCACAAAGACAGGCTGGCAAACTGGCCCGGCCATTATCAGTGGATCGAGTCGGATGGGCTGGAATATTTCCGCAGCCGGATCTCTCTGGCAGAACGGGATGTCGAGCACGGGCTGCAGGTCACGTTAGATTACTTTACCACCCGCCAGCAGCAGGCGCGGGCACTGGAAATTTTGCAATTTAAACTGGATATTCTATGGTCCATGCTGGACGCCATTGAAAAAGCCTGCCAGCATAACAGCGAGACAACCCATGCCTGATTTGCCTGAAAAGCCCCTGTTGTCGCGCCTGTTCCGGCTACAGTACGAAAAGGCGCAAAATGCCTATGTGCTGCTGTACCCAGAAGGCATGGTCAAGTTGAATGACAGCGCCGCCGAAATTCTACGTCGCTGTGATGGCGAACGCAATATTGCCCAGATCGTTGCCGATCTGGAACAAAGTTTTGCCACGACAGGATTGCAGAATGATGTTGAATCATTTCTGCAGGCTGCACAGGAGCGTGGCTGGATCAAATAGAGGTCACCATGGATATACCCCAAGCCGCAGAGCAAAAGCAGAAACCCGCCATTGCGCCACCACTGTGGCTGCTGGCTGAACTGACCTATCGCTGCCCGCTGCATTGCGTGTTCTGCTATAACCCGGTGGATTATGCCAGCAACCTGAACGAGCTTACTACCGACCAGTGGATCAGCGTTATGCGCCAGGCCCGGGAAATGGGTGCGGCACAATTGGGATTTTCCGGCGGCGAGCCTTTGCTGCGCGATGACCTGGAAGTGCTTGTGGCAGAAGGTCGCAAACTGGGTTTCTATACCAATCTTATTACCTCCGGCGTTGGCTTGAAACGCGAACGGCTTGCCGCCCTGCGCGAGGCCGGACTCGATCATATTCAGTTGTCATTCCAGGACTCCACGCGGGAAATGAACGATTTCCTGACCCACACCAAAACCTTTGATCTGAAGTCTCGCGTTGCCGCCATGATTCGGGAATTCGAATACCCCATGGTACTGAATGTGGTTCTGCATCGCTATAACCTGGACCATATCGAACGCATTATCGAGATGGCCGACAAAATGGGCGTGGAATACCTGGAACTGGCCAACACACAGTATTACGGCTGGGGCCTGATCAATCGCGAACAATTGTTGCCTGACCGTGCGCAATTGCAGCGCGCAGAAGCCGCCGTCGCGCGTTATCGCGAAAAAATCGGCAACCGGATGCGTATTTTGTTTGTGGTGCCGGATTATTTTGAAAAACGACCCAAAGCCTGTATGAACGGCTGGGGATCCGTTTTCCTGGCCATCTCTGCCGATGGCAGCGCCCTGCCCTGTCATGCCGCCAAAACCATTCCTGGCTTGCAGTTTCCACAGGTGACCGATACCGCCCTGCATGATATCTGGTACCACAGCGATGCATTCAACAAGTTCCGCGGTGATGACTGGATGCAGGAGCCTTGTCGCACCTGTCCGGAAAAGGAACGGGATTTCGGCGGTTGCCGCTGCCAGGCGCTGGCCCTGACCGGCAATGCCGCCAACGCCGATCCGGTTTGCGATAAATCGCCCTATCACCATGTCATTACGGATATGATCGGCCGCAAGCCGACAGCCGCCATCCAGGAAAAACCGCTGGTGTTTCGTAACGATGCCAACTCGCGCCAGCTATCTGCCGACTTGACCACCAGTGCCTTGGCAAGCGAAGACAAAATGTCGCCCTTATAGGGAAAACGAGACACGCATGACATATCATGTGATATACAATTGGACGAGCATAGACAGGTTCCCCAGCCAGTAACGGGCTACCGATATGATTGCAGTTTAATGTTGCACAGACGACATCAATATGCAGCGGGCATATAACCCGTATACAAGCACCGAGACAGATTACAAAAATCGGCATCAGCCACCGAAGATCAAGCGCTGATGTACATAGCAGGAGGAGACATGTACTCGTTGGAGGTCAACAACCACATTGAGCGGATTAACCAGATTGTGCATCGCGGCGTCATGGTTCCCGACATTGATCCGGCGGTCGCCAGTTCCTGGGGCCGCTGCGTCAACGATTATGGCCTGGACCCGGAAAGCCGGCGCCTGCCTCCCGTTCTGACCCACGCCGAGCGGATCGCGCGCTCGGAACAGAAGCGGGTCCTGATTACCGAAGCCAAACATGAAATGAACATTCTGTATCAGCAGCTTGCTGATCCGGAACTGGCTGTTGTTCTCGTAGACACCGACGGTTGTATTTTGCACATGGTGGCCGCCGATCACCTGGAAGGTGATCTTTCCGGACTGGGTTTGCGCCTGGGGGCGATCTGGAGTGAAGAGGAAGTGGGCACTAACGGGATGGGCACCTGCCTGGTCGTTGGCGAACCCATTGCCATCCGTCAGACCGACCACTTTTTATACAAACATATTCTGCTTACCTGTTCCGCAGTTCCGGTCATGGATCATACCGGAAAAATGATTGCGGTACTGGATGTGACCAGCCGCTCGTCGCTGCTGCAACAGCATTCGCTGGTGCTGATCGGCATGACGGCCCGCATGATCGAAAACCGCCTGCTTACCGTCAATTGCAAGCAAGCGCATCCGGTTCATTTCCACAGCCGGCCTGAAAGCATCAATACCGTGCATGACGGCAAGCTGATGGTCGAAGAAGACGGCACGATTATTGCAGCCAACCAGAGCGCGCTGTTCCAGTTGGGCTTTCCCGATATGCAGGCGCTGCGCCGTTATCGTTTCGATGAAATTTTCCAGCTGACGCTTGAATCGCTTTTGCAACGCAGTATGCAAAGCTCTTTTCACCCTGTACCGATCTATCGGGCCGGGGCGTCCAGTCGTTTTTTTGCCGTGGCCCAGTTGCCGCCCGCGGGCTCCACACACCTGACCTTTCACGCCGCGTCATCCAAAGCGTCGAGTCTGCCGGTACAGGATAAAGTAACCGAAACGACCAGCCTGCCAGCCAGAACCATCAAGCCGGGCGGCGTTGCCTGCGTCGAACTTGGCGACCCCATTTTGCGCGAACAATTCGAACTGGCGCAACGCGTCGTAAGCAAAGGGGTTCCGGTCCTGCTGTATGGCGAGACAGGATCCGGCAAGGAAGTGCTCGCCCGCGCCGTTCATGGTCGCAGTCCCCGTCGCGAAGGCCCCTTCGTCGCCGTCAACTGTGCATCGCTGCCCGAAAGCCTGATCGAAAGCGAATTGTTCGGCTATCGCGCCGGCGCTTTTACCGGTGCCCAGCGCCAGGGCCGTAGCGGCAAAATACTGCAGGCTCATGGCGGCACGCTTTTGCTTGACGAAATCGGCGACATGCCTTTGGCATTGCAGGCACGCCTGCTGCGCATACTCGATGAGCGCAAGGTCACCCCACTCGGTGCAGATGCGTCGGTCGATGTAGACATTCAACTGATCAGCGCCAGCCACCGGAATCTGACCGATCTGGTTGCCAAAGGCCAATTCAGGGAAGACTTGTACTACCGTCTCAACGGCGTGGAAATACGCCTGCCGCCCCTGCGCGAGCGCCAGGACAAACGCCAGCTTATCGAGGCCATCCTCCAGGAAGAAGCCGGCAAACCGGTAGTACTCAGCGATCAGGCGCTGAAGATTCTCATGCAATACGTCTGGCCTGGCAATTTGCGCCAGATGCGCCATGTATTGCGCACCATGGCCGTCCTGGCCGAAGGCACAATCATTGGTGTGGAGCACTTGCCCGGGCCGCTGGCAGATCAGCATTCACAACCGACAGGCAATGGCGTTGCGTCAATTGGGTTGACAGACTGTATGGCTGTGAGCGACGAACACGAACCGGTTAACCCTTTGCAGGAAAGTGAAAGAATTACCCTGATCCAGCTGCTGGAGACCCATCGCTGGAATATCAGCGATGTGGCGCGAACGCTGGGTGTCAGCCGCAATACCCTGTATCGCAAACTGCACCGGCACAACATTACCCTGTCAACGCAGGGTAACCCCACCACCATCTGAAAAGCGGTACAATCGATTTACTGCACCGCAACACCGGCCCCAAAGGCCGGTGTCTTTGTTTTCCGCATGATCTGCACTACAAACCGGCCCCGGGCTTACCAGCCTGTCGAGCCCTCAGTCGGTGGCATACCCTATATTACTCTTACACTGCTTTGCCGTGACCGGCTGATGACGCGCGCCCGTACACGTGTGGCGCGGCGACCGATGTCGCACGATTATTATCTCAAGGACTATTCATGATGCAGGCCATCGCCCGCCTGAGCCAATTCGTTGGCAAGACATTTGTCATCTGGGTATTGCTGTTTGCAATACTGGCTTTTTTCAACCCTGCCAGCTACGCCTGGTTAGGCAAATATATTGTTCCCCTGCTGGGCATCATCATGTTCGGCATGGGCCTGACCATTTCCAAAAACGACTTTGCCGAAGTATTCAAGCGCCCTGGCACGGTTGCCATTGGCGTACTTGGACAATTCATTATCATGCCGGGGCTGGCCTGGCTGCTGGCTACCGGTCTGAACCTGAGTCCTGAAGTAGCGGTGGGCGTGATTCTGGTCGGCTGCTGCCCGGGCGGGACCGCTTCCAACGTCATGACGTTTCTGGCACGCGGAGACATCGCCCTCTCCGTGGCAATTACATCTGTCACCACCTTGCTGGCGCCGATCGTTACGCCCGGGCTGATCTATCTTATGGCCAGTCAATGGCTGGACGTGAGCGCTGCCGCCATGTTCTGGTCAATCGTACAGGTCGTGATTCTGCCCATCGCTCTGGGGCTGATTGCACAAATGGTGCTCAAGGAAAAAGTGCAGGCTGGTGTGGCTGTATTGCCCCTGGTCTCGGTCGTGGCCATTGTCGCCATTGTTGCCGCTGTGGTCGCCGGCAACCAGGAAAAAATAGCAAGCAGCGGCCTGGAGATTTTTGCCGTTGTCATTCTGCATAATGGCCTGGGCCTGCTGCTGGGCTACTGGCTGGCAAAATTGGCCGGTCTGAGCGTTGCACAACGCAAGACCCTGTCTATTGAAGTGGGCATGCAAAACTCCGGTCTGGGCGCCGCCCTGGCGACGGCCCACTTTTCTCCCGCAGCCGCTGTGCCAAGCGCGATTTTCAGCGTCTGGCACAACATTACCGGGCCGCTGGTCGCGACCCTGTACCAGCGTTTCAAAAACAATGATGCGATCCTTACTTCAGAACAAAAGGATCACCCGGCGCCAGGGGCCACCGCACCGGGGCGTGATTAAACGGCGATACGGCCAGGCAATGAACAATGAGTAGCTGCTTCCCAGCAACAGAGCGGGCCGGCAATTAGTTCGTTGCAATATACCTGGCCCAGGCAGCGCACATAGTGCGCAGCCTGGGCATTTTCACGACAACCCTTCGCGGCCAGATCATTGCAATTTTTACTCTGGCACTGGCCGGGCTCCCGCCTGCTGTATTCATACGGCACTGCCAGCCAGATTTGACGGCTTTCATGGTCAGCGTACACCCTGCACACCACCAATCACGACTGTGATTACGCCGTTTCTACGCACACCGTAGATCGCGCAGCTTCTTTCTTACATCTCTTCCCTATGCGTCTTCTATCAATCGCTTGCCCAGCACCACTACCTCTGCCTGCTCGTAACCCAGCGTGCGATAGAAATCCTGCACGCCGCTGTTTTCGTGCCTGATCATGAGCTGGATTTTTGGACAACCTTTGCTGCGCAGCTTTTGCTCAGCCTGCAACACCAGGCTTTTGCCCAGACCTTGCGACTGATATTGCGGCAATACGGAAAGATAATAAATCCAGCCGCGATGTCCATCATAGCCTGCCATCACCGATCCCATAAGCTGCCCGTTGTGTTCGGCCACGATAAACAGCTCGGGCTCCTGCTGCAACTTGCGCTCGATATCCCTATGCGGATCGTTCCAGGGTCGAGTCAGGCCACAAGCCTGCCATAGCGCCACCGTCGCTTCGGTATCATGGGGATGAAACTGTCTGAATTGAATCTGCATGTGCCCTGCGCTCACGATTAGGGGTTTGTTCCGGACACAAAAGAATAGCACAGGCGCTGCGGTGGTCACCGCCTGCTTTTGGGAATAAGCATAATAGGATTGTCAGTGCGATTACCTGCACCAGGTATTAGAAGATCAAGCGTAAGCAAAAATGCGATTGACCTATGGTTGCCGAGCGCTAACCGAATCATCCCGGCTGTTGATGAACCGAAGATCGTATCGGGCTGATATTGCGAGTGCGTGCAAAAAAAATGAGCAGATATATTCGCATGAAAAAGACAATAGCAGTAACGGCTTGAGCCTACCAACGCACGCGCGGCGGGTCTTTCCATTCGCTGGTCAAACCCATTCTGACCGACTGGGTCGCAGATAATTTCAACTGCTTGAACAATGCCAGGGAAGCGCGTTCAAAGTCAAAAGAGCGATTTACAATTCGGGTTCTGATACGTTGAGATTTATTTGAATCCGACACAGTCTTTCTCCTGTTCAACGTTATACAGTTACGGGGGAAACCGGCAGCACTCCACAAGGTACTGCCAAGAACTATCTTGGCTATCGCCAGCATTCGGATGCCTGCTTGAGTTTGGTAAATATAGCATTGTCAGCATCAGGGCATCAAGTGCACAGCTGATAGAATTTAGTCATTATTCTTATATCGTTATTCGTAATTTTTATCGCTTGTCGTAAAGGCTTTTACCTGTACCCGACGACCGGAATGTATTGACCAATAACGTAGGCCGAATACACATAGAATTTGCGAATGCAGACCTCTTTATCGCTGCGATGCAGCAAGTCTTCGACACTCTCTGATTTGCGTTATGGCCCTGATATTGAACGCGCAAAAAGCCAATCACAAGCGCGATAGCGCTGCACAGCAAGATAATCACAGTTGTTATATTGAAGGCTCTGCTTCAATACAGTGCTCCGTCGATGCTGTGCCATTAGCAGAATAAATGGCCTGTTGATCCTGACACAGATCACGAATACAAGCCGGCCTGAGTGCCGGCTGCGAAAACGCCGAGAGCAAACGCAGGCCGTTATCCTTGTGCTTCCAGCTCCAGTTGGGTTTTGTAACCTGCAAGATTTTTCTGCTCTTGCTTTTCCAGCGTCGGATAGTTCAAATCCAGCGATTGCAATGTCTGCAGCACGGCATCAGCAACGGCAAGACGTGCATAAGGTTTATCGTTGCCCGGGATCACATACCAGGGTCCGGCTTCGCTCGACGTATTTTTGATGGTTTCCTCATAAGCATGCATATACTCGTTCCAGAATTTTCGTTCCTCCAGATCGGCGCTTTCAAACTTCCAGTTTTTTGCCGGATTATCAAGCCGCTCCAGAAAACGCTTTTTCTGTTCGTCCAGGGAAATGTGCAGGAAAAATTTCAGCACCTTGGTGCCATTGCGGTCCAAGTGCTTTTCAAAATGACGAATATCTTCAAACCGCTCGTCCCAGATATTTTCAGTCAGGCAGGCTTTAGGCAAATGCTGGCCATCAAGTATGGAGGGATGGACACGCACCACCAGTGTTTCCTCATAATAGGAACGATTGAAAACACCGATATTGCCACGCTGAGGCAGGCATTTGCTGGTACGCCACAGAAAATCGTGTCCCAACTCCTCTTCAGAGGGGCGCTTGAACGAATACACTTCACAGCCCTGTGGATTGACGCCGGACAGCAGGTTCTTGATTGTAGAATCCTTTCCGGCTGCGTCCATGGCCTGAAAAACCAATAGCAATGACCAGCGATTATCGGCGTAAAGTACGTTTTGTAAATCGGCAATGCCTGCCACATACTCCTGCAATTTCTTTTGGGCATCTTTTTTATCAGGCTCCAAGTCTGGATCTGTGCTGCATTTTTTTAAACTGAATTTTTTTCCATCAGTGATGCGAAATTGATCAGAGAAACCGGTTTCGGGCAGTTCAGCCATCAAATGCTCCTTGGGGATTAGGCGAGTACGCAAGCTACGGGATGAAATCTGATTCTACTGTAACATCGCTCGCGCCACTGTGACGTTCACGGCCTTGAACAAGAATGGCTGCCGCTGATACTTTAATCACCATGTGTATAAGTGCTATTGATCAAATAGTGATCAGAAATCGAAAACGCTTTCAATATCATGCACTTGCTGATGTTTTACAGAATTATTAAAATCCTATCCACATCATTCTCAACATATTCTGTTGATAAGCGAGACTTCTGTCCACATAAGGATAAAGTTGTGGGTAACATGTGGTCAACGTGTGATTAAGTATTGAATAACTATGGCAACCGTCATCAAGCTGCTTTTGATCGTTATCATCCTCTGGTGGATTGGACGATTTTTCAGTCCGACCCTGAACCAGTTATGGTCTCGCAGTGTAGGAGCAAGTTTTGCATGGATCAGGCAAAACGGGTCGCTGATGATGCGCTGGATCGTGATCGCAGGCGTGTTATTGGCACTGGTTATTATTTATCAATGGCAGTAAGACCGGCCTGCCTTGTTGATATTAACTACACGACTGCGCGGCCATCGCATCGGCCCTGGACACGGGTAACGGGCTACATATAACAACAGCACCTGTTTTTGCCATCGCGGGCGAAAGCGCGATCACGATGCTCAGCTCAGAAGGCTTATCCATCTGCACTCGCCGTATGCCGAGCTCGACCAACACCTGAATGCCGGTGTACCCGCGTGATGAGATAAATAGCCCCCATCCACGTGGATTCAAACCGGGATTCTGCCCGCTGGTCACGCCGCCTTTTTGCGGGGTGGCTCTCGCACGCTCTGATGGGACTGCCTCTGAGGCAGAGCAAGACAAGCCGATAGATTCATTGCCCGTTGTTGCGCCCGACCGGGCAAAAAAAACCGTGCACCAGTTAAACCGGGCACGGCTTTCCACTTATCAACAGGGTCAAGCGCTTATAAGACCTTTATGACCTGTCGGTAATGCTATCAAACACCACGTGAGGCACGTTTGCGTTCGTGCTCCAGCAGGTGACGCTTGCGCAGACGGATATTTTTTGGCGTCACTTCCACCAATTCGTCTTCGTCGATGAACTCAACCGCGTATTCCAGATTCAGCTTGATCGGCGGCACCAGGCGCACGGCCTCATCGGTGCCTGAAGCGCGCACGTTGGTCAGCTGTTTACCCTTGATTGGGTTAACCACCAGATCATTATCACGACTGTGAATACCAATGATCATACCTTCGTATAGGGCTTCACCCGGCGATACAAACATGCGGCCACGATCCTGCAATTTCCACAAGGCATAGGCAACCGCGTCACCATTATCCTGGCTGATCAGTACACCGTTACGACGCTCACCGATACTGCCTTCACGCACAGGCGCGTAGTCGTCGAAAATATGGCTCATCAGACCGGTACCGCGGGTCATGGACAAAAACTCGCTTTGGAAACCGATCAGGCCACGCGCAGGAATGCGATATTCCATACGGGTGCGACCACGACCATCCGATTGCATGTCCAGCAGTTCGCCCTTGCGACGACCCAGCTCTTCCATCACGCCGCCCTGGTGATCATCTTCCAGGTCAACCGTCAGCAACTCCATCGGTTCATGACGAACGCCATCAATTTCCTTGTAGACCACGCGCGGTCGCGACACGGCCAGTTCAAAGCCTTCACGCCGCATGTTTTCAATCAGAATCGTCAGATGCAGCTCGCCGCGGCCCGATACTTCAAAGACGGTATCGTCTCCGGTGTCGCGTACACGCAGCGCCACATTGGATTTGAGCTCCAGGTTCAGGCGATCACGGATCTGGCGGCTGGTCACAAATTTGCCTTCACGGCCAGCCAGCGGCGATGTGTTGACCATGAAGTTCATGTTCAGGGTCGGTTCGTCAATCTTGAGCATGGGCAATGGCTCAGGATGGTTGGGATCGCACAAGGTGCAGCCGATACCAATCTCTTCGATGCCATTGATCAGGACGATGTCACCGGCGTCGGCGCTTTCAACCTGCTCACGCTCCAGGCCCTTGAATTTCAATACCTGGTTGACCCGGCCCTTGCTCTGCTCACCGTCTTCACCAAAACGAACCATCACTTCCTGGCCTGGACGAATCCGGCCACGATTGATACGGCCTACACCGATCTTGCCGACGTAGCTGTTGTAGTCCAGCGAAATGATCTGCAACTGCAGCGGTGCTTCCTTGTCATCGTTACGCTGAGGCACGTATTGCAAAATCGCATCAAATAGCGGACGCATATCGCCTTCGCGAACATCATCGGTCAGACCCGCATAACCACTAAGCCCGGAGGCATATACGATCGGGAAATCAAGCTGCTCTTCGGTCGCGCCAAGTTTGTCAAACAGATCAAAGGTGGTGTCGATGGCAAAATCAGGACGTGCACCAGGGCGGTCAATCTTGTTGACAACCACAATCGGCTTCAAGCCCAGGGCCAGCGCCTTTTTGGTCACGAAACGGGTCTGCGGCATTGGGCCTTCGACCGCGTCTACCAACAGCAACACGCCATCAACCATGGACAGTACCCGTTCTACTTCGCCGCCAAAGTCGGCGTGTCCCGGGGTGTCAATAATATTGATGTGTGTCCCTTCATATTCCACGGCACAGTTCTTGGACAGAATCGTGATACCACGTTCTTTTTCAATATCGTTCGAGTCCATGACACGCTCAACCATCGCCTGGTTGTCCCGGAATGTACCGGACTGACGTAAAAGCTGATCGACCAGCGTTGTTTTCCCATGGTCAACGTGCGCAATAATCGCAACGTTACGGAGCGCTCGGCTCATAATGTATCTTCCTTTTGTCGTATATTGGACGGCAGCAGGCCGTCCGGTATTTCATTTAGCGGTATCAGGGGTGTCAGCCTGTTTTCCATCTGTTCGAGCAGGTCTATCGTCGTGGCGCCGGTCAGATCGAAAGGACCAACACGCGTCCTGCGCAAAGCGGTCAAGTGAGCGAAACAGCCCAGCGCCCGACCGATATCCTGGGCCAATGTCCTGATATAGGTTCCCTTGCTGCAATCGACAGCCAGCACCATCGAGGTTTCGTCCAGGGCCTGCACCTGCAGGTCATGGATTACCACCGCGCGTGGCTCTCTTTCCAATACTATTCCCTGACGGGCATATTCATAAAGCGGGCGCCCGTCACGCTTGAGCGCCGAATGCATAGGCGGAATCTGTAGTATTGAACCGCGAAACTGTGGCAATACCATGTCGATTTTTTCACGCGTCACCGATTCAGCTGTCAGTTGTGCCTGTTGTACAACAGTGCCGGTCAAATCACCTGAATCGGTTTCCGTGCCAAACTGCAATGTCGCAATGTAGGACTTGTCGGCATCCAGCATGGTCCCGCAAATTTTTGTTGCCTTGCCAAAACAGCACACCAGCAAGCCGGTCGCAAATGGATCCAGCGTACCGGTATGGCCTCCTTTTTTCGCATCCAGCATGCGACGCACGCGTTGCAGCGACTGGTTGCTGGAATACCCGAACTGCTTGTCCAGCAAAAGGACGCCGTCGATATCCTGCCCGCGTTTTCTTCCCATCGCCTGCCCTGAAGTTACTTGCGATCGTCTTTGGTGTCCGGCAGCGGATCGACGCTTTCCGGATAGTCTTCCGGCCGGTTGGCGCGGTCGATCAGTTGTGTCATTTCAATACCGCGCGCCAGCTGATCGTCATGAAAAAAACGCAGCGTAGGAACCGTGTGGATATGCAACATCTTGAACAACAGGGAATGCAGCCAGCCAGCTTTCTCATTAAGCAGGGCAGTCGCCGTTTCCGGTTCAGCGCCAAGTACAGTGAACCATACCTTGGCGTGCGCGTAATCGGCCGACAAATCCACACCTGTCAGCGTAATCAGGCCCGAGCGCGACATATCGAGCTCGCGCTGAATCAGCACTGCCAGATCTTTCTGAATCTGCTCGGCCAGACGGACGTTCCGGTTTGCACCGGAGGATTTATGACGGTTCATAATAATTTACAGTGTGCGGGCAATTTCTTTAATTTCAAAAATTTCAAGCTGATCGCCAACTTCGATATCGGAATTGTTGCGCAAGGTGATACCACAATCGAAGCCGGACTTGACTTCCTTGACATCATCCTTGAAGCGTTTGAGCGAATCGAGCGAGCCGGTCCAATGAACCACGTTATTACGCAACAGGCGTACCTGTGAGTCACGACGGACCAGGCCCTCGGTGACCATACAACCGGCCACTTTACCGATACGGGAAATACTGTAGACCTCTCGAATTTCAACCATACCAATCACTTCTTCGCGCTCTTCAGGCGCCAGCATACCGGACATGGCATTGCGAACGTCATCGACCGCATCGTAAATGATGTTGTAGTAACGCACATCAATACCGTTGGTCTCGGCCAGTTTCTTGGTGCTCTGGTCTGCACGGACATTGAACCCGATCACAACAGCATTGGAGGCAATAGCCAGGTTGATGTCGCTCTCTGTGATGCCGCCAACTGCCGCGTGCACAACCTGGACACGCACTTCATCGGTTGACAATTTGGTCAGGGACTGCACCAGTGCTTCCTGGGAACCCTGCACGTCGGTCTTGACGATCAGCGACAATGTCTGCATACCTTCGCCAATGTTGTCGAACATGGACTCCAGTTTTGCTGCCTGCTGTCGGGCCAGTTTGACGTCACGGAACTTGCCTTGGCGGAACAGCGCGATCTCGCGCGCCTTGCGCTCGTCAACCAGCACCAGCACCTCGTCACCTGCCTGAGGCACTTCAGTCAGACCCTGAATTTCAACAGGAATGGCCGGACCGGCTTTGGTAATCGGTTTACCGTTTTCATCTAGCATGGCACGCACACGGCCAAAGCTTGCGCCGGCCAGCAATGCATCGCCACGATTGAGCGTACCGCTTTGCACCAGAATGGTGGCGACCGGACCGCGACCCTTGTCAAGACGCGCTTCGATAACGATACCTTTGGCTGGTGCATCTACCGGCGCTTTCAGCTCAAGGATTTCGGCCTGAAGCAGCACGTTTTCCAGCAACTCATCAATGCCCTTCCCTGTCTTGGCCGAAACCGGCACAAAGGGAACGTCACCGCCATATTCTTCGGGAACCACTTCTTCAGTAACCAGTTCCTGCTTGACGCGTTCCGGGTTGGCTTCAGGTTTGTCGATCTTGTTGACGGCCACAACCATGGGCACACCAGCTGCTTTCGCGTGATGGATCGCCTCTTTGGTTTGTGGCATCACGCCGTCATCGGCCGCCACAACGAGAATGACAATATCGGTAGCCTTGGCACCACGGGCACGCATGGCGGTAAACGCCTCGTGACCCGGAGTATCCAGGAACGTCACCATGCCGCCTTCGGTCTGAACGTGGTAGGCGCCAATATGTTGCGTAATACCGCCGGCTTCGCCCGAGGCCACTTTGGCACGGCGAATATAATCGAGCAGCGAGGTCTTACCGTGGTCAACGTGACCCATGACAGTCACCACCGGTGCACGTGGCAGCAATTCTGCGTCTGCGCCTGTATCACCGATATCCAGGAACGCTTCAGGATCGTCAAGTTTGGCGGCAATCGCATGATGCCCCAACTCTTCGACCACGATCATGGCGGTTTCCTGATCCAGGACCTGATTGATGGTGACCATCTGACCCAGTTTCATGAGTTCCTTGATCACTTCGGCAGCCTTGACAGACATTTTGTGGGCCAGATCGGCCACAGTAATTGTCTCGGGCACGTGAACTTCGCGAGCAATAAATTCGGGTGTAGACGGCTGATTAACCTGCGCGTGCTGATGTTTATTGCGACCACGTGATCCACCACGGCCACCGGAAGAGCGCCAGCCGTCTTCCTTGCCTGCGGGGCCAGTTCGTTTTTCAGCAACGGCTTTTTTCCCGCGGGACTGTTCGTCAGACCATTTTTTATCTGTTTCGGCAGGCTTGTGCGAGCCAGGTGCGGCAAGGGTTTTAACATCCTTTTTCCCGGCCTTTTTAGTGGCTTCTGCCCCTTCGGCGACAGGCGTGGCGCGCAGCACTTTCCGCGGCTTGTTCAACATGTCGCGCAGGGCGGCAGCCTCGGCTTCAGCCTGGCGACGCGCTTCGTCGCGACGGGCATCGGCAGCTTCGCTACGCACTGGCATAGGTTTACGGGCGCTCGTTGGCACACGCGATGCGTCTGGCTGACGCGGTTTGGCCTGCTCGCTACGAGCAGTTTCAGGCTTGGCCTGATCCTTGGTGTCTGTGTTGCGCGCCTCGGCAGCGGCCGGTGCACTGGCAGCCAGCTCGGGTGTCGCTGCAGCATCTGCTGACGTAGCTGTACCTGGGACCAATTCGGGTTCCGCAGCCTGTGCCGGCGCCGCTGCAATTTGCTCGGCAGCCGCCGGTGCGGTCGGCTCAACTGGTGCCGGTTGCGCTTCTTGCGATGGCTGGGCTTTTTCGTCTGCGGTTGGCTGGGCTGGCTCGGGCTGTGTCGCCGCCTGTTCGCTGGCCGCTGCGGACTCAGGCACTGGCGACGCTTTCGCTTCGACCGGCGCAGCAGTCGCTACGTGGGCATCGGCAACAGCCGGTGCATCAACCTGCTCAGTACCGACAGCTTCGTTGGTTTCAGGCGCATCGGCTGCATCTGACTTGGCCTCAGTGACATCCCGTTTGACGAAGACACGTTTTTTACGTACTTCGACCTGAATGGTCCGCGAACGGCCGGAGCCATCCGCCTGACGGATTTCTGATGTTTCGCGACGGGTAACGGTGATTTTTTTTCCATCTTTTGCACCATGCGCACGACGCAGCGAGTCCAGAAGTTTCGCTTTGTCGCTTTCGGTCACGACATCTTCCACCGATTTCAGATTCACGCCAGCCGAGCGAAGCTGTTCAAGCAACACATTCGCTGGCATTTTGAGTTCGACGGCAAACTGGTTTACGGTATTACTGGGCATTAAGTTCTCTCTTCCCTTACAACGTTTCAATAACTGGCTGATGGCCACTGAGCAAAGTGTGAACTTCGTTATTCAGGGCTGGATCGACAAAGCAACTTGTATAGTGTGCATCGCCTGCGCGGTGGCCGACCATGCCACGATACACACTCAACAGTGCTACCCCGCAATCACTTTTCTTCGTCATCAAACCAGTGCGCCCGGGCGCGCATGATAGTTTCGCTGGCCTGTTCATCAGTCATACCCGTGATTTCAGCCAGTTCGTCGGTCGCAAGTTCGGCCAGATCATCAAGCGTTGCCACGCCGGCGTCGCCCAAAGTGGCAACCAGTTCCGGGGTCATGCCTTCAAGATCCAGCAAATCCTGCGCTGTTTCAACCCGCTCTTCCTGGGCAATGGCCTCGGTCAGCAGGGCAGTACGTGCGCGGTTGCGCAATTCGTTGACGGTTTCTTCATCGAAACCATCAATTTCCAGCAATTCCTGGATAGGGACATAAGCCACTTCTTCCAGTCCGGTAAAGCCTTCATCAATCAGAATATCAGCCACCTGTTCATCGACATCCAGGCGCTCCATGAACATGGCGCGCTGGCCTGTACGCTCTTCCTGCTGGCGATTCTGATTTTCTTCCGGTGTCATGATATTGATCTGCCAGCCGGTCAGATCAGAAGCCAGACGCACGTTCTGACCACGCGAGCCGATCGCTTTGGGCAGATTTTCGGCGTCGACAACCACATCCATGGCATGTTTGTCTTCGTCTACAACAATGGATTCGACCGCGGCCGGCGCCAATGCGCCAATCACGAATTCGGCCGGCTCATCGGCCCACAGTACGATATCGACCTGCTCTCCGCCCAGTTCGTTACGAACGGCGGTAACACGCGAGCCGCGCATGCCCACACATGTACCGATGGGGTCAATACGCTTGTCATATGCCACAACTGCAATTTTAGCGCGAAGTCCGGGGTCGCGGGCCGCTGCCTTGATTTCAAGCAAACCCTGCTCGATCTCGGGAACTTCATTCTCAAACAGCTCACGGATAAATTCGGGAGCAGTGCGCGACAACAGAACCTGCTGTCCTCTGGCCGTACGGTCAACCTTGGCAACCCAGGCGCGAACCCGGTCACCGACGCGCAGATTCTCTTTGGGAATCATTTCGGAACGAGGCAGGCGCGCTTCAATCTTGCCCGTTTCAATAATGGCGTCACCTTTGTCGAGCCGCTTGATGGTACCGGAAATAATGGTCTCGCCACGATCCAGAAAATCGTTCAGTACCTGTTCTCTTTCGGCATCGCGGATTTTCTGAATAATTGCCTGTTTGGCAGCCTGGGCCCCGATACGACCGAACTCGATTGGTTCGAGCGGCTCTTCAAGATACTCACCTTCCTTGATGCCAGGCTGGATTTCCTGCGCTTCAGACAACAACTCCTGGCGGTCTGGTTCCTGCAGGCCAGCCTCATCAGGCACCACAAGCCAGCGTCTGTACCCCTCATGCGAGCCGTTTGAACGATCAATGTCGACACGAATATCGGCGTCGTCCTTGAAACGTTTTTTCATCGCAGAGGCAAGCGCATTTTCAAGCGCACCAAATACGACCTCACGCGATACGTTTTTTTCACGTGCCAATGCATCTACAAGCAGAAGAATTTCGCGACTCATCGCTTTTTACCCTTGAAATCAAGAACCGGATCCAGCTTTGCCTTTTCGATATCATCGAAAGCAAACTCAATTGTCTGTGTCTCGTTCTTTTTAATGTCAAATTCCAGACAGAATGTCTCTGTCGGCGTACCATCTGAACTATCTTTATGCCGCAGAATGCCGGTAAATACCTTGCGATTGTCCTGCGGTTCCCGTAATTTTACTTCCACACGCGCCTGCTGCGCGGCAAACCGATCAAAATCGCGGCGCGTGCGCAACGGCCGGTCAACGCCCGGGGAGCCCACTTCAAGCCGCTTATATTCGATGTTTTCCACTTCGAATACGCGCGACAGCTGCCGCGACACCTGTTCGCAGTCTTCGATCGTAATTCCGCCCTCGCGGTCGATCGTGACCCGCAACAGCCCCAGTGCAGCCCGTTCGACATCAACGAGTTCAACACCAAGGCCGGCGATTGCCTGTTCGGTAAGTGTGTATAAATCAGTCATACAATAAAAAATGGGCCTTTTCCAGCCCATTGTTGATTACAGTTATGCGCGCAAAAAAAACCGCAGATGCAGCAATTTGCAGATGCAGCCATTTGTTGGCAGCCTACCCGACATTTCCATTCGGCCAGACCCATAAAAGCCGCTTGCCTGAAAAAATAAGGTATACATAGCTGTTTCTGGTTATTGTTTTGGTACCGGGCACACTACAGAGCACCTTGCCGCCCCTCTGGCGTTGCATCTGATCAAAGACCGAGCAAATCTACCTTGCGGCTAAACCACCGTGAACACTGTGCATAACGCCCTTTGCGATATCATTAAGACAAACCTTTGGGCCATCCCTTTGAACCGCCTTAAGACAAACACAGGCACAAAAACACTAACCAGGCAATTAGTTAATCAGAAATTATAACAGAATAATCAATACTTTACTATTTATTCAGCACAACATCAATTTGGTCTGCGACAAGCGCTCACATTCAACCGCCACACCGCAGACCCTGGCGCATCCGCCTATCGTCCGTTACGATTGCGGCCAATAAACCCCAACTGCGATTCATGCGCAGACGGACCGGACGGCTGCCATTCGTCACGGCTACGCGACGATGCCTGACGGGTATTGGAGCGCCCGCCGGCGTTGCCGCCGCGCCCACCGCCTTTGCCATTACGAGGATGCTCGCTCTTGTCGGCCTGTCTCGCGCCATTGCCATTGCGCCCTTCGCCACGCCCTTCGGCCGGTCCGCCCTGACGTCGGTTATTATACAACCCGGTACCGGCACGACCCTGACGGGGCGCCCCAGCACCAGGCGCTGCTGCACCTGAGCGGCCATTACCATTGCTACGCCCGTGTGCCGAACGCCCACCAGGCGCATGAGATCGCACCTTGACCGGCGTCTCAAAACCCGGAGGCATGGCGTTATCGTGGGAAATAGGCTGGCGCGGCCGGCGATGATCTGAGCTCTCTTCTTCTTTAACCAATCCGGTCTGGATCATCAAAGCAGTGACCAGCGCCGGATCCAGCTCTTCCCAGCGACCGCGCTTCAGATTGCGAGGCAGCACGATGTCGCCAAAACGGGTGCGAATCAACCGACTGACCGTCACACCCACAGCCTCGAACATGCGCCGCACTTCGCGATTGCGACCTTCCTGCAACGTGACCCGAAACCAGCGGTTACTCCCTTCGCCACCAATAAATTCCATACTGGTAAAAGATGCAGCACCGTCTTCGAGCACAATCCCGGTAACCAGGCTTTCACGCTGAGCGTCCGTCATGTCTCCCAGCACGCGTACCGCATACTCGCGTTCGTTGCCAAACCGCGGATGCATGAACCGATGCGCCAGATCGCCCGAAGTGGTAAAGATCAGCAATCCTTCGGTATTCAGATCCAGCCGACCAACAGATATCCACTTGCCGGTGCGCATTTTGGGCAAACGCGAAAATACAGACGCACGACCTTCAGGATCGTCATGACTGACAATTTCGCCGGCAGGTTTGTGATACAGAATCACGCGCGGCGGACGCTTGGCATTGGGCCGCATCACCAACTGGCCATTGACCCGAACCTGATCCTGTGACCCGACTCGCTGGCCAATGTGAGCGGGCTCGCCATTGACCGACACGCGGCCGGCGACAATCAGCTCTTCCATATCCCGACGCGAACCAACACCCGCATCCGCCAGCACTTTATGCAGCTTGGGATTGACAGCATCGCTATTGAGAATCTTGTTCAGTTTCTGCTCAAGACGTGCAGTGCCATCAAGATAAGCCAGCGCCTGATCCGCGTCCTGCTCATCCTGGGCCGCGGTGAACGGGCTGCTCACCTGCTCCTGGCGCTCTGGACGCGCCTGAGACGTACGCCCCTTACCACCTGACGCCTTGGCGCCTGATGCACGACGAGGGCGCGGCTGCGCTTTCTTGACTGGCGCAGCACTCACCTCGGCAGCCACGTCGGGCTGCTCCGCTTTTTCCACCACAGCATCGGCGCGACGGCGACGAAACGGCGTGCGCAACTTGCGCCCCTTGCCTTTCTGACGCGCATCGCCCTCAGGTGCCGCACCCGTTTGGTCGGCTCCCTGAATCGTAATTACTCTGGTGGCAGAATCATTGTCGTATTCGTTTGAACGGTTTGAACGCGTTTCATTTGAATTATTTTCCGCATCAACGTGATCCGAACTATTCATTATGTTTGTAACTCCAAAAAACTATGTCTTATTTTTTAAATCGTCGTTTTGATTATCATTCGCCTCCCACTCTGATGATGGCTCATCAGCAGGATCAGCACTATGATCGTCTGTTTGTTCATTTTTTGCCGTATCGGCCAAATCCGATCCGGTCTCTTCCGGGTCGGTCAACATACCTTCAGTCTCCGGCGCTATCTCGTGCGCAACAGTCGTCTGGGGCGCACCATCGGAATCAGCAACCGACTCCTGCGCACCAACCGCACCCGATGTGTCCACCTCGTCTGCAGGCAACGCTACGGGCTCAACCAAATCTGCCTGCTCCGCGTCGGACGGGTCAGGCGCAAGAGATGCACCCTCAACCTGCTCCTGCTCGTGATCTGCGTCGACATTTGGCGATTCCTGTTCGGCAATATCCAAATCGCTTTCACCCGAAAGCCCGGCATCCGGCACGGCGGCATCGACCCCCTGCCCGGCTGCTTGCTCATCCTCTGATTCTATCTGGTCCTGAGCACCTTGCGCTGATGCTGTGATATCCATGCCCAGCCCGGACAAATCCGGCATGCCGGCTTCGCCGCTTTCCAGAGCAGGAAGATCATCCAGCGCCTTGAGCCCAAGATCATCAAGAAATTGCTTGGTCGTCCCCAATAACGCGGGACGCCCCGGAGCATCACGATGCCCTAGCACGTCTATCCAGCCGCGCTCTTCTAACGTTTTGATGATTTGTGATGAAACCGTAACGCCGCGGATGTCTTCTATGTCTCCGCGGGTGACCGGCTGACGCCAGGCAATAATTGCCAAAGTTTCCATCACCGCCCGCGAATATTTGGGCGGCTTTTCAGGATTCAGGCGTTCTAAATACTTTTGCATCTCGGGCCGACTCTGAAAACGCCAGCCACTTGCCAATTCCGATAATTCTAAACCTTTCTCTGCCCATTCGTCTTGCAATACCTGTAACTGTTGTTTAATTACGTCATTATCAACTTCTTCCAGATCAGTGAACAATTTGCGCAAATCTCCGATTTTCATGGGCTCATCGGCGCAAAGCAAGGCGGTTTCTAGGATTTTTAGAGATAAGTACTGGTCCATGATATTTCACTTGGGGTTATCAGACTTGCATGATAACTCAAATTGGGCTACTATTCTTTTTTACCAGACGCGGGGTGGAGCAGTCTGGCAGCTCGTCGGGCTCATAACCCGAAGGTCGTAGGTTCAAATCCTGCCCCCGCAACCACGTATATCAACGGTCCGATCGCATAATCCAATGCCCGGGCCGTTTCTATTTGTAGCGCACTGACCCTGGTGCAGTTCCGAGTATCTGGTCAGCTGCCGCTCTGTTTACGGACTGTCGGTCCATGTTGCCTCGGATCGCCCGGCTGTCTTGCCGTCATTGTCTGCTTTAATCACGCTCATTTCACCATTGGATTCGAGATAAGCACGCCTGACTTGCGCCAATTCACTCACGCCATTGAGCCGCAACTGTTCCATCAGCTCGGTCCGCGTGACATATTCTCGTCGCATATTGTGCAGTTGCAGGACCCCATCTTTGATCAGAAGCAGTCTGTCCGGCTCAAGAGTCCGGCTCACGATGGGAAAAAATAGCCAAGGCGATCAACAAGAAAAGACCAAAGTACGATCCCTGCCGCCACCATCAGGCCGTCAGTTACGGTATCCGATGGTCCTGACAGCCCGTTCCCAACCGCTTCGGACACAAGAATGACAACAACGATGTCCGCAAAACCCAGTGAGCCGATGTTGCGCCGGCCGCCCAATCTGAACAGCAGATAAATACACCAGTAAATGGCTGTACTACGCAAAAAGGCCTCCCCCACTGATTGCTGCATCTGAAATACGTCACTTAGCATGCTCATAATGATGGCCCCTCGGAGAGTTCACCTGGCTATTTCATTTGTGTTGATTTTGAGTATACAGCGCAACCCTTTAGAGCCGCCGTTCGCGCTGCTCCAGGGACTCTGTTACCAGACGTATCGCAAACGGCCCGCACCTTTACGCCCCAGGACGAATGGGCTAAATTGTGTTTAGGCTTTGGGCAATTACGCGACATCCCCTGATTGCAGAAGCAGTAAAGCGAAGCATGTTTTCCAGGGATCCGGTTTCCCGAGGCTCTTTTCAAGGAGATACTCATGGAAAGACCACCCTGTATCCCGTCCACGCCATGCGCCGCGCCCCTTCAGACCATGCAAGTCGCGCTGCGAGTGAACGGCCTCGAACATCAAATGGATATCGCGCCGTGGGTCACGCTGCTTGACGCATTGCACGACAGACTTAATCTCACCGGCACAAAAAAAGGATGCGACCACGGCCAATGCGGCGCGTGCACTGTCCTGGTCAACGGCGTCCGGATCAATTCCTGTCTTACCCTGGCCGTCATGAACGACGGCGCCGACATCACGACAGTCGAAGGCCTGGAGACGCACGGACGTCTTCATCCCCTGCAGGAAGCCTTCATTAAACACGATGCATTTCAGTGCGGTTATTGCACGCCGGGACAACTGCTCTCAGCCATGGGAGTTATCGCTGAAGGACATGCGAAAACCAAAACCGACATTCGAGAACTGATGAGTGGCAATTTATGTCGCTGTGGCGCCTATTCCAACATCGTCGCAGCCGTCCATGAAGTGCTGCAGGCCAGGGACGATATCCTATGACACCATTCACTTACATGCGAGCCCGGACCATTGAGGAAGCAGTGCGAGCAGCCGCTTCGGACAACGGCGCCAGGTATATTGCCGGTGGCACGAATCTTCTTGATTTGATGAAGGAAAATGTCGAGCGACCATCACATCTGATTGATGTGACTCATCTGCCTTTGAAGACGATCACCGATACGCAAGACGGCGGGTTGATGATCGGCGCACTGACAAGCAACAGTCAGGTCCAGTACGATGACCGGGTACGGCAGCGTTATCCGCTACTGGCCAGCGCCATTGGCGCCGGCGCGTCACCTCAGTTGCGTAACGCCGCCTCGACTGCAGGCAACTTGCTGCAACGCACCCGCTGCTTTTATTTCTATGACGCGGGCATGGCCTGCAACAAACGCGAGCCCGGCACGGGTTGTGGAGCCATTGGCGGCAGGAACCGAGCTCACGCCATTCTCGGGGCCAGTGCACATTGCATTGCCACGCATCCGTCCGACATGTGCGTTGCACTCGCCGCGCTGGACGCAACCGTACAAGTAACCGGCCCCAAAGGTCATCGCACCATCGCCTTTGCCGATTTTCACCGTCTGCCCCAGGCGCAGCCGCATATTGATACCACGTTGTTGCCTGGAGAACTGATCACCGCAGTGATCCTGCCCGCAGAAGGCTTCGCCGCGCATTACAGTTATCTTAAGCTGCGCGACCGGTTATCGTACGCCTTTGCACTGGTTTCGGTGGCCGCCGCTTTGCGAATTAAAGAAGGAATCATTACAGAAGCACGCCTCGCGCTCGGCGGCGTGGCGCATAAACCATGGCGTGATTTATCGGCAGAGCACTTCCTGAAGAACAAGACAGCGGATCGCGCGGTCTTCACGCAAGTAGCCGATCTGTTGCTGAGCGACGCCCAGGGACACGGCGACAATGACTTCAAGATCCCGCTTGCCCGACGCGCCATCGTGCGCGCGCTGGAACAGGCCGCAGCAGGCACACCCCAGTCGCAGACAAACAAGTCCATCACATGAGGGAGCATAGCGAATGAACAAGCAAACTGACAAAGCCTTCTCCCGGCAACCTGCCTCGCAAGCCTGCCATGTGGGACAGGGAACCGATCGCGTGGACGGGCGCGCCAAGGTGACGGGCGCCGCCAAATACTCGGCCGATTTCGCTGCGCCCGATCTGCTTTATGGATACGTCGTCAACAGCACGATCGCCAGGGGCCGAATCGTCAGCATTGATGCGGTCCCGGCGCTCGATTTCCCGGGTGTCATTGCTGTTTTCACACATCAAAACCGCCCTGATCTGGCGTGGTTCGAGCGCGACCACAAGGACAAAGACACGCCTACTGCACATTTTCGCCCACTGGCTGACGCAGTCATCAGATACAGCGGCCAGCCTGTCGCACTGATCGTCGCCCGGGACGCAGAGACCGCGCGTCATGCCGCCACA
>JAFAEO010000026.1 GCA_023423975.1 Pseudomonadota bacterium
TATAGGTTTGCCAGTTGTTCCACAGCATAAATGCCGAGAAAACAAATATCATCCAGAGTATGGTGCGTCGGATATCCATGTAACCTGATTACAGTAAGAGCGGTTGGAAAAACGCACTAGTGTAACCCAGTGCATATTGCAGGAATGCGGTTTTGCAGGCAGTGTACTGAAATTATTCATGATTTGCCGCGGTTGTGGCACCTGTGGAGGCCTTGGTCGGTGGCACCGGATCATGACCACCCTGGCTAAAGGGATGACAGCGACAAAGCCGTTTGGTTCCCAGCCACAGGCCCTTGCCGGCCCCATGTGCGTGAATGGCCTGTTCCATGTAAGCCGAGCAGGTGGGCGTAAACCGACAGGATTGGCCGACCCAGGGACTGATAAAGTACCGGTAAAAACGGATCGGTGCAATCAGAATCTGACGGATCATGGTCGCTCCTTATTGTCGGGGCGATTTGCAAGCGCCCGCGCAAAGTGGCTGTCCACTTCCTGACGCACCCGTTGGCGCAGTACGGTCAGCGAACACGGTTCGATCTTGCCGTGCAGACGCACCAGATAGTCGGCGGCAGGCAGGTTCAGGCGGTGATGACGAAAGGATTCGCGAATAACCCGCTTGATTGTGTTGCGGGTGGTCGCTCGCACAGCAAAGCGCTTGGCGATAATCATGCCCAGCCTTGCAGTGGGCTCTGGCAAAGGGGGCGAGGGCTGCGCGTGGTTCAGAGTGAACAACGCCCCCCGGGACACACGTCTTCCTTTCAGAAGATTCGTGAATTCAGAGGGGCGGTGCAGTCGCGCCGCTTTGGGATAGGTGGCGCTTTGCATGAAACGGACAGGAACCGTCTTCTGCCTGGTCAGGCGCGATCGGATCGGGGTCCGGATCGCACTCAGACGGCCAGACGTTTACGGCCTTTGGCGCGGCGAGCGTTGATCACGGCGCGGCCACCACGGGTTTTCATGCGGACACGAAAGCCGTGTGTGCGTTTGCGACGAGTTACGGAAGGTTGGTAAGTACGTTTCATGGAAATTCCACCAAAAATAAAGAGCTAAAGTTAAATACGGCTACTGCCGGACGGTTTGTTCGCCGCCGCTTGTCAAGACAAAAGCATTGATACGGTGACTCTGCCCGCAGCCAAACCTCACAGGGGGACGTTTGGACTGATAACGGGTTACAGCAAAGGCTGACCGCAGGCTGTCTGTTGTGTTGTGTCGCCATACCAGCCCTAATTGGCTGTTTCACTGACGACCCATCACATTATTCTGCGCCGCTCCAGGATCACGTGTTGCCACTTGCAATCCGGGTAGGCGGGCTTAGCTTGCTGCCCGACCCTGGCCGCCCATCGGGCAACCGACCTGCTTCTCGTGTGCCTGGTTCCGGTCGCAGCCCACAAACGGGGCATGAGCGACATGACAAAAAGCGACACGGCAACAGCCAAGCCCAGGCTCGCAACCCAATGAACAACAAGGGATATGTCGAACCCGCTTGAAACCGGCTCCAGAGTCTTTTCCAGCGTTTTTTACGTATTGCCGAGCCTGAATACTAAAAGATACTAAAAGGCAGTGCCAAAAAAATGAGAAGAGATACTATAAAAGAGATAATAGTAGAGCGCACATTAAATATGTTAAGTAAGCACCCTGACAAAACCCCTTGCTTGGCAACCCTCTTCAAACTCCAATAAGGCACCGCATAAGGCGCCATAAAGCACTGCAAATACCCTGAACACGCATAGATCACGCGTCAACGATGCATCAGGCACGTATCGCAATTTTGTAAAGCCTTATATTTCATCAAATTTTTTGTGAATAGTCAATGGTTTAGGTGGGTTTTCCAATAATATTTGCCTTTCTGTTGTCAAGTGTCTGCTGGTAGGTATGCTCGATCTGCGATGAATCACGACAAGATGATGCAAAATTGCCTCCAATAACCCCTTATTGCCCGACGTTCCGATGCCTTTTGCTGCAAAGCGCAGGTTGCTGTGGAAACTTTGAAACAGCCGGGCTGCCTGTGGATAACTTTGTCCGAATCAGGGTAAAATAGGATGTTTTCAGATTGACGTCGATATGCAAGAGTTTTGGCAATCCTGCGTGCATTCCCTGGCCCAGGAACTCCCCCCCGAACAGATGAAGGCATGGGTCCATCCCCTGTCTTTTCTCAGTTTTGATGAAGAACTGGGCGAAGTTCGCGTGTCCGCGCCAAACGCCATCAAACAGAACTGGGCACGCACCAACTATACTCAGCGCATCCAGGAGCTGGCCAGCAACTGGTTCAATCGGCCCGGTATCCGGGTCATCTTCCAGGTCGCACGGCGCGACCACCACGTCTCCCAGGTGCATGGCCCGGCGGTAGCGCCGCCGGCTGGCATGCCTGCTGGTCCAGCGACTGGCACTCCGGCGCCCCGTGAATACACCAACGGCGTGACCGCCCCGCTCAACGGTCATGGCGCCAGTGCAGCGCTGCATACGGCAACCCGGGCGACAACGGCTGTTGAACTGGCAGCAACGGGCAAAGAGCCCGTGGTTATTATCGAGACGGTTGGACAGGCGCCTGAAGACCACGTATACAAACGTTCGCACATGAATGCGAACCTGACGTTCGAAAGCCTGGTTATTGGTAAATCCAACCAGCTGGCCAACGCGGCCTCTGCGCAAATTGTTGAAAACCCCGGCGTCTCTTCGTATAACCCGTTCTTTCTGTACGGCAGCACGGGCCTGGGCAAGACGCACCTGATGCACGCCATCGGTAACGCGCTATTTAAGGCCGGCAAGGTCAGCCGTGTTCGTTATATTCATGCTGACCAGTATTATTCCGACATGGTCAAATCGTTCCAGACCAATACTTTTGACGATCTGAAACGGTATTATCATTCGCTGGACTTGCTGCTGATCGATGACATCCAGTTTTTTCGCAAGAAAGAGCGCACGCAGGAAGAGTTCTTTCTGCTCTACGAAACCATGGTGCAGCGCGGCCGGCAAATCGTGATCACTTCCGATACCTATCCGCGTGAATTACAGGACATCAACAGCCGGCTCACGTCGCGCTTTGATTCGGGCCTCACGGTACAGATTGAACCGCCCGAGCTGGAAATGCGGGTAGCCATCCTGTTGCGCAAGGCCGAAGAGAAAACCTCCATTGTTTTGAAGGAAGAAGCGGCGTTCTTCATAGCGAAGCATTTGCGTAGTAATGTCCGGGAGCTGGAGGGGGCGTTGTCCCGGGTGTCGGCATACGCCGGCTTTCATGGCGTGAAAATTATCACCGTCGAATTCTGCAAGGAAGCGCTCAAGGATCTGCTGTCGGTATCGATCGGCCAGATTACCATCGAGAACATTCAGAAAACGGTGGCCGATTTTTACAAGCTGAAGGTTCAGGAAATGTACTCGAAACGTCGGCCGGCTAATATTGCCATGGCCCGGCAGATCGCCATGTACCTGGCCAAGGAATTAACGCAGAAAAGCCTGCCGGAAATTGGAGATTCGTTCGGCGGCAGAGATCACACAACGGTGCTGCATGCAGTTCGCAAGATTACGGAACAGCGTGCCAAGAACGCCGAGTTGAATCACCAGTTACACGTATTGGAACAAACCTTAAAAGGATAATCATGCAACTGTTACAAGCGAATCGCGATGCACTGCTCAAACCGCTGCAAACGGTCGCCGGGATTGTAGAGCGCCGGCACACGATGCCGATCCTGGCAAATATTCTGTTGCGTAAAGAGGGGAATAAAATTGCGTTTGTGGCAACCGACCTAGAGGTTCAGATCACCACGCATGCCGACTTCGGCGTGGGTGACGATGTGGAGTCTACAACGGTTGCCGCACGCAAGCTGCTTGACTTTGTTCGCGCACTGCCCGCGGCCAATGAAGTCAAACTCAAGCTGCAGGACGGCAAACTGGGTATTCAGTCTGGTCGAAGCCGGCTGGAGCTGCAAACCCTGAGCGGGTCCGAGTACCCGACCGTATCTGTACCCGAGAGCTGGAACGTGTCTTTCACAATGCCGCAAAAGGCATTGCGCAAGCTGTTCGGCATGGTGCACTTTTCCATGGCGCAGCAGGACATCCGTTATTACCTGAATGGCACGCTCATGGTGTTCGAGCCTGGTATGGTGCGCGCCGTGGCTACCGATGGTCACCGTCTGGCTCATGCCGCTGAAGATATCGAAGGCATTCAGTCTTCCAGCGAAGTCATCCTGCCGCGCAAAACGGTTCTGGAAGTGCAGCGCCTGCTGGACGATAGCGACGAGCCCGTCAATATTGATGTGTCGGCCAGTCAGATCCGTTTCACTTTCGGTGACATTGAATTGATTTCCAAGCTTGTCGAAGGCAAGTTCCCCGATTTCAAACGTGTTATCCCTACTGATTACACGCGTCATTTCAACGTTAATCGCGAAGCGCTGCAAAGCAGTTTGCACATTGCATCCATTCTGATGACCGATAAGCTCAAAGGCATCAAGCTGAACCTGGAGAACAATCTGCTGCAAATGAAATATATCAATGCGGATCAGGAAAATGCCCAGGACGAGATCGAGATTGATTACAGCTTTGAGCCGCTTAGTGTTGGCTTTAATGTGACCTATCTGCAGGACGTGCTCTCCATGGCGAAAACAGACGAAGTGATCTGGTCGGTCAAGCCCGATGTCAACGCCTCGGCGCTGATTACCCTGCCCGATGAAAAGCACTTCAAATACGTTGTCATGCCAATGCGTATCTAAAAATCGTGACAGCCGGCCCAATCTTTGCCCTGCAAAGGGATGGCCGGTTATTGTTCACAGCGGGGTGCGACCGCGACACGTGCCGGCAAATTATTTTTAATTTCAATTGAAATGTTGTCGCTGCGCTCAGGCAGTCGCTTCCGCCAAAGCAGTTAATTAATAGAAGAGTTACCAAAACTATGTCAGAAAATACCCAGCCAGTTCAGCAAAACGAATACGGCGCCGATTCCATCAGAATGCTCAAAGGCCTGGAGGCCGTGCGCAAACGGCCCGGCATGTACATCGGCGATACATCGGATGGCACCGGTCTGCATCACATGATTTTCGAAGTGGTGGACAACGCGATCGACGAAGCGCTGGCGGGATATTGCGATGATATCGTGGTGACCATTCACACCGACAATTCCATTTCCGTGACCGATAACGGTCGTGGTATTCCAACTGACATACACAAGGGTGACGAGTTCCACCGCAGCGCGGCTGAAATCGTGATGACAGAACTGCACGCCGGCGGCAAGTTCGATCAGAACTCCTATAAAGTGTCGGGCGGCCTGCATGGCGTGGGTGTATCCTGCGTAAACGCATTGTCCGAATGGCTGCGTCTGACCATTCGTCGCAATGGTCAGGTCCATAACATGGAGTTCCGTCGCGGTGAGCGTGTAGAGCCGCTCAAGGTCGTTGGCTCGACCGATAAAACAGGCACCGAAGTGCGCTATCTGGCCGATGGTCAGATTTTCGAGAACATTGAGTACCATTACGAGATCCTGTCCAAGCGACTGCGTGAATTGTCGTTCCTGAACAATGGCGTGAAGGTTCGTTTGGTTGACGAGCGTCAGGGCAAGGAAGAGAACTTTGCGTTCTCGGGTGGTGTAAAAGGGTTTGTCGAATACATCAACCGCACAAAAACGGTTCTGCATCCGAATGTGTTTGCCGTCTCTACAGAGTCGCAGGGTGACGGTCCAAGCATTACCGTTGATGTGGCCATGCAATGGAATGACAGTTATGGTGAAAGTGTTTTGTGTTTTACCAATAACATTCCACAGCGCGATGGCGGTACTCACCTGACCGGCTTGCGTGCTGCGATGACACGTGTCATCAACAAGTACATCGGCGACAACGAAATGGCCAAGAAAGCCAAGGTTGACACCACCGGCGACGATATGCGCGAAGGCTTGAGTTGCGTGCTGTCGGTCAAGGTGCCCGAGCCCAAATTCAGCTCTCAGACCAAGGAAAAGCTGGTCTCCAGTGAAGTGCGTCCGGCGGTGGAAGAGGCCGTGGCCCGCACGCTGGAAACCTTTCTGCTAGAAAACCCCACCGATGCCAAAGCCATTTGCGCAAAAATCGTGGATGCAGCACGAGCCCGCGAAGCCGCGCGCCGCGCACGCGAGATGACGCGTCGTAAAAGCGTACTCGAGGGCGCTGGCCTGCCCGGTAAACTGGCCGATTGCCAGGAAAAAGACCCCGCCAAATCTGAAATCTATATTGTGGAGGGCGACTCTGCGGGTGGTTCGGCCAAACAAGGGCGCGATCGCAAGTTCCAGGCCATTCTGCCGCTGCGCGGAAAGGTGCTGAACGTGGAAAAAGCGCGCTTTGACAAACTGATTGCCAGCGAACAGATCACAACCCTGATTACTGCATTGGGCACCAGCATCGGGCCTGATTTCAATGTGGAAAAACTGCGTTATCACCGCATCATTATCATGACCGATGCCGACGTTGACGGCGCGCATATCCGCACACTATTACTGACGCTGCTGTATCGCCAGATGCCAGAGCTGGTCGAGCGTGGTTACGTTTATATTGCCCAGCCGCCGCTTTATCGCGTCAAATGGGGCCGTGACGAGCGCTATCTGAAGGACCAGGCTGAAGAGGCACAGTTTATGATGCAGGTCGCGCTCAAGGATGCCGGGCTGGAGCCTCAGGGCGGCGCGGATGTGATTACGGGCGACGCCCTGGCAGAGCTGGCCCGCCAGTATGTGATTTCCGACAGCGTGATTCACCGCCTGTCCAAAATCATGGATGTTGAAGCCTTGTCTGCCATTGCCGAAGGCGTGGTGATTAATCTGGACGACGATGCGTCTGCCAAGGCGTCTGCCGAACAGATGCAGGCCGCCTTGCACGATCCAATACATCCACAAGCGGTTAGTGTCACCGCAGAGTTTGATCAGGAAACCGAGAAGTACCGCCTTGTGCTGCGTCGTATGCATCACGGCAATATCAAGGTCACTGTATTTGACAGCCGCTTTATTGAAGGCACCGATTACGGCGTCATGTCACGTGCAGCGCATACCTTCAACGGCCTTATCGACAAAGGCGCACGCGTCTACCGCGGGGAAGGCGACAAGCGCAAGGAGCAATATGTGAGCGACTTCCGCGAGGCCATCCAATGGCTGCGCAGCGAAGCCGATCGCGTGGTCAGCAAGCAGCGCTATAAAGGTCTGGGTGAGATGAATCCCGGTCAGTTGTGGGAAACAACCATGGATCCGAATGTACGTCGCCTGTTGCGCGTACAGATTGAAGATGCGATTGCCGCTGATGAAATGTTCACTACACTCATGGGTGACCAGGTTGAACCACGTCGCGCGTTTATCGAGCGCAACGCATTGATGGCGGGGAATCTGGATGTGTAGGTGTTGTCGGTTCTCATAATTAGTGAAAAAGTCTCACAATTAATGAAAATGCATTCTCACAATTAGTGAAAAAATCTGTAGCGATATAGATAGGTAAACAGGCTCCGGTGTTTTATCGGAGCCTGTTTTATTTGGAAGGAGGTTTGGGAGGTTGATCTCAGACAGACAATTAATTGTTATCGCTGCAAGTCCAGCATGAGTCCATAACAGCAGTGGTCTCGGTGTAGAACGCGTCGTACCATTGGCTTGGTACCGCTACTTCTAACGTATGCAAAGTCGGTATATGTTTTGACTCGTGCTGTCATTGGCGTAAATCAGCGATGGTAAAGGCTTAACTTAACATATCGCATCAGGCTTTCTGGGCGGGACTTTGCGCCGACGTTAAGATTGCTTCTCCTGCTGCTGTTGACCTATACTGCTGAGAGCCGGCCGAAAATTTTTCTGTCAACCTAGGAGTCTTCCATGAGCGAACTGATCCTCACCACATATGACTGGGTTCCCAAGATGCCGCGCGGCTTTGTGCGAGATTTACGGATACGTTGGGCCTTGGAAGAGGCCGCTTTAGCCTATCGGGTCGAAAGCACATCGTTTCGAGATCGAGGTTCCGAACACTATGCGGCGCAGCCCTTCGGCCAGGTTCCCTGGCTGACCGATGGCAACCTCACCCTTTTCGAGAGCGGCGCAATCCTATTGCATCTCGGTGAGAAAAGCTCGGCGCTTATACCGACAGACTCGCACGGTCGGGTCGAGGTCATGCAGTGGGTTATCGCAGCGCTAAACTCTGTCGACCTGCCCAGCCAACCGTGGGCGCTATTTCGGTTCATGGGCTTTCCTGGAGAATCGCCAGAGGCCAAGTTCGTGGAAGACTTCTTGAAGGCGAGGCTCGATCGGATGGAAGCGGTATTAAAACGCCGCGAGTGGCTCGTAGCTGGACGATTCACAGTAGCCGACCTATTGATGGCGGATGTGCTTCGGCCGGTGAATCTGTTCGACGGGCTTGCAAATTACCCTGCTTGTAACGACTACGTCGCTCGCGCCACCGCGCGACCCGCGTTCCTTAAAGCATACGATGACCAGATGGCTCACTTTGCTGCGGCAGATACAGCCTGACAATTGAGGAGCAGATTAACTACTGCTTTTTCCCGCCCCAATATTCTTTTGCGCTATAAGGCGTAATTCTGCGGCCTTACTCTGGCAGCATGACAAGATAGTCTGTCTGAGCCAGTGATGCGCGGGGTCCATTTTCAAACGTGGATGCCACATCTGTGATACGACGACTTCCGGCGTGGTAACAGGTAAAACGAAGGCGTGAAGTGCCAGACCTTTTTCGTCGTTGAGTAATTTGCCTGCAAAGAATAACGCGGGTACCAGTGCGACCAGATCGGACTGCCGCACGATTACGAGCGATGTATTGAAGTCAGGCACGACAGCTGCAATTTTTCGAACCAAACCTGTTCGCGCCAGCGCCTCATCTACCGGTCCTTCGCCTGCACCTCGTCTGGACGTGACAATATGTCGGCAAGAAGCATATAGCTGAGGTGTGATGACCTTCTCATGCTCGAGAAAATGCCCTTTTCTGACAACGCCTATAAAACGATCCCTGAATAAGGCGCGTGTCTGTATTTCCGGTCCCATATTTTTCAACTGGCCGATTTCCAGGTCGATGGTGCCCTCTCTTAGATATCGGGTGTCTTTTTCCGGTTTTTGCATGAAATTGAGGCAAACGCCCGGCGCTTCTTTTTCGATGGTGGTAATGAGCGTATGACCAAACGTCTCGACGAAACCTTCGTTGGCACGCAGCATAAAAGTGGTATTCAGCGTTTTTTCATCCAGGTCTGCTTCTGAGGGTGAAAGCACAGAACATGCCTCATACAAAGCCTGCCGGGTTCGATCGCGAATGTTTGCTGCGTGGGGCGTAAGTACCATCTGGCGCCCGGCCCTGACCAGTAAGGGATCACCGGTAACGGTACGCAAACGACTGAGCGTGCGGCTCATCGCCGATGAGCTCAGTCCGAGACGACGTGCGGCCCTGGCAACGCTCACTTCTGAAAGAAGGACGTCAAGAGCGGTCAGTAAATTGAGATCAAGTCCTGTCACCGTGAGGCTCTTCTTAATGATCCATGTGCTATAGCGTTGCATGCACTTTATTAATGCAAATGCTGCGTCTTCCGCCTTGTACCATGAGTGGCTACAATTGAACAGCTTTCGGATGATGTTTTTTTCGGACAACAACAACTCGCATATCGGGGGTACAGTCCATGGCCGTCACAAATCAGGAAAAAAACGTTCTAATCGTTGGTGCTTCGCGCGGCCTTGGTTTTGCCATGGCAGAGGAGTTAATCCGTCACGGTTGGCGCGTCACCGGCACGGTTCGTGAAGAGAGCAGGAACAAGCAATTTCATAGGCTGGCCCAGGAACACCAGGGCCGGGTTCACGTCGAAGTACTGGATATCTGCAAACCTGAACAAATCAGTGCACTGCACGATAGATTGTCGGGATCTTTGTTTGACATGCTATTTGTGAATGCGGGCACGACGAATCGTGATCCGAGCCAAACGATCGGAGAAGTCGCTACCGAAGAATTCATGCACGTTATGCTGACAAATGCACTCTCTCCTATGAGAGTGATCGAATCCCTGGAAAAGTATGTCGCGACGAACGGCCTTATTGGCGTGATGTCATCCGGTCAAGGAAGTATTACGAACAACACTTCGGGTCAGCGCGAACTATATCGGGGCACGAAAGCGGCGCTCAATATGTTTATGCGCAGCTTTGCTGCCCGGCAAGCCGGGCGTGCGCGGGCCATGGTTGTGATGGCCCCGGGTTGGATAAAAACCGATCTCGGTGGCCCGGATGCGCCACTGACCATAGAAGAAACCATCCCCAGCCTGGTCAAAGTTTTGTTGAAAAAACAGGACCGACCGGGGCTTGAGTATCTTGACTATCTTGGCCGCACAGTTCCCTGGTAACAGAGGATCTCCGGCGCAGCATCTATATAAACCTTCATATCGGATTATCCTTTATCGCATGTTGCGGATCATTGGCAAAGGTTGATGCGCCATGTTGGACCAGCTTACGTCCGGACAGTTTACGCAAGGCGACGTAGAACACGGGGGTCAGAAACAGGCCGAACAGGGTGACACCCAACATGCCGGCGAACACCGTGACGCCAGTGGCTGCGCGAATTTCTGCGCCGGCGCCATGGGAGAATAGCAGCGGAACGGTGCCAGCGATGAAGGCAATGGAGGTCATGACTATCGGACGCAGACGCAGGTGGCACGCTTCCAGCGCCGCCTCGATGATGCCGCTGCCCTGCATTTCCAGTTCGCGGGCGAACTCAACGATCAGGATCGCGTTCTTGCATGCCAGGCCTATCAGCACCACCAGGCCGACCTGTACGAATACATTGTTGTCGCCACCGGTCAGCCACACGCCGAACAGCGCGGATAACAGACACATCGGCACGATCAGGATCACGGCCAGCGGTAGCGTCCAACTCTCATATAACGCGGCAAGCACCAGGAACACCAGCAGCACGGCGACCGGGAACACCACTAATGCCGCCTTGCCTTGCGTCGCCTGTTGGTAGCTAAGATCTGTCCATTCGATTTGCATGCCAGGCGGTAGCACCTTCTGCGCCAATTCGGCGATTTTGCCCATCACCTCATTCGAAGACAACACGCGCGGATCAGCGCCACCGGCCAGGTCGGCGGCCGGATAGCCATTGAAGCGCAGCACCGGATCAGGGCCGAAGGTCTGTTTGATCTTCACGACGCTGCCGATCGGCACCATCTCGCCGCGGTCATTGCGGGTGCGCAGATTGGCAATGTCTTCAATATCGTCGCGGAACTCGGCGTCTGCCTGTGCGATTACCTGCCAGGTGCGGCCGAACTGGTTAAAATCATTGACGTAAGCCGACCCGAGATAGGTCTGTAACGTGTCGAATACGCTGGTCAAGGGCACACCCTGCGCCTTGGCCTTGACCCGATCCACTTCAGCATCAAACTGCGGCACGTTGGCCCGATAGCTGCTGGCCGGATAGGTCATGCCAGGCGTTTGCGAAATCGCGCCTTGCAGCGCCCCCATGACGTTTTGCAGTGCGCCGTATCCCATCCCTGCGCGGTCTTCAACGTACAAGGAATAGCCCGCGCCATTGCCAAGCCCCAGGATCGGCGGCGGCAAGATTGAGAACGTGACGCCTTCCTGTAATGCAGAAATCTTCTGGTTGATTTCAGCATTGATTTGCGCGGCACTGCGTTTGCGTTCAGAAAACGGCTTCAGGACAGGGAAAGTTGCACCCGTATTCGGTGAATTCGTGTTCTGCAATGGGTTCAAGCCCGGAAATGTCACCGTATGCGCCACGCCCTCTGTGTTCATGGCGATGTCGACAACCTTTCTGAGCAGCGCGTCGGTGCGTTCGAGCGATGCGCCTGCTGGCAGGATGACACCGGTGACAAGATAGCCTTTGTCCTGGTCGGGTACGAAGCCGCCTGGTACCGCCTTGAACATCACGCCGGTACCGAGCAACAACAACGCATACACGACGAATACCGCGCCGCGCTTGCCCAGCACGCGAGATACGGCGCCCTGATATTGAGCAGCACTCTTTTGGAAGAATCGGTTGAACGGACGGAATAGCCAGCCGAACAAGCGGTCGATCACGCGCGACGGGGCATCTTTTGGGGCATCGTGCGGCTTGAGCAACAGCGCAGCCAAGGCAGGAGACAGGGTCAGGGAGTTGACCGCCGAGATCAACGTGGAGATGGCGATGGTGGTGGCGAACTGCTTGTAGAACTCGCCGGTCACCCCCGAGAGGAATGCCATGGGCACGAATACCGCGCACAGCACCAGTGCAATGGCGACGATCGGACCGGAAACCTCCGTCATCGCCTGATGCGCGGCGGCCATCGGGGTCAGCCCTTGCTCTATGTTGCGTTCTACGTTCTCGACCACGACGATGGCGTCGTCGACCACGATGCCGATCGCGAGCACCAGTCCGAACAGGCTCAGGGTGTTGATCGAGAAGCCCAGCAGGTACAGCCCCGCGAAGGTGCCAACGACCGACACCGGCACCGCAACCAACGGGATGATCGACGCGCGCCAGGTCTGCAGGAACAGGATGACCACCAACACGACCAGCAGTACTGCCTCCAGCAGCGTGCTGACGACTGCCTTAATCGAGTCGCGTACAAAGATGGTGGTGTCGTACACCGACTCATAGCTGACGCCGGGTGGGAATCCCTTCTGGATCTCATCCATCGTGGTAATCACCTGGTTTCGGATGTCCAGCACATTGGCGCCAGGTGTCTGGAATATTGGCAACGCCACGGTGTTCTTGCCGTCCAATTGTGCGCGCAAGCTATAGTCGTTTGCGCCAAGCTCCAGACGGGCCACGTCGCGCAGGCGCACAATCTGGCCGTCGCGTCCGCTCTTGAGCACGATATCTCCGAATTCCTCAACGGTGGTCAATCGTCCCTTCGCATTAATCAAGCTCAGAAATTGACTATTGGGCATCGGTTCAGCGCCAATCTGGCCAGCTGACACTTGCACGTTCTGCTCGCGCATTGCCGTGACGACGTCGCTTGCGGTCAGGTTGCGGGCGGCGATCTTTCCAGGATCGAGCCAGGCTCGCATCGCGTAGTCGCCGCCGCCAAACACCCCGACGTCGCCGACACCGGGAATCCGTGCAAGCGTGTCCTTGACATGCAAGCGCGCGTAATTTCGCAGATACTGCGAATCGTAGCGGTCATCCGGCGAGACGAGATTAACAACCATCAGAAATGTCGGTGACTGCTTTTGTACGGTCACGCCCTGGCGGCGCACGTCTTCAGGCAGACGCGCCTGCGCCTGGGCAACGCGGTTCTGCACACGCACGGTGGCATCGTCGGCGTTAGTGCCAGGGCGAAACGTCACAGTCATCTGCAGCACGCCATCAGAGCCGGCGACCGACTTCGAGTACATCATGCCTTCGACGCCGTTGATCGCTTCTTCCAGGGGGGCGGACACTGTTTCGGCAATAACCTTGGGATTGGCGCCCGGATACACCGTGCGCACCACCACTGACGGTGGCACGACGTTAGGGTATTCGTCAGCCGGCAGGATCGGGATCGTAATCAGGCCGGCGGCGAAAATTACGATAGACAGGACCGCAGCGAAGATCGGGCGGTTGATGAAAAACTTTGAAAAATCCATGGCGCCGATTTCCTCAGTTATTCGCGACGTTGGCTGCGATCGGCTGCATCGGCACGGCTTTCGCAGCAACCAGAAGGCCCGGCATGTACACTTTATCCACGCCGTCGGTGATCACCTTGTCGCCAGGGGCGAGGCCGCTTTCGACAATGCGCAGGCCGTTGGCCTTGCGGCCAAGCTTGACGTCGTGGCGCTGGGCCTTACCGTTCTCGTCAACAACCCACACGTATTTGCGATCCTGGTCGGTCAACACTGCCTTGTCGTTGATCAGCAACGCATCGAACTGCCCGCTACCGAGCAGGCGCACGCGTGCAAACAGGCCGGGAGTGAGAGCCCCGTCTTTGTTGTCCAGTACGGCACGCATACGAATGGTGCCGGTATTGCTGTCGATCTGGTTGTCAAGAAAGTCGACAGTACCGTGATGCGGGAATCCATCTTCGTCGGATAAGCCAACCTGTACGGGCAATTTGCCGTCCAGATCGCTACCACGCCGACCGTTGCGCGCCATTTGCGCATAACGCAGGAACGCACTTTCATCGGCGTTGAAATACACGTAGACCTTTTCCTGCGAGACCAGCGTGGTCAGTACACTGCCTGTATCATCGGCGCTGACCAGATTGCCGGCTGTGACTTCGGCCCTGCCTGCAAGACCCGAAATCGGTGCGCGCACTTGTGTCCACTCAACGTTCAGAAGCGCGGCATTCACGGCAGCCTCCGCCGCTTGCGCATCCGTTTGAGCTACTGCGGCGGCAGTGCGTCGTTGTTCGTACATCTCGGTGGACACGGCCCGCTGAGCGACCAGCGCCTGCGCCCGTTTGGCTTCGCTGGCACTTTGGCTGGCATGCGCGCGGGCGCGCGCCAGCTGGGCTTTGGCCTGCGCCAAGACAGTGCGGTAGCTGCGCGCATCGATGACGAATAGCACATCGCCCTTGTGCACCTGGTTGCCTTCGGTGAAGGCGACGCGCTCTATGTAGCCGGAGACGCGCGGGCGCAGTTTAACGGTTTCGACCGCATTAATACGGCCGTTGTAGTCATCCCACAGTCTGACCTCTTGCAGCGCTACTTGGGCGACGCTGACTGAGGGAGGTGGCATGGACGCCGGTTTGGGCTGATCACTGCAACCGGTCAGCATCATGACGGTGATGGCAATGACAACCCAGGCGGCCAATATTGGTCGCTTGCGGTAAGACATAATGGAGGAATACATTGAAGGTGCTTCTGTTGAAAATGAGAGGAAAAATTAAAACGGGGACGCTCGATCACAACTGCAATACCGTGTGTCGTGCAGCGCAGAGTGCAGAATTCGGCAATTGATTACAATATAGTCTTAACCATAAAATAGATAAATAGTTAAAAATAAGATAGACTGTTGTCTATAAAGACAATAATTTCTACGCGTTTAATCAAGCCGTTTCAGAGGGTCGGGTTCACCTCGGTCTGTTGGTTGATACCTAAATTAAAAGTTACCTACTATGTCTACGAGCACATCAATAGATCTACCAGAAATGAGATTATTCGCGGCAGTTGTGACCGATGGCTCCTTCACGGCGGCCGCGGATCGACTCGGCACGGATAAGGCGCGCGTCAGCCGCATCGTCCGACGTATGGAAGAAAAACTCGGCGCTCAGCTTCTTACCCGATCGACACGTCGTCTTAGCGTCACCGAGGTCGGGCGCGACTACTTCGAACGCGCCATGTGCATCCTGACTGCCGCCGAGGCAGCCCAGGCTTCAGTAGCGCAACAGTCCAGAGAGCCAAAAGGACTGATCAAAATCACGGCGGGCGCTGAGTTCGGGACGATGGTCGTGGACGAATGGATCGCGGCGTTTTTGCGGCAGTCACCGAAGGTGACGGTGGAGGCGGAATACACGAGCCGCCAGGTCGACATCATTCATGAAGGGTTCGATGTCGCGATTCGCGTCGGTACGCTCGATGATTCAGGGCTGTCTGCGCGCAAGCTCGGCGAGATGGTTTTTGGGCTGTATGCCGCCCCGGATTATCTGAATCGCGGACCGGCGTTATCCACCGTTAGCGATCTGAAGCATCACGATCTGATCATGACGAGGACGCGTGGCCGCTCGAACTGGACCCTTGTCAATGGACCAAACACAGAGAGAATCACGGCGTCTCCGCGCTGTGCGGTCAATAGTACGATCTCCGCGAGAAACCTGGCGCTTGCAGGACTTGGGATCGCGCAGTTGCCTCGTTTCATGGCTGAGCCGTATGTGACCGATGGCACGTTGTCATGGGTACTTCCTGATTGGGCAGATGCCCCGGCTCCTGTTCACGCCGTATTCGCGTCGAGCCGGTATATGGATCCCAAAGTGCGCAGTTTTGTGGATCTTATTTTGAGCACGTTTAAATGCGGTGACTGTCGTTCACGGTGAATAAAAATTTCGGCTTTGATATTTAGTCTTACCATAATATCCTTCTCCACATTATTTGCGACTCCGTACCACCGGTTCGGAAGCAGGCAGCAATCCAACGGCGTTGTACTTAATTAGTCCGTGGGAAGAGGCCCGAGCCGAGAAGTTGGAGGAGCTCATTGCCAATAGCACAAGTAGAATGCAAAGTATATAGTCGACATCCGTCGGATAATCAGTATTTATTTACCCAACAAGTGAATGCGGGCAATAAAGATCGACAATCGTCCTTAACAAATAAAATTTCTGAAATAATAAGTATATAAATATTTGCTCTGAAGGAATGAGCTGTGAAAATCGCCTGCTTACATACCGCCACAAGCAATATTGCTGTATTTGACGCCGCTGTGCGCCAGCTCGGCATGGACAATATTGTGCTAACCCACGTAGTCAAATCGGAACTGCTGGCCCGAGTTGAGCAGACTGGGGTTCTTACCCCCGAGATCGCCGATGAGGCAATGGCAATCTTTCACTCATTGGCGCAATCGGCCGATGCTGTTCTTCTGACGTGCTCTACATTCGGTCCGCTAGTCGATAATATGGCGCAGATTGGCACCACGCCGATATTGCGGGTTGATGCTGCATTAGCAGAGCAAACCATGAAGGAGGGCGGGAAGATTGTAGTGCTATACGCGTCGCCCACGACAATCGGACCGACAAAGCATATTTTTTTATCTGCAGCTAAGGCCGCTGCGATTTCATTTGAAATGCAAGTGGTGCCAGAAGCCTGGGACTATTTCAAGGCCGGCGAGCAGCATGGATATTTTGTTCGAATTGCTGAGGCCGCGGATCAAGCATACTCAGACGGCGCCACCGTGGTTGCACTGGCGCAAGCTTCCATGGCGGGTGCCATTGCCTTTATTAAAAGCGGTACAAAGCCGATGACCAGTCCTGCCGCAGGGCTTTTGGCTGCTGTCGAGCGCATTCGCGTACAGGTGCAGGATAAAGACCAAACACCGACATGAAGCAACGGCGCACTCAGAGGACAAACAGCGAGCGGCCCGTGATATGATCTGTTCCTGCCGTTTTATTGATTGACAACACGTCATTGTCAGACAAGCCAGCACTAGCGCTGGGTAGACGCCATATTGGGTTCGACGCCATCAGATTGGTTGCCCAGTCCGCGATGGTGCGGACTCGAGCAGAAAGATGACGGTTGTAGGGGTAGACCATTGATAAAAGGGGCGACGCGTGCTGGATGAACATGTAGATGGGCTATAGCCCGGCTTTTTTCAGTTCATAAGGTGCGCGTGCGACGATAGAAGTTTCGCCAGGTTCAGAGTTAATTTCCAGTACCCCGGCAAGTTGTTCAATTCTGGTTCGCATGCTATGCATACCTACGCCGATACCAGAGCGGCCAATATCAACTATATCAAAACCGACGCCGTTATCGATAATCTGCAATTCGACATGATTGACCTTTATTAAACAGCGCAAGGTTACTTGGCTTGCCTGGCTATGCTTGATAACATTGGTCAATGATTCTTCTGCTACCCGATACAGCGTTAAACATTGCATGGCGCTAGGCGCAGTTTTCCATTTCTGATCCACTTCCCATTGCAAGTGAATACCCATGTCGTCAAAAATCTGCACAAACCTGTTGCGTAATGGAGCCAGCCAATAAACCGGGTTGCTTGGCAGCTTGGTTTGGCTTTCAGAAAAGCTATCGATAATCTGTCTTAAGTCATTCCTTAATAGATTCAAAATGGACAAGGTATGTTTATTGCCCAATGTTTGTTTGGCATAACTAATCTGCGCCATGGCGCGAACCAGGGAGCTGCCAAAACCGTCGTGAAGTTCGTGTGCAAGTTTAAGCCGCTCTTTTAATTGATGGTTTTTCAGGATTAATGTATGGCGGTAATTTAACGTGGAAGTCAGTTTTGTCTCTGCTGCCACAATACTCTGACTAAGTTCCTCATTGAAGCGCTCAATTCGCCGTAAGCTTTTGCTTAAACGCAAGGCCAGAATAATGCTTAAAAAAATCGCAAACAGGAGTGAGGTATAGGGGAGCACGTTTGAGAAATTTCTGAGCGCATGAAAAAGTGCGAGCACAGAAATGATGCTTATGGTCAGGCAGCCTATAAGCGTCACGCCCAGTAGCCATGATTCAAACTGCCGGGTGCGAAAACAAGAATAGGAAACGAACAAACTATTCAGACTAAATAGCAGGGTTGAAGCCATAAAAGCGCCCAGCAGTGTACTTGGAACATAATTACCAGGTACCAGCCATATACCGGCTAAAAGCATAAGCGTAAGAGCGAAAAAAATTTTTTCAAGTCGCGGGAATTGTTTTCCAAGAAAGCGCCATGAGAAGATGCAGAAGCAGAAAATATAGATGGCGAAAAATGTGATATTAAATTGCGTAAAAGTAGCGGTATTGCTAAATGGGGCTGTCTCGGTCACCAAAAGCTGAGAAGCGAAACAAACCCAGAAAGCCGTTGCCAAAGCGTACCAGCCAAAAGCGACCTCTTGTCGTCGCAATAGCCAGACACAACCGGAAACCATGCCTAAGGTGAGCGATAGAATAATACTCAGGTAGAAAACGGTGCGTTGGTTCCAGGTCGCTTCGTTAAATTGGGCAATCACGTTTTGCGTATTGCCCACGCTTAGATGTCCCAAGCCCGGTGAACTAAGCGTATCCCCTGTAATACGAAAATGCAGTTGGTTGGCCGCTGAGTAGTTGACCGATTGGCTGGGCAGGTTCAGGAAACGGGGCGAGTTCCAGCTGCGTGAAAGCGGTTCACTAAGATTGGCGTCAGACCATAAGAGTTGCCCGTTGAGCCACACCTGACCGGCCATATTCATTGAGGTAATCAGTAACGCAAGCGGCGGACGTGAATTTTCGTTTGGACAATGTGCTTGCCAGTCTATGCGATGCCAGACGACGCCAGTATGGTTTGGCCAGCGCTGAGTCCAGTAGTCGGGGATTGTGACGGGTTGCCAATGAGCTTGTGCTATTTGATCGGGTGAATCTAGATCGGACTGCAGTGCATAGGCTGCGTCCAGGCTTGGTACGCAGAGATTATTATCAGATTGTGCCCATGTGTTTTTTGTCAGCAAGCAAAACAATAAGACTAGTACGATGCCTGCTATTGGCCATAGTAACGTATTAACCGCCGCGCGCATGAAGTGACCTTTATTGCTTAACGTTTACAGTAAACCGATTGTGCGTGCCCGGCTAACGGCTTTGGTGCGATTGGTGACGGCGAGTTTACGGTAGACGCGCCGAATGTGCGTTTCGACCGTATGACGTGATAAGAAAATATGATTTGCAATTTCCTGATTGCTTAAGCCGGTTGCCACAAGATTCAGAATTTGATGTTCACGGCCGGTTAGGTGAATGTTGTGGGGCTCTATGCTACCTGCGGCAGGTATGGCTTGCGTCGGCACTTCAATTTGCAAGGGAAGTCTGCTCAGAATGTGACGTGCGATAAAAGGGTCAATGGGTGCACCGCCTTTAAGAACACTGCGAATGGATACCTTGAGCTCGATATCGTCGCGCTCTTTAAGGATATAGCCGGTTGCGCCCGCTTGCAAAGCTTTAATAATGATCGCTTCGGTAGTCCAGGCGGAAATGACCAAGATAGGAATTTCTACTTGAATAGTGCTGAGCGATTCAATGATTTTGATTCCATTGCCATCAGGCAGGCCCAGGTCAATCAATGCCAGTGCAATCTGAGAATAGTCAACATGGCGTTCCACTTCGGCAACTGAACTCATAAATTGCAAGGCTTCGTCTGCATAGCCAATATCTAAAAGAATCGAACGCAAGCGTTGTTGCATAACGCTATCGTCTTCAACAATCAGTACCGGAGCCATTAAGTTAACCATGCATAGCCTCATTTTGATCAGTTTTATTATCTTTATAGCTTCAGTACAGGACTGAATTGCGCTTGAACTCATTGTACGAAATGTAACAGCTTTGCAATATCACTACTTCTAGTGATGTTCATAAAAGCGCAAAGATGCTTTAATTTTTGTTGTTTTTATTAACAATGTGTTTCTTTTGTGCGAATTGGTTCGGGTGGTCAAGGGGGGTTACGTGAAAAATACAGACAAGTACGAAATTCATACCCCGCTTGAAAAGCTCAGTTCTCTTCCTGACTGGCCTTATCAGTGCGCAATGAATTTGCTCAAATACCCTGCTGACGACGCGATCTTTGAACAATTGGCTTTCATGGGCGAGCAGATCGGGGCCGATAGAGCCTGGATGCTCGAATATCGTCCGGACATGCTGCGTTTCCGGAATAGTCATGAATGGTGCCGAGGGCAAACAAAGCCTTTTGTGAAGCAACTTCAGGATGTGCCAACAACACTGATGGCCTGGTTGCACCAGTATATGGTGAGAGGGCAGGCGGTGCTGATGCACGATGTCGACAGTCTTCCATGGACAGCCAAGGCTATGCAGCTCGAGCTGCTTCGTCAGGGGAACAAAAGCGTATTGAATGTGCCGGTATGTCATAACAATAATCTGTACGGCATCATCGGTTTCGACACCACTGTCAGGCACAGAGTATGGTCGAGCGCCGAGGTTTCCGCTTTATATCACTGCGCAAATCTCATTGGGCAGGCCAAGTTTTCGAAAGGTCATATGCACAGTGAAAGAGCGCCATCGCAAAGTTCCAATCCGCTAATTTACCTGAGCACGCGAGGCATCATGCGAGGGGTCTCGCCTGGATCGATTGTCGGCGTTCGTTCCGCAGGAAACTACAGCGAAGTATGGCTAGAGGATGGATCAATGGTACTTGATTCACGTGCGCTGGGCGTCTGGTCGACCCTGTTGCCATCGGAGGTTTTCTTCCGAATACACCGGACCGCCATCGTGAACACGCTGCAGGTGATGGACGTTGATCGAAGACACCTCGACAAATGGCAGGTCCGGATGCGATCTGTGGCCAGCAGCTGGCCTGTGTCGCGTTCGTACCGGACGCTTTTGCGCGCGCGCATGGGAATCTGAATCCTGGGCCGACCAGATACCCCATTCGCAGTTGTTATGCAATTGGTCATGTCAGCATGTTGATTCGTCATTTGGATGTAGTGCGCTCGCATGGGTTTGCCATATCATCCGCCAGCATCGTTACACGATGCGACATATTGTAAATAGCAACGAATGCCTTTATCAGCAGAAGACGGGCACAAAGTCTGCAGTAGCTGATGCGGCATTAATCAACTTTATATGGATAGGTGAAATGGCTACAGTAAATTTAAACATTGGCGGACTTTTTCAGCCAACAACAGCGACAGTCGATCAAAGCCAGTACGACAGCGATACGCTGTTGAATGTTAACGCATTAAGTCCCAATACCACGTTAAATATCAATAATGCTACGGGTAGCGACGACGTTCTGGAGTTAAAGCAAACAATTTCGCTTGGTATTCTTTCAACCAATACCATTAATTTGGGAGAGGACGCTCACGTAAAGCTGTCCGGCCTGGCGGGCGTCAATCTCGGCTCTACCTTTAACTACAACCTTTCAGAGGGTTCTACTCTGGAAATGACATCAAGCTTTTTGTCGCTGGGGGTGGGTAACACCTTTAACATTGACCTGGGGCAGGATGCAACATCAACACTGATCTACGATCCTACCGGAATCAATATTCAACTATCAGATTATCCGACGATCACGGGCGTAACTGCGGGCGATCAGATCCAGGTAGTCGGCGCCACTAGCGGCGAATATGTTAATGGCGATCTGATCTTCAAGAATAATCTGGGCTTTACTGTTGGTCGTTTTAATGCCGATGGTCTGGACCCATCGAAACTGATCTTCGACGGTGGTTCAATGACGTATGCGTGCTACCTTAAAGGCACACACATTGCGACACCAGAGGGCGAAGTTAAGGTTGAAACACTGAAAGCGGGCGATAAAGTGCTGACTGCTACAGGCGGCGTTGCTACAGTCAAATGGCTGGGCCATCGCACCCTGTACAAGAATCGCATTCCTGCCAAAGACGCCGTGCGTGCTTTCCCTATCCTGTTCAAGAAAGATTCCATTGCCAACAACGTGCCACATCGCGACCTGACATTGTCTCCAGGCCACCATGTGTCATTTGATGGCACGCTGGTACCGGCCATGATGCTGGTGAACGGTCAGACCATTGTTCAGCAGTTCAACACCAAAGTGTTCGAATACTTTCACGTTGAACTCGAGCAGTTTGACATCATGCTGGCCGAAGGCGTACCGGCTGAGTCATATGTTGATACCGGCAACCGCTCCATGTTCCAGAACGCAGCCGACGTCGCCATGAATCCGGATTTCGGTCCTGCCGAAGGCCGTCCTGAAGTGCAAGGTATCAAGGTTGTTCAGCAAGGTCCTGTTGTCGAAGTCATTCGCAAGCAATTGCTGGCGCGTGCTCAAGCGTTGACCGGCGCTACTCGTACCACAGATGCAGCGCTGTGCATTGAAGTGAACGGCCAGATTGTTCATGCAACGCCGGAGTTCAGCAAAGAAGGCGTGTATCACTTTGCACTGCCGGCCAATGCGGGCGATGTACGCATTCTGTCTCGCTCTGCCGTTGTTCGTGACGTTACACCGCTGGCGCGTCGTGACGTGCGTCAGATTGGTGTTGGCCTGTCGGCTATTGCTGTGTCAACAGCCAATGGCCGTCAACAGATCGATCTTGCAGACACGGCATTGACGGGTCTGAATGCGGCCCAGGATGTCAAGGGTACGACAATGCGCTGGACCAATGGTGCTGCCGTTATCCCTGCTGCCTTGCTTAACACAACGGATGCGGCAACGCTTGAACTGACTGTACTGCGCACCTACTCATACTGGGTTGATGCAGAAGTTCAAAAAGCTGCACGCGCTGCCTAAATCGGCGTTAGTGAGTCGTTAAGAACCTCCCTTTGGTCTAAGACTAAAGGGAGGTTCTGTTTATGTGGCGAGGTTACTTAGTATATAGCCCTCTCTCCCTTCCCCCTTGCCCACGTATTTGGCGTTGTCTTGAATTATCGGCCCCCCGGAACATGCATCATTCGCGTATGCCGCTTTAACTTCATTCCTGCCGGTTGGCTGTACGTTTCTGCTCAGTTGCGTCATATTCGCGCCGCGACGCTTCTATGTCCTGCCACGTGTCGCGTATCCAGTCTGTGAATCCGGCTAGTGGTTTGAGCATTGAGTGTCCCCGTTTGGTTAGTTCGTACTCCACGCGGGGCGGCAACTCGGTGTAGTAGTGCCGTGCTACGAGGCCGTCTCGCTCCAGATTACGCAAAGTGATTGTCAGCATCCGCTGCGAGATGTCAGGGATGCCGCGTCTGAGCGCGCCGAATCGCATTGGCGTATCGGGCGAAAGCGACAGCAGCGAGATCACAAGGATCGTCCATTTATCGCCCAGCCGGGCGAGCACGCTTCCCGGTGCACAGGGAGTCAGCATGGGCCCGTTCGGAGTTTCAATGACGGGGCGGCCATTGACTTCGCGTGGCATGAGTTTCTTATCTGGATTGTTCTGCATTCGTTACCTCTGTGTAACCCAGGATCAAAAATGTGCCGTCTTGCGGCAAATTAATTATAGTTTAGAATGGGAACCAATAACAGTTACTATGGATAACTAACATGGCAAGTTCTGCAGAATTTCTGGTTTTCGGGATTACAGGGCAGCAAGGTGGGGCGGTTGCGCGGGCGCTTCGGGCCAAGGGTCGCACAGTTCGCGGCTTCGTCCGTGATCGGCAAGGCGACAAGGCAAAGGCGCTTGCCAGGCACGGTATTACCCTGTCTGTTGGCGATCTGTTCGACCGTGCCTCTATTGACCGGGCGATGGTTGGTGTAAAAGGTGTGTTCAGTGTGCAAACCAGTTCACCGTCAGGATTGGTATCGGATGAACAGGAAGTTATTCAGGGTAGGGCAGTTGCCGACAGCGCTGTCGCGGCTGGCGTAGAGCACCTGGTGTATTCTTCGGGCGGGGCGGCAGGCAAAGGCCATACCGGGATGGGGCATTTCGACAGTAAATCCCAAATCGAGAATTACATCCGCAGTCTGCCCCTGGCGGCTACGATCACGCGTCCGGCAAGTTTCATGGAAATGATGCTGCTGCCCGGTTTGGGTTTGAATGAAGGGGTCTTCACGTTCTTCATGTTTTCACATCAGGCGATGCAAATGATCGCGCTCGAAGATCTTGGACGCATCAATGCTGAAATTCTCTGTCATCCCAAGCGCTATGCGGGGCAGTCGTTGGAGCTGTCTGGACAGGCCATCACAGGCGATGATTTGGAGCAAGCCTTCTCTCATGCCGCGGGCCGTCCCATCCGCTACCAGCGGTTCCCGGAGCAATTGCTGGCAACCAATGCCTTCCTGAGAGAGCTGACAGCGCTTGTCGATAATGGTGTGGTTTCCGGGGTTGCAGACATACCGGCGCTAGAGCGCGAATTCGGTCCAATGCTCAGTTTGGAGCAATGGCTGTCTGGCCCGGGGAAAGCACTTTTTGAGGCCGCACTGAATGCTCCCAAGGTGGACATAGCATTGCGTTGATTGGTCTGGCCATTGGCGGCCAACGGCACCGCCTGGTACCCCCCGTTCAGAGCGTTGGCCCCGAAGGTCTGCCATTATCATGGTTTTTATATTGTTTTACTGCAACATGGCAAACGCGCGGCCAGATGCAATGGTCGCGCGTTTGGGTGCTGTAGCCCCTAAGGCCGCGTTGGCACCTGTCGGGTGAATGAGTGCCAGCCGTGTGTACATCTGCAGGACAGGCACAAACCCGGCCTTGTTGGTCACTACGACGGCTTTCGGCCCTGGGTTATCGCCGCTGACATTCACCCGATTTGGCGTATGGTCCAGGGCTGCTAGGCGTTTTCCCCGGCAATCCGGCGCACCACTGTATCACGGAAGCGAATATTGTGCGGGATAGCGCAAATAATCAATATTGCAGTGATGACGCAGGCCAGCGCAATGACATACAGCCCCATTGACGCGCTGCCCGTCACATCTTTGACCTTGCCGACCATGTAGGGTGCGATAATGCCACCGATTTGGCCGATCGAATTGATCAGCGCCAGGCTGCCGGCCGCGGCGACACCGCTGAATACGCGGACGGGAAAAACCCAGAAGATACCGAAAGATGCAATGATACCTGTGGCAGAAATACTCAGGCCCAGCACCAACATCACGGTGTTGTTCCCATAGATCGCGCACAACACATAACCGACGGCGCCGGCCAGCGCGCAGCCCGCCAGATGCCAGCGTCGGTCGCCGGTTCGGTCGGAACTTTTACCGATCAGGATCGTGCCGATAATCGCGGCAATGTAGGGCAGCGTTGTAATCAAACCAATGAGCAGCGGGTCTGCCGTGCCCGCGGTCTTGATAAGTTGCGGCATCCAGAAAAGCATGCCGTAGATTCCCATGCACAGGCCAAGATAGATCAGCGAAAATAGGTACATGACCGGACGCTTCAATGCCTCGCTGAAAGAATGGGTATGGTCAACTTTTGGGTCCTTCTCAATTTCGCTGGTCAGCAAGGTTTTTTCCCTGGGGGACAGCCATTTGGCATCTTCGATGCGATCTTTGAAGACAAACAGCACGACGACGCCTAGAATGCAGGAAGGAATGCCTTCTATCAGAAACAGCCATTGCCAGCCGTGCATCTGAAGGACGCCGTCCATCAGCTTCAGAATACCGCCGGAAATAGGGCCGCCGATAATGCCGCACAACGCAATGGAGCCGAAAAACATATTGTTCATTCGTCCACGGTAACTGGAGGGGAACCATTGCGTAAAGAAGTACAACACGCCAGGAACAAAGCCTGCCTCAAGCACGCCAAGCAGGAAGCGTAGTATATAGAACCAGGTCTCGTTCTGCACGAACATCATGGCAGCCGAGGCCATGCCCCAGGTAATCATGATTCGCGCAATCCATCGGCGAGCGCCGACCCGTACCAGGATGATATTGCTTGGTACTTCAAAAAGCAGGTAGCCAATAAAAAATACACTGGCTCCCAGCCCGTAAGCCGCTTCGGTCAGACCTAGCTCCGATTGCATTTGCAATTTTGCAAAACTGATGTTCACGCGATCCAGATACGCCATGATAAAACAGGCAATGATCAGTGGTATGATTCGCCACGCAACCTTGCGCAACAGATCTGCCTTTTCCTGCTCCAGCGGCTCAAGCGGTGTGCTTTCCCTCATATTCGCCATCTTTGTCTCCTGATTTTTTAATAATATGTGTATGTGCCGCCGGCAACACGTGGCGACTTGCGTGAAATGGGTGTGCTGCCCTGTATTACCCCCGGCCCACAAATGGCATTTGGGTGGCCATGACCGTCATAAACTGAACATTGGCCTCTAGCGGGAGGCTGGCCATATGAACAATGGCGTTTGCTGCATGGACGACATCCATGCTGGGCTCAGGAGCGCGCTCGCCGTTTGCCTGCAGCACGCCCGTCGCCATGCCGGTTACCATTGCTGTCTGCGCGTTGCCGAAATCTACCTGGCATACCGCTATATCGTATTTCCGACCATCGAGCGCGCAGGCCTTTGTCAAACCGCTAACCGCGTGTTTGCTGGCGGTATAGTCGGCTGCATGCAATCTGGGTACATGCGCCGACAGCGAACCGTTATTGATAATGCGACCGCCCCGTGGCGTTTGCGTGCTCATTTGTCGAAATGCGGCTTGCGTGCAAAGAAACGTGCCGGTGACATTCACGTCCAGTATCTTTTTCCAGTGCTCGTATTCCAGTTCTTCAACAGACTTTCCCGCAACGGCGAGCCCGGCATTGTTAAAGAGCATGTCAAGACGGCCAAAGGCACGCTGTGTTTCAGAAAAAAGCTGTTCAACGGACGCTGGCTGGGATACATCTGTCGGTATGGCGACACCGCGGACCCCTTGATCCGAAAAAAAAGGTTCGCAGTCGCGGATCGTTGTTTCGAGCGAGTCCTGGTGACGCCCGGCCAGGGCTACGCGCCATCCATCAGCTAACAATGCATGCACTGTTGCCCTGCCTATGCCGCTTCCTGCTCCGGTGACAATCGCGACCCGATTATGGGGAATGTCGCTAGCGTCCGGTTTGTCTCCCATCTCTCCTGCTCCTTATGTGTTTTTTATGGTGTCACTGCGCATTGCATTTATGCATATGCCCGGTGCTACTACATTGACTGATTGAGCATCGCCAGGTAATCGTCCCTGCTCGCTTCACGCGGATTGGTTTTGTGGCTGTGATCGGCAAGTGCGCCGTCGATAATGTTTGGAAAAAGTTCCTCGGTCACGTCAAGTTGCGTGAGCGTGGTTGGCAATCCAAGCCGTTTGGTCATATTCAGAACTTCTTCGGCAACCAGGCTGCCGTTTGCAATTCCCATTGCAGCAGCGATGCGATCTAATTTTTTGTCCTGCAGCATCGTTTCTGCCGGCGCATTGAAGTTGATCACCGAGGGTAGAAAAATAGCGTTTAAAGTTCCGTGATGTAGTCGGGGATTCAAGCCACCAAGTGAGTGGCTAAGACTATGTACGCAGCCCAGGCCTTTTTGAAACGCCAGTGCGCCTTGCATGCTTGCGCTCATCATGTTCAAGCGTGCATCCCGATCTTCTGGGTCGTTGGTGGCCTTTTCGATATGACGCCACGCTCTATTCAAACCGTCCAGAGCGATACCGTCAGCAGGAGGATTAAAGAGGGGAGACATAAACGTCTCAAGGCAGTGTGCAATGGCGTCCATGCCAGTGGCAGCCGTCAGTTGTGCTGGCAGCTTCATTGTGAGCTCCGGGTCGCAGATTGCCGTCCTGGGAACAATGAAAGGCGAAATAATGCCCACTTTTCTGCCATCGTCCAGAATCAGGATCGCCCCTCTGCCCACTTCGCTGCCTGTGCCCGCCGTGGTTGGGATGGCGATCACCGGGGCGGCGGCCGATGTGATTTTGCTAAGTCCGCCTTCAATCACTGCAAAGGTCTTAAGTGGCCCTTCGTGCGTTGCGCATACCGCAACCCCCTTGGCCAGGTCGATTGAAGATCCGCCGCCGATCGCTATGATCCCGTCGCATTCATATTCGATATACATCGTCACAGCCTTGCGTACGGCCTTTTCATTTGGATTGGAAGGGGTCTCGTCAAAGACTGGTACCTTGTCCGAATGAGCCAGATGGCGCTTAGCGGCCTCCAGCAGGCCAGCAGATCGGATGCCCTGGTCGGTGACAACCATCGGACGCCTGATCCCGATGCGATCGCATTCCGTTTGTAATAAACGCACAGCGCCGAAGTCGAACTGGATATGAGTGAGATATTGTATGAGTGCCATCTGAATTAATAAAAAGTTATAATGAAAATCAATATGGACATATGTGTTTGTGTGACCATGCCCCCGTTTGTTCATTGTTTTATGTAGGTTTTTCGGCCATTGTATGTGTAATGTTGATATGCGATGTATTGAAAATTAGTCATACAGATATAACTTTTAGCTAACTCATGACACCAACTTTGTCCTCTATTGCATCCAGGCTGCATGTCAGGCACCTTCGCTTGTTGATTGCCATTTCCGAACATGGTTCGTTGCTGGGGGCGGCAAATGAGGTGGCAATCAGCCAACCAGGCGCGAGCAAGGCGCTTCACGAAATTGAAACGACATTTGGTGCTGCGCTTTTCAATAGAACCAACCGTGGTCTGGAGGCCAATGATTTAGGCTTATGCGTATTGAAGTACGCCCGTATGATCTATACCGATCTTGGTCATTTGCGAAACGAACTGGATGCAATTCAGAAAGGAGATGTCGGCAGGGTTGCTGTCGGGTGCATCATGGGGGCAGTTCCGTTGCTTACTGATGCCGTTGCCGATCTCATGCAAACCCACCCGGGCATGTCAGTAGAGATTGTTGAGGATACCAGTGCCGAGCTTCTGAGCTTGATCGATTCCGGCCGGCTTGATATGGCGATATGTCGCACGTCGGTTAGCAAAACACCGGACATTTATGAGAGCGAGCATCTGCAGCCGGAAGAATTAAGCGTTGTTGCCAACTGTGATAATCCGTTTGCGCGCAGTGATTGTCTGACGCTTGAAGAGCTGGCGCAATGTAAGTGGATTGTGTACCGTGCGAATATGCCCATGCGACTCTTGCTTGAGCGCGAATTTTACAATGCGGGGATTCGTTTCCCTGCAAATTTGCTGGAAACAACTTCCCCATTTGCAACTTTAGCTTTATTGATGAGAAATCCGTCTTTTGTCGCGCTGGCGTCCACGGATGTCGCTTCATTTTTTGCGCGCAATAATCTGGTCAGGGTGCTGCCGTTTGAGTTCACGTTACGCAGTGAACCTTATGAGCTGGCTTATCGACGGGGCGCATTGTTGTCTATTGGTGCAAAGTTAATGAGAAATTGCCTGCTGCCCCAATAAGCAAGCACTTTCGTACGTTTACTAGGCATACCATTTAGCCTGGCTAGCCAAGTGTCGCTGGCTCCGGTGTCTGCTCGAAACATGCGATCAGCAATTCGGTCAGAACCCGCACCTTTTTTTCCGGATGTCGCCCTGGCGGGCGGATGACATATGCTGCCGCAGGTGGGGGTGGGTAACGTGTCATGACCGGCACCAGCGCACCGCTGGCCACGTGTTCATGGGTGACGGCATCGGGGATCCAGGCAATACCCAGCCCCGCAAGTGCAGCGGCGGCCAGGGCGGTAGCGTTGTCTGCCTTGAAGCGCCCTTGCGGACGAGTCGTGATGATTTTGTCGCCATCCAGAAACTGCCAGGTTTCCGTGCCCTGCATAAGACCCTGATGGCTGATCAGGTCATCAGGCGTTTCAGGCGAACCGTGCGCTTTGATATAGTCCGGGCTCGCCACCAACTTTCCATGGATTGAACCGATACGTCTTGCGATCAGGTCTGAGTCCTGAAGGTAGCCGATACGAATCGCGCAATCAAAACCTTCTGACACTAGATCGACGAAGCGATCACTATAGGATGCATGCACGTGAAGCTGAGGATGCAGTTGCGCCATGCGCGCAAGCACGGGCGCCAGGTGAGTGGAGCCAAAAGAGATGGGCACTGCCACGCGCAAGCGGCCGCAAAGCTCACCGGCAGGCAGAATCGTTTCCCGGGCTACGTCAATCTCGGCACACGCTCTGGCGGCATAGTCGCGGAAGGTGGCGCCGGCTTCCGTGAGCGCCGCGCCGCGTGTGGTTCGCGCCAGAAGCAGTACGCCCAGGTCCTCCTCAAGCCGCAAGAGCCGCCGGCTGACAATTGACTTGGACACACCGAGCCGGCGCGCAGCGGGCGAAACTCCTCCGGCATCAGCAATTTCAACAAATGTTCGCAGCTCTTCGATGTCCACTTGTGGTGTTCCTCTTTTCGCGACACGGTGTCGCACAAAGTAAGACTACCGTATCTGCAACAGGAATGCCAGAATTGACCCAGGTAGCGTCACAGCCGATGCCTGCCTTCTCACAAATTTAACTTCATACACAAGGATAGATTCATGACATTTCGTAATGGCCTTGCCTCTCTGCTTCGTCCCGAAGACTCGGTACTTGTTCTGATTGACCATCAGCCTTATCAGCTCACCAACCTGAACAGCCACGAACCGCAAATGGTGGTCAATAATGCGACGGCGCTCGCAAAGACGGCTAAAGCATTCGGCGTTCCCACCATACTGACGAGCGTGATCGCAGATCGTGGTGGCCTTATTTTTCCGCAAATCACAGATGTGTTTCCAGGTCAGGAGGTAATTGACCGTACGTTCATCAACACCTGGGAGGATAAAAAAGTGGTCGACGCTGTGGCTGGGACGGGTCGCAAGCAACTGATCATAGCCGGTCTGTGGACTGAAATCTGCGTGGCGATGCCGGCAATCCAGGCCGCGGGCGAAGGCTGGGATGTCACGGTTGTGACCGACGCTTCCGGCGGCGTTTCGGTTGAGGCGCATGAAGTCGCGATTCAGCGCATGGTCGCAGGCGGCGTGAACATGATGACCTGGCTGGCAGTCGCCTCCGAATGGCAGCGTGACTGGGCTCGCACCGAGCACGCCGCTGAGCTGAGCGACGTGCTGGTTCAGCATGCTGCCGGTAGCGGCATTGCATTTTTGTGGGAGCAGCAATTGCTCAGTACGCCTGTACCGAAGGGGGCCGGCTGATTTTTGGGGCGCAGCTCAGCATGATCGGTGCGTTGTAAAGAAGAGCAAGTCGGCTAGTAATTCCAGCCGGCTGGCCATGCCAATGAGGGTTGATTGCTAGAAATGAGCCCTGGCAAGAACGCTATGCAGTCCGCCAAAGCTCATTTCGTAGTTTCTATAAAGGTCGCAAGCTGGTCGATCGTGGCGCCCCAGCCCTCGTGAAACCCCATCTCTTCATGCTTGCTGCTGTCAGCTGCATTCCTGTGTAGCACACGCGCCGAATACCGGGTGCCCTGTCCTTCTGCTTCGAAGGTGATAATCGCCGTCAGTGCGAGCCAGGGTTCGATGGGTTGCCAGCCATCGGCCAGAACCGTGGTGAAGACAAGCCGCTTTTCGGGAATGATGTCCAGAAAACAGCCATTGATGTGCGGTTTGAATTTATCATCGTCTTCACGCATCTTTGTTTCAAAGCCACCACCGGGTCGCAAGTCCAGTTGTATGACTCTGCATTCTATGGGAGCGGGTATCCACCATTTTTCCAGTTGCTCGGCTGTGCTCCATGCTGTCCACACGCGGGAAGGAGATGCGTTGATATAGCGGGAGATAGTAAGTTGGGAATTATCATTTGTCATTTACGTCGCCTTGTGTCATGTGCATTGCGGTTTTGAAGCAGCTTTCCTTTCCTTGTACATCAAAATCAAGCGACGTCCAACCGGTTTGCAGCAGCTGCCGCGTCAGAAACCCGTTTGATGCGTGTAATACGGACAGCGTATAAGATCTGCTGCTTCAAGAGACGCAGGTTTGTCGACATGCGCTGGGCTGGCGTCTATGCTGCCGTCACTTCCAGTCCACGTTGCACTGCCGGGCGTGCAAGGCCGCGGTCAAGCCACGCTTGCACATGCGCAAAACGGTCGAAGCCGACGAGCTCGCGCGCCTCGTAAAAGCCGATAAGATTGCGCACCCAGCCGAGCAGCGAAATATCGGCAATGCTGTAATCTGCGCCCATCACCCAGTCGTGGCCAGACAGCCTTTGGTCCAGCACACCGAGCAACCGCGCCGATTCGGTAACATAGCGTGTCAGCGGGCGTTTGTCCTCGTATTCTTTACCGGCAAATTTATGGAAAAAGCCGAGTTGGCCGAACATGGGTCCCACGCCGCCCATTTGCCACATCAGCCACTGGATCGTTTCGTAACGGGCGGCGGGATCAGCCGGGATAAATTGTCCCGTCTTGTCGGCAAGGTAGAGCAGGATCGCACCTGATTCGAATAGTGCTAGCGGCTTGCCGTCAGGTCCGTTGGGATCATAGATCGCGGGAATCTTGCCATTGGGGTTAAGCGCCAGAAATGCAGGATCGTGGCTTTCGTTTGCAGAAATATCGATCCGGTGCGGCTCGTAGGCCAGTCCCGTTTCTTCAAGCATGATGCCGACCTTCACGCCATTGGGCGTTGGGGTGGAAAAAAGTTGCAGTCGATCGGGGTGTTGCGCCGGCCAGCGCGTAAAAATGGGATGCGTGAGTGTCATTTTTTTCCTTTGGTTGATCTCAACTGTAATCTTAAATCAAATGATCAGTTGTTTTGTCATTCGACCGCCTGCGCTGGGAGCGTTTGCCTGATGCACGGTGGCATGCAGCGAAAACCCGTCTGTACAGGGAATCAGTACCTGAGCGCTTGTTACCGCGGATTCTGCTGCAGCTACGTATGTTGTATGCCTGATTTGGACTGGTTATGGAACTACGTTATCCAACGCATGGGATAGGCATTTCTAGTGTCATTAGCGAGGTAGTTTTGCATGCCGCCGAGTGTCCGTCAAGGCGCAAGAGCGAGACGTTTCTGGGCGTACCTGAATCTGATGATCCCCTGGATAGCAGGCCAGGCGGTGGGCGCTGGCTACCCTCTCACGGTCAACATGGGTTCGTCATCTGCGCCTGTTTGGGCCAAATGACTGGCGCAAGGGCGTCCGCACCGGTGATGGCGCCCCATTTTCGACCCTCTGCTGCTACAATTGCACCTTCCTTTCGCCGTTTCCGCCGTCTTGCCATCAGGTAAGCTGCCCGTCCGGCTCATCGCCCCGTCATCCTTGATCAAATCCCGGTCAGTCTCGGCTGGGGTTTTTGTTCCCGAAAATGAAGACCTACCCTCAATGATTATTCTCAAGAACGTGACCTTGCGTCGCGGCAGCAAAGTATTGCTCGATAAAACTTCTGTCACACTCAATCCCGGGGAAAAGGTGGGTTTGGTCGGCCGCAACGGCGCGGGCAAGTCTTCATTATTCGCGGTGCTAAACGGCACTCTTCACGAGGATGGGGGCGAGTTTTCCATTCCATCGCAGTGGCGTATGTCACAAGTGGCGCAGGACATGCCGGAAACCGAGCAGAGCGCAACGGACTTTGTGGTAGAGGGCGACACGATCCTGCTGGCCGCGCAAAACGAAGTTGCGGCATCCGAAGCCAGCGATGATGGCATGCGCATGGCGCACGCTTATATGGCCTTGCACGACGCAGGTGCCCACGATGCTGCTGCCCGTGCGCAGGCGCTTATTCTGGGTCTGGGCTTTAGCGTAGCCGAACTTGACCGACCGGTAAACAGTTTTTCGGGCGGCTGGCGCATGCGCCTGCAATTGGCGCGGGCGCTCATGTGCCCGTCGGACCTGCTATTGCTTGATGAGCCGACCAATCACCTGGATCTGGACGCTCTCGTATGGCTGGAAGCCTGGCTCAAAAACTATGCCGGTACCATGGTTGTGATCAGCCATGACCGTGAATTTCTGGATGCAATCACCAACGTGACGCTGCATATCGACAATGGCACACTGGTGCGCTACGGCGGCAATTACAGCAAGTTTGAAGACATGCGTGCCGAACAAATGCTGCTGCAACAGGCGGCGCACGCCAAGCAACAGGAAAAAGTTGCGCATCTGCAAAAATTCATTGACCGCTTCAAGGCGAAAGCCAGCAAGGCCAAGCAGGCGCAAAGCCGCGTCAAGGCACTTGAACGTATGGAAAAAATTGCACCCGTATTGGCTGACGCCGAGTTTCAGTTCGAGTTTAAAGAACCGCTTAGCATGCCCAACCCCATGCTGGCAATGACCGATGGCAGCTTTGGCTACCCTGTGCCGGAAGATGCACCGGCCGGTGCTGCGCCTACAGTCATTGTGCAGAATGTCAATCGTACAGTCCTGGCCGGACAGCGTATCGGCATTCTTGGCGCCAATGGACAAGGCAAGTCCACGCTGGTCAAAACCATAGCCGGTGCCCTGGCGCCGATCGCCGGCGAGATCATCCCGGGCAAAGGGCTGAATATCGGCTACTTTTCGCAGCAGGAACTGGATGTCTTGCGACCGGCCGAGACCCCGCTTGAACATATGATACGCCTGGTGCGCGACACGCCGGCCAGCATGCGCCCCAGCGCCATGGATTGCCGTGAACAGGGGCTGCGCAACTTCCTGGGCACCTTTAATTTCAGTGGTGATATGGTCAAGCAGTCTGTCGGCAGCATGAGTGGCGGGGAAAAGGCGCGCCTGGTGTTGTGCATGATTGTCTGGCAGCGTCCTAATTTTCTGCTGCTGGATGAACCGACCAACCACCTGGATCTGGCGACACGCGAAGCCCTGAGCGTCGCGCTGAACGAGTTCGAAGGATCGGCGATGCTGGTCAGCCACGACCGCGCGTTGCTGCGTTCGGTCTGCGACGAATTCTGGCTGGTGTCGCGCGGCGGCATGACAGATTTTGACGGCGACCTGGACGATTACCAGGTATATCTGCTGGAAGAGGCCAAGCGTCAGCGGGAAGCGGCAAGCGGCAGAAAGGTTGCTTGAGTGATAAGGTGCGGGGGTGCAAGCTACGGGATAATTAAAGACGGTTGTGATTAAAGCAAGCAAGAAAAGCAATGGATTGGCTGCGCACCAGCGCATCGCCTAATTAGACGTTAAACTAACCAGACTTGCACCGCGCCAGTCCAGCCAATCTCATTCATTGTGAAACCCGACACGTGAACGCCTTCCCTTTTTCAGAAACAGACCCCATTGTCTACGCCGGCCCGCCGCCGAAATCGTCCGATGTCGTGATCATCGGCGGCGGCATTATTGGTATTACAACTGCCATTTACCTTGCCGAGCGCAAGGTGGCGGTGACCGTGCTGGAAAAAGGCCGTGTGGCAGCAGAGCAGTCGTCGCGCAACTGGGGCTGGATTCGCAAGCAGGGCAGGGACGAGGATGAGCTGCCCATCATGATCGAGGCGGCCGGGCTATGGTCGTAGCTGGTGCGGGAGTGTGGAGAAGATATCGGGCTTCGGCAAACCGGCGTGACTTACCTGGCCAGTTCTGACAAGGACATGACCGAGTTCGACGCATTCATCAAAATTGCCGCGGCACACGACGTGGATACTCGGATGGTCGGCGCAGGCGGGGTCTCTGAGCTGATCAAAGGCATGTTGGGTACATTCAAGGGTGCGATGGTTACCCCGTCGGATATGCGGGCTGAGCCCTCGTTGGCTGTTCCGGCGCTGGCCAGGCTTGCTCGTCGCAAGGGGGTAACAATCGTCGAGAACTGCGCAGCCAGGACGCTTGAGACAGCGGCAGGCCGCATTGCCGGGGTATGGAGCGAACAGGGGTATATCGCAACGTCATCCGTCCTTCTGGCCGGGGGCGCATGGTCGTCGCTCTTTTTGAAAAAACACGGCATTACGATTCCTCAACTGGCGGTCAAGGCAACGGTTGCGGCAACGCAGCCTATGCCCGAGTTTCATGCCGGCGCTGCCGCGGAAAAACATATCGCTTTTCGCCGCAGGCAGGATGGCGGCTATACGCTTGCGCCTTCCGGCAGCCACCGGCTTTATCTGGGGCCGGATGCCTTCAGGCATGCCGCGAAATATGTTCCTGCCTTGAAAGCCGATCCGCTAGGGACCAGTTATGCGCTCTGGGCGCCTGCAGGGTACCCAGACGGCTGGACGACTCCCCGTGACTGGACGCCCGACATGCCCAGTCCTTTTGAAAGCATGCGGGTACTTAATCCAGCGCCTGATGCGTCGGATCTTCGCTCAATCGAGCGAGGATTCAAACGGCTTTTCCCTCAGATGGAGCCGGTTCGTTTCCAAAAGCGCTGGGCCGGGATGATTGATCTTATGCCCGATACCGTTCCCATTGTTGATTGGGTGCCTACGCATCCCGGTCTTGTTGTTGCGACTGGGATGAGCGGTCATGGATTTGGGATCGGACCTGGCATAGGTCGCATTATTTCAGATATGATCCAGGGTAACGAGGCCGGACATAAGCTGCATCGCTTCCGGTTTTCCCGTTTTACCGATGGCAGCCCGATTCGGTTGGGTACGTCGCTTTAGGAAACGGCAGAGATGAGTTGTTCTAGAGAACCGGAATAGGCTTCATCACGACTGTGTTTCAAGGACCGTAGACGGCAGCGCCGAGCGCTCCCATTGCTGTGTCAATTCACGATGTAGAAACAACCTGGACAGGTTGTAGGGCACTTTATAAACAACCTGGTTGGATTCACTTTGTCGATCCACTGTCTGGTTCGTCTGAATCCCGACCCAGTTGCGCGTAATTTAAGGGGAGCACAGTCGTAGACTTCATTTTTTCCATCGCAAACGATGAGGTCACGTCAAAAATCTCGATTGTCCTGGTCAGGCGCTGGTAAACCGCATCGTATGTTGCTATATCCGGAACGACAATTTTCAGTAAATAATCTACGGTGCCGTTTATGCGATAAAAGTCTACTATTTCGGGTATGGCCTGTACGACTGCACTGAATTTTTCATACCAATCACGATTGTGTTTATTGGTTTTGATGAAAACGAAAACGGTAACGTTCAGGTTGAGCAGGTTTGGATTAAGCAGCGCCACTTTACTCATGATGTGGCCGCTGGCCTCCAGTCTTTGGATTCTTCGCCAGCAAGGGGTTTGCGAAAGATTTACCCGATCCGCGATTTCGTTAATAGATACTGTTGAATCCTTTTGCAGAATGTCTAAAATAAGCAGATCAGTTTTGTCCAAAATTTTTCCTGTGTCGTTTGTAATCGGTCACGTCGATTTAATTATTCTAACCGACCGAGCTTTCATGCATCGGGCATCAGGTAATTGACATGTGTACTAATACGTTGACTATCAACGCCATATATATGCAGCGACACGGCAACTTCAGTGCCTTGATTGACTAACTGATGAATATCGGCAAGCCCCGCCGGCGCCGAAACGACATCTCCTGCTTGACGAAAGATTTCGCCGCACTTTTCAGCGCGTCGGGCCTCTGCGTTCCATTTATAGTGGCGTTCTTGGAGCTGGCCTTGTAATACCTTGTAGGTGCACCAGGTTCTATGGCCATGTACCGGGCTTTGCTGGCCCGGGTGCCAAACCAGCAGCATGGCCGAATATCGGCCCAGTTCGTCTGCATAAACCAGATGACGTGAGTACGTGCTGGAAGGCAAGGCCAGTGCACTTGGTGGTAACAAAGGCAAAAGCTGTTCGGCTTCGTCCAGTAAGAGGGAAATCCCGTTTAAAAGCCGTTTCTGATTGGCTTGCATTACGCCTTCAATATCGACAGACATTCTGTTCAATACGGTCTGGGCGTGAAGAGAGTTAAGCATTTTCGTCCTACATTTATTTTGCCAATGCTATAAATTATAGGAACATATAACTGGAATTAATTTGCTTATATTTAATGATAATAAGTGATTATTAGAAATATTTTCCCAATAATAGGAGTTTTGGTAACTCGTCTTTTTGGTAATTCGTCGGTGAGGGCGCTCTGAGGCTGTGGTTAAGGAAAAACGGCGCCAAAAACGGTGGTATAAAAAGATGGTAATTGAAATGACAATGAAACCCGCTGATGCCCGAAGTCACGGCAATTTTGCAGGAAACACTGCAGCAGGATGACGTGGGACTGGCGGCGTTTCTGTCATTGGCGCAACAGTATATGGGACAGAAGGCGGCTTGACCCCTCGCGAATACGTCGCTGTCCAGTCATCGCTCTGTCGACTCACTTACACGCTCCACGCCGCCTTGGTGGCCAGCGCACATTCATGCATCACCGTTAACGCACGTTGTGTCGTATCTACGCCCATCACGAACGGATTGGACTCGCCCTTTTTCATCTGCGCCAGTTTGACATCGGCCAGGTCCATGCCACTGTGGTTGGACAGAAATACGTCAATGTTCTGTTTGCCTGCCATATCGCGCACTCGGGCGGTCGCGTCAATATAAGCCTGCAGGCGTTCCATGCGGTTGGGCTGTTTGCCGAAATTGAATGACGTGCCGCCCCACAGGAAGGCACGGTGGCTTTGGCTGCCGTTTTTTACATCAAACGCCACCGAGATTGTGCCCATGGTATGGCCCGGTGTCATCACGATGTCAATGGTGGTGTCGCCCAGTATCAGCTTGGCGCCGTCTTCGACCACCACATCTCGCTCGGGCGGACGCCCCCAACTGGGCACTTCGAACTCCAGCTTGGTTTCCATCATGGTCCAGTCGGCTTCGCTGGCAATGATCTTGGGATGGAAATGCTCCACCAGATAATTGGCGCCGCCGTAGTGGTCGCCATGGCCGTGCGTGATGACCACCATCTTGATCTGTGCAGGATCCAGCCCCAGCTTGCGCATGCCGGCGACGATCACATGTTCGGCATCATCAGCATTGTTCATTGCATCGATCAGGATGATGCCGTCGGATGTGGTAATGGCCCAGGCACTCACCCATTTGCCGCCGACGAAATACAGGTTATCGAAAGCCTGGCCAGGCGGTGGTGCAGGTTGCGCCATGAGCGCTTCTATCGATGGACCTTTTTTGGCACTGGCCGGCAAGGCCACGTCACCCAGCTTCAGTAACTGTTTGAGATCGCTGCCGGCAGCAGTGCGTGCTGCAGCCAGATGGCGCTGCACATCAGGCGACTGGGCTGCAGCAGGCGAAATGTTTAATGCATAGGTTGCGCAGCAGGCACAGCCGGCCGCCAGAAAGTAACGTCTGCCAGACGACGCGACCGCATCATCGCTGGTGTTGTCACTGTCGTTGATCCATGATCTGAATAGCCGCATGAGTGTCTCCTGTTGTTTTGATTAAGCTCGCGTGCTGCACGACGCAGGCCTGCGGCGCCAGTCAATTATAGTCAGATCATTGCATATCGTGAGGACATGTCAAATATTTGACGTGTCATGCGGGGCGCATCATTTATGATTATGCGCGGTCATGATCATAAACAGATAGCCGTTTTTTGTTTATAAAATAACGTCAAGGCGCCGTCAGTCAAGTGGCTCGATCGGGTTTGGCAGCTATAATTGCGCCGGAATTTCCAATCATTCGCAGTTCACGATCTATAGGAATTAATTCGATGAATAAAGCCGCAATCGTAGCCGGTGTTGTTGTAGCCGCTGGCGCAATCTGGACCGGATCAAGCTGGTATCTTGGTACGCAGGTCCAGGAGCGACTTGACGACTATCTGGCCAAAACTAACGAGTATCTGAAAAAAGAAGGCGACGGACGAGTCAGTATGGAACCGGTCAGTTATGACAAGGGCGTTTTCTCGTCTGACGCGGTATATAAAGTCAAATTGAACATTCCGGAAATGTCGGCCCTGCCAAAGGAAGTTCTGCTCAAAAGCCACATCGAACACGGGCCGATATCGCTTAACGCCTTGTTGCGGGGTGAGTTTGTCACCGGATACGCAGCCGCGTCAACCACGCTGGTCAACGACGACAAGACCAAGCCACTGTATGACGCAGCAGGCGGCAAAGAGCCGTACGTGCAAAGCGATCGCATTGATTTCTCAGGAAATGTGCATTCCGTCGCCAAATTAGCGGCACTGGATGCCGCTGTTGGAGAGGGCGCCTTCAAGTCCCAGCCGGTAACGGCAACGTCGGTTGTAGACAAGGACTTTACCAAAATTGATATGACGTTCGACCTTCCCGAGGCGAGCCTGACCAACTACGCCAATGTTGACTTTTCCGTCAAGAACGTGACGGGACAGGCCAATTCCAGCAAAACTGCGTCCGGCCTATTCGTGGGTCCGGGTAAAATGAGTATCGCCAAGCTTGATATTAAGCCGAAGAACGATAAGACGGTATCAATCGCTGATTTCAAGATCGATGTGAAAACGGCAGAAGTGGATGATTCCCTGAACCTGAACGTAGGCTATGATCTTGGCAAGGTGCTGGTTAACAATATTGATTTTGGTACCATCAAGTTGAATCTCGCCTTTGATCATCTTGACCGCCAGGCGGTGGAAAAATTCAGGCAGCAGGCCGGATCGCTCAATATCACGCCAGACAACATTGAGCAGCAGGGTGAGCAAATCGAACAGTATTATGCAGAACTGTTCACTAACCTGATACGCAACAAGTTGCAGGTACGTGTTTCTCCTTTCTCATGGAAAACAGCAAATGGGGAAGGTTCACTGGAGGCGTCGGCTAATTTTGACGGAGCCGGCCAGCCTGAAGAACAGACGATGCGAGACGAGCAGTTCCTGGCTGAGTCGCTGAAAAAAGTGCAATTTGGGCTGAAGGTCGATACACGCCTGATTCGTGATCTCGGGTCAGCCGGTGCTCAGGCCAGTGGTGTAACAGATAAGGCAGCGGCCGACAAGCAAGGCGATGATCTTGCCAGCATGGCAGGGCTCATGACGCAGACAACGGGTCTTGGGAAATTTGAGAACGGCGTGATTACCAGCGATATTGCGTACGATTCAGCCAAGGATTCAGACGAGAAAATCATGCTGAACGGCGAATCAATGAGTGTGATGGAATTGGCCGGTAAAGCGGGTTCTTTATTTATGGGCGCTCCCCGCTAACCCGTATGTGCGGGCCGGGTGCTCCCGGCACGTCCTGCCGCGTAACGGGGCCCAGCAGCAAAGTGTTGGACCCCCGATACGGTCGGCAACGTGTAGTTTGCCGTTAGCCGGTCTATTGCTTTGTGGCATCCCCAGGCAGCTTTGCAATGACCTTGATCTCGAAATCAAAACCATAGAGCCAGGTAACGCCCACGGCTGTCAGCGTGGGATAAGGAGCCTGGCCCCAATACTCGGGTACGACGTTCCAGATGGTTTCGAATTTCGATTGCGGATCGACCATGAAAACCGTCACGTCAATCACGTCTTCGAAACTGCTGCCCGCTGCCTTCAGAATACCGTTCAGGTTATCAAATGCGCGGCGCACCTGCGCCTCCAAATCCGGTTCTGGTGAACCATCTTCCCAGCTGCCGACCTGGCCGGAAACGAACAAAAAGCCATTGGCCCGAATCGCGGGTGAATAGTGATTCTTGTCATACAGCGCCTGGCGCCCAGGCGGAAAAACGACATCGCGTTTTGTCATAGCTTCTCTCCATGAATGAGTCTGGCAGACTCGATACCAACAATGAAGTGATTCTATGTTTTCCGGTTTGACCGATAAACAGGCAAATCTGTCCATCACTGTTTGTAAAATACAAACAATCCTCTATCTGGGAACACACATGGACCGATTCGATGCGATGTGGGCATTTGCCCGAGTGGTGGAAACCGGCAGCTTCACCAAGGCGGCAGAGACGCTGCATATGAGCCGAACGACCGTCACGCAATTGGTGCAGCAGTTGGAGGCGCGCCTGCGTGTCCGTCTGCTTAACCGGACCACTCGCAAGGTCAACCTGACCGCCGATGGCGCTGCCTACTATGAGCGGGTGATCAGGTTGCTGGCCGACATGGACGATGCAGAAACCAGCCTGTCCAGCGCAGCGTCACTGCCCCGGGGGCGGCTGCGAGTTGATGTTCCCAGTCCGTTTGCGCGCATGGTGCTGGTGCCGGCGCTGCCGGCATTCCATGCCCGGTATCCGGACATTCAACTGGATATGGGCGTGAGCGATCGGGTAGTGGATCTGATTGATGACAATGTCGATTGTGTTGTCCGTGGCGGCGAACTCACTGATCTGTCCCTGATGGCACGGCATATAGGTGACCTGCAGCTTGGCATTTATGCCGCACCGGAGTATCTGGCACGGACTGGTGTACCGCAGCATCCCGAGGAGCTGAATACGGCGGGTCATCACGTCGTGGCGTTCCTGTGGGCCCGCAGTGGAAAAGCGCTGTCGCCCACCATGCGCTATCGCGATGAACGCGTCACCATACAGGGCAAATACATTCTTTCGGTTGACGATGGCAATGCCTACCTGGCTGCCGGTCTGGCCGGCCTGGGGGCGCTTTGGCTGCCGGATTACATGTCTCGCGAGCATGTGGCAACGGGGCAGTTGATTCCCTTGCTGCAGCAATGGGACCTGGATCCGATGCCCATGTATATCGCTTACCCGCCCAATCGGCATGTTAGTGCGAAGCTGCGCGTGTTTATTGACTGGGTGGCACAGCTTATGGCAGTGCACGCGCCCGTCGCGCAACGTAAAGTGCAATAAGCCCGGAAGCTTTCTGCAGGGCGCCAACCGGGCGCACCTGGCCTAGGCGAGGTGAATAAAAAATTGCTTGATTCATTTTTATATTTCCAATATTATTGAAATATGGAAACGAAAAATGCTATCGCCGCCCTTGCGGCCCTCGCCCAGGAATCTCGCCTCATGGTGTTCCGGTTGTTGATACAAGCCGGCCCTGCCGGTATGGCAGCCGGAAAAATCAGTGAGGCCGTGGGCATTCCGCCTTCGTCTCTGTCTTTTCATTTGAAGGAACTCTCGCATGCCGGCATGATTGCGTCGCGGCAGGAGGGCCGGTCTGTCATCTATACGGCAGACTATGCGAGGGCAGCCAGCCTGGTCGCCTTTCTGACAGAGAATTGCTGCAGTGGACAAGATTGCGATTTTTCCTGTGCGCAAACTGAAAATACGACGGTGACAGAATGAGAACCCGCAGCATTATTGATACCGATTACCTGCCTGCATTGGACCCGGCCTTCGTACTGAACCGACCTGCTTCGGGCCTGGCGCCAGACACTCCACCCCTGCGCATCCTGCTGTTGTATGGCTCGTTACGCCCCCGCTCTTTTTCCCGTCTTTGCGTCGAAGAAGCGGCGCGTATTTTGCAGTTTTTTGGTGCGGAAATCCGGATTTTTGATCCCTCGGATTTACCCTTGCCGGATCAGGTAGAAAATGATGATCATCCCGCCGTCAAGGAGTTACGGGAACTCTCAATGTGGTCAGAAGGCCAGGTCTGGTGCAGCCCGGAAAGGCATGGCCAGATCACGGGGATCATGAAGGCACAGATAGACCATCTGCCGCTGGAAATGGGCGGCATCAGACCTACCCAGGGGCGCACATTGGCTGTTATGCAGGTATCGGGCGGCTCACAGAGCTTCAATGCGGTCAATACCCTGCGCTTGCTTGGCCGATGGATGCGCATGTTCACCATTCCCAATCAGTCCAGCGTGGCCAAAGCCTACCAGGAGTTTGACGAGGACGGGCGTATGAAGCCCTCGCCGTATTACGACCGTATTGTTGACGTTATGGAAGAGCTGCTGCGCTTTACCGCATTGCTGCGCCCGCATCAGGATGCATTGACCGACCGATATTCCGAACGAAAAGCCAGTGGCCGGGCCATTGACCCTGCCAAAGATCTTTCATCTATTGCCATTACCGCGCAAACCCAGGCTCAGCGAGAAACATCATGACCCAGAGAACCTATAACGTGCTTATTCTGTGCACGGGCAATTCCGCCCGCAGCATTATGGCCGAAGCCCTTATCAATACGATGGGGCAGGGACGGTTCAATGCCTTCAGTGCAGGTAGCCACCCCACCGGTAAGGTCAACCCCTTTGCTGCCGAAAAAACAGAATCAATCGGTTATCCCGCTGAGAAGTTGCGCAGTAAAAGCTGGGATGAATTTGCAATGGCTGATTCGCCCATCATGGATTTTGTCATTACCGTATGCGACAACGCTGCAGGCGAGGTCTGCCCCGTCTGGCCCGGGAAACCCATTACTGCGCATTGGGGATTTGAGGATCCGGCAGCAGTAGAGGGGTCTGATGAAGAAAAAAGACAGGCGTTTGATAAAGTTTTTCGCAATATCATGAATCGTGTCCGTCTTTTTGTGAGCCTGCCCTTGCATATTCTGGATCAGGCAGCAATCAAGCACGAACTGACCAAAATCGGTACCAGCGAGACGGCATGAGTGCGTCGACTAAGGCAGAGCCTCGTCCCGCGATCAGTGTTTTTGAGCGCTACCTGACGCTCTGGGTGGCGCTGTGCATTGTGGTCGGCGTGTTGCTGGGCCAGGGCCTGCCCGATGTCTTTCGTACTATTGGCGCCATGGAAGTGGCCCGGGTTAATCTGCCTGTCGGCGTGCTGATCTGGGTCATGATTATCCCGATGCTGGTGAAGATTGACTTTTCTGCACTGAACCAGGTTACCAGGCACTGGCGTGGTATCGGTATTACGCTTGTCATAAACTGGGCGGTCAAGCCGTTTACCATGGCATTTCTCGGTTGGCTTTTTGTGCGGCATGTCTTTGCGCCTTACCTGCCGGCAGACCAGCTCGATAGCTACATTGCCGGCCTGATTCTGCTGGCGGCCGCGCCGTGTACGGCCATGGTGTTTGTGTGGAGTCGCCTGACCCAGGGTGATCCTTATTTCACGCTCTCTCAGGTTGCATTAAATGATGCGATCATGATCGTGGCATTTGCCCCGATCGTAGGTCTGCTGCTCGGCCTGTCTTCCATTACGGTGCCCTGGGATACCTTACTGGTTTCTGTGGTGCTGTATATTATCGTGCCGGTTATCCTGGCGCAGGTGTGGCGTCGCTGGCTTCTTAACAGGGGGCAGGTTGCCTACGAACGGGCCATGGACATCATCGGGCCCTGGTCCATTGTGGCCTTATTGCTCACGTTGATACTGCTGTTTGCCTTTCAGGGCGAGGCCATCCTGGCGCAGCCGCTGGTCATTGTGATGCTGGCAGTACCGATTCTGATCCAGGTGTTTTTCAATTCCGGGCTGGCGTACTGGCTCAATAAAAAGGCTGGCGAAACCCACTCGGTGGCCTGTCCGTCGGCCCTCATTGGCGCCAGTAATTTCTTTGAACTGGCGGTTGCGGCGGCCATCAGCCTGTTCGGGTTGCACTCAGGCGCGGCGTTGGCCACGGTCGTGGGCGTACTGGTCGAGGTGCCTGCCATGTTGTTGGTTGTGCGCATCGTGAACCGAACGAAGCACTGGTACGAGCAAAAATAGTGTTAAATTGCCAATCAGCGCGTTGCCCATATGGGGTTCGTGCTGGCCGGGCCTGATCTGCTGGTCCGGCCGTCAATCTGATAGCCCGCTGATACCCGCGTGAACGGTAGCAAGGATCCATTCCCATGGCATTAAAACTGGCCCTCCCTGGACAAACAAGGGGATGGGATCGTCATCTGATGGCGGTTATTGCTTCGCTTGGCATCACGCAAATCGTCGGCTACGGCACCCTGTACTATGCCTTCAGTATTCTTGCATCCGATATGGCTGCAGATCTGGGGTGGTCGGTTGAATGGGTTTTCGGCGTGCTGTCTGCAGCCCTGCTCGCAGGCGGCTTGATGGCGCCCTGGATAGGCATCGGGATAGATCGGTTCGGCGCCGGACGGGTCATGACGCTGGGCTCAGGCCTGGCCGCCGTGGCGCTCATTGCATGTGCAACAGCGACGAATAATATCGTATTTGTGATTGCCCTGATCGCAATTGAAATAACCGCGAATTTGGTGCAGTACGCCGCAGCGTTTGCGCTTCTGGTGCAAAAATACCCGCTAACGGCCCAGCGCAGCATTACATACCTGACGCTGATCGGCGGTTTTGCCTCCACTATTTTCTGGCCCATCACAACAGCGTTGCATGCGCAGCTATCGTGGCAAAACGTTTATTATATTTTTGCGGCCATCAATCTGTTGGTGTGCCTGCCCATTCACGCCTGGCTGGCGCGTGGTGCCCGCCAAGGCAAAGCCACAACGGAAACCGAAGTCAAAGTCTTGCCAGGCCGACTGGCAGGCCCGGCCCGGCATACCGGCTTTGTATTGATGGTGATTGCGTTTGCGTTGCAATCGCTGGTGGCATCTGCCATATTGGTGCACATGGTGCCGCTGCTATCGGGCCTGGGGCTGGGCGCAACGGCGGCCCTGGTAGGTACGCTCTTTGGCCCCGCCCAGGTGCTCAGTCGGCTCACCAATATGGTGTTTGGCGGGAATTTGTCGCCCGTGACGCTTGCCACCATTGCTTCTGCGCTCATGTGCACCGCCATTGGCGTGCTCAACAGCACTGCACCCAGTATTGCCGGGGCCATCACTTTTGCAATTTTATTCGGCCTGGGCAACGGCTTGTTCAGTATCGTTGCAGGCACCTTGCCACTGGTGCTGTTTGGCAGCCAGGGCTATGGCAGATTGCAGGGAAAAATCACCTCCGCACGTTTGACCGTTTCGGCCGTTGCGCCGTTCGCCCTGGCCTTAGGAATGACCAATATCGGCATTCACTGGGCGCTGGCAATTACCATGGCTTTGGGCGCGGGGGCGATTGTTGCGTACGTGCTGATCAGGCGGCTGGTGTATCAAGCGTGATCAACAAGTCACAGCGACACGGTTGATCGCCAAGCGCAATACCTGCGCCGTGGCGATTGAATCGTTCGCTGCCAGCCGTCATATTTGCCGTGCGCTTGAAACATATGATTCAATAGAGACTTTGTAGCGTCGCTTCGGAGAAACAGGATGAGGGCACGGACACAGATTCTTAATCAATTTGAAATGCTCAGCCCTGCATTACAGAAAGCCGCAAGGTTTCTGGTGGATCATCCGAACGAAGTTGTCGTGCTTTCCATGAGGGCGGTAGCGACCAAAGCAGGCGCGCAGCCGGCGACATTGGTCAGGTTGGCGCAGTCGCTGGGGTATAAAGGTTGGGGCGAGCTTAAAGAGGCCTTCACCCAGGACCTGGGCCTGAACAGCGAGAGTTATGGCAGCCGTGCGCGGTCATTGGCAAAAAAAAGCACCCACGAAACCTGGTTAAAAGAGCTCATCACGGCGCAGACTGCCAATCTCGCCTATACGGAAAAATATTGTGGCGAGGCGTTGCACCAGGCGGCCAGATTACTGCAGCAGTCCGAGACCGTATACGTTGCCGGGTTTCGGGCCAGTCTTCCGGTCGCTTACACCTTGGTTTACGGCTACCGTTTGTTTCGCAATTCGGTGCAACTGATCGACGGTCAGAATGTCGGCCTGGAAATGCAGTTGCGTCCTATCGGCAAGAATGACGTTGTTGTTGTCATCAGCTTTTCTCCTTACTCCAGTGAGATGCTGGCTATTATCCAGCACGCCAAACGTCGAGGCGCCCGCTTGCTGGCCATGACCGACAGCGATGCTTCGCCGCTGGCCCTGGCGGCGGACCACACCATCCTGTTCTCCATTGATAGTCCCTCATTTTTTCCTTCCGTTACCTCTGCCGTGTCCCTTGCCGAAGCGCTGCTTGGCATCATGGTCGCCGAGGGCGGCAGCAAGGCTGTGGCCAATATCGATCGCAGCGAGCAGGAATTGGTTGAGCTGGGCGGATACATCAAAGCGCCCTGACAACCCATTGCAAGTCTTTTTCTTCACCGATAAAGCATAAATCCTGCCTATTCACTGGCGTGAACGCTTAGTCAAATTTTTGCCCTTTTAAGGGTTTCCGATGATGGATCAATTGTTTCATTGGCCTTAATATGGATACGAATGTATCTATATGGGCTATTTTGAAACATATGATTCGGTATCAATAGACGGCTACGCCAACGTGACCGGGTCACATCATCCCTATCGGAATCTTCAGGAGAAGAGCATGCGTTCTGTGAGTACATTTGGTATTGCGCTGGCCACTGTCATGGCTATCATGACTATCATGACTTCCACGGCCTTTGCGGAGCAAAAATTCGTAACGATCGGCACAGGGGGAGTAACCGGTGTTTATTATGCTGCCGGTGGCGCCATTTGCCGGCTGGTCAATAAGGATCGCGATAAGCATGGCTTGCGCTGTTCCGTAGAGTCTACGGGTGGTTCAGTGTTCAATGTGAATACCTTGCGGGCTGGTGAACTGGATCTGGCCATTGCACAATCGGATGTTCAGAATAATGCTTATAAAGGCCTCGCGCAATTTAAGGAGGCCGGGCCTGATAAGGATTTGCGCTCGTTATTTTCGCTGCACGCTGAGCCGGTAACGATCGTGGTCGGCAAAAATATCGATGCGAGCAGCTTGCGGGATTTGAAAGGCAAGCGGTTCAATATCGGAAATCCGGGCTCCGGGCAAAGAACGGCATCGGCAGAGTTAATGAATGCTCTGGGAATGAAAAACAGTGACTTTTCTCTGGTATCCGAACTGAAGGCCGATGAACAGGGAGCGGCATTGTGTGATGGCAAAATCGATGGTTTTCTTTATACGGTGGGACATCCGTCAGCCAATATCCAGGATCCAACGACGGCGTGTCATGCCAAGCTGATCTCTGTACAAGGGCCTGAAGTCGATAAGTTGGTTCAGGCCAATAGCTACTACGCCAAGGCGACGATTCCAGGAAATACCTATCCAAACAATCCCCAGGAAGTGAAGACATATGGTGTGTTGGCGACGTTCGTGACCAGTACAAAAACATCAGACGAGATGGTCTATGCCGTAGTGAAGCAGGTTTTCGACAATTTCGACAGCTTCAAAAAGCTGCATCCGGCTTTTGCCAATCTGGACCCCCAGCAGATGGTCCGGACGGGGCTGACTGCACCGTTACATGACGGGGCCCTCAAATACTACCGCGAAAAGGGCTGGGTAAAGTAAAGCCCGGCAGCCTTATCCTGGTCTGAACAGGCCGGGTAGTTCAACATTTTGGGAAGGCGTATGGCAAATCAGCCCGAGGCACCAGCAGACGCGTTGCAGCTATTGGTCAATGAAAGTGATACCGGCGGCAGGACACCGACTGGGTTCAGTGCAAAACTGATTTTCGCTGTGGCGGTGTTCTGGTCTGTATTTCAATTGTGGCAAGCCTCCCCGTTGCCATTTACTGTGGGCTGGGGGATCATGAATGATACCGAACTGCGGTCGGTGCATTTGGGTTTGGGGCTATTTCTCACTTTCCTTGTATGGCCGGCATATCGTTCGGCGCCACGCTCACGCGTACCGCTCTATGACTGGGGGCTGGCATTGGCGGCAGCGTTCGCTGGTGCTTACATTTATTTGTTTTACGCCAGCCTGGCCGACAGACCCGGACAGCCCAATACGCTGGACATTGTGACGGCATCAATCGGTATTGTTCTGCTGCTGGAGGCGACGCGTCGTGCGGTTGGCTGGCCTATGGCCATACTGGCTGTACTGTTCATGCTCTATAGCCTGTACGGCCCTTATCTGCCCGATCTGCTGGCACACAAAGGCGTATCGTTCACCAGACTGCTATCACATATGTGGCTCACGACAGAAGGCGTATATGGGGTGGCGCTGGGTGTGTCGGCCAGTACTATCTTTGTCTACGTGCTGTTTGGCGCTCTGCTTGATCGTGCCGGCGGCGGCAACTATATGATGCAGGTCAGTTTTGCCGCCCTGGGCCATATGCGTGGCGGGCCTGCGGTGGTGGCGGTGGTGTCGTCAGGGCTAAATGGGCTTATTTCCGGGTCATCCGTGTCCAATGTGGTATCCGGTGGCATATTTACCATTCCGCTGATGAAAAAATCCGGTTATGGCGCAGTCAAGGCGGGGGCGATCGAGACCATGTCGTCGGTCGGCGGACAGATCATGCCTCCTGTGATGGGCGCAGCCGCTTTTCTGATGGTCGAATATGTTGGCATTCCTTACTCTGAAGTATGCCGGGCAGCGATATTACCTGCGCTGTTATCCTATATCGGGCTGTTCTATATCGTGCGTCTGGAGGCCTTCAAGCTGGGTATGGCGCCTATTCTGATCCGTGAAAAGATGCCCGCCCGGATCAAAGCCATACGCTGGGTCATGGGCGTTTTCGGCACCATCATCGTAGTGTGCCTGATCTATTATGCATTGGCTTTCATTCAAACCCTGCTGGGCGAGGCAGCCGGCCTGATTATTGCCGTTGTCATGGGTGCCATTTACGTGTTGTGTGTCTACCTGGCGGCGGCCGAACCCGATTTACCCGACGATATTGATGTCAAAAATCCAAAGGCGCTGTACACCTGGCCTACCGTCAAGGCTGGCCTGCATTTTCTGCTTCCTATCGGTACCCTGATCTGGGCGTTGATGGTGCAAGAGTTGTCTCCGGCCCTGGCGGCATTCTGGGCAGTCGCGGTACTGCTTGCGCTCATGGTAACGCAGCACGCGCTTATTGCCCTGTTCAGGCACACCGGCAATATTACTGGTGAACTCAGACGCGGACTGCAGGAAGCGGTCATCGGGCTTGAGGGTGGCGCACGTAACATGATAGGTGTGGCGATTGCGACAGCCACGGCCGGCATTATCGTTGGGGGCATTACGCTTACCGGCATGGGCCTGCGCATGACAGAATTTATTGAGTTCGTGTCACAAGGCAGTTTGATAATGACGTTGTTGTTTGTGGCATTTGTCTGCCTGGTGTTGGGTCTTGGGGTGCCGACAACAGCCAATTATGTCTTGGTGGCAACGCTGATGGCGCCGGTTGTGGTCGAATTGGGCGCACAAAGCGGCGTCATTATTCCCTTGATTGCGGTGCATTTGTTTGTCTTCTACTACGGGATTATGGGTGATATTACACCCCCTGTGGGGCTGGCAACCTTTGCCGCGTCCGCCATTTCAGGAGCCAGCCCTATAGCCACGGGAATCCAGGGAGCCTTGTACGCCCTGAGAACCGTTATCTTGCCGTTTATATGGATTTTCAATCCGCAGTTGTTGCTACTGGATATTCACAATTGGTTTGAGTTGGCGCTGGTGTGTCTGGCCTCGTTGGTCGCCATGCTGGCCTTTTCGGCAGTTACCATGAACTGGTTTCGAGTCAAGTGCAAGCCGTGGGAATTGGCGCTTATGCTGGCAGGTGTAGCCTTTCTGTTCCGACCTGATTTTTTCATGGATATGATCGCGCCCGAATATAAAACGGTTCCGGGCAGCCAGGTATTTGCAACTGCCGGAAAATTGCCTGAGAGTGCAACCTTGAATATGACCATTCAGGGAATAACGCTGGAAGGCGAAGAAAAAACCAAGACAGTTGGCGTCAATCTGGGCGCCGTCAATTCTGATGGCCGCCAGCGGGTGGCGGCGACAGGGCTGCAGTTGACGCAGCTTGGCGACAGAGTGCAGGTCATGGCAGTACGCTTTGGCAGCCCTGCACGCAAGGCAGGGGTCGAAGAAGGGTTTGATATTACCGGGGTCAAAGTGCGCAATGATCGGCCCAGCCGCTACTGGTTCTATATCCCGGGATTTCTTCTGATTGGTCTGGTCTGGCTGTTGCAGGGGCGGCGTCTTGCCGGCAACATGGGTTTCCGGGTACGCAAATCGCCTGCAACAAACCGCCGCCAATCCGTTTAATCATATTCATCGTATCACAATCGTATTAGACATCATGACGCATATTATTCATCGCAGTTTCCATTCTGAACCGCCCCTGGCAACGCATGCAAAGGGAATGTATATTTTTGACAGTACCGGCAAGGCGTACCTGGACGCCTGCGGCGGGGCGGCAGTCTCGTGTCTGGGGCATGGACATCCGGCAGTGCTTGAGGCGATGCATAGGCAGATCGACAAGCTGGCGTACGCCCATACCAGTTTTTTTACCTCGCAGGCCTCGGAACAGTTGGCCGATCATCTGGTCAAGCATGCACCGGCTGGACTGAATAATGTTTATTTTGTATCCGGAGGCTCGGAGGCCGTTGAAGCGTCACTCAAGCTTGCCAGACAGTATTTTGTGGAGATCGGCCAGCCGCAACGCACAGTATTCATTGCCCGCCGCCAGAGTTATCACGGCAATACGCTGGGCGCCCTGGCCGTGGGCGGAAATGAGTGGCGCAGAAAACAGTTTGCTCCGTTGTTAATGGATGTGGCCAGAGTGGCGCCTTGCTACGAGTACCGCGATCGCAGGCCCGACGAAAGCCAGCAACAATACACCAACCGGCTACTGCAGGAACTGGAGTCCACCATAGAGGCAGTTGGGCCGGAAAAAATTATCGGCTTTTGTGCAGAAACACTGGTGGGTGCAACCGCAGGCGCACTGCCGCCGACGCCCGGGTATTTCAAGGGTGTGCGCGACATCTGTGATCGCCATGGCATTTTGTATATTGCAGATGAAATCATGTGCGGTATGGGCAGAACCGGAACGCTTTATGCCGTCGAGCAGGAGCAGGTGGTGCCAGACCTGCTCACCATAGCAAAGGGCTTGGGGGGCGGCTATCAGCCTGTAGGCGCCTTTCTGGCCAGCGACAAAATTATCGATCCGCTGCGCAAAGGCAGTGGTCTGTTTCAGCATGGGCATACCTATTTGGGACATTCGACCGCGTGTGCCGCAGCGCTGGCAGTGCAGCAAGTGATTCAAAACGAAAACCTGTTGACGCAGGTGCGCGAGCAGGGCGCTTACTTGCGGCAAAACCTGGAACAGGCGCTGGGTCAGACTGACTATATAGGCGATATTCGTGGGCGTGGATTGTTTCTTGGCATTGAACTGGTGCAGGACCGCAAGGACAAAACACCGTTCGATCCGGCGTTGAAAATTCATGCAAAAATCAAAAGCCAGGCGATGCAAAACGGCCTGCTGGTGTATCCCTCTGGCGGGACGATTGACGGCAGGCAGGGTGACCATATTCTTTTGGCGCCGCCGTTTATCGCCACAAGGGAGGATATTGATGCCATCGTAGAGAAACTGGCGTCGTCTATACGTCAGGTAATGGCATCAATATAGAGCATCAAAATAGGGCATCACTAAAGACAGGGGCCTGCGTCCGGCAGACTCAGTTTGCCCACTTCTTCTTGTTCCAGAGCGTACGAAACCGCTGGTCCGCCTCTTTTCAGGCGGGCTTGCCGGGCATCGCCGGGTAAATAGTCCATCTTGGTAAATTGCCGCCGCAGCTCTGTTTGCCGGTCTGAGGAGGTTTTGCGGGGCGATCCTGAATACGATGGAAAAAAAACATATCGCCCCGTGGCCGAAGCACAGAGCCGGACTCATCCTCATCTTGATACGATGCGGGCGACCGATTATGATGCTTGTTTTTGGCTAACAGGAAGATTTCATGACAAACGGCATTATTCTCGGCGCTCCATCGTCAACACCGGCGGTAGTGGTAGGAGGCGGCACCATGGGGGCAGATGTCGCTGTCGTGCTTCTGCGCGCGCGCTGCCCGGTGCATCTGGTCGAGACCCGTGGCCAGGCGCATCAGCAGATCAGGGAGCGCATTGCTGCTAACCTGGCGCAAATCAATTGCACCGACAATGTTGAGCTGCTGACCATGGCAGCGACACTGGAGGCGGTAGATTGGCAGAACATCCAGCTGGTCATCGAATGCATTCCGGAAAAACTCGATTACAAACGTGAACTGTTCAAATCTTTGTCTGCTCTTGCGCGGCCGGATACGGTGCTGGCCAGCAATAGCTCAAGTTTTCCCATCAGCCAAATCGCCCAAGGCCTGTCGCAACGCGAGCGCATGATCGGTTTGCATTTTTTCATGCCAGCGCACATTGTGCCGCTGGTGGAGGTTGTACTGGGTCCTGATACGGATCAGCAGATCGCGGAGGATCTTGCCACGCTCATGCGTCGTTGCGGATCGGTACCGATCATTGTTCGCAAGGATGTGCCGGGTTTTGTCGCTAACCGCCTGCAGCATGCATTGGGCCGCGAAGCTTTCTCTATGATACAGGAGGGCATCGTCACGCCACAGGATATCGACAATGCAGTGCGTTTCGGCTTTGGTTTTCGCTATATCGCAGCAGGCCCGATCATGCAAAAAGAGCACGCTGGCCTGGATGTGCACGCCGCCGCGGCCGCTACGATTTATCCAACACTGTCCAATGTAAGCGAACCACCACCGGTGCTGGCCGACAAACCCGGCAATGGTCAGTTGGGCATGAAGTCTGGTCAAGGGTTTTACGACTGGACACCAGAGCAGATTGCCGTCGAACGGGCTCGCTACGATAAGGCCTTGCGCACCGGGCTGAATATTCTGGCCGCAGACCTGCCCCGGATCGAGCCCTGACCGGTTAAGGCCACGCCTGCCGCAAATGCGGCTGGTCAGACTAATGCGCCTGTATGCTTGTATGCCGGTATGGGCGGTACGGCGTCGCAGGCGCTGCTGCAATGACAGTCGTGATCGCGGATCGCCATGCTGGATTTGTACGCTCACAGGCATTGTACTCCCGGTTTGTTCTATACCCGAACCGAACAGGCAGGCTATCCAGGGCACGGCGCATCACCGCCCGGTGCTTACCGCGGCGCGCCCAGCGTCAGGCTCATGTGCCGGTTGACATCCTTATACAGCAGGTAGCGGAATTTGTCGGGCCCACCAGCATAGCAAGCCTGTGGGCAGAAGGCACGCAACCACATGAAGTCGCCCGCTTCGACCTCGACCCAATCCTGGTTCAATCGATAAACGGCCTTGCCCTCGAGCACATACAGGCCATGCTCCATGACATGCGTTTCGGCAAACGGGATCACGCCGCCGGGCAGGAAGGTCACGATATTGACGTGCATATCGTGGCTCATGTCGGTGGGGTTCACAAAGCGCGTGGTGGCCCAGCGTCCTTCGGTATCGGGCATGGCCACGGGGGCGACTTGTTGCTCATTGGTAACAAAGGAGGCGGGGGCAGGAATGCCTTCGACAGCCTGGTAGCGCTTGCGGATCCAGTGGAAACGGGCAGCGTTGTCGCTCTTGTTGTGTACGGCCCAGTTCGAGGCGGGTGCAATGAAGGCATAGCCCCCGGGGGTGAGCGTATGTTCAGTACCTGCCAGGGTGAGCGAGAGCTGGCCTTCGACCACGAAGAGCACGGCTTCGGCCTGCGGGTCCTGCTCTGGATGGCTGCTGCCGCCGTCGGGGGCGACTTCAACAATATACTGGGAGAATGTTTCGGCAAAGCCCGAGAGCGGGCGTGCCAGTACCCACAGCCGGGTGTTCTCCCAGAACGGCAGATAGCTGGTGACGATATCGCGCATGACGCCTTTGGGAATGACGGCATAGGCTTCGGTAAACATGGCACGGTCGGTCAGCAGTTCGGTCTGGGCCGGATGACCACCACGGGGTGCATAGTAGTAGGGGGTCTTTGACATTGGAAAAGGTCCTCGTGTAGTGTCAGTTAAAGCAGAGAGGGGCACGGCAAGCACATGTCACTTTCAGGGAAGTGGGCCGATCAGCCCGCCGGGCGTGAGTGTGGCGATATCGCAATTTTCTCCTGGTCCGCTGCGATCGATAACCAGAAAGTCCGAGACTGCTTCCAGCGCCAATAGCGGGTGATGCCAGACGCCTGCTGCGTAGTTTACGCCTTGCTGGCTCTGGCATAAAAACACGCGCACCTGCTCAATGGTCGGCGCCTCACCTGCCGCGGCAACCGCCACCAGATAGGGGCGCGACGACAGTGGCATAAAGGCCTGGCTGCCCAGAGGGTGGCGCTCCATCATGGTAATTTCGAAGGGCAAGGCGCGTGGCAAGCCGCGGAAAATAGACACAATCGCCCCGCCCTGCGGGCCCGGGTCAATATGGGCCAGATCGTGATAACGTTCGGTATTGCCGTCGTTGATCGTAAAGTGCTGTGCCGCATCACTGGCCTCGATCACCTGGCCAAAGGGTGCGAAGGCATTGCGTGTCAGCGGCTCTATTGTCAAACGTCTGAGTGTCATGCTTGCTGCTACCTTTAATCCTCGTTTGTTCCGGTCTGACCGTTGAGCGTATTATGCGCCTGTTGCCGATCAATATCTCCTTCCCAGGCACCGATAACGATCGTACCGACACAGTTGCCGATCAGGTTGGTCAGGGCGCGCGCGATGCCCATGAACCAGTCGACAGACAGTACCAATACCAGTCCGATAGCGGGAATCGCCGGAATGGCGCTCAGGGTTGCCGCCAGGATCACGATGGCCGAGCCGGGTACACCGTGTGCTCCTTTGGATGTCAGCATTGAAATGGCCAGGATTGTGATCAGATCGGTAAATGACAAGGCCGTATTGGTCGCCTGCGCGATGAAAACGGCAGCCAGTGTCAGATAAATCGAAAATCCATCCAGATTGAACGAGTAGCCGGTAGGAATTACCAACCCTACAGTGGTGCTTTTGACGCCCATTCGCTCCAGTTTATGCATAACCTGGGGCAACACGGCGTCTGAGGACGCGGTGCCAGCCACCACCAGCAGTTCTTCGCGCAAATAGGCAAGCAGTTTGAAAATGTTGAAACCGGCAAGTCGCAGGATCAGGCCAAGGATGACGATCACGAATATCGTGCAGGTGACATAGAACAGGGCCACCAGCATGCTCAGCTGGCCCAGCGTGCCCACACCATATTTGCCGACGGTAAAGGCTACAGCGCCCAACACGCCGAGTGGCGCCAGGCGTACGATAAAGCCGATGATCTTGAAAAACACATGGGATAACTGGTTCACCAGCGCAGCAACCGGTCGCCCGCGCTCGCCCATTACAGCCACTGCCGCCCCGAACAGAATGGCAATGAGCAGCACCTGCAGGATATCGCCGGAGGCAAATGCATCGATAAAGGTTTTGGGAATCACCCGCATCATAAAGCTCACCGTATCTGTTGCATGCTCGGCCTGGGTTGCATAGGGCGTCAGCGCGCTGGCATCGAGCGAGGATGTGTTCACGTTCATGCCATGGCCGGGCTCGAACAAATAGGCCAGACCAATGCCCAGCGCCAGGGCAAAGGTGGTGACAATTTCAAAATACAGCAGGGCTTTGGCGCCCACCCGGCCCACTTTCTTCAGATCGCTGCTGCCGCAAATACCGTGCACCACCACGCAGAATACCAAGGGCGCAATAATCATTTTGATCAGCTTGATAAAGCCGTCGCCCAGCGGCTTGAGCTGCTCGCCAAAGTGTGGCCAGAACACGCCGATAATCGCGCCCAGAATCAACGCCACCACAACCTGGCAAAAGAGACTTCGACAAATAATACGCATTTAGATCCACTCCCCGGGAGCGCCGTAGAGTGCGCCAGCCTGTTGGTTATTTGTGAAATGCCATCTGAAATGTCAGATAACATGTCAACTATAATTAGAATGACTTAAAATGCGATAGTCGTGAAAACCCTAAAAGGCCTCTCTCTTACCATGCGAACTCCCATACGCTCTTCAGATCAGTCTTTGGCGGAACAGGCTTTTGAAGCCTTTCGGGATTTGCTCGCTTGCGGTCAAATACGCTCGGGCCAGATGATTTCGATATCAGAACTGGTAGAGGTGACCGGCCTGCCGTTGGCCCCCGTGCGCGAAGCGGTAAAGCGAGCCGCCGCCGCCGGACTGGTTTCAATTTTGCCCAAACGAGGCGTATTGGTGCTTGAAGCCACCGCGGAGGCACTGCATGCCGGGTTTCACCTGCGTTATCTGTTTGACCAGGAAGGCGCCCGTCTGTTGGCGCAGCAGGCGCCGGATCGAGAGCTGGCACACTTGCGCCAGGAACATGAGCGTGTGCTGGAACAGGCTTCAGAAGGCGCCATATCCGCTCAACTACAGATCAAAGCGATGGAAGTAGACTGGTCACTGCATGCCTGGCTTACCGGGGCACTGAATAACCCGGTGGCATTGGCGGTTTATGATGAAAATCGTTATCGCCTGAGTGTCATGCAACATTCACGCCGACCCTTGCCGGAAAGAATCATTCCGGCCATGACCGAACATCTGCAAATCATCGATCATATACAGGCCGGTGCGCCGGAACAGGCCGTGCAGGCGGTCAGAACCCATTTGCAGAAAACCCTGCGCTGGTGGGGTATCGTTGATAACAACGGGCAGCTGTTCAAAACAGTCAGATAAGCGCGGGCATGCGTCGATTGCATACGTGGCGACGGCGATGCAGCCCAGGCCTGCGCAGCATCATTACTTTGTTTTGACGTAGCGGCGCGGCTTACATCGTCATTGCTTTGCGCGGGCGAAGCACAACAGGAGAAAATATGACAAATGTTTTTATCGTTGGCGGCTCGGGAAAAGTGGCCCGTCATCTTGCCAGGCAATTGAGTGCACGTGGTCACAAGCCTCATTCACTGCATCGGGACGCCCGGCAGGCTGATGAACTCAAAGCCCTGGGTGCGGTCCCGGTATATGGAGATCTACTGCAACTGGAGGCAGCCGAGCTGGCCCGGCTCATGGCGGGCAGCGATGTGGTGGTGTTTTCGGCAGGGGCTGGCGGCAAGGGCGGAGCCCAAATGACCAATGCCATTGATGGGGATGGGCTGAAACTGGCCGTAGCGGCAGCCAAGGCAGCGGGCATCCGGCGCTTTGTCCTGGTGTCGGCATTCCCGGAAGCCGGTCGCGGCAAGACTGTATCCGAGACCTTTGAAAATTACATGGTAGTGAAAAAACACGCCGACGTGCATGTGGTTGAGACGGATCTGGACTGGGTTATTCTGCGGCCCGGTACCTTGCTGGATACGCCCGGTACCGGTAAGGTACGTGCAGGTCTGGCCATTCCCTATGGGGGCATACCGCGTCCTGACGTTGCGGTTGCCCTGGTTGAAATCATTGAGCACCCGAAAATAAACCGGGTCATTATTGAACTGACCGAAGGCGATACGCCGGTGGCCCAGGCCATGCAGCAATTGGCGCGCGCGTGAGCGACGTAACGGTTCGCTTAGCCAGGCACGTTTTCGGCACGTACCGGCACGAGCTGCGCTGATCGGCCAATCACACTGCGGCCGGGTTCGGCCGGGGTTTGTGGGGAATCTGCCAGTGCGTGAAGTCCGCGACTTTCCTTGCGCTGGACGGCACATGTTGCAATCAGCCACGCGCAATCCAGGCGGTTGCGCAAATCCAGTCGCATTGGTGTCCAGGGTTGTGGCGGCGTTTGTGCCAGCAGCTTGCGCCAGTGTGCTAATTGCTCAAGCGCGTGGCCTATGCCCGGTGTGGTTCGCATGATGCCCAGGTTTTCTCCCATGAGCTGCCGGATGTCTGTTGCATCGGGCAGCACAGTCGGCTCATCAGGCAAAGCAGTCTCATCGAGCGAAGCAGGGTGGCCCTTGATCGCTGACCGTTCATTGTCGGCAAGCTGCGTCGTTGTGGTGGCAGCTTGCATGCTGTCCGCCTGACTGCATTGCTCAATAATGGCCTGAGCGCAATTTCGTCCGATCACAATACATTCAAGCAGCGAATTGCTGGCTAGCCGATTGGCGCCGTGCAGGCCGGTATCGGCAACTTCGCCTACGGCGTATAGATGGCCAACATTAGTGCGTCCGCTCAAATCGGTCACGACGCCACCGCAGGAGTAATGTGCTGCTGGCGCAACCGGAATGGCTTCGCGTGTGATGTCCAGCCCCACGTCCAGACAAGTCCGGTAAATCATGGGAAAGTGCTCGCGAATAAAACCGGCCGGACGGTGGGAAATATCCAGCCATACGGGTTGTCCTTGTTGCCTGCTTATTTCAGCGTGGATGGCTCGTGCCACAATATCGCGCGGCGCCAGTTCGGCGCGCGAGTCATACTCAGGCATGAAGCGGTGTTTGCTGGCATTCATCAGCACACCGCCTTCGCCCCGGACCGCCTCGGAGATCAAAAAAGATGCAGTATTCGGCAAGGCAAGCGCAGTAGGATGAAACTGGATAAATTCCAGATTGGCAATGTGGCAGCCCGCACGCCAGGCAATGGCCTGGCCATCACCGGTGGCGGTGATCGGGTTGGTGGTATAGGGAAACAGCTGCCCCAGCCCGCCCGTGGCAAGAACGGTATGGCTTGCGGTCAGGGTGAATGCTTTGCCCGAGGCCGTATCCAGGGCCTGGATGCCCTGGCAGGCGGATCGATTTGTACGTCCCTGCGAGACTAACTCGTGCGCAGCAAATTCATGCGTGGTTAACTCATGTGTACATAACGCATCGACGCACACAGTATGCTCAAACACGTCCACGTTGGACCGTTGTCGCAGCTGACTCTGCAACACAGATGTGATTGCTAATCCGGTGCTGTCTGCTGCATGAACGATACGGCGATGACTGTGGCCGGCTTCGCGCGTCAGATGTAATTGATGCGGGCCAGCAAGAGTAAATTGGACGCCATGGCCTCTTAACCAGTCGATCGCCGCCGGTGCGCCTTGCACAATGTGGCTGACACTTGTCATATTGCACAGGCCGGCGCCGGCAACCAGCGTATCACGAATGTGGTTGTCGGTATGATCGCCGGCATCCAGCACCGCTGCGATCCCGCCCTGGGCCTTGCTGCTGGCGGTGGTCTCCAGCGACAGTTTACTGACAATGGCAATACGCATTGTGCCAGGCAGGCTGAGTGCAACCGACAGGCCGGCCAGGCCACCACCGACAATCAACACATCATAGTCATGCGTTGTGGTTTTCATCATGCAGGTCCGATTTGGGAAAATAAATGCACATCGCGGCTCAGATCGCCGCTGGCCTGGATATTCTTTTTATAGGCAGCGGCAAAGTCGAGCATGCGGGCGATGGGTTGGAGCGCCCGATACCCCAACTGTGGATCCAGCACGATTTGTCCGCTATGCGTTTGCAGGCAGTTGGCCACGCCGGCAAGCCCGTTCATTGCCATCCATGGGCAAAAGGCGCAACTCTTGCAGGTGGCGCTCTCACCTGCCGTGGGGGCGGCGATGAACGTTTTGCCTGGCGCCTGCTTTTGCATTTCGTGCACAATGCCCTGATCGGTTGCCACGATAAAGTGCGTCGCCGGCATCTCGGTAACCGCCTGGATCAGCCGGCTGGTGGACCCGACAACATCAGCCAGAGCAACCACCGAGGCCGGCGATTCGGGATGCACCAGCACGCGTGCTTGCGGATTGGCTTTTTTCAGGTCAGCCAGTTCTTCGGCTTTGAATTCATTGTGCACCAGACACGAACCCTGCCACAGCAACATGTCTGCACCGGTTTGCTGCTGTATGTAGTGGCCCAGATGGCGATCGGGACCCCACAGAATTTTTTCACCCCGCTGGTGCAGGTAAGTCACGATTTCCAGGGCGATCGACGAGGTCACCACCCAATCGGCCTTGGCCTTGACCTGCGCGCTGGTATTGGCGTACACCACCACCGTGCGTTCCGGATTGGCATCGCAAAAAGCCGCAAAAGCATCGGGCGGACAGCCCAGATCCAGCGAGCAATTGGCATCCAGGTTCGGCATTAACACCTGCTTTTCAGGACTCAGGATCTTGGCGGTCTCACCCATGAATCGAACGCCGGCTACGACCAATGTGGTGGCCGGGTGATCCCGGCCGAAGCGGGCCATTTCCAGCGAGTCTCCGACACAACCGCCGGTCTGTAGCGCCAGATCCTGTAGTTCCGCATCAACATAGTAATGCGCAACCAGCACTGCCTGCTGCTTTGTCAGATGGTCGACAATCTGCTGCCGATACGCATCCCGTTCCTGCTTGCCTAGCGGTTCGGGTACGCCAGCCCAGGCCTGCTTTACCTGACAGGCTGATCCTGCGTCCGTGCTATGTCCCGACCGCTCCTGCGCCGGAAAATCAATGTCAAACGTCTTGCGTACAGAGAAGGAGGTTGAAGTCATGAGTCCATATTCCGTGCCATATTTGAAAATATATTATGCTCTAATTGAGTATAAATAGTAAAGCATTTTTTATTTCCCTGCGGTATGCGTTGTGGTGCAAATGCCATCAGGGCCGTTCTGATAGAATCCATACATCATTGATGGATATGTACAGGTATGGCTTCAGGTTTTTCCGTGTCGAACACTGCAGAAGGCGCAACCGAGGTTGTCGCGGTACTGATCGCGATTACCAATCTGAACGCAAGGGTGCTGACCGTGGAAAACGGCAATATCCTGCCCTATGGACCGCTCTCGCCCGTGCATAGCTCGTTGCAGGCTGGCGTGCGCCAGTGGGTCAAAAATCAGACCATGCAGCCCATGGGCTACGTGGAGCAGCTCTATACCTTTGTCGATACGCTGCGGACTCGCGCATCGGGACAGCCCGTGCTGTATGTCAGTTACCTGGGGCTGGTCAAGGAAGCAGATGAGCGCCTGCTCGAAGCCAATGCCAGTTGGCAGGACTGGTACCATTACTTCCCATGGGAAGACCATCGCGAGGGCAGGCCGGAATGGATCGCACGGGTGTTTTACCCTCATCTGAGAAAATGGGTCGCCTTTGCCGAGGATGATACAGTTCGCCAGAGTCGGCAGCGACGTGTGGATCTGTGCTGGGGCCAGGGTGAACATGCCTGGATCGAAGACAATACCCTGTACCGCTATGAGTTGCTCTATGAAGTTGGCTTGATACCGGAATCGCCGTTGTTTGATGGGACTCTTCCCGAGGCCATGACGGGCAAGGCCATGCAGCACAACCATCGCCGGGTGCTGGCCATGGCCATGTCCAGATTGCGGGCAAAAATCAGATACCGCCCCGTTATCTCCGAATTGATGGCTGCTGAATTTACCCTGCTGCAATTGCAGAAAAGTATCGAAAGCCTGGCCGGGATGGAGCTGCACAAGCAGAATTTCCGGCGCCTGATGCAGCACCAGGACTTGCTCGAACCTACCGGACAAAGCACAGCCCAGGAACGAGGACGCCCGGCGCAGCTATACCGGTTCAAGGATACGGTCTTGCTCGAAAGCCTGCTGTCCGGCAGTAAGCTACCAGTCAATAAATAAACTTTCCAATAAGCCATTGTCAGTTTTTTATACCTGTTATATACTCAATTTGAGTATATAACAGCCTCTATGGGGCGATTTTTTAACAGGACCTGTTTACTTATGAATCCCGCTGCTCACGAATTACCCGACGTTGTTTTATTGCCATTTGTGCAGGCGGCGCTGACAGAAGATATGGGGCGAAAAGGAGACATTACTTCCCAGGCGACCATCCCCGTCGGCAAGCAGGGGCGCCTGCATCTGGTCTCGCGCCGCCCGGGCGTGATTGCCGGAATGGCGCTGGCGCGGCTGGCCTTTACGCAGATCGACTCTGCCATAGAAATGACGATTGTCCAGCAGGATGGCTCACATGTTGAGGCAGGCCAGTTACTGGCGACGGTGTCCGGGGATATCCGGTCCATGCTTGCCGCCGAGCGTACGGCGCTCAATTTCCTGACACATCTGAGTGGCATCGCCACGCAGACCGCCGAGATCGTGAAACTGGTCGCAGATACGAACGCACGCATTACCTGCACCCGCAAAACTATTCCGGGCTTGCGGGTCCTGCAGAAGTATGCAGTTCGCGTCGGGGGCGGCTGGAATCACCGGATGGCGCTGGATGACGCCATGCTGATCAAAGACAACCATATTGCGCTGGCCGGCGATCTGCGCACTGCCATTGCCCAGGCCCATGCGCATGCAGGACATCTGACGCCCGTCGAGCTTGAAGTCGACACGCTGGAACAGCTGGCGATCGCACTGGAAGAGGGCATCAGGCTTGTATTGCTGGACAATATGGATTGCGATACCTTGCGCCAGGCCGTGGCAATGTGCCGGGGCAAGGCGCAAACGGAAGCCTCCGGCGGTATTACCCCTGAAACGGTACAAGCCGTGGCGCAAACCGGCGTCGACTATATCGCGATCGGGTATCTGACGCACAGCAGCAAGGCACTGGATATCGGCCTGGATTTTCAGGCATGAAGGTAATGACGCTGTGGCGTTGAGCACAAAGGCATTGTCACGGCATTTTCACATGATGCCGTCAATAAGATTGATGCAATACGACGGTCAGGCAACAAGGGTATGGTCACTCATAAATATCATACCTGAGCATCGGATAGCACCCCTTTTTTGCGCAACAGGGACCCCACAAATTGATGAATGACGGGGTTTGATGCCGCGCGCTCAAACGCGAGAACAATTTTTGCGATGTGCACATTATTATCAGCGATGGGAATCCAGCTCAGGATATCCGCCCGTGAGCGAGCCATGGACTGTGGAACAATTGCCAGGCCCACGCCAGCCTCTACCAATGTCAGTATCGATGGCAGGCGGCTTTTTTGAACGATATTTGGTGTTACTCCGGTGCCGGCAAACACCTCAGTAAGCATTGCTGCAAAATAGGGTGATACAGATTCGTCGTAACCGATCAAAGGATGCCGTACGATATCTGTCAGCCTGACCGTCTTGCCGCCAACAACATGATCTGTTCTGGTCACCAGTCCAATCGGTTCTTCGTAAACTGTCGTGGTTTGTATTTTGTCGCTTCTTATTATCGGGCGCATGAGCGCGATATCCAGCTGTCGCGAGAGCAAGGCATCAGTCATGCGGATCGAGTCCATTTCCTGCAAGTCCAGTTGTATGCCTGGATGATCCCGACGAAATGCGTGAAGGGACTCGACCAGCGGCGAGTTGGCTGCACTCGGTGTAACACCGATCGAAAGCGAACCGGTACTGCCACGGGCAATCTGCCGGGAAGTCTGCAGCATATATTCCATATCGGCACAAATGCGGCGCGCCTGCTCATACATAACGGCGCCCGCCGCAGTAAGCGAGACAGTCCGGGTGGAACGCACGAACAAGGGGGTACCGACCCATTCTTCCAACTGCCTGATTTGGCGACTAAGCGGAGGCTGGCTGATAGACAGGCGACTCGCGGCCTTTCCAAAGTGCAGCTCTTCAGCCAATACGCAAAAGGAAACGAGCAGACGCCCGTCGAGCTTCATTATTTCCGAAATGATCATCAATTGAGCCAAAAATAGTATTGGACTGGGTATCAATGCTTACTCTAACATTTATGCACTAATAGTCAAAGCACTTGTTGCTCACCCAATCGTTTGAAAGCAGAGAAAACAAAGATGAAGCCCATGCAGTCCCCAGAATCTTATCTTCAGCCATTTCCAAGCATGCAATTGTTATCCCGTCTGCCGCCGGATTTCGCATTGCGCACCAGCATGGAAAAAATTCGGCAAAGTGAGGCCGACGTGCGAGCATGGGTCCGACTCAGGCCCTGGGTTGAGCTTGAACTGGATATTGCAACTGCTATTTCTGGATCTATGACGGCAATTCCGTTTGGAGTCAAAGACGTGATTGATGTTTACGGCCTGCCAACACAATGCGGTATAGAGGACAGTAACGAACCTGTCGCCCAGTACGATGCGGCATGCGTTACCCAATTGCGCTCAGCAGGCGCAATACCCATCGGCAAGACCGTGACTGCAGAATATGCCTTTCGCACCCCAGGTCGAACGCGTAATCCCTGGAATACAGCTTGTACGCCTGGGGGGTCTTCCAGCGGATCGGCAGCAAGCGTTGCCGCCGGTATGGTGCCGCTGGCGTTGAGTACGCAAACCGGGGGTTCAATCATTCGTCCCGCTGCCTATTGTGGTGTGGTCGGGTTTAAACCATCGATCGGCCTGGTTAGCAGAAGCGGATTGAAACTGACAAGCGAATCGCTGGATGTGATCGGTTGGCACGCAGCATCTATTGCCTATGCGCAAGCGATGGCCAACGTGCTATTGCCAAAAAAGGTCGAGCCGTCCCTGCATGGTCTGCGCAATATTAAAGTCGCGATTAACTTGCAGGGCGATGGGCTTCGTGCGGACTCAGAAGGGCTCTCGGTATTGCGAGGCGTGCAACAGATCCTCCATGACGCAGGCGCGACTTGTTTTGATCTCAATATCGAAAAGGAGCTTGCTCTGCTGTCTCAGGCGCATAGCGTCCTCATGAAGTACGAGTTTGCACGAAACCTGGCACCTGTTGTTGATAGAAAGCGTAAGGCCCTCAGTGCTACGTTACTAAAAAATGTAGCTGAAGGATTCGCTATTCCGGAAGGCATGTATGTGGAGATGATCGGCATTCAGCAGGAGTTGAGAAATTCATGGCAGGCATTAACCCGGAAAGCCGATCTTATTCTAACGCTCAGTGCAGCGGGTACGGCTCCTCGGGGGCAAGAGCATACAGGCGTTCCCGCGTTCAACAAAATGTGGTCGGTACTTGGATGGCCATGCTTGCATCTGCCCGTAACCCTGGGTAAAGACGGGATGCCTATCGGTGTGCAACTTATTGCTGACTGGCACGAGGACTTCAGGTTGCTCGCGCTGGCCGCAATCGTTGAAGAAAAAATGAATTTAAAAGGAGAAGACAATGTTGGTAGCAAACAAACCGTTGAGTAAAGTGGCGTGCGCCGTTGTTGCACTGGCCGGTTATTTCAGTGTATTTTCTGTACAAGCCGATACAGTGACCGATTACCCTGTTCGTCCGATAACAATTATGACGCCAACTGCTGCCGGTGGCGGGACAGACATCGTGGCGCGAATTGTTTCGGATAAGCTGGCAGCATTGCTCGGGCAGCCCATTGTAATCAACAACAAGCCAGGTGCAGGGGGCGTCATCGGCAATCAAGCCATGCTGCGGGAAAAGAATGATGGATATAGCCTTTTCGTCACGGCCAACAGTAACCAGTTGATCACTCCCTGGGTCTTTAAGAATGCCAATTTCGATCCCCTTAAAGATTTTGAACCCGTTACAGGACTTGGTACGGTTCCTTATGTTCTGGCTGTCCATCCAGATTTTCCAGCAAAAAACCTCGACGAATTTCTCACGCTGATCAAAAACAATCCGGGAAAGTTTCAATATGCATCTGCAGGCCCGGGTACATTGAATCATCTTATTCCGGAGATGCTGACTTATGCAATTGGAACCAAAATGGAGCATATTCCATATAGAGGGGTAGCACCTGCAATGGCAGATGTGCTGGGAGGGCGTGTGCCCGTGGTGTTTGGTAGTTTGTCGTCGGTTCTGGAGAACATTCGATCAGGCAAATTGCGGGCATTGGGTGTGTCGAGCGCAACGCGCACTGATGTGCTTCCCGACACACCTGCGATTATTGAGAAAGTGCCCGAGTTTCGAAGTGAGATGTGGGTGGCGCTTTATGCCCCTGCAGGAACGCCAAAACCGATTATCGAGAAATTGCATACGTCAGCGCAGCGAGCTTTGGCTGATCCGGCTACACAAAAGCTTTTTGAAGGTCTGGGAATGTCGGTCATGAAAGAAGGTCCTGCCGAGCTGGCCAAACTGCAAGAGGTGGAATACCAGCAATGGAAAGAAACTGTTGCGCGAGCAGGGGTTCGAGCAGATTAAAGAGGTGGTGATTTCCGAAATTCAGGGAGCCAGATGCGATGTGCTCATTGGGCCGGCCTGAAAAATTTGGAAAACACAAGTGTGATCCGGTTGGAGAACGGTACCGCGCTTGTAGCCGGGTAGCTCGGTTTTGTGTATCAGCCGGCAGCGGTCATCCGCAATCTATCACTGACGATTAATCAAACAGAGTCCGATATGGTCAGCGGCCCTCTAGCACCGCTGTCATCTGATTGATCAACGCTGCTGCGGGGCCGCTTTTATCCCACGCGTAGAGAGAGACAACCATCGCGGGCATGTTGCCCAAAGGCGCGTACTCTCGCACACGCCGCCCCACGGTGGCTTTGACGGGCAGCACCGACAAACCCAGGCCGTTCTCCACGCCGACCAGCACGCTTTGAAAGCTGCTGCCTGAAAAAGCAACGTACCATTTTCTGCGCTCCCGTTCGATACGATCAAACATGGCTTCACGGTACAGTCCGCCGGGCGGAAACGTGACCAGCGCAACGGGGTCGGACCACGGTTGGCTATTGTCTGCACTTTCATACCAGGCCAATGCTTCCGGGAAGCAGGCGTGACAGTCGGCGCTTGCCGCTGACTCTTTGACGACGACAATATCGAGTTCGCCGCCACGGTAACGGTCGGTCAGGTTGCGGCTCAAACCCGTCGTAATGTCCAGCCGAATCGAGCGGTGCGTATGGGTACAAGCCCGGAAGACTTCTGCCATTTGATCTGTCACCAGGTCTTCGGGCAGACCGACACGTATGGATTGGGTGCCGGCCGGGTCTCCCAGCATGACTTGCGCTTCGCGTTCAAGCGCCAGAATGCGCCGGGCGTAACCCGCCAGTCGTTCACCGGGGACGGTGGCCTGTACCGGACGGGCGTTACGGTCTACCAGTTGCTGGCCAACGGATGATTCAAGCCTTGCTAACTGCTGGCTGACGGTCGATTGTGTGAGGTGCAGGCGATCTGCGGCAGCGGTAAAGCTACCGGTGTCGACGATTTCGACAAACGCTGCAAGAAGGCGGGGGTCCAGCAATTTTGTTCCCCTGTTTTATGAATTATCCTGAGCGCAATTATAAACAAAACATGCACATTCTTAATATTTATTATTTAATAATTTAATTTCCAAATACCAGATGGCCCGACTATACTGGCGGCGGTTCGGTGTCAATGCCAGCGCAACGGCACATGATGTGTACGTTCCATGTTTCAGCGGCCCTGTCCCGCAACAATATCCGCGGTCCGGGAAGCGCGAGGCACTGATCCCAACCCCATTCGTAATGATTTTGGAGGTCATATGACCAGATCGATTGTCGCGGCGGTGTTTGCAGCCTTGGTGCTGGCCTGCACGCCTATCTTTTCGGGAGCAGTCATGAAAGCAAATCCGTTGCATAGTGCAGCTGGCAATGATGATGTCGCTGCCATCAAACAACTTTTATCCGATGGCGCAGAAATAGACGCACGCGATAGCTCGGGCGCGACCGCGCTGCTGGTTGCCACCAGGGCCAACAAGGTGCGCGTTGCGCAAATGCTTATTGCGGCCGGCGCCGATGTTAACGCAAAAGACAATATCAATGACAGCGCTTATTTGTATGCCGGTGCCAGGGGACATCTGGAGATTCTGAAGCTCACGCTGGCTCATGGTGCCGATCTCAAAAGTACCAATCGGTATGGCGGAACAGCCCTGATTCCTGCTGCCGAACGCGGCCATGTCCAAACCGTCAAAACGTTGATTGAAGCCGGGGTCGATATTGACCATGTTAATAATTTGGGATGGACCGCATTGCTGGAGGCCATTATTCTTGGCTCCGGCGGGCAGCAGCACCAGCAGATCGTGGATGCGCTGCTAAAAGCGGGGGCCAATCCCAATCTGGCTGACCGCGAAGGCGTGACTCCGCTTGCGCACGCGCGTTCACATGGCTATCGCGAAATAGAAAACATGTTGCGCGCCGCTGGCGGGCGTTGATTTTTGAAAAGGCACATCAATGCAACAGACTATGAATTTTCTCCAGCAGGCGATTGAGCTTGCCTATGCCAATGCGCAAAGGGGTGGTCGCCCGTTTGGGGCTCTGGTCGTTCGCAACGGCCAGGTCATCGCCCAGGCGGTCAACGAAATCATGACGACCAACGATCCCACCGCGCACGCTGAGTTGCTGGCCATCCGGGCGGCCAGTCAGCACCTGGGTTCAGCCAGTCTGGCAGGGTGCAGTGTCTTTGCCAGCGGTCACCCTTGCCCCATGTGCATGGCGGCCATGAGGCTGGCCGGAATCAAAGAAGTGACCTACGCCTATAGCAACGAAGACGGCGTGCCCTATGGTCTTTCGACAGCAGAAATATATGCCGATCTGGCCAGGCCGTTTGCAGAGCAGTCCATGACCATTCGTCATGTGCCAACCCGAATTGCGGGCAGGCCCGATCTGTACGCCCATTGGAAACACCAGAAACAAGGAGCTTGAATCCATGATGCAGGTCCAATCGGCGCTGGTACGAGCCATGCTTGTTGCAGCTGTAGCGCTTACCGGGTTCAATCTGCGACCCTTCATTACCAGTATCGGGCCCCTTGCCGGCAATATTCAGGAGCACACGGGGCTGGGCCTGCAAGGCATGGCCATGTTGACGCTGGTGCCGATGTTGTTGATGGGTTGTGTGGCATTTATCGGGCCGGCTCTGCAAAATACGTTTGGTGCACGCCGCTCTATCATTGCTGCGTTGCTGGTGATCTGTTGTGGTTGCGCATTGCGTCTGCTGAGCATAAGCGGATGGAGTCTTATCGCAACGGCTGCGTTGATCGGCTTGGGGGCCGCAGTTATACAGGCGATTTTTCCGGGGATTATCAAGCGTGAATTTGCCCGTCAGGTTGGTCCCATGATGGGGCTTTATTCGGCAATGCTCATGGGCGGTGGAGCGCTGGGTGCCGTCACCGCGCCTGCCGTTTCTTCGAGCACAGGACTATGGACTGTTGGTCTGGCCTGGTTTGCATTGCCGGCGGCTGCGGCGCTTTTGCTGGCATGGTGTGTTCTGCCGATAGATAAGGGCATGAGCAGGACGGAAGGTACAGCCCGGCGGTTGCTGGCGCGACCTCGTACCTGGTTGTTGATGCTTTGCTTCGGATTGATGAATGGCGGCTATACATCTGTGGTCGCGTGGCTGGCGCCGGCTTTTCAGGAGCGCGGCTGGAGCGCGGGGGCCAGTGGCGGCTTGCTGGCAGTGCTGGCGGTGAGCCAGGCGTTGTCGGCGCTGACGCTGCCGTGGTTTGCCAGGAATGCCCTGGATCGCCGCCCCTGGCTGTGGTTCACACTTGCCATGCAGGGCATCGGTTTTGCGGGTTTGGCCTTGGCACCGGACTTGGCTGCGCTTGCCTGGGTGATCATACTGGGCTGCGGCCTGGGTGGCTGCTTTGCCTTACTAATGATCGTGGCGCTGGATCATCTGCCTGACCCGGCACAGGCCGGGGCACTCGCGGCGCTTATGCAGGGCGGTGGCTTTTTGATCGCCGCGACGCCGGCATGGCTTGTTGCACTACTGCACGACATGACTGGTAGCTATAAGGCTGGATGGATGGGACATGTGGCAACCGTGCTTGTGGTCGCCATCCTGGTCTGGCGTTTTGCTCCCGGGCGTTATGCAGTTGCCATGCGCGCACCCGCCGTCACGCGCACGCAACAGGACATGTTGCTACCGGCCGCCCCCGTGATGCCAATCCACGATACGCGCTGAATCATCAATCGCTTGCACGGTTGCGATATTCGACCGGATGCCAGCTGAAATGGGTCTTTGCTTCGGAGCGGACATGGCCGATGCCGGGAAATGGCAAGTGGGGTGCAGCGATCAGCTGGCGCTTGTCGGCGAAATCGGAAAACGCATTTTTTCTTACCGATATTGCGTCTTCTGGCTTCAGGTCATAAACAATGGCGATGTCCGGTTCGGGAAATTGCAGCGATGCAACATGCACGATGTCTCCAACGAAAACAATGGATTGATCCTGGCTGTTGACAGTAAAGAACGCGCTGCCTGGCGTGTGTCCCGGGTGAATGGAGGCTTTTACACCGGGCAGTACGGTTTGCCCGTCATCGAAAGTTTTCACTTTTCCCAGTTTTTCATATACGCCGATCGTTTTGATCGCTTCTGCGAAATACTTATCATCGTAGCCGGTTTTCTTGGCGTTGCCGGCATCCAGGAAAAAGGCCAGGTCTGGTGCCCCGACATGGACCGTGGCATTCGCAAACGCCGGTTTGCCGTTAAGTACCAGGCCGCCGGTATGGTCGGTGTGAATATGCGTAATAAGCACGTCGGTCACCTGTTCTGGTTTGATTCCCACGCTGGCCAGACTGTCATAGAGTTTGCCACCGTAACCGGGCCCGAAAAGCTCTCCGGAGCCGGTATCGACCAGAATAATACGTTCGCCATCGCGAATCACAAATGCGTTAATGGACGCTTCCACCGGATTGGCAAGAAACGCCTTGTTCAGCAGACTGTCGATATGAGAGTGGGATGGGCCAATAAGTAATTGATAAAGGTCCTGGGGTACGGTGCCGTCAGATATGGCGGTAATGGTCATATTGCCAAGCGGCATAGAATAGGCATCGGCCACCTGTTTGTACGTAGCGGTCTTGGCAACAGGTGCTGTCTGGGCAGGGGCTGCCAGGGAAGTGGCGGGCAAGGCAATCAAACTTGCGATGCCCAGGGCACCGGAAAAAAGAAGGGGGGTAATACGTGACATTTTTTTGATTTTCCATGGTTGGGTGGAGAAATCACATCATGCGTCATTGTCCGGCGCTGCACAAATCGTAAATTTCAATTTGACCTATCGATACTGCTGATGGCTCGAAAACCCAATGATCTCACTTTGTCTGCACTGCGTCGAAAACCATCGACCGCAGCCAGCGGTGGGCCGGATCGGCATTCACTGTCGAATGCCAGAACAGTTTCATTGAGAACGTATTAAGTGCCAGCGGCGGAGTAAACAGCTCCAGGCTACTGGTAAAGCGCTGTAGAAAACGTCTGGGCAGGGTGCAGATGCAGTCTGTCGAATTCAGGATCAGCGGGGCCAGGGCGTAGCTCTGGACCGACACCGTTACACGCCGTTGCCGGCCGAGATCGGCCAGTGCTTCGTCGATCATGCCGTTGAACATGCCGCCGCTGGTCGAAATCAGCAGGTGGTCCAGTTCGCAAAACGTATCCAGCAATAGTGGGCCGGTGCCACGCGGATGCCCAATGCGTTGCGCAGTCAGGAACTCTTCATCAAAGAGCAGGCGTCCAATCAGGTTTGGCGTTGCATCCTGCGCGGTGCCAATAAACAGATCCATCTCGCCTCGCTCCAGTTGCTCATGGACCTGGCTTTTATCGGGCAGCACAAAGGCGATTCTGACCGCCGGGGCCTGGCTCTGAATCAAAGGCAACAGCGCCGGTGCAAGAATAGCGGCCGGATTGTCCATCGCGGCAATACGGAAGGTGCGTTCACTGGTGGCGGGATCGAAAACGTGCGCCGACTGGACAAATTGCGTTAGCTGTTGCAGCAGGCGTTGCAGTTCCGGTTTGAGCGCCAGCATATGCGAGGTGGGTGTCATTCCCCTGCCTGATGAGGACGGTACAAACAATGGATCATTGAAAATGCGACGCAGCCTGGTAAGGCGCCCGGAAAGCGCCGACTGGGTGATGTTCAGTCTGGCTGCAGCATGGGTCACATTCTGTTCCTGCAGCAGGGCATCCAGTGCGAGCAACAGATTAATGTCCAGGTCGCCTATCGGCCGGGTCATGGGTAACACCCTTTTATATTTGGCCTGCAGGCGAGAATGCGCGATGATATCCAGGGTAGCAGTATTATTACAATCGTCATCACCTTATGGGTCATGGAATATTGTGCAATATACATGGAAAATATCGCGCTTCACTTAAAGCTGCCTGATCACCTTGATATTATTGCGATGATGTCACGGGTTTATCGCTGGCTGGCGTCTTGCTGCTGACAGAGCTTTGTGAAACATCCGGGCGCGGGTCTGGTACAAAGCCATCCCGATTGGGCATCTTGATTGCAGCAAGCGATTTTGCATCCAGGCGCGCGTCTTGCTCCAGCAGCCCGTTCAAATGAAGAAGGTAGGCGGTAACGGCATAAACCTGTTCGTTACTCAGGCTTTGGGGCGCCGTCAACGGCATGGTGCGTCTGATATAGTCAAATAAAGTCGGGGCATAAGGCCAGTAGCTGCCCACTGTCTTGACCGGCTTGCCGCTGGCCAGCGTGCCAAGACCGCCTGCCAGCTTGTCGCCACTGCCTCCTTCACCCTTGCTGCCATGACAGGCGGCGCATTGCTGGGCGTAAATGGTGCCACCCTGCGTGACTGTGCCGCTGCCCTCTGGCAAATTGCGCCCATCGGCAAATACATTGATGTCCCACGCGGCGATTTGTTCCGGCGTTACCGGCTGACCAAAGCCGAATTTCTGTTCGGCATAAGCGGCGCCCGCAGTTGCACCCAATAGCGCAGCACATGCAAGCAGCTTTACTGTGTGTTGGGCTGCATATGTTTTTGCAAGCGAAGTGTTAAGCACGTGCATGAGTCACCTTTCCGTCAGATGCGATACGCCAGGGTGTAATCGCGTTGTTGTGATAGGTATTATTGACGCCGCGCACCTCAACGAGCGATTCCAGCGTAGGCTGTGTGTAGCCGGACTCGTCGGTGGCCCGGCTTTGTATGACCACGGGTTCGCCGTTCCATTCCCATGGAAACAGAAAACGGGTCAGCGCCTTGCTCAGGACCGGTGTTTGCAGGTGGGCGGGTTGCCAGGTTTTTCCCTCGTCAACCGAGACTTCTACTTTGGTAATGCGCCCTTTGCCGCTCCAGGCAATGCCGCGGATTTCATGAAACCCCTTGCCATCGATCTGCTGTCCACCAGACGGGCTGGTAATGATGGACTTGGCTTCCATCACATATGTGAACTCACGGGCCTTGCCGTCTGGCAGGATGTCCGTGTACTTGGATGTTTCTTCGCGTGAATGCACCGGCTGGTCTGCGACCTGCAGGCGTCGCAGCCATTTGATACTCATATTGCCTTCATAGCCGGGCAGCAGCAGTCTTAGCGGATAGCCTTGCTCGGGCCGCAAGCGCTCGCCGTTCTGGCTGTATACGAGCATGGCATCGTCCAGGCACTTTTCCAGCGGAATGCTGCGTGTCATGCCAGCACCATCGGCGCCTTCTGCAATGACCCATTTGGCCTCGGGCTTGAGGCCAGCCTCGTTTAGAACCGTCTTGAGCGGCACGCCGGTCCATTCGGCGCAACTGACCAGGCCGTTGGCTTCGGCTGCAGTCTTGCCATAGACCGCATATCCCGGATTGCCGGAGCATTCAAGAAAATAAATCTGGGAGTGTGAGGGGAAACGTCGGATATCATTCAATGTGAAAGACAGCGCATTGTTTACCAGCCCATGCACGACCAACCGGTGTTCAACAGGATTGATATCGGGAATGCCATTATGGTGGCGTTCGTAGAAGAGCCCGTTAGGCGTAATGATGCCGTCCAGCTCCTGCAGTGGCGTGCGGGTTGAGGAAGAAAAATACTGTTTGTCCGTCTTGCGCAGATGGCGAATAACGCTGCTTTCAAATTCGGATGGCTTGCCATATGGACGACTGCCAACCAGGGCGCCCGGTTGTTTGGTCCAGGAAGGGATGGTCAGCGCGCTGTCGGCTGCTGCGGCACCTTCTTTGGCCGCTGTCCCTGACTGGGCAGCCGCAGCACTTAATCCGGCGCTGCTTGCAAGAACCCCGGTGACCGCTGTAACGCCATTACGTAAAAATTGCCGACGCGTGTGCTGCGCGTCTGCGTCTGTTACCGCCAGAGCTTCTTCAGTCGATTCGTTAGCCATCTCAATGGTCTCCGGTGCGAATGTTGATTGGATCGGTGTGACTGCAAATAGTATAGGGTTGCGGTATGAATGCGTCCAGTACTTACCGCTTATATATTTAGTGGACGCGGCTATGTGTGAAATGAAGTTTGCAAGAGATGGGAACGGAAGGTATCGGTGGATTGACAAGCAAGTGTTGGTGAGCAATAAGTCCAGTAGTGCACAAACGTAAAAGTAATGAAGCCAGCAGCTTGGTCACTGTGTTCGCGAAATGTTATGCGATCGCTTCTATACCAAAGTGGTGGCTCGAACTGCTCATGCGCTCTTTCCCGAAAGGAAATCAAATACCTGTCTTGCGCTTGGCGACAGGTCCCGAATACGCCGGGCGCCCATCAGGATTTTGCGCTCAGCCCATTCTTCATCGAGCCTGACCCTTACTGTATCGGGTACCCGGTATAGATCCACACAGCCTTCAGGCAGAATGCCAATGCCCATATTGGCGTTGATAAGCAGGCACATGGCGTCATAGCCCGATGTCTCAATATCAATCCTGACATTGGTCGATTCTGCCCGTGCGGCATTAATAAGCTGGTAATTGAGCTGGGTGCCGGCTGTAAGCGTAATGTGGCTGTACTCAAGCGTATCCCTGAAGGCAACCTTGTCGCGCTTTGCCAGGCGATGGCTGGTTGGTACCAGAACGATCAGTGTGTCCTTGCGAAAATCCACAACCTCGATATCGTCCTGATAGGGGATTTGAGTGAAGATGCCAATGTCCAGTTTGCCTGCGGCCAGCGCCCTGGTAATGCTAAGGCTGTTTTTCTCTTCCAGATGCAACTGGATATTGGGATATTTGCCGGTAAAGTCGGCCAGTAACGGGGCCAGAAATTGCGTTATCGCGGTGGGGTTGGCCGCCAGCGTGACGCTGCCGCGCTGGCCTTTGCCAAAATCGCCAAGCTGGTGCTCCACTGCCTGTACGCTGTTAAGAATCGCGCGTCCCCGGTACAGCAGTTCCAGGCCGGCCGGTGTTGGCGTTACACCGCGGTTGGTCCTGTTCAGCAGAACCAGGCCAAGCTTGTCTTCCAGTTCAGAAAGGCGGCGGCTGACGGCGGCCGCCGCGATATTTTCCAGTTCTGCTGCGCGACTGATCGTACCCTCATCAACAACCCGTATAAATAATTTTAATGTGAGCAGATCAATTTTCACGGCACGTTCAGTGGCAGTACGAACCCGCTAGTTGCCCGATAGCAAGAATCCGGCGTTAGGCACCCGCGTTTCCAGGTTGAGAGTTTTCAGCATCTGATAAACCGTGGCTGCGGCAGCGGAAAGCACAGGCTTGCCGATTTTGTCTTCCGCTTTCTGGATGGAAGGCAGCGACGGCATTTGCACGCAGGCAGACAGAATGACCGCATCTACACCATCGATATCCAGGCGTGTCACGTGTTCCAGCAGATTGGCCGGATCCAGGCGACCCACTTCAAGGTTATCAGATACTTCCAGGCTGATGGAGTCATGAACACTGATTCCTTCGGCTTCAATGTATTCTATCACGCGCTGTGTGAGCGGCTTCATGTAGGGTGTGATAATGGAGACCTTGCCCAGGTTCTTTTCCTTCAGGCTGTCTACCAGCGCGCCGGCTGAGCTCAGGATCGGAATGTTGGTGTTGTTCTCCTGAACCGCCTTTTGTAGTCGCGCCTGGGATTGGCGATGATAGCCGTTGCCCTGGGCCATGATGGCCACCAGGCAAGCATAGGCCATGACATCCATGCGGGCATCGCTCAGTTCGATGGCGCAACGGTCGCTGGCCTGGTCCATCGCAGTCAGTTCCTCTGGCGTAACGCTCATCATGCGCATGCGTGCAGAGTGAAACGTAAAGGTTTCGTTGGGGAACAGCTCGCGGCGCGCGTTCAGCATGGCCGGGATTTCCGTTTCCATGGTGGTATTGGAGCTGGGCACAATCTGGCCGATTCGGTAGTTTCTCATTTCTGACCCTTTAAAATCATTGAAAATTGATTGTAATCAGGCATTTAAATTAACCAAATCAACCATTTACTATGGTGCCATCGCATTTTGCGATGGCTGGGCGGGATCGACGACATATTAGCGGCAGCAAAGCTTCAGGCGATTATCTCGTGATAAAGCTGTATAATTTGCATATACAACTGTATATGCTTAATGGAGGTTTTTATGACAGTACTGCGAAAGTTGGATCCCGCATTGGCAAGAGAAGCCAGGCTTTTTCGCAATAATAAAAGCCAGGCGGTTCGCATCCCCGCAGACTTTGAATTACCAGGTAAAAGGGTTTTAATTCACCGGGAAGGGGACAAATTAATCATTGAGCCGATTCAACATAAAAACCTGGTCGAAGTGCTGGCAGCGCTCGAGCCGCTTGCTCCCGAGGATCAGTTTCCGCAAGTCGATGACACACTCCTGCCGCTCAAGGATACCGATCTGTGAGTAAACTTTACATGCTCGATACGAATATCGTATCTGAATTAGCCAGAAACCCTCAGGGCAAGACTGCCCAGCAGATTGCAATTGCTGGCGCTGAAACCATTTGCGTCAGCATCATCACAGCCTGCGAATTACGATATGGTTGTGCAAAAAAAAAGTCGCCTCGATTGTCAGCACAGATCGAAGCAATTCTTGGAAGTGTACAAGTGCTTGCATTTGATGTGCCCGCCGATATCGAGTACGGTGTAATACGTGCACAGCTGGAAACAGCAGGAAAACCTATCGGCCCAAACGATCTACTGATTGCAGCACACGCCTATGCTATTGGAGCCATACTAGTGACGGGCAATGTCAGCGAGTTTGGTCGCATCCAAGGCTTGCAGATAGAAAACTGGCTATAACGTAGCAGTCTCTGGCGTGCGTGCAGGGCAGCCATCGCAATCAAGTCTGGACAATGCATGAGTAGTCTTATGCCCACTGCAATCCCTCTGGTGCTCAAAGCAATGCAAAACATCATTCCTCTTTCCTCTTTAGGCCCCAGAATCTGCATCCTTGGGCCATCCAATAGCGGGAAATCTACCCTGGCCACAGCCATTGCCCGCAGAGGCGACCTGAAGCCGGTACATCTGGATCAGCTTTTTCATGAACCCAATACCGATTGGGTACCTCGCCCGGCAGCCACGTTTTCTGCACTGCATGAAGAGGCTATCGCGGGCGAGCGTTGGGTGATGGACGGCAATTATTCCAAGTACATGCCGCAGCGTTTCGAGCGGGCGACAGGTATTATTTTGCTGAACGTACACACGGCGACCAGCCTGTTCCGTTACTTGCGTCGTACACTATTGGAGCGTGAACGTTATGGGGCCCTGGAAGGCGCTCAGGATAGCCTCAAATGGGAGATGATCCGTCATATTGCAGTTGTCACGCCAGGGAACCATAAACGTTATATGAAAATGCTTGAGCAAACCGCATTGCCTGTCGTATCGCTCTCGTCGGTGCGTGCCATTAATGACATTTACCGGCAATGGGGGCTGCGCAGACACCACCGTGACTGATCGGCAGATACATCTGTTAAATGCGCCGGCTATTGGTCCGTCGCGGGCGGCAGGTGAAAAGTATCCGGCCATTAACTGCTTCATTAGCAGCACACGTTTGCTGTTTCGATTGAGGTTTCGCAATAGCCTGGTTTGAAGTGGTCGTAGCTGTTTGGTTTTTAGTCGATCAATACACTCTATCGGAGGATATATGTTCAGAAACGTATTACTGAGTTCAGTTTTGGCCTGCACAGTTGTATTCGCATATCCTGGTAACGAGAGTTACGCAGCAACGCAAAGCGATATGAACCAGGCCGCTAATACCGACTATAAAAAAGCAGATGCACGCTTGAACAAGGTTTATCGGGAAGTGTTAAATAAGCTTGAGGCTTCCCAAAAGACCGATTTGAAAGCAGCCCAGAACGCCTGGATCAAGTACCGTGATCTGGACTGCAAATTCCAAAGCTCGGGAGCGCAAGGGGGCTCCATACAGGCCATGCTCATCGCTGGCTGCCTGACGGATAAGACGCAAGCCCGTGCCGACGAGCTCAATACGCTGCTTCAATGCAAGGAAGGCGACGTCTCGTGCGTGGCTGCACCTTGATATTCGGCGCTGCGGTGAACGGTTGATGGGCGAGCCAGCCATCTGGCCCGTATTTTAGTCGACCGTTCGAGCAAGGTGCCGGCAGCGTGCTTTCGTGTCAGATCGGGAAAGGCATATGCAAGTAGCTTCATTGAAAATGCACTATCGTCGTCTTTCGCCTGGCGATGTCGCATTGCTGCGGCAATTGAATTTAGTGTTTAGTCGGACATTTGACGATCCGGCCAGTTATGAGAGCAGGCCTGCGACTGATGCCTATCTGGCCGATTTTCTGGCCAGGGACCATGTTTCTGTTTTCGTCGCATTAAGCGACGGACGCGTGTTGGGCGGGCTGGTGGCCTATGCGCTGGACAAGTTCGAGATGGTGCGTCGAGAGTATTACATCTATGACCTTGCTGTGGACGCCGTATATCGCAGGCAGGGTATCGCTACAACGCTTATTCGGCACTTGTGTGAGTTTGCGGCTGATAACGCTGGTTGGGTTGTCTATGTGCAGGCTGACAGGGGTGACGCTCCTGCCATTGCACTGTATAACAAACTGGGTTTACAGGAGCAGGTACTGCACTTTGATATTCCGGTGCCGATTCGAAAAAAATAACAAAGTAGGCCAAACAGTTCACCGAAACTGACGCTGCCCTAGATTAGTTAACGCCCCCGCTCATAACGATCCGATCATGAGTGCGCAGGATGCACTGTATGGAACATGCCTATCACTGGCCTTACGCACTGTATGGTTTTATAAGAGACATCCTCTGCGCATGTCGGCTGGGCTTTTCCAAGGTCCAGCGCCAACTTTCCTTCCGAACATTAAGAATGTTATTAATCTGTAAATTAGGTTTAACGTCGCCTTTATCGGTACTAGGATAATAACTATAGACTTCTTTTGAACATCGTCCCGACATGACATTTGTCATAAGGATAGGAGGTACAAATGGTCTGGCACACGGTATTTTTCTTTGTTCTGACAGTTATATCCGCCATACTGGGGTTTGGAGGGTTTCTAGGCTGGGGGGCGTTGGTGGCGCAGATTCTGTTTATCATATTTCTGGTGCTCACCTTGCTCACTATTTTTATCCGCAAGAAGCGCTAGGTGAGCGCAGGCAAACGATGGATGACAAACTCAGGCACCCATCAGGGCGCCCTTGCTTGGTATTCTATAGCCGATTCTGTTCGGCCCAGAAGTCGTTAACTTCGCGCTCGGCGTCTTCGCGTCTTCTACCGTATTTCTCTTGCAATATTCCGCACATTTTTTGTGCATTGCCATTGACCTGAGCAAGATCGTCATCAGTCAGATCGCCCCATTTTTCCTTAACGGAGCCTTTGATCTGTTCCCACTTTCCTTGAGCAATGTCCTGGTTCATTTTTATCTCCTTTCAACGTAAATAGATGGAGCTGGAATAACTTTTAAGTGGAAAATCCACAATTCATACTAGCAATATAAATCCTCGTCTGGCCATTGTTGTTACATGTTATTAATAAGTCTAGGTATATGAAATATATGGATATTTTTTATATTTTAACGAGGCAGGATGCGTCATGATGGTCGGATCGCAGACGTTGGCGGGCCAATGCCAGAATTTATTTTTAACAAAAATTTCCGCTTTACGAGTATTTACAAAACGCGGCTTAAGATGTTTGCATCCTCTTGCATCGCGGGCAGATAATGAAGACTCTCATTTCCACACGGAGATATCATCATGCCAGCGAAATCCAAAAGCCAGCAACAGGCAGCAGGCGCTGCACTATCGGCCAAAGAGGGCGAGAAGAAAGTGGGCGATTTGAAAGGCGCATCCAAATCAATGTACAAATCCATGTCCAAAAAAGAACTCAAGGAAATGGCCAGCACCAGCCGTTCCGATAAGCCAAAACACAAGCATTAAAGCCTCATTTCACACCAATGCGCAGGTGCTTGTGACGGGTGAAAAAGACGGGGCGCTAAGCAGTGTTTCCCGGGACTTGTGCTGCATAAAAGGGAATGCGACTTAAAGCATAGAGTGCGCTGCGCCTGCGGATTTTTCGACTACTGCCGGCAAATTGCCTGGTTTCGGTAAAGACGATTTCCTGTGTGCCGTCAGCCTGTGTGAAGGCCCACGCATAGCATTGTGTTCCTGCCTTCACAGCCGGATCAATGTTATCGACTACGCCGGTATTGGACACGGCAATATTGGCCGAGCTGTGGGCCAGTGCGCCCAAGGCCATTTCTCTGGCCACCTGTTCGCTCGTAAGATTGAATCTATTTATCGTTTCAGTGCTCACATTCAATAGCCTCTGTTTGGCGGCAACCGTATACGTGACGAATGCACAGTCCAGCAGCTTGCCTGCGTTGGGCGCCTCAGATAGGGCTGAGGCAATCAACCCGGCGGTGCATGATTCCGCAGTGACAAGGGATAACTCGTGATCTGCCATGTATCTGGCAACGAATTTTATAGATAGCATTGGCAATCCGGCGTTGGTAAATAAAAACGAGGGGGCGGTAACACATCGACGATTTGATTTTAAACCAGTCTAAAAATTACAGATCACCGGTTGCAAACGCATACTCTGGTAGTCAATTGAAATATTTGTTGATCGATATCAAAACAACCGTCATACGCATAAGATATAAATACGATAAGATTGATTTTTCAATTAATAATTTCAGAAATGCTGCGCAGTACCAATGTTGTGGCTGGCCGTATTGACGCCCTGAAGTATTAATCCTTGTCGGTGCCATGTGTTGCTTTGCCTGTCGGCAAACACGCAGCAGGTTCGATTCCCGCTTTTTCCCATGCTGGCCGCCATGATGCTGCCGGCACACAGTCATCTCTTTCGCTTCAGATATGGGGTTTGCAGGGGGTTATAGCCAAATTAATTTTTTATGAATGGAGGTATTCATTGTCCCTGTTTGATTCGTCAGATAAATATGGTGCGGTTTCACGGGCGCTGCACTGGTTGATGGCGCTGGGCTTTGCCTGGATGTTTTTTACCGCTGCGCTGCATTATTTTGCAGATGAGACGCCCATTACCGATACGTTATGGCCGACACACTCTGTCATGGGATTCACCGTGTTCTGTCTGGGTGTCTTCAGAGTCCTGTGGGCGGTAATTAATATTTCACGCCGACCGCCATCGCTGTCCACGGTGTCCGGACTGGGGCATAGCGTATTGTATGCACTCATGCTGGTCATTCCGGCGCTGGCATTGCTGCGCACTTACGGGTCGGATCGCCCGTTTTCATATCTGGGCATTTCGCTGATGGAGCCTACCGGCCAAAAGGTCCAATGGATGGTCGATCTGGCCGGACTGCTGCATGGCGAACTCGGCTGGACGTTACTGGCGCTGGTCATAGGCCATATTGGCATGGTCTATGCTCACAGGAAAGCATCCGGCGCGATTGATGTGCTGCCACGCATGCTTTGATCACATAATGCATACGCTTGTCATGTCGCTTGCCCTATGAGGCAGAGCGCGCGCAGCTCAGATTTGCCGATAGCCAGCATCGCCTTTACGGCATGCTGGCATTTTTGTGTACGACCGTTTCCGTGTGACGCCTTTAATGGCAACGTCCATTGTGCCATTTCTCGTGACAGCTTTGACCGAAGCTTGCTGGCCGGGATGGCAGTATAGAGTACTGTTGGCTGATTTTATCTTTTCCTTTGAGCGTCCGTAACGCACAAGCCCAATGCGCATTTTTGCTGGCGACTGATTCGCATTGTTGGCATCTGCGGTATGCCACGAACTTGGCAGGCCATTCATGACGGGTGTAATATGGAAACACAAGGAGCAGACAGGATGACCGCGAAATTCAAAAAGGGCGACCATGTTAGCTGGAATAGCGAAGCAGGCAGGGTTTCCGGCAAGATCATTGCTATTCATACCAGCGACTTCGATTACAAGGGACACGTCCATCGTGCCTCGAAAGATGAACCTCAATACGAAATAAAAAGTGAAAAAACCGATCACGTTGCCGCACATAAAGGCAGCGCGTTGCGGCATATCAAGTGAAATACATATCCCCAATGTGTCCAGGCTATACCGGGCTGCCTGAGGTGGTCCCTGCAGGTAGGCCGGTATTGGCCTTTTGCAGCAGTTGTGCTGTCCGGAACGTTATGCGGTTGCATAGCAGATTCAAAGCCCATCAAGCATGAACAATTCTATAAAAGATAGCGACGACCGATCATTCGCACAATATATTAATGAGATTCGCCGTTGTCGGGTTTGTCATGATCAACCTCGCTATGGACAAGCTATGGTTCCAGAGCCGCGTCCCATCATTCAGGTATCTCAGACGGCAACCATCTGTATCGCCAGTCAGGCGCCTGGCACCCGGGTGTATAAAACCGGGCGCCCGTTCAATGACGCATCCGGTGTCCGACTCAGACAATGGATGGGTGTTTCTGATGAGGAGTTTTACGACGATTCCCTGGTCGCGATTATTCCCATGGGATTCTGTTTTCCCGGGCTCAGAGCCGATGGCAGTGATCTGCCGCCACGGCGCGAGTGCAAGGAAATATGGCGTACGTCATTGTTTAGCCGCTTGCCTCATCTGAAATTGCTGTTGACAATCGGCGGCTATGCGCAGGGCTGGCATCTGGGTCCGCAGGTGGCGCGTCAAGGCGTCACCGAAACGGTGCGGTCGTGGCGCCAGTACGCTCTTGCCGACCCTGCCTTGCGCATCTATCCGCTACCGCACCCTTCCTGGCATAACAATCGATGGCTCAAGCAGAACACCTGGTTCGAAGAGGAAGTGCTGCCGCAATTGCAGCGGGATATACGAAAGTTGATTGCGTAATAGCTGAGCTATCTGGCGGTTGTCGCAGCAACGAAGATGGTCATGAAGCAAGCTTGACAATACACGGCGGTAATCTTGCACGGTTGCATGCGCAACATGATGCCGGTGTAGCATTTTCTTTTTATAGAGTGCAGCTGTCATATTAAATCAGGGACAGCTTGTTTTGCAGTACGATTATTTCCACATGCGCTTGCCTCAAAAGGAACTATCGTGCCGGACACAACTACCATCATTGCTTTTGCTGCGGTCTCCCTGGGTATGGTGCTTACCCCCGGGCCTAATATGATTTACCTGGTGTCACGCTCGCTATGTCAGGGGCGGCGCGCAGGCATGATGTCCCTGTTGGGTGTGCTGCTTGGTTTCATTTTTTATATGGTCAGCGCGGCACTGGGTATAACCGCCTTGCTTTTTGCCGTCCCTTACGCCTATGAGGCGCTCTGCTATGGTGGTGCCCTGTATTTGCTTTATATGGCTTGGCAGGCTGTGCGGCCAGGAGGCCAATCTCCATTTCAAGTGAAAACATTGGCGCCCGATAGCCCAAGAAAATTGTTTCTGATGGGTTTTCTGACGAACCTGCTGAACCCCAAAATCGCAGTCATGTACCTGTCCCTGCTGCCGCAGTTTGTTGATCCGGAAAAAGGCAGCATTCTGACCCAGTCGCTGGCGCTGGGATCAGTGCAGATTGCGATCAGCATTAGCGTCAATATGCTGATTGTCATTATGGCCGGCAGCATTGCTTCTTTCCTGGCCACCCGTCCGAGCTGGGTGGTGGCGCAGCGCTGGCTAATGGGTACGGTGCTGGCGGGTCTGGCAATCAGAATGGCCATGTCTGCCAGACGCTGATCATATTCGCTGCCTGGAGCAAGGCGCAACACCTCACTGGGAGTGAGCGTGGCTATTTTGTTTGCAGGAGTTAAATTGCGTTGCCTGCAAGATGGCATCGTAATTCAACGCCATGCATGTTAAATCATTGCAGCATTACAAATGCAATTGGCTGCTTTCCCTGACGATCAAATCACATGGCAACAGGTCTTCAACAATAGAATTGTCGCCTCCTGTCCCGACCATCAACTGCTGCAGGACGGTCCGTGCTGCGTGCTGGCCAATCTGATAGCGTGCCGGACGCAGGGTCGTCAAGGCCGGGCGCAATCTTGCGGAAATGGATGCATCGCCAAACCCTGCAATGGCGCAATCGCGCGGCAGGACAAGATTGCATGAAGGGGCGTGCAGGATGGCACCAGCGGCCATATTGTCATTGGCAAAAATCAAGGCCTGGGGCCTGGAACGTGCCGGTAAACGTGACGACGCTTCAATGCCAATGGCTCCTGCCTCGAATTCGTCGTCTTCCGGAATAATCTGCACGTCCGGCTTCAGGCCGGCACCGGCCATGGCTTCGGCATAGCCCTGAGCGCGTTGTTTGGCGCGGAAATCTTCGGTGGCTTGTGACATGACAAACTGAATTCGGGTGGCACCTTGTTCCAGAAAGTGTCTGGCCAATATGTCCCCTGTCTCAATATGCGGAAACCCTACTTGATGAAACGGTCGCCCCGGTACGAGCCCCCAGGCTTCGATCACGGGGATCTTGAGCGCACGCAGCATTGCCTCGGCCGCGGGCGTGTGGTCATGGCGGGTCAGGATCAGCGCGGTGGGGTGCCAGCCAACAAAAGTGCGGATAGCCTGTTCTTCAAGTTCCTGAGAATACTGGGCATTGGCCAGGAGCAGTTGCAATCCGGACGCCTGCAGCTCGTCGGTCATGCCCTTGACCAGATCGGCAAAGGTTGCACTCGCAATGTTCTGCATGACCGCGCAAACTACCCGTCCGTGGCCCGAAGCCAGCCCGCCCGCCACCTGGCTGGGTACATAGCCGATACGGTCGATAATTTCGCGCAGGCGTTCTTTGAGCGCCACGGAGACTTTTTCCGGCGAATTGAAGTAGCGCGAAACGGTGATTGACGAAACGCCCGCCAGAGCGGCCACGTCATGGATGGTGTATGAGCCTGCTTTGCGACGCGTGGTACGTGATGTTTGTTTTTGAGTCATGGTTTATCCCAATGGCGTGTTGTTTGACCAACGCCCTACAATTATATCAATGTTACCGGTAACAGTTACCGGTAACATCCCAAATCCGGCCAAATGTATTCCTACGATTGCCTGCACCTATGACCCGACCCCTTCTACTTGTTGTCACACCGTTCTCACCGGAAGCACTTGTGCCCTTGCAGGAACACTTTGATGTTGTGCAGTGGCAATCCTTGCCATCGCCCGAGGCATTTTGCGTCCAGCATGGGTCAGATGTGCGGGTCTTGATTACCAACGGCATGGCTGGAGTACCGTCGCTGTGCCGCGACGCATTGGCCAATCTGGCGCTTATCGCGTGCAATGGGGTGGGGTACGACGCTATTGACCTGGGCTGGGCCGATGCCCGGGGGATTCGTGTCATTAACACACCAGACGTTCTCTCGGCGGATGTGGCTGATTTTGCCATGGCATTGGCATTGGCGGCATTCAGGCGAGTGCCCGCAGCAGACCAGTATGTGCGAGAGAACAAGTGGGGTCGTCAGGGACCATTTCCTCTGGCCAGTCGTTTCTGGGGTTCAAAAGTCGGCATTGTGGGTCTGGGGCGTATCGGCCATCTGATTGCCAGACGCGCTGTCGCATTTGATACCCAGGTAGGCTACACGGGACGACGGCAACAGGATGGAGCTGCCTACGCCTATTTTCCGACTGTGCTGGCGCTGGCTGGATGGGCAGACGTGCTCATGGTGGCCACACCTGGCGGCGCCGACACCCATCATCTGGTGTCCCGGGCCGAGCTAGAGGCGCTCGGCCCGCAAGGCGTACTGGTTAACATTGCTCGCGGCTCTGTGGTAAATCAGTCGGCGCTGATTGATTGCCTGGAAAGCGGTCAACTGGGTGCTGCGGCCCTGGATGTCTTTGAGGAGGAGCCCAAGGTGCCAGAATCACTAGTTCATTCGGCGTCCACGGTTCTTAGCCCTCACATTGCAAGCGCCACCGTGCAAACTCGCCAGGCCATGGCCGCACTCGTAGTCGAAAATATTTTGCAGCATATCAATGGCAAACGTCTTATTTCACCTGTGAACTGACCCTATAACAAGCAAGGAGACAACATGAATCCATCCAAATTCGTTCGTCGAAGCTACACCATGGCGCTGCTGCTGACAGGCATGATATTTTTTTTACCTGTTTATGCGCAAGCAGATAAGTATCCCGACAAGCCGATCACATTTGTTGTGCCGTATCCGGCAGGAGGAGTGGCCGATCAGTTTGCCCGCAGCATGGCTACCGAGCTGGGCAAGCGTCTGGGGCAGTCCGTCGTAGTCAGCAACCGTGCCGGCGCCAACGGTAATATTGGGTCAGCCTATGCTGCCAAGCAGCCTGCCGACGGCTATACCCTGCTGCTGGGGTCGACCAGCACCCTGGCCGTGAATCCGCATTTGTACAAAGATATGGGTTACGACCCGATCAAGGATTTGCAACCGGTGACATTGACGCACCAGATGCCAAATGTGTTAATTGTGGGCTCTGGCACCCCGTACAAAAGCGTTGAGGATGTCATCGAGGCGGCCAAACGCGAACCGGGTCGTATCCCTTTTGGCTCTGCGGGCAACGGCAATTCCATGCATCTTGCAGGGGAGTTGTTCCAAAAGCAGAGCGGCACAAAATTGATGCATGTGCCGTATAAGGGCGCCCCTCCGGCACTTACCGATGTCATGGGGGGATCGTTGCCTACGATGTTCATCAATCTGCCTTCGGTGGTCGGCTATGCCGATTCGGACAAGATCCGGATACTCGCTGTTGCTGCTCCCACGCGAGCCAAAGTATTACCGAAAGTGCCTACGTTCGAGCAGGCCGGTGTTCCTGGTGTGGTCTCCAGCGTCTGGAATGGCATTCTCGTTCGCAGCGGGACGCCCGACGCCATCGTCAGGAAACTGAACCAGAACATTGTGGCGATTCTGCAATCACAAGCATTTGCCCAACCGCTGGAAAATCAGGGGTACGAAGTGCTGTCTTCGACACCGCAGGAGTTTGCAGACTTACTGCAAAAGGATACAAAGCTGATGGGCGAGCAGGTTCGTGATGCGGGTATTCAAATAGACTGATTGGAGTATTGTTGTGCAGAAAAAATTACATCAATTGCGCAGCCAGCGCTGGTTTGCGAGCGATGATATTCGCGGTTTTGCGCACCGCCAGCGCATGCAGCAGCAGGGGCTCTCGCGAGATGAATTCATGGGCCGTCCTATTGTTGGCATACTGAATACCTGGAGCGATCTGTCGCCGTGTCATGCACATCTTCGTGATCGCGCCCAGGCGATCAAGCGCGGTGTACTGCAGGCCGGCGGATATCCACTGGAGCTGCCTGCCATGAGCCTTGGCGAAGTCATGGTCAAGCCCACAACCATGCTGTATCGCAATTTTCTTGCCATGGAGGCAGAGGAGTTGATCCGCAGTCTTCCCCTGGATGGCGTGGTGTTGCTGGGCGGCTGTGATAAAACCACTCCGGGCCTGGTGATGGGGGCCATATCCATGGATGTGCCGGCACTGTTCTGCCCGGCTGGCTCCATGCTGAATGATCGTTATCAGGGCCAGGCAGTCGGGGCGGGAACGCACACCAAGAAATACTGGGAACAATACACCATCGGCAACATCGACCAGCCTGAATGGATCGGGCTGGAAGCCCGGATGACCCGCGCGCCCGGCACATGCAATACGATGGGTACTGCCAGCACCATGACTTCCATTGTCGAGGCCATGGGGCTTGCCCTGCCTGGTTCCACCAGCCTGCCCGCCATGGACGCAGCCCATACCCGCATGGCGTGGGCCTGCGGTCAGCGCATTGTCGCCATGATCTGGGAGGATTTGCGTCCCTCTCGCATTTTGACCCGTGACGCGTTCCTCAACGGGGTTGCAACCTGGATGGCGCTGGGTGGCTCCACCAATGCGGCCGTCCACTTGCCGGCGATGGCTGGACGAGCCGGGGTTGAACTGAGTCTTGATGATTTCGATGCACTGGCACGCCAGGTGCCGGTGCTGGCCAATTTGTTTCCTTCAGGCAACAAACTGATGGAAGATTTTTACTACGCAGGTGGCCTGCCCGCATTACTGCAGCGTATTCGGGCGCATTTGCAATTGGATGCCCTTACATGCACCGGTACGACACTGGGTGCCAATATCGAGGGACAAGCCAGTTCCGATGACGATGTGATCCGCAAGCTGGATAACCCGGTCATTCCCGCCACACCGCAATGTCCGGAGGCTGGTATGGCATTGGCCGTGTTGCGGGGCAATCTATGTCCGGATGGGGCCGTGATCAAACCTTCTGCGGCGACCCCGGCCCTGTTGCGACATACCGGTCCTGCGCTGGTTTTTGACTCCAATGCAGACATGCTGGCCGCCATCAATGATCCGGACCTGGACATCAATGAAAATACCGTTCTGGTGCTGCGCAATGGTGGTCCTGTTGGCGGGCCGGGTATGCCGGAATGGGGCAATCTGCCTATCCCGAAGAAGCTGCTGAAGCAGGGGGTTCGCGATATCGTCCGATTGTCTGATTCGCGCATGAGCGGTACCCACTATGGCACTTGTGTTTTGCATATAGCGCCGGAGTCTGCCGTGGGCGGTCCCCTGGCATTGGTGCGTACAGGCGATCTGATCCGGCTGGATATCAGTGCGAGAACACTCGATGTATTGGTTTCCGACAGCGAACTGGCTCAGCGCCGCGCTCAATGGCGCGCCCCGGAGCAACCATATAAGCGCGGATTCACACGCATCTACCAACACGAAGTGACACAAGCCAATCTCGGTTGTGACTTCAGTTCCCTGGCCGGAAACGACAAGACGCCGGAACCATCCATTTACTGATTCAAACCATTGCATTTGCATTAATTACAACAGGAGTATGTATGCCCGCAGCAACTGATCTGCTAGAAAACCCTTTTCGCGCCCGCCTTGCTCAACCTGGGGCGCCGCTGGGCACTTGGCTCATGTCCGGTACGTCGAGTACTGCTGAAGCAATGGGACGCGCCGGTTTTGACTGGCTATTGGTAGATCTGGAGCATGTACCACTTGACGATCAGGATGCCCTGCATGTCTTGCAGGCTATCGCGGGAACCAATGCTTGCGCGGTAGCACGCCTGGCAGCAAACGATCCTGTTCTGTTCAAGCGCGCGCTGGATCTTGGCGCCCAGACCGTGATGGTGCCATTTGTTGACAGTGCAGAAGCTGCGCGACAGGCAGTCAGCAACGCCAAATATCCTCCACTGGGGACACGCGGCTTTGCCGCAGTTCATCGGGCCAGTGGCTATGGCACTGCAACCGATTATGCAAAGCGCGCGAACGACTCGGTCTTCACCATTATTCAACTGGAAACACCTCAGGCCGTTGCTGCACTTGAGGAGATTGCTGCCGTACCCGGCGTGGACGCGCTGTTTCTAGGTCCAGGCGACCTGTCGGCAAATATGGGGCATATTGGCAACCTGGCTCATCCGGAAGTACAGCATGTGATTGCCGACGTGGCGCGGCGTTGTCAGGCCATTGGCGTGCCTTGCGGCATTGTGGGGCCCACCCCGGAAATGGTCTCAAGCTTTATCAGTTCCGGCTATGCATTTGTGGCTGTGGCCTCTGACATGGGCATGATGATGCGTCAGGCTACCGCATTTATCCAGGCAATCCGCCCGGCGCTGGCAAAGGGTTATGACGGTGGTGTTTATTAATCTGCCAAAGTTAGCTACAAGGTAGCGCATCGTTGCACTTGAACAAGGAAGGAGACAAATATGAGATTTGGCATAACGAGATCGAATCGAAAAAAGCTTACCAAATACGCAATGCTCTTGGTCGCTACATCTGTCCTGAGCACGAGCGCCACAGCCCAGAATGCCTATCCGGAAAATCCGGTGACCATTCTGGTGCCGTTCGGCCCGGGGGGCACCTCTGACATCATGGCCCGGATTCTGGCAAAACACCTGCGCCAGGCGATGGGCGGCAATCTCATTATCGACAACAAGGGCGGTGCGGGTGGTGCAATTGGCATGATGCAACTTAAGCGGGCCAAGCCGGATGGCTATACCCTTGGTTTGTCGGTCATCGGCCCGGAAGTACTGCAACCTGGCATGCGCAATACAGGCTACACATATCAGGATTTTGATCATATCTGCGGAACCTATTCGGTACCACTGATGATGATGGTGCCCCAGGACTCAGCATTCAAAAACATGCAGGATGTTGTCGCATTCTCCAGGGACAATCCGAGGCAACTGACTTACGGCACGTCCGGCACCGGCACGTTACTGCATATTGCCATGGAAATGCTCATGAAACAGGCAAACTCAACTGCACTGCATGTGCCCTATAAAAGCTCTGCAGAAATGGTGACCGGGCTGCTGGGAAAACAGGTGATGGTGATCAGCGATACCACAACCGTGGCCAAGCAATACAAGTTGCGTCCTCTGGGCATTTTTTCCGATCAACGGCTCGAGTCTAGCCCACAGGTGGCTACAACTAAGGAGGGAGGATGGCCGATCCAGGCAACCATCTGGGGCGGGCTGATTGCACCCAAGGGACTGCCACAGGAAATTGTCACGAAACTGGAAACAGCATGTGAAAAGGCGGTGAACAGCGAAGGCTACAAAGCTGACGTTGAGCCTCTGGATACGCCACCTCATTTCATGGGGGCCAAAGCATTTGCAGCATTTGCAAAAGCTGAATCGGAAAAATACAGCAAACTGATTCAGGAGATGGGCATTAGCAATGAAAAACCACAATGATGCTAGTTTTCGCAAACAGCAGGACATGTGTTCCTTTGGGGCAATACGTAACGACCCTAGTTGACATAATTTTCCGAAAAGCTATACTTATGTGATCAAGGGGAGTAGCTTTCCGCCGCTGCATCGTCATTACGGCTGTCATGCCTTGGCATGGCGCCCGGTGCCCGGGCAACACACCTGGTGTTGTAAGCAAGACCTTGCCATTAAGGGCAAGGTCCATAAATCCTGATTAAGAATAAATGGCCTGTGTCCTTTACGGATCAGGCCATTTTCGTTTATGCCGATACTTTCTGTATTGGCTGCTCGCACGTCACCCTGTCGTGCAGCCAGAACGGGCCGATCCATATTCAATTCGAATTTTTATATTAATGGATTCCGGGTGAACTTATGCTTGAATTTTTTCAGACTCTGAGCTGGACAGCAGTATTTCAAATTATCATGATTGATATTCTGCTCGGTGGCGATAATGCGGTTGTGATTGCGCTGGCCTGCCGTAACTTGCCGAAAAAGCAGCGCATGCAGGGAATTTTATGGGGCACTGCGGGTGCGATTATTCTGCGGGTCGTGCTCATTACATTTGCATTGACGCTATTGACGATCCCGTATCTCAAAATTGTGGGTGGCTTGTTGCTTATCTGGATCGGGATCAAACTGCTAATTCCGGACGATGATGCGCATGACAAAATCGATGGCGGCTCGTCGGTCTGGTCTGCAGTCAAGACGATTATTATCGCAGACTTTGTAATGAGCCTGGATAACGTGATTGCGATTGCAGGCGCGGCGCAGGGCGCGCACGCAGATCATCAGACGGGGCTGGTTATTGCGGGCCTGATTATCAGCGTACCTATCATTATCTGGGGCAGTACTCTGGTATTGAAACTCATTGATCATTATCCCGGGGTGGTGTTATTCGGCGCGGCATTGTTGGGCTGGATCGCAGGGGGCATGCTGGTCAGTGACCAGATTGTTCTGGAGCGTTTCGGCGAAGTCACCGGTACGGTCAAAATCGCCGTTGAACTTGGCGGCGCCTTGCTGGTCGCATTGGTTGGAAGCTGGCTGGCGCGACGCAAGAAAATGGCATCTGCCGGGAAGGCTTAACGCAGCAGCAGTGCAGGCAACGACACAGGCTGTTTTGAAATTGCCAATGTCGGCAGCCAGCTCACGTCTACAGTTTCTCTCCCGGCAGTTGGCTGGCCTGGCTGATCCAGTCGCTGATCTGCGGCTCATCAAACTCGCCTTCCCGGATATCCAGATAGCGCACTTCCTTATGCTTGGACGTTCCGGGTGGAGGCGGTCGCAAAGAGGTACCGCGGAAAAAAGTGATCTTGATGTATTTTGTAAAGCAATGCAGGCTCAGGAACCACCCATCATCATTGAGACCATAAAAGGGTGAATTCCATTTCACGGCCTTATGTACGCCGGGTACGATGTGTTCGATCAGGGCATCGAGCCGACGTCCGGTCTCGCTTTTCCAGCCGGGCATGGCTTTTATATATGCCTGCACGGGCGCATCGCCGTATCCTTTGGGAATCTGGGGATTACCACCGGACAGCAAAACAACGGGCTCTGATACTGGCTGTGCCTCGGTATCTTTGACAGGCGCATCTTTGCGCGCCGGCCGTGCCCTGGGTTTGGGTGCCGCTGTTGTGGGTTTTACAGAACCGGCCATGACTGCACTCCTGTCTTATGAATAAAATAAACGAGGCAACGTCGTCTGCGACGGCAGCGTGTAATGCAGACAATCGGGTGCCACTCTGTTTATTGTTTATTTATGTTTGTTTGGATTCGTGCCTGAAAAGGCTCTATTGCAAATGCGATTGAGGCAAGCACCTGTCAGACCAATCTGAGTTGTACTCGCGGCCTGTAATTACAGGTATGCCACAATCGTATCATTTCCTGCTTATGGCGCAAAATATGGCATTTGAATAATAGAGCCAACACCACAGCCAGCAGAATCAGAAGCCCCAGCCAGACCCGGCACCAAGCAGGGTGGCAATACCCAGCACCAGGAAAATACAGGCCGCGATCGTGTGCACCAGCTTCATGGACACGCGTTGCCCCAGTTGTTTGCCCAGAATGACGGCCGGGACGTCTGCAATCATCATGCCCAGGGTCGTGCCGATGACCACTTCAATCGGAAAGGCGCTTTTGGCCGCCAGTGCGACGGTGGCCAATTGTGTTTTATCGCCCATCTCGGCCAGGAAAAAGGTCACCAGGGTCGCACCAAAGACGCCGAACTTTCTGCCTAGCGGCGCTTCGTCTTCATCTATTTTATCGGGAATCATGGTCCATGCAGCCATGGCAATAAAAGAAATGCCCAGTATCCAGCGCAGTGCCTGCGGGCTGATAGCTGTAGTAATCCAGGCGCCCACTGCTCCGGCCAGCGCGTGATTGACGATGGTGGCGCACAGGATGCCAAGAATAATGGGAATGGGTTTTTTGAATCGGGTTGCCAGAATGAAGGCAAGCAATTGCGTTTTATCGCCGATTTCGGCCAGCGTAACCACGCCAGTGGAAAGCAGAAGGGTTTGCATGAATCAATACCGCGACCGGACAATAGACGAATGATCACCTTTTTCTCCGGTCTGAGCGGAAAAAAGTGATCAAAGGTCTTGCCAGGCGACATCGCTGTCTACGCCATGATGCATGCATCAAGTATGTTGACGTAAACCTCAGGAAAATGAGCGGCTACTCCCCAGTGATGGCTAGATTATATCGGACCTTTTACCGCTACCGGGATAAACCGTAGAAAATAAGCGGATATGGTAAATAAGAATAATTACTATCTGAGAAACGAACAGCCCCCAAAAGGGGCTGTTCTGATATAGATCCATGGGGCTTGCTAAGTGCACCTACAGTCGCCTGTCGGGTGAGCGTAGGTGCGGATTTTATTAAATCATTTCACTGTCGCTTTTGCTGGCATGTCGCAAATCACGTACCAGCGCAACAATTAGCACCAATAGAATGACAGCGGAAATAATCGGCCAGATCAGTATATATGCGGTAAGGATTAATTCATTCATAATTTCTCTCTCTTTCAGGCACGTGCCGGCGCGACATCGCCGTCTGCGTCTGTTGATGTTTCTTTGTCAGTGTCAGCGCTTTTTTGGAATGACGTGACGCGTTCGGCAAGCAGAGCGAAATCGAAGCGTTCACTGTTATTCCAGCTCATCGCGATACATACCACTGCACTAACGCCATATGACGTCAGCGAGCTAAGCAGTACCGGATAGTCGCGCAGAAAGCCCACTGCATTGGGAACGGCGATGATTACAGTTGCTATAGCAACAAAGATGGCAATTTTGCGGTTAAAAAACGCAAACGCCATCAGGCCCAGGACAACGCCGGCGCCCACAGAGGCGCTTAGCTCAAAGAGCACGGCAACCAGGCCCTGCAGCGGAAGAAGCTCAAACCGTGCCACGGCAAACAGGGCGACGGCACATATTACGGATGTCGTGAAGGCTTTGTTCGTTACCCTGTCCCAGTAAAAACTCACGATGACCGGAAACACGATGGCTCCCCACAGGGCACCGACAAATACCAGCATAACCAGAATATCAAGACGCAGGCTGGCAAACACCACGCCAATCATGGTGGCAACGACCATGGTCGCCCGGCCCCACCACAGCATCCGCTTCGGATCAGGCGTTCCGCGGGCCATGTTTTTGCCGTAGATATCGGTCATCATAATGGACGATAGGGCAGACAGATCCGAGTCAGCTGTCGACGATAAGGAGCCCACAACCAGAATAAAAAATAGCGCGATGCCAAATGGAGGCAGGTACGTGGAAGCCATTTGCGGAATGATATTGTTCATATCACCATCTGCCGGTGTCAAGCCTACAAACAGGGCAAGCATGCCCAACATGCCCAGCCCGATAACCACCGCACCATAGCCAATCGTGGCGGTCAGGAAGGTGGATTTGATCAGGTCTTCACGGACGGCAAACAGGCGCTGCGCGATCGTCTGGTTACCAATGGCATAGGCAAGCACAGCCACGAAATACGGCGCGCCCTGTTCCAGAATCGCTTTGGTCGAAAAGAAATTAGACTGTTCCGCTGACAGATTACCCCAATTGGCCGCGAGCATATCGGTGCCGCCTGCGTTAAAGAATATCAATGGGATGATGACGATGGCCGCCAGAATCATTGCCACCAGTTGGGCAAAGTCGGTCATGACCGAGGCCCGAAATCCGGACCAGAGCGTATAGGACAAGACACCCAGCCCGGCAATCAGCACGCCCTGAATAAAGGACAGTGGGCTAAGGACGGACACCAGTGCGCCTGCAGCGGTAAAGTTCACCATCAGGCTGATACAGCTGCCCAGCAGATTGGAAATGGCCATGATCAGCTGGCTGGATGTTCCATGGCGTGCGTGCATAACTTCAGCCAGGGTGTGTGCCTTGGGGGCCAGTGCACGAAAGCGGCGGCCGTAGGGATAGATGAACAGAATCATCAGTGCTCCCCAAAAACCATAGTGGATGGGCCCGGACAGGCCATATTGGTAGCCCGAGGTTGCACTGGCATAAAAGGAGGCAGCCCAGATCCATGTGGCAATCATACTGGCAGCAGCGAGGCCAAAGCCCACAGCATTGTTCGATACCATGTAGCTATCGACGTTTTCCTTTTTCTTGCCGATCATGAGCGACATCAGAAAAGTCAGGCCATAAAATCCGACCAGTAAAAGCAATGCGGTGGTGCCGGACAGTTGGTAAAAGGCGGTTTGTTCTTGCATATACGTTCTATCGTCCTGGTTAAGGCTGCGCAATGACATGGACGCAGCCGTCCCCTGGTCCGAAGTTCGCGCATCCGGACGCAAGGGTTGAGAGAAACACAAATAAGGTGCCTCTGTTGAATCGAGCGCACGTAACCACAATTGCAATCGCTGGCGGATTGGATAGACATCGAAATGCCAATGACAATGCATTCGCTGCGGGCTTAATCAGCCGATAGCGGTGTCTGTCAGGTCGACCTTGCGATTGTCGTGGTCAGCCCTGGCCAATTGGACAGGACGTGCGCTGGCGGTCATAGGGACCGGCCGGGTTGTTCCGCAGTCAAAGACTGGGCGTGTTGTTCGGCAAATGCCGGGCTGCGAAGCAGCCTGATGACGGGGACGTTTCCCCTGGAATAAACCTTATGGGCCCGTTTCTGCAGCAACAAGCCAGTGTAGGGCTTTGGCATGGTTTGAATACCTGCTGTTGCATATATGCAGACAATTACAGTCAAAATTCATTATGTCAACCGTAATACACGGCGTAGTTTATAGGAATTGCGGTCACAAGTCCAGCCCGGGGATATGGATCATATGGATGACTGGCTAGGGCTTATCAGGATGGCAGCGTAAAATAGGCGATTTTCACAAACCGGTGTGTGTATATGAAAGTGAGAATCACTCGGGCAAATAATGTTTATCATATGCGAGAACAGCTCATTCAAAATCTTATAGTGGTTACTCATGATTAAACTATCAATCAGACAGTTGTCGGCCATTCGCGAATTAGCTTCTGCACGTAGTTTTACAGTAGCGGCCTCAAATCTTCACACTACACAGTCCAATTTGAGCATGACGATCCGAGAGGCCGAAGAAATCGTAGGATTAAGATTATTCGACCGAACAACTAAGTTTGTTACTCCAACAGCAGCCGGCGAGTCTTTCGCAGTCTCAATCGGAAGGTTGCTTGATGATCTGGATTTGCACATTACTAATCTGCAGTCACTAGGCGAGCTGTCTAATGGCACTCTGTCGATAGGGGTTACCCCTTTGTTGGGAAGTACGCTGGTTGCCGAAGCTATTGCCAAATATAGTGAACTTTATCCGGGCATTGTTATCCGTATGGAGGATGCTCCCACACAAACCCTAGTGGCATTGCTGATGCGACGTGAGATTGATCTGGCTATTGGAACATTTGACGGCAGGGCTGCTGAAATTCAAATGCAGCCGCTATTTGATGATCGTCTGGTCGCACTTTCTCATCCATCCGTTGGGTTAGCCGAGACAGTGAAATGGGCTGAATTATCAGATAAAAAAATAATAGGAATTGAGCAAAGCAGCAGTGTTGGCAAGATGATAGAACATGCTTTTTTGAGTTCGACAAAGCGTGTCGTTCGGCCCGCTATTGCTTCACATCATTGGCAAACCGTTATGGCACTTACCTCTTATGCAAAGGGTGTTTGTATTGTGCCTAGTTATGCTTGTATATCCGAGTTCTCTAAAAGGTTGGTACGTTCGCAGCTTGTTGATCCGAAGATGTCTCGCACCATCAGTTTCGCTTCAATCAAAGGCAGAAGCCTGTCCCCGGCGGCAGAAGCGTTCATGAAAACATTGATTTGTCTGCAAAAATAATAAAAATTAATTTATCAAAAAAATTGATATAAAAATAAGACAATTCAATTTTACTCATGAGAAAGAGTTTCGTAGACTGTCCCTACCGTGTGGCTACTGTTTGGTAGACATCGATACGCATAAGCGTATTTTCAATATTCTTCTAATTTTTGATTGCAAATTTATGGACTCAAAGGATAAACCTTTATCCAAATTCACTGTTTTGGATATTACAGTTGCGAGAGCCGGCCCCGTGGCCGTTCGGCTATTGGCAGATTGGGGAGCAAACGTTATCAGAATTGAGCCACCAGTCCGCAGAGACAGAGGTTCCATCATCGGTAAAAATCGTGGCTCTGATAGTCAGAACCTGCACAGAAATAAAAGAAGCATCTGTCTTGATCTCAAAAGCCGCGAGGGACGGGAGATTCTGTACTCCTTTGCCAAACAGGCCGATGTCGTCATTGAAAACTTTCGAGCCGAGGTCAAGGAACGGTTAGGCATAAGTTATGACCAACTTAAACAGATCAATGACAGGATCATTCTGGCAAGCATTTCCGGATTTGGCCAGGATGGCCCTTATAAAAACAGACCCGGCCTGGATCAGATATTGCAGGGCATGAGCGGGTTGATGTCGGTCACGGGAGATCACGAATCAGGCCCAACCAGAACAGGAATCGCCATTTCCGATACAACTTCAGGCATGTTCCTGGGACAAGGCATTCTATTGGCTTTATTACATAGAGAAATAACAGGTCAAGGGCAGTGGGTGCATACCTCATTATTGGAAAGCATGTTAAGTAAGCTTGATTTTCAGGGATCCAGGTATACCGTCAACAAGGAAATACCAGTCCCGACAGGAAACTTCCATCCAACGCTGTCTCCGATGGGAACCTTCCATACCAGGGATGGACTGGTGAACATTGCTGCAAGTACTGACAGAATGTTTGTCACGCTCTGTGAAAAGCTTGGTTGTCCTGAAAATGCAAAGGATGTCAGGTTCAATAGTCCTGAAAAACGGCGAATGAACAGACAAGCGCTGGATGCACTCATCGAAGAACAGACTAAAAATTTTTCCAGCACGGAATTGATTGAATCATTGAATCCGGCAGGTATCCCTTGCGGCCCCATCTATAACATCGGGGAAGCATTTGAAGATCCACAAGCCAAATATTTGAAAATGGTCATTCCTGCTGCACACCCAGTGTTAGGAAATATAGACCTGGTTCGTTCCCCTATCAATTTATCTGCCTTTCCGCACGACGATCACTTTCATCATGCAGGGCCGGATAACGGCGAGCATACAACAGAAATCATGAGTGAGATGGGCTATGGCGCCAAGGAAATTTCAGATTTAAAAAACAAAGGAGTTATCCAATGACAAGCACGGAAATCACCTTGCCGAAATTAGAAATAGACGGCCATCTTGCCATCATCACACTCAACAAGGCGCATAAGGCCAATAGCCTGGATTCCAATGATTTATTGGAACTATCCAGACATATAGAGGCCATTAACCAACAAGATGACGTATTGGTTTTGCAGATTAGAAGTACCGGTAAATACTTTTGCAGCGGCTATGATTTGCGTGGATTTGGTCAAAGGAAGCGCTCTTTTGAAGATATTACGAACATGCTGGAAGACGCAAGGCCCGTAACTATCGCCGTCCTTAATGGCGGTGTATATGGTGGAGGAACCGACCTTGCATTGTCTTGTGATTTCCGGATTGGTAATCCATCCGTAAATATGTTCATGCCTGCAGCAAGACTCGGCCTGCATTTTTATGAACGTGGTCTTAAGCGTTATGTGACGCGATTAGGACTAAATGCTGCAAAAAGACTGTTTCTTACTGCAGAGAAAATAGACGCAGACCAAATGTTGAATATTGGGTATCTGACACATTTGGTCAACATAGAAGAACAGGAAAAAGTGGTACACGAACTCAGTCATCAGCTAAATCAAATGGCTCCATTGGCTTTGCTTGGAATGAAAAAACACCTCAATACCATTGCCCGTGGCTGCCTTGATTTGGATGAGCTAAAGAGTGATATTTCTATCGCTGCTCAATCAGAAGATATCAAAGAGGGCGCGTTGGCATGGGCCGAAAAAAGACAGCCCGTATTTAAAGGCAAATAAATTTCATACGTGGAGGAACAATGAAGACACAATCAATACTTAAACTAGTTTTAGCCTCATTACCCATGCTGGCCTTTTCAACTGCATTTGCAGACTATCCCGACAAACCCATTACATTGCTTGTCGGTTATCCACCCGGCGGAGCTGCAGATCTGACAGCCCGATTATTTGCCGAAGAGTTAGGCAAGCAGCTCAAACAAACTGTTGTTGTAGAAAATAAGCCTGGTGCAGGTGGGACAATTTCCACTTCGAACCTGGCGCGTGCCAAATCGGACGGCTATACCCTTGGCATTGGCACTGCAAATTCTTTTGGGGTCGACCAGTTTTTATATCGGGTTAAATATACGCCAGAGGATTTCACCCCGATCAGTCAACTTGTTTCCTCTCCGCTGATACTTGCTGTTAATAAGGATATCCCGGCCAATACTGTGGGTGAACTCAAAGATCTGATCAAAAAAAATCCGAATGATTTTAATTATTCATCTTCTGGTATTGGCGGATCGCCCCATATCGCAGGCCTCATGTTTGAAAAAGCGGTGGGGGAAGATATTCTTCATGTCCCGTTTAAAGGCGGTTCCGATTCGATGACGGCCATTGTCTCGGGCCAAGTCAAGTATTCCTTTGGCACCGCTGCATCTGTGCTGCCATTAGGCAAGGCCGGCAGATATAAGATGATGGGGGTGACTTCACCTGAAAAATCATCGATTGCCCCGGATTTGCCTTCATTAAATGAATCAGGCCTGCCAGGATTTACCTATCAAATCTGGTTTGGACTTCTGGCGCCCAAAGGACTGCCTGAAGATATTGCAGACAAGCTATTTGATGCGACCCAAAAGGCCTTAAGCAATAAGCAAATGCAGAGCAAACTTTTAATTGAAGGCAATATTGTGAAAGCTTCAGCTTCCCGGCAGCAGTTTAAGGATTTTGCGATGGAAAAGGGCAATGAATCACTTGACCGGCTTAAAGCTTCCGGGATTCAGATTAAATAACCGTCTTCAGTTTTGCTATTGCTCGATTGATGCAGTAGAAAAGCGCCGTTGGCCGCAGCAAGTGTCGTCGCGGTTGGCGCTTTTGTCTGGCGTTCCTGCGTTTCCCGGGCGTTAGATCAACGTATTTGCCTGCAATCAACCCTTGAGAAAAAACGATTAAATAAGAATCATTCTCAATTTTATGTCATAATGGTGCTCTGTTACTATCCTTCGGGTACTACGCCCATTGCACCTATGAAACCAGGCTTTGAAAGCGCTGTCGACATCGCCAACCCGCATGCGCGACGTCCGACTGCGGGCAGGCGTCCCTGGCGGGCGCTTGGCATGGTACGACGGCTCGACTTCAACACGCCGGGTTACCGATTTGAGTCTGATCCGGTGGCTGCCAATGAGCCGGTATTGGAGGGGCGGCTGCGAACAGTGCAATTGCAACCGGGCTTGTCCATGCACGGCACCGAAGTGATCGATCTGCATAATATGGTTTCACGGGTGAATATCAAGTCCGGCTTGCGGGTAGTGCTCGCGCTGGCTGGTGTTGTAGACGTGCGCATCGGAGGACAGCGGGTGCATTTGCGCGCAGATGATCCCTCCCACGCCGCTACTGCCGCCATTATCAGCATGCCTGACGACGCCCTGTTTGAGCGGCAGTGGCAGCGGGGCAAATGGGAACGCAAACTTGCTTTGCACGTCACTCCCGAATGGCTGCAAAGTCACGGCTGGCTGCGCACAAAAGAGCAGCTACCTGATATTGCCGGGCGAGCGCCAACTGCCAGGCAGCACGCCACATGCCTGAATTTTCCCGATTCGCTGTGCATCAAAATCTGGCAGCCTTCGGCGCATGCGCTGGCGCTGGCCGAGCAAATGCTGTGTCATTCGGAAGATCCGACAGATGAGCTCAGCCGCCTGCGGCTTGCCAGCCGCGCGCTGGAATTGCTCTATGAAGCCCTGGCGAGCCAGCGTGATGATATTGGCGCATCAGGTGCGTTAAAAGGCAATTTGCGACAGCGAGACCAGGACCGTATGTTGCGCTTGCGCAGTTTTATTGACAGCGAATTGCAGACGCCTTTTGCCCAACCGACTCAGATTGCCGAGCTTGGACGACGCTTCGGCCTGAGCGCCAGCGCCCTGCAGCGGCAATTTCGCAGTGCCTTCGGGACCTCGGTTAACGACTACCGGCGGGTTATGCGGCTGCATCAGGCGCGCACAAGTCTGGAGCAGGGCATCAGTATTACCGAAGCCGCCTATCAGGCCGGCTATTCCAGTGCCGCCAACTTTGCGACGGCCTTTCGGCGCCAGTTTGGCTTAAGTCCCAAAAGCCTGTGTTCAAGGCTTTGATCTGCGGCGAACCGAAAACTGACCAGAACGCAAAGAACTTTGCGTGTTCATCAAACTTATTTTGTAAATGAGAATGATTCAATGTGACCTTGCTGTCTCCAAATGGGGTGGTGGCAGGACGCCTGTGTCTTCAAGGGCGTCATCGATCAGTTAGGAATACAAGGAATCAGTAATGAAAATGTCCGGCAAGCACGAGAGCGGCAGACGGTTTGGGATTGACATGACACTTGCGCCAATGGTGCTGGCGCTGTTTTTTTCCGGCGCCGTGCATGCGCAGGAAAAAGCGCCGGTCGCCACACTGGATGCGGTGGTCGTGACCGCCAGCGGTATGGAACAAAGTGCCAAGGATGCACCGGCATCCCTGACCGTCATCACTCAGGACGACATCAAAAAAGGCGGCTATACCTCTGTGGCGCAAGCGGTCAGTAAAGTGGAAGGCGTGTATATGGTTGGGGGCGATCCCAATAGCCGCGATATTGCCATTCGTGGCCTGCCTGGCGAATACACGCTGATCATGGTGGACGGCAAGCGTCAGAACACCCGGGAAACCATGAATCGCGGTACCGGCGGCGTCCAGTATGAATTCATGCCGCCGCTGGCCGCCATTGAACGCATCGAAGTGGTGCGGGGACCCATGTCTTCCCTTTACGGTTCCGATGCAATGGGGGGCGTGGTCAATATCATCACCAAGAATGTGCCCAAAGAATGGTCGGTTGCCCTGGACAGTTCCGTCACCCTGCAGACCGATAACGACTACGGCAATGGGCGCGAGGCCCAGTTCTGGCTTGGCGGGCCGATCAAGGATGAGGTTCTGGGTCTGCAGATTTATGGCTCATATGACGATCAGACCGAAGGCAGCAATCACTTTTCCAATGTGTCCGGCCCCTATGGCAGGAATAATAAGAGCATAGGGCTGAAACTGGCGGCTAAACTGGCCGAAAATCAGGACCTGGTGTTTGATGTGGCTTCGCAGCGCCTGACGACCGAAGCAACCCCGGGCAAATCAATCCAGCCTTCGCTGCCGTGGAACAAGGTGCAATATCGTCGCACGTCATTCGGGCTGACACATACCGGACACTGGCGTCTGGGCGAATCAAAAATCTCCCTGTATCGTGAGACCAACGACCAGGAAAACTGGCCCAAAACCGGCGAATACACCGAGAATCGCCGTATCGTCAATACGACCCTGGATGCCACGTTCAGCATGCCGTTCACTTCCCACACGTTGCGCTTCGGTGGCCAGTATCTGCACAGCCGTCTGGATGGTATCCAGAAAGAGGCTGCTTTTGCCAACTATCCGACTAATACCAATGAGGTATCGCTGAGCAATTATGCGCTGTTCATTGAGGACGACTACTATGTAACCGACCGGTTCACCGTGACCGCCGGGGTTCGCATGGACCACGATGAGCGCTTCGGGATCCACTGGTCCCCACGGCTTTATGGCGTCTATCATCTGACCGATGAGCTCACGATCAAGGGCGGGATTGCCAGCGGCTTCAAGGCGCCGACCATTCGCCAGAGCACGCCAGGTTATTGCATGTCTACCGGGGGTAACTCCGGTTTTCGTGGCCCGCTTTGCGGCAATCCCGATCTTGAGCCGGAAACCAGCGTGACTCAGGAGCTTGGACTGGTATATGACTGGGCAGAAGGCAGTAATTTTTCCGCAACGCTGTTCAATACCAATTTCAAGAACAAGGTCGCCAGCTACGATACCGGCAGGCAGGATCCACTGAACCCGGGCACTAAAAACCACCTGTATGTATACGATAATATTGACAAGGTACAGATCTACGGCGTGGAACTCGGCCTGAATCTGCCGCTGACCGATACGTTGCGTCTGTCTTCGAACTACACCTACACCAAATCCAAACGCAAAGGCGGTGGTGAGGTCGCATTTAACGGCCGCTCGCTGGATGGAGAGCCGCTGGACACAACACCGGAGCATGTACTGAACACGCGCCTGGACTGGCAGCCCAGTGACCGGTTGTCTGCCTATCTGCGCTGGAATCTGACCGGCAAGTCCTATTACGCAGCCTATCGCAATGGCGCCATGGATGTGCGCACCCGTCCGGGTGGCGCGACGTTTGATGTCGGCGGCAGCTATCAGGTCAACAAGAATCTGGCACTGCGACTTGCCGTATTGAATCTGACCGATCACAAAACGCCACTGGATCTTCGCACCCGCTACGAAGGACTGGATGGCAACTGGATGGTTGACCAGGGTCGCCGTGTATGGCTTGGCGCCAGCATTAATTTCTAGGATAGCAAGTGTTCGGAACGATAAAGAGGTGGATTTTTGCTGCATGGCTGATTGGTATGTTACTGGTCAGCCTGCCGGCAAGCGCGCAGATAGAGATCACCGATCAGGCAGGACGGACGGTGCGCCTGGCACAGCCGGCGCAGCGTATCTTTTTTTCCGAGCCGGGCGACTTCACGATCATGGCCATGCTCGAAGAAAATCCGGCCAAACGCATTGTGGCGTGGAACCGATGGCGCCTGGACAAGCATACGCTGGCTCACTGGCGCAGCATAGACCCGGTTGCATTCGACAAGATCAACCAGATGGTGATTGATGGTCCGCAAAACCTGAATGCCGAAATGCTGATTGCCAATCAGCCGGACCTGGTAGTACTTGATCACTTTTTCGGCAATGCAAGGCAGACGATTGCCCGACTGGAGCAAGCCGGCATACCGGTGGCTGTGCTTAACCTGGAAGCAGATCTGCGCGACCGTAACGCCACCGAAGGCATAGAGAAGATGGCCATCCTGATCGGACGGGAGCAACGTGGTCGAGAAGTCGCAGATTTTATTGTTCGCCATGTGCAGCGCATCACGCAACGCGTGGCCAAGCTCAGGGAGCAGCAGGCGGCCTTGCCCACGGTGTTGATGGAGCCGCATGCCGGCACGGGTCCCTGTTGCATGTCGGTGGGCTCGGGGGTGCTCATGGGCGATCTTGTTCAAATGGCGGGCGGCAAACTGCTGGGAAGCGAGATTGTCGAAGGCTTATCCGCTCAACTGAGCGCCGAATATGTCATTGCCAGTGATCCCGAAGTTTATATCGGCACGGGCGGTCGTCATATTGAGGCGCGTGGTGGTCTGCTGCTGGGGCCGGACGTTGACGCTGCCGCCAGCCGTGCCAGTCTGCAGCGCGTTACCCAGCGGATTGGTATTGCCCAGGCCAGTGCCGTACGCAATCAACGTACCTATGGCATCTGGCACAGCGGCTACCCCATTGTCAATCTGGAACTGATCGCCACCTGGCTGCATCCCGAACTGTTCAGCGATGTGGATCCCATGGCCACGCTTGCCGAGATCAATCAGCGCTTCATGGCCAAGCCACTGACCGGCACATTCTGGATTACGCCGAATCCGACACAAAAAGCCCACTAATGCATCTTGAACACACATTTCTCGCGACCCCGGACGCAGAGACCGCCGCGATCCACGCGCGCTGGCAACAGCACAGGCGCGTCATGCGTCGCCGCCGCTGCATCGTGGCGGCACTGGCCCTGCTGGCACTGGTCGCCGCGCTTATCGATCTTTTCACCGGCAGTGCGGCGCTAACACCATCACAGGTTATACAGGGCTTGTGGAACCCGGATTCGCTGACAACGCCGATGCAGGTCGTGTTGTGGCAGGTCAGGCTGCCTGTGGCGCTTATGGCGCTGCTGGTGGGTGGGGCGCTGGCCCTGGCTGGCGCTGAGATGCAAACCATTTTGAATAATCCGCTGGCCGAGCCTTTCACGCTGGGTGTTTCGTCGTCTGCGGCACTGGGCGCAGCGCTGGCCATTGTGCTTGACTGGGGCGTGATTGGCAGCAACGCTAACTGGCTGGTGCCTGCCAATGCGTTTGTGTTCGCCTTGACTTCGCTTATGCTGCTGCAGTTTCTGGCGCAATGGCGCGGCGCCCAGGCGCAAACACTGGTGCTTTTCGGGATTGCCATCGGTTTTTCTGCCGGTGCATTGCTCTCGCTGTTGCAGTTTATGGCCAGCGAAGAAGCGCTTGCACAACTGGTGTTCTGGAGCATGGGCAGTCTTGCCCGCGCTGATTGGCAGAGTGTCGCCATTGTCGCGGCGACCCTGGCCGTGACCTTGCCTTTCTCGTGGCGTGCGGCCGGTCAACTGACGGCGCTGCGTCTGGGCGAGGAGCGTGCCCGCAGTTTTGGTATTGATGTATCCTCGTTGCGGCGTTGGGCGCTGGTGCGCATCAGCCTGCTTGCGGCCACTGCCGTGGCCTTTGTGGGGACGGTGGGATTTGTCGGTCTGGTCGCGCCGCATGTGGCCAGGATGATTGTCGGCGATGGGCATCGTTACCTGTTGCCAGCCAGTGTGCTGATTGGCGCCGCACTAGTTGCGCTGGCCTCTGTCGCCAGCAAATCATTGCTGCCGGGCATCACGTTGCCGATAGGCATTGTGACGGCGCTGGTCGGCCTGCCGGTCTTTATGGGGCTGATCCTGCGTCGCAGCGGGGGAAAGGGATGAACGCCGGATTGAATTTGCATATTGAAAACCTGGGTGTTCATTACCGACAGCGTACCGTGCTTTGTGGTGTTGACCTGCATGACATCCAGCCGGGTGAGCTGATCGCGCTGGTCGGCCCCAATGCAGCAGGCAAGTCTACGCTGCTCAAGGCGATTGCCGGTCTGGTGCCGGCCAGCGGGCAGATCCGTTATGGGCAAGATAACTGGTCTGGCGTGCCTGCAGCCAAGCGCGTAGCCCATATTGGCTTCATGCCCCAGACCTCTGCGGAAAGCAGCAACCTTACTGTACTTGAAGCCACGTTGGTGGCATTGCAGTGCGGGCGGACCGGCGCGCGTAAAGATGATGAATTGACTGCCTTGCGCGTTATAGAACATCTGGGTATTGGTGAACTGGCGCTGCGCGCGCTGCAGGAGTTGTCGGGAGGCCAGCGGCAACTGGCCGCGCTGGCCCAGGCCGTGGTGCGCGGCAGTCCGATCCTGTTGCTGGATGAACCGGTCAGCGCATTGGATCTGGCGTATCAATGGCAGGTGATGAATGTGGCGCGCCGCCTGGCCAATGAAGGCAGAATTGTTATTGTTGTATTGCACGATCTGGCGCTGGCCGCGCAATGGGCGGACCGCATGGCCATTTTGCATAACCAGCGCATACATGCGTTTGGCCATCCCAACGCCATTATCACCGATATCCTTCTGCGCGAGGTATGGGGCGTGCAGGCGCGCGTTCGTACCTGCGAGCAGGGCCGCCCGTTTGTACTTGTAGACGCTGTTGCGACCGATATGAATGGCTCACACCGTCAGACAACCACAGGATAATTCATGATGAACGCTTTTTTGACGAGCACGACCGTCCAACTTGATAACGCCGAAAATGTACTGGGACAGGTCCTGACGCATCTGCGCGAACACGATCTTTTTGCCGTTCGGCGGGACAATACCTGGCAAGTGGACTATGCCGATGCAAAGATAACCTTCACCGTGCAGGCAGACAGCCTGCATGCACAGGTTGCAGCGCTTTCTGAGTCGGCGCTGTATGAAGGCAGAATGATGGTTTTTCATCATGTTCAGGAGTTTGGCAACTGCACACCGCAGGACATCCAATGGCAGGGTGACAATGTGAGGCTTGAACGCCCTCCTGCCTTTCGCCTGATCACGGTCCAGGCTGTGTCCGAGGTTGGCCCGCATATGCGGCGCGTACGATTCGGCGCCGACGATCTGGCCCGCTATGACCGTGAGGACAATATCCATTGCAAGCTCATTTTTCCGCAACCCGGTGTAGTCGACCCCGAATGGCCCAATCTGGCTGCCAACGGTATGCCGGATTTTCCCAAGGGTGACAAGCGCCTGGACATACGCACATATACGATCCGCCGCATCAGTGCGCCGCAGGGTTGGTTTGAAGTGGATTTTGTACTACACGAGGACGCTGGACCGGGATCGCGCTGGGCGGCACAGGCAGCTGCGGGTCAGCAAATTGGTCTCTCAGGCCCCGGCGGGCGCACCGCCAGTGCTGCCGGCTGGATGTTGCTGGCCGGTGATGAGACTGCCTTGCCGGCCATTGCGCGCATCGGTGAGGCGCTACCGGCCGATACGACCGGTGTTGTGATGATCGAAGTGCAGACGCCGGCCGACCAGATCCCGCTGGCGATGCCAGCAGGGATGACGGTGCAATGGCTCCATCGGGCAAGCGAGCCGGCCGGTACAACAACATTGCTCAGTGATGCCATTCAAGTATGCCCTATTGCCACAGATGCAGACAGGTTCGTGTGGGTGGGGGCGGAATTTTCCACCGCCCAGACAGTACGCGCCTGGCTACGTGACACCGTGGGCCTGGGAAGCAAGGAACAACTGGTTGTTGCATATTGGCGTCGCGGTCTGGACGAGACACAGATGAAAAGTGCGCCGGCAAGGCAGACCGCCGAGCCACAAGGGACTCAGGCGGGCGCATGAACGAGTCCGCTGAAGACGGCTCGTCGCCTTTGCCTCCGCGGGGTAAGTTAGCAGCTACGGGCAAGCGGTGGCGGTGGTCCCGCATGACGCTGGATCTGGATCCGTTGATCCATTCGCCTGCCTTTCGCAGCCTGTATCTTGCCCGTTCCGTTTCCTTGCTGTCGATTGCCATTTTAGCCGTCGCCGTTGCCTGGCAGGTGTATGCCATAAGCGGTTCGTCATTGCACGTGGCGGGTGTCAGCATTGGCCTGGCCGCGGGGTCGCTGCTCGGTCTGGTTTGGGGTGGGGCCCTGGCGGATCGGGGCGATCGCCGACGCATCATGATTTGGGGGCGTAGTGGTTATGTGGCGGTGGTCGTACTGCTTTGCGCTAACAGCCTGCGGGCAGAGCCGGGGCTGGCAGAAATCTACCTGGCAACGCTGCTGAGCGGGCTGACCAGTGGCATTAGCGCACCGGCATTGATGGCCGCCATGCCGCGCCTGGTGGCGCCGCATCAGTTGGCCGCAGCGGGCGCGCTTAATGCGCTGACGATGGAACTGAGCCGTCTGATCGGTCCGCTTATTGCGGGGGCGTTGCTGGCCCGATTCGGATTGGCCGCCTGTTTTATCGTGGTGCTGGTGGGCGCCGCACTGGTTCCCATCTTGCTTGCCCGCCTGCCGCGGGACCTGCTACGGCCAGATCCCCAGAGCGATCGGGCGCAGTCGGCCAAACCGCCGGTTTATGTGCAATGGCGCGACGGCCTGCGCTATGTGCGACACAACCGGATCATTGCCTGTTTACTGGGGCTGGACCTGGTCATGATGCTGTTTGCCAGTGTGCATGTATTGATGCCGCAATTGGCCAGGGAGGTACTGCAAGGCGGGCCGCAAATGGTTGGTTATCTGTATGCAGCGCCGGCCTGTGGCGCCTTGCTGGTGGCGATCACCTCTGGCTGGACGCGCCAGTTGGCCCGCCCAGGGCGGCTGGTGGTGGTGTGCGCGCTGCTCTGGGGCATGGCGATTGCATTTACCGGTGTGGCCGCTGGCGGCCTGACGCAGGGCCTGCCGTGGGGCGTGTGGCCCATACTGGTGTTTCTTGCCATGGCCGGCATGGCCGATACGGCATCTGATATTGTTCGTGGCGCATTGCTGCAGATACATACGCCGGACGCCTTGCGCGGTCGTGTTTCCGGCTTGTGGCTTTTGCAGGGTTACCTGGGGCCAGCGCTGGGCGGCTTGCAGGCTGGCTCCCTGGCCAGCTTGTGGTCACCGGGCCGTGCGCTGGTGATCGGCGGCTCGGCCTGTGCACTGGCGGTTGGGATGTTTTTCAGTGTTTCCAAGACAGGCTTACGCCAATCGTTATGGCAAGCGGATATCAAAACCGGAACTGAACCCGAGCCCCGTGAACCGGGTCAAACGTCATAGCAAGACGTGTTTTGAGCGAAGCCCGGTCAGGACGTGACGGGATAGATAGTGTGCTAGGTCGCCTGCGGTTTTTCCGGATCGGGCAGGCCGGTACTGGCAATCACCGCTGATTTGAGCGACTCGATCCATGCCTGATCGTTCACCGACTGCGCAAGAAAACCCGCACCAACCATGGCTGCAAAAAGTACCTGAATGTCCTGTTCTGACATGGCCGTTTTTCCGTCCGGTGGCGTGGCCTGCAGGGCTGCAGCGCGAAAGTGCTTGTATAGCTCTTCTGTGTGCGAGCCATACAGGTCGACTGTTTCGGCGCCCGTCGCCTCGTGGTTGACATGCGGTGCAAAGGCAAGAATGGGGCAGGTTTGGCCCGCCTGTTTTTTTCTGAAATACTGCTGGATCAGCACCTGCAGACCGCCGTGTTCTGCTTCCCGGTTGGTATCGCAGGTTTGCTTCCATCTTTCCGAGGACTGCGCAAACACGGTGGATAACACTTCGTTGACCAGCGCCTCTTTTGATGCAAAGTGCCGGTAGAAGCCACCTGCGGTCAGGCCGACCGCAGTCATGACATCTGTAATGGATACATTGTTCACGCCGCGCTCACGAAACAGCCGGCTGGCTGCCTTGAGAATTTCGGCGCGATTCTGTTCGGCTTGTTGCCTGGACGAGCGGCCCATAACCCTTCCTCTTAAATACAAATGAAATGATGCGGTATGATCGAGCTGGCACTCACGCCAACATTTATGTCGCCATGTGAAGCAGTAAGATCGTTCGCCTGGCTCGTTGCGGCACGGTATTGATCAAAACGCTGCACCTGGCCATATTGTAATAGATTACAAGAGACCGCTATTTATTATCCCGCAAGCGCAGCGTACTGTGCCGCAAAACATACAAAAATTTCATCAAGTGAAGCGAGGTCTGCTGATATGATGATATTCGTTGAACCCCATAATAGATTTTGTATATAATCTATTTTACTGAACACTCTGGCAACAGGCTCATTATGTCTTCGGCTCCCGCGCAAACCCGACCGCTTTCTGCATGGCAAATTCTGATCTGCGGGGGCATGATCGTCACCTTTTCCATGGGTGTGCGGCACGGCTTTGGCTTGTGGATGCAGCCCGTTATCCAGGCCAACGACTGGGGGCGCGAGACTTTTTCCTTTGCCATTGCCATTCAGAATCTGGTTTGGGGAATCACGGGTGTGTTTGCCGGCATGGTGGCGGACCGCTTCGGAGCATTTAAAGTCGTTATTGCAGGTGCTCTTCTGTATGCGCTGGGTCTGCTGGGGATGGCCTACACCACTTCACCGCTTACGTTTACGCTCACCACAGGCGTGCTGCTTGGCACGGCCCAGGCCGGCACCACTTATGCGGTGATTTTCGGGGTCATCGGCCGCAATATCCCGGTCAGTCGACGCTCGTGGGCCATGGGCGTGGCAGCGGCGGCAGGTTCCTTTGGCCAGTTCCTGATGTTGCCCACAGAGAACATACTCATCAATTCCTTTGGCTGGCAACAAGCGCTGGTCGTTTTAAGCTGTGCGGTATTGATGATTGTGCCGCTGGCTTTCGGGTTGCGTGAGAAGAACATGAACGTTGCTGCCGCCGGGCAGTCTTCAGCATCGGGCATGGCCAGTCAGCAAGGTATTATCCAGGCCATCCGTGAAGCATTCGCCTATCCCAGTTTCCGTCTGCTGGTGCTGGGTTATTTCGTTTGCGGTTTCCAGGTAGTCTTCATCGGTGTTCACATGCCCAGCTATCTGAAAGATGAAGGCCTGAACGCCGAAGTGGCCAGCTATGCGCTGGCGCTGATCGGCCTGTTCAATGTGTTTGGCACGTATCTGGTTGGCTCGCTTGGTCAGGTGTGGCCCAAGCGCTATCTGCTGGCTTTTATCTACTCGGCACGCGGGGTGGCTATTATCCTGTTTCTGGTTGCGCCCATTTCCGCGACCAGCGTGTATATTTTCTCTGCGGTCATGGGTTTGCTGTGGCTGTCTACGGTGCCGGCCACCAATGCCATCATTGCCCAGATTTTTGGCGTTAGGCATTTTTCCATGCTGGGCGGCTTTGTCTTCTTCAGTCACCAGATAGGCTCGTTCCTGGGCGTGTGGCTGGGCGGCAAACTGTATGACATCTATGGCAGTTATGATGTGGTCTGGTATCTTGCCATCGCGCTAAGTGTGTTCGCAACATTGATGAACCTGCCAATCAACGAAAACGCAATAGATCGCAAGCGCACGGCAATGGCATAAGCTTGCGGCGCTTGCGCTGCTACGGCGCAGGCGTGTAGTGCCGGTATTTGTGCCTGTATTTGCGCCATAGCGTCGCAGCTGCATGCACACCTTTGCGGCCTTGGATAGCCAGGACGCCTGTGGTGATCAGCATTGCCGCCATATGTACACCTGCAGCAGCAGATGCAAGCAGAATAGAACCGCTGGCGGTAATCTGGCCAGCAGGTGATCCTGTCATGCACAGCGGCATAAAGGCCGGTACCAGCATCAGTCCCGTACCGTGCAGGGTAGACACGATAAGTGACCAAAGTGCCAGCCCTGCGTGGCTTGCCGGTGCCGCCATTATTGGCAGCGTTTTTCTGCCGATGCAATGGATGCCACCAAGGACAAGTAACAGGCCCATCGCAATCGCCAGTACGACGCGGTTCATGGACAGCCCATACACAACCGCAGCCGCCACCAGCCCCAGCGAGGCCATATGGCCGATTGCAATGGGAATCAAGGCCGGTATCGCCCGCCTTTTGTCATGGCAAGCCAGCGCTGCGGCAAAGACCCAGCCCGAAGCCGGATTCACCCCATGCAGCGCGCCCGCTGCGGCGACGGCCAGCCACGGCCAAAGGTCTTGCATCTGCGCCTCCGATTCTGGCTCAGGTCGCAGTATGACAGCATGACGCCATACCCGGCTCGGATACGTTATAGCGATCATGGTGGCGAACCCATTCCATTTTGTTGGGCACATCACGCTCGTTTCTGCCGATGGGCGTCAGATCGATCATGCTGTAGGCACCCATCATCACTTCCACGCCCCGGCTGTAAGTGGAATAGGTATGAAAAATATTATTATCGTCATCTTTATAAAAGACGCTGACACCGGGGGCCTCTACATCGGGGAAATATTGGTCGCAGTAGTTGTAGTGCACTTTACCTGTGGCGTGTTGATCTGGCAGGAAACTGACGCCGTAATCGTAGTTAAATTCACTCTCGTTGGACGAGACCCAGTTAAACTGCCATCCCATTCGCTGGCGGAAGCGTTCAATCGTCGCTATCGGCGCGCGTGAAATGGCCACGAATGCAATATCGCGTTGTGCCAGATGCGCTGTCATGCCGTCCACGTGATCGGCCATGTAGGAGCAGCTTGGACAACCCTGTTCCCAGTCTGGCGCGAACATGAAGTGCTGAACGATTAATTGATGATGTTTGCCAAACAGGGCTGATAGGCTTCTTGGCCCTTCGGGTGTATCGAAAAGGTAATCCTTGTCGACCTGTTCCCATGGCAAGGTGCGGCGATCGCTTGCGATACGGTCGCGCAGGTGGGTCAGCTCCCGTTCGCGCGCCAGCAATTGCTTGCGGGCAGCGATCCAGTCATCATGAGTGACCACCGCATGGCGATCGGCTGTGGTTTTTGTATAAGACATATTCATTACGTGCTCCCTGACTCGTCGAGTCATTCTGGCTAATGCAATTGCAATTATTTCGGACGTCGTACGGCGCGCACTTTTCCGCTGGCGCCACCTCCGCAGTAGAAAAGATCGGCGCCGTCAGACTCGAGTCCGCTAACGCCGGTGCCTGCCGGCATGATCAATTGCTCCAGCACTGCGCCACTGTCGGGATCGATCCGGCGTATGTCGCTTTCATCTGCCTCCCATGTACCGTGCCAGAGCTCGCTGTCAACCCAGGTTACGCCGGTGACGAAACGATCGGAAACGATGGTGCGGATGACGGCGCCGGTCTCAGGGTTGATCTGAACGATCGTGCGATTGCGGTATTGTCCTACCCACAGGCTGCCCTCGGCCCAGGCCAGGCCTGAATCATTGCCGTGCCCAGGCGCCGGAATGGTCGCCAGCACGCTGCCGTCGGCCGGATCAATTTTGTTGATCTGCTCACCGGTAATCTGATACAGATAGGTGCCGTCAAATGCCGTGCCTGCATCGCAGGTGCACGCCAGTTTACGTGTGACCTGTTGCTGCGCCGGATCGAACGCAAGGAGGCTGGATCCGGTAGCGGCCCAGACGTGGTGTCCGTCAAAGGTCACGCCGTGAATGGTATCGGCATCCGGAAAGGGTCCATATTCCTGCACGATTTGCGCGAGGCTGGAGGTTGTCGCGGCTACGTCTGCGTTTGCTGAGTGCTTCATGTCTGTCTCCCGTTGTCGTACCGCAAGGTGGTACGTTAAGGTCATTCTATTTCAACGCCAGAACAGAGGGGAGTAACAATATTGTCGTGAAACCCGCCAGAGAAGAGGAAACCCAGCGACGCACACGGGATTTTCCTAGTGCATGGACCTGGCCACTGGCTTGAAGATCGGCTAATGCCCGCTGCACTGTACGCTGGCTGGCGCCCAATGCCTGCGCCAGGGCCGAGGTGGACCAGGGCGCACCATCGGCAAGCAGCGCCAGCAATGCCGCAGCATCGCTGTCAATGGGCGGAGCCAACACCACTGCGCTTCGATTGTCCCGCGGCACTAGCGCATATCCGTTGGAGGTCGCTTCTATCTGCGCCATCGGGCTAGCCAGCTTGCGCAGTCGTCCCATTTCTACGCGCAAGCGTGCACGATGGGATTCATCGGGCTGGTGAAGTCGAAAAACGGTTGCAATCAGCGACTGCCGCGACACATCACCGGGCCAGGCGCAGGCAAGCGCACGGATCAGTTCAAACAGAATGGGCCGCCGGGCCAGCGATAGCCACGTGCCATCAACACTGATGCCGCGGCGACAGCCATCGACCACCAGCGCCGTCGATGAAAACAGGTCGGCAACCTCTGCTAGCGTTAATGTCTTGTCGTCATGGGCAGTGCACAGGCGTGCAGCCGGGCGCAGCAGTGTTTTTTGCATTGCTGTCACTTCGGCCTGAAGCGCAGGGATCGTGGCCTGGTCGGCCGCAGCCTGTGCCCGGCGCAACGCGGTTTGCGCGCGTTCCATATGTAATGAGCGCAGTGCAAGTTCGGCCTGAACCAGTTCGGCCACGGCTGCCAGAGAGGCCGGTACGCCGGTCGTATCAAGATCGCAGACCGTTGCCGATGCGTCCTGAAGGCGGCCGAGCAACAGAAAGCGCCGCGCCATGATAAGCCTGGCCTGCAGGGCATTGGCATGATCATTGCGGGCCTGCAGGGTGGCTAGTGCCGCGGCAAGCATGTGCAATGGGCTATCGAGCTGGCGCATGGCCAGGGCTACCTCCGCGCCAGCAACAATGCAGCGCGCTCTTTGCACCGGTTCGTGAGGACCGAATTTGCAGGCCGCCTGCTCAAGCAGCTCGCGAGCTCGGGCATAGTCGCCCAGGCGTGCCATGGCCACGCCACGCAAGGCGAGCGCGGGCGGATCATCGCGCAGCGCAACCAGCTTCAGGGCATTGAGCACATCGCCGGCAGCAAGCATACGGGCGCAAGCGGCAGTCAGAGAATCCATGCCGATAGCATACACTTTTCAATTGAAATAGTAATAGTGGCCGAAAAAAAGACAGGCAGGTTGCCTGTCTTTTTAAGGGGAACGGCAGATCCGTATGTCGTTATCCCGATACTATTTCGCTATCCCAATAGCTGCGGTAGCCACAAGGAAATGGCGGGTATGTAAGTAATGAGAATCAGGAACCCTACTAACAGGATCAGCCATGGCGAAGCGGCCCGCATGACCTGCCCGATAGACATTTTGGTGATTCCGGCGGTAACGAAAAGGTTCAGCCCGATAGGCGGCGTAACCATCCCGATTTCCAGATTGACGACCATGATGATGCCCAGATGAACCGGATCAATCCCCAGTTGTGTGGCAATTGGAAACAGGATTGGTGCAAGAATCAGAATAATGCCCGTGGGCTCCATGAACATGCCGGCGACCAGCAGCAGGATATTGACCACAATCAGAAACTGCCATGCTTGCATGTCCCAGGCGATGATTTGTTCTGCGATGATTTGCGGAATGCGCTCGGTGGTCAATACGTGGGCGAACAGCAAGGCGTTCACAATGATGAACATCAGCATGATCGTGACTTTGGCGGCATCGACCAGCACATTCGGAACTTGACGTAACCCAATGTCGCGATAAACAAACACGGCCACCAGGAATGCGTAAACAGCAGAAACAGCCGCCGCTTCGGTTGGTGTAAAGACACCACCATATATCCCGCCAAGGATGATAAAGATAAGCGCCAGACCCCAGATGGAGTCACGGCCAGCTGCGAGCACTTCCTTGAGGCTGGCGCGCGGCTGCCTGGGGTAGTTTTTGATCCTGGCCACAATATAGATGGCGATCATGAGCAGTAGGCCCAACGCAATGCCTGGAACCACACCTGCCATAAAAAGCGCACCCACCGAGGTCTCGGTTGCGGCCCCATAGACCACCATGACAATTGAGGGCGGAATCAGAATGCCCAGCGTACCGGCGTTACATACGACGCCGGCAGCGAAAGGTTTGGGATAGCCAGAGCGCACCATGCCGGCAATTACTATGGAGCCCACTGCAACCACAGTGGCTGGGGATGAGCCGGAGACCGCAGCAAAAAGGCAGCAGGCCATGACAGACGCAATAGCCAGGCCGCCATGGAAATGGCCGACAGTAGCGATTGCAAAGCGGATCATGCGCTTGGCCACGCCGCCGGTTGTCATGAATGCGCCTGCCAATACAAAGAACGGGATGGCCATAAGCGTAAAGTGCTCAGACGTCTCGTACATTTTAAGCGACAGTGATGCCAGGGAATCTGTGCCGAAGAACAGGATGGTCAGCAACGAGGAAAGACCCAATGCGACCGCAACTGGCGTGCCCATGAACATAAACACGAACAGCATGATGAATAGGGCGACGGTAGTCATTTGACCTCCTGGTTGATCACAGACGTGTCATCACTGGCATGTTTGAGCGCTTCCTCGGCTTCATCGCCCAGCAGCTGGGCGCGACGACCCCTTAGCATATCGAGCAGAATCTGGGCAAAACGTATGAATAAAAGTGCAAAGCCTACCGGCAAAACCAGTCGCGGAATCCACTGGGGAACGGGCATATCCTGGGCAAGAATGCCAATGGAGTACATTTTGTCCACGTAAATCCAGGCACCGTAGAACACGATAGCGGTATAGATCAGGCACAGTATGCAGGCCGCAATGCCGGTGACGCGGGCCGCCTTTTTGGGCAGGGCCTTGATCAGTGCATCCACTCCAATATGCGCCTTGACTCGCACGCCATAGGACAGGCCCAGGAATATCAGACCGCCAAAGATAAACATGGCCAGCTCAAGCGCCCAGGTGAAACTGTAATTGAAGACATAGCGCGCTATGACCTGAGCGAAGGTGATCAGCGTCATGGCGGCCAGCAGAAAGGCGATCAGTCCTTCCTCAAGCCGATGAAACCAGTTAGCGTTCATGTGAGATACTCCTTTTTGAACCCGCAAAAAGCCTGTCGGTCAGACGATTATCCATACGACCACTGCCGCCCGAATGTCGGGCAGGCAAGCGGTCAGCGTAAACGTAAATTCAATTTACTTATTGGCTTGCTGGGCAGCCTTGATCAGATCGGCGCCGATATCGGCTTCAAATTTTTTCCATACCGGTTCCATGGCTGTGCGCCATGCGGCCACGTCCTCCTTGGACAGCTGTACTACCTGGGCTTTTTTGGCATCGATGATGCGCTGTTTATCCTGCTCGTTCAGTTCGGCTGCCTTGCCATTGGCAAAGGTGGTTGCTTCGGCCATGGCTTTTTCCAGCCCGGCGCGAATATCTTCTGGCAGGCCGTCCCACCATTGCGCGTTGGTGACCACCATGTAATCAATCACGCCGTGGTTGGTTTCAGCAATGGTTTTCTGCACTTCATGAAATTTCTGTGAGTAGATATTGGACCAGGTGTTTTCCTGACCATCCACCACACCGGTCTGCAACGCCTGATATACCTCGCTGAAAGACAGTTTCTGAGGGTTGGCGCCCAATGCCCGGAACTGTGCCTCAAGCACGTCGGATGCCTGGATACGGAACTTCAAACCCTTAACGTCTTCGGGCCGCTGCAGTTGCGCCTTGTTGGTGGACAACTCTTTCATGCCGTTATGCCAGTAGGCAAGGCCCTTTAGCCCGCGGTCCTTCATGGAGTCAAGCAGCTCTTTGCCCTTGTCGCTTTGCTGGAAGCGATCTACGGCAGCCATATCGTCGAACAGGAAGGGCAGGTCAAACAGCTGGACCTTTTTGGTGTAACGGTCAAATTTTGACAACGAGGGGGCGATCAGCTGGACATCGCCCAGCAGCAGGGCTTCCATTTCTTTGCCATCGCCAAACAATTGCGAATTGGGAAATACCTGGACCTGGACTTTACCGGGCAGCAGTTTTTCGGCCACTTCCTTGAATTTCTGGGCGCCTTGTCCTTTTGGCGTATGGGCGGCCACGACGTGGCTGAATTTGATAACGATGGGCTTGTCGGCAGCCAGCGCGCCGGCTGAAAAGGCCAGTGCAACGCTCATGCCGAGCGCATTAATGATACGCATAGGAGCGATTTTCATAGGTGTTGTCTCCGTAATTATGAATATTGTGATAACGTAGCTCCCAGAACAGCTCCACTGAGAACTAGACCAATATACTACATTCAGTCGATCAGATAGAATCGATAAAAACACTTACGGGTTTGCCATCATGCGCTATGTGATGGCAAAAACTGCGGGTTGCGACAATATTTCAACTGGTTCACAAGTACGCTTCAATCACTGAAAAGGCAAATCCATGAGTCAGCTTAATCGGTCAAGACGACTTTTCCTGAAGAAAACCGTGGTTGCAGGTATTACCGTGTATCTGGCGCCGCTCAACAGCAACGCTTACAACGCGTTGTTCGAAGAAAAAATTCTGGCGGCCCCAGCATGGGATCCGAAAACAAAAAGAATCCGTCACCGCATCGACGCCCAGTCCAAGGCGTTGGGAAAAAAGGTCTTTGGCTACGATATTCGCGCCGTGGATATGCCGCATTGGCCGCAACAACAAGCACATGCCTTCATTCTGCGCACTACCTTTGCCGACCGTATTTTCGAAGGGATTGACCTGTCCCGTCTCGGGGATGAGTTAAAGCCTGATCGCCTTGTGACCGCCGAGGACCTGGCCCGCGACGGCCTTGCGTTTCCTGAGTTTTACGGCGACGACATGTTGCTGCCGATTGGCAAGACGCCTGCCTATTTGGGACAGGCTGTGGCGGTGCTGATCTATCACGACTTTGCCCGATTCCGCTTTGCCAAAAACGCCATTCAATTTCATCCGGATGCGATTCGCTATGGCCAGCAGACCGGCCCGCTGGAACGCGACCCGTGGGGCACGTTCCGGTTTGTCCGTGTCGGCGGCCCTTCGCCCTATGATGAAGATGCTTTTTCCAGCTTGAAGGACATGCCGATTTTCCCGGCGGGTCTGCGCAAACGATTGCCGGTCTGGCCCGAAGGAAAAGAAGGCGGCAAGCTGGACGAAGAGGGGATGTATCACGCGCAGCAGATGGACAATGAAATAAAAAATCCATCGGACAAGATTGAAGTGTTGTCGGCAGATTATTTCTCGCAATCGATTGATACTGCTGCAATGGAGGCCGATAACACCAACGGCTGGTTTGATCAGGCCAGCCAGACCCTGCATATGGTTATTCCGACGCAGTCGCCGCCGGAGCTGGCCGAGGAAATCCCCAAGATGCTGGCCAAAATGAATACGCCGATCAGGCGATTGGTCCTGCATCCCTGTTATACCGTGGGATATGGTTCAAAGGATCACAGCAGCTTTCCTTTTGTCGGCACCATGGTGGCTATATACGGTGATGGTCATCCGGTGCGCCTGGCCAATGACCGGTACGAACAGTTTCAGACGTCGATCAAACGCCACGCATTCGATATTTCATATTCGATGACGGTAAACAAGGAAACCGGAAAAATTGATGTTTTCCGCGGGTATATGACCGGCAACGGCGGAGGGAGGCGCAATTTCACGCCGTCTGTCGTGATGGTGGCGGCAACCGCGGCCCAGTCCATTTACTACATTCCCAAAAGCGACTTTGCTGCTGTGGGTGTGGCCACGCGCGCCATTGACGCCGGTTCTGCCCGGGGCTACGGTACATTGCAGAGCATGGCCGCAACAGAAATGATGATGGATGAAATGGCGGCCAGGCTCAATCTGGATCCCATCGATTTTCGCAAGCGTAATGTGCTCAAGTCCGGCATGAAAAACACACAGGGCGCGATCCCGGCGGGCGCTGTCCGTGCCGATGAGATTCTGGACCTCGCGGCAAAGCATGAGATGTGGACGGCACGAAACAAACGCAAGGCCGAATTTGAGACAAAGCATCCAGGCAAACGCTATGGCGTTGGCTTTGCCTGTGTGCAGAAAGACTTCGGCACGGGCGCCGAGACATCATTTGCGCGGGTCGAATTTTCTGCCGATGGCAAGTTGGTGCTCCACCACAGCGGTGCGGAAATGGGCACCGGCATGACCACCTCGCAGGCAGTCGTGTGTGCGCAATGGATGGGCAAGCCAGCCGATGAATCGCACTTTTCGGCCACAGACTGGGACATGCTGCCCATGGTCGCAACGGCAGATCCTTATATGATGCCGCAAGAGGACCAGGACAGGCTGTCGGCCGATCCCTTCTGGACGCCTTCATACTGTTCACCGTCCAGCGCCAGCAATTCCGCGTTCTATTTCTCGCATACTACCCGGGAAGCGTCGCGACTGCTTTTCGAGCAGAGCCTGTGGCCGGCCGCAATGGCCATCTGGAAGGCTGGCATAGGTGGTGGCCAGGCCGCCCCGCTGGTTGTTCGCAGAGAGGATGCCCGTTGGGTTCCCGGCGGGCTCACCGCTGCGGGCATGCAAATCCTGCCGTTTGCTACCTTGGCAAAAAAGGCGCATGAGATGGGACTGGTTACCGGCGTGGTGGTGCACAGTTTCAACCGCTGGCAGTGGGCTGAAGCTGACTTTACGATCAATACAAGCCAACTGCGTCTGCCGGTTGACGGGCTGGCGCTACGCAAGGGCAGCGAGCCTGCTTACCAGGCGATTGCCCGCGACCGTGTCTACTATCCTCCGATGCAGCGCAACAATGCGGCAGTGACCTACTACAGTGCCGTTGGCACGCTGGTGGAGCTGTCTGTCGATACGGGGACGGGCAAGGTAGAAATTCTTAATCATCATTCTTTTATGGAATGCGGCAATCTGATCGTGCCCGAGTTGGTGTCCGGCCAATTGCAGGGCGGCCTCGCTATGGGTATTGGGCATGCGTTGCACGAATACCTGCCCTTGTATGAGGACGGACCGGGCGACGGTACCTGGAATTTCAATCGCTATCAGGTGCCACGGGCGAGCGATGTCGCCGTGTGGCAGCAAACAGGGGATATTCTTCCCCCCTTGTCCGAGACTGATCCGCCCAAGGGCATGGCCGAAGTCGTAATGATTCCCGTGGTTGCTGCGGTAGTCAATGCGATTGCGCATGCCAGCGGACATTATTTTCGCCATCTGCCGGTACGCGCTGACAACATTAAAGGGGTCTTCCAATGAAAATCACCACCCGACCAATTACGGTGACCATCAACGGCAAGAAACAGGGGCCGCTTGATATTGCCGAAGGCATGATGATGATTGACTTCCTGCATGAGTACGTCAACTTGACCGGCTCACGCCTTGGCTGTGGTCAGGGTGTTTGTCACGCCTGTGTCGTTATTGAAGATCAGCCTGACGGCAGCAGCCAGGAGACGCGAACCTGTATCACCGGAGCCCATTATTTCGATGGCAAGGCGATCCGTACCGTGGAAGGGCATGCTGTACTCAATGACAAGGGCGAAGAAGTTCCGTCGCCTGTGCAGCAGGCCTTCATGGATCACTACAGCTTCCAGTGTGGCTACTGCACGCCCGGGTTTGTGAACGCCGCGACGGTATTCATTGAAGGGCTCAAGCGCAATCCCATTGCCAGGGATGAGCTGGAAAACGCGATCCTTAAGGCGATGAATAATCACATTTGTCGTTGCACGGGCTATGTGCGCTACTATGAAGCAGTGCGTGACCTGGTCCTTAAGACGCCAGGCCTGATCAGGGAGACAAAAAATGGCTAAAAGACGTTTTCTTCCGGCCGTGTTTCTTATAGTGGTTGTGTTGCTGATTATTGTTGCCATCTTGTGGTGGCGTGAAAATCGCAGTAATGATAATCCCGTGCAGAAGGTGTCGGCCACGGACGAACAGATAGCGCGCGGACGCTATGCTGCCAGGGCGGCAGACTGCGCCGCCTGTCACACCGTGGAAGGCGGTGGTCTGTTTGCCGGCGGCTTTCCAATGGAAACCCCCTTTGGAACGGTGCATGGCAGCAACATTACGCCCTCGGCCGATTACGGTATTGGTCGCTGGACACGGGAAGACTTTTATCGCGCAGTCAGAGAAGGCATCACGCCTGGCGGGCGGCACCTGTACCCGGCGATGCCGTACAACTCTTATTACCTGATGAGCGATCAGGACCTGGACGATATCTATGCCTATCTGATGACCAGACCAGCTATTGATGTGCCAACGCCCCAGAACGATCTGCCATTTCCATTCAATCAGCGCTTTCTGATGATCGGCTGGAATCTGCTGTTTCAGAACAAGGATCCGTTGCCGGCAGTCTCTTCAGGCGACTCCGAATTATGGGTGCGGGGGCGGTATTTGACAGATGTGATGGGGCATTGCGCCGAATGCCATACGCCACGCGGCATGTTTGGCCAGATGGATCTGGCCCAATCACTCAAGGGCGGCACCCTTGGGCGCTTCAAGGCTGCGGATATCACGCCGGGTGGATTGGCTGAGCGCGGCTGGACACCCGGCGACCTGGGCCAATTCCTGGCAACCGGCACCGCCCCGCAAGGCTCTGCCTTCAGCGAAATGCATATGGTGGTCGCCCTTAGCACGCAGTACCTGACAAAAGAGGATATGAAGGCCATGACCACGTATCTGATGGGTGATAAACCACCGCCACCCAAAGTGGCGCAATTGACGCCAGGCGGCGATAAGGGCAGGGCGCAGTATCTGAATCTTTGCGCGGGCTGTCACGGCGTGTCAGGCGAGGGCAAACCGAATGTTGCACCGGCGATGACAGGCAATGCAACGGTCCGTCAGGGCGACGCCACCAATCTAATCGCCTCTATTCTTGATGGTCTGCCAGAGCAGGCGTTCCCCGGCAACGGCAACATGCAAAGCATGCCGGGGTTTGCCCGCAAGCTGAACGATCAGCAAATGGCCGACCTGGTCAATTACACGCGTACTACCTGGGGAGGCTTGCCGGGGGATATCACCGCCGCGCAGATTGACGCTTTGCGCGAACATTAGCCCCGGGGGCAGGCGAGCAAGAGTAAAGCCTGCAAGCGTTCTGCCTGCATTGTTTGTTATGACGGAGCTGGCGATTTAGCGCCGGTAAATTACATATGGCATATATTGCCAGCCGCTGAATTACGAATAAGCGTGTCAATGGGCCGTTTTGTTCGTGTCAGGGCTGGCATTTTTTCACATCATGTGCAAACGCGCCAGTGTCGCTGTGATCTGCTGCTTTGTGTGGGTCGTAAGCGCCACTGGCCACTCATCCCCTGTCTTTCCCATCTTTGCCCGCCAATGCTCCTATTGAGTGCTTTGATACGTCGATATCGAATCTTTTTAATGGAAACAAAAATGTATACATTTTTGTTGACGATATTGCAAAAGCCTATCTATAATCAAATCAAACAGGCGGTCGATAGCCGGCAAGCGCCATATTTCATTCGACAGAAAGGAGAGACATGTTCCAGGACGAGCAGAAAACCCACTCCGGTGGCACAGGCCCATTGTCGGGTTACCGGGTCATTGAGTTGGGCTCTACCGTAGCAGGCCCCTTTTGTGCTCGTTTGATGGCAGATTTCGGAGCAGAGGTCATCAAAATTGAGCAAAAGGAGGGTGATGCGGTGCGATCGATGGGAAATAGTAAAAATGGCCGGTCGCTTTATGGCGCTTCCATTTTAAGAAACAAAAAAAATGTCTCCATTGACCTTCGCCAAAAGAAAGGGCGCGACATTGCCCGCATCTTGTGTGAAAAAGCAGATATTGTGATTGAAAATTTTCGGCCGGGCACGCTTGAAAAATGGGAAATGGGCTATGACAGCCTGTCTGTAGTCAACCCCGGACTTGTCCTGGTCCGCATCAGTGGATACGGCCAGGATGGGCCTTATAGTCGCCGTCCAGGATACGGGGTGGTCTGCGAAGCGTTTAGCGGACTTCGTGAAATTACCGGCGATCCAGACCGGGCGCCTGCCCGGGTTGCTGTGTCCATGACAGACTATATTACCGGACTATACGCCGCGTTTGGCGCAGTCATGGCAATAATGGACCGTCAGCGTACGGGGAAAGGACAAATCGTTGATGCAGCGCTTTATGAGGCTGCATTCAGTTTCATGGAACCACACATTGCTGCCTATCAGCAATTGGGAATTATTGCGAAGCGTTGCGGCTCGCGCTTGCCGGGGCACACACCCAATTCACTCTATCCGACCGCCGATGATCGTTATATCCATATCACGGCCGGCTCGCAAAGTATCTATAAGCGTCTTGTCGCGGCAATGGGTCGCGATGATTTGCTGGTTGATCCGCGCTTTGCCGAGCCAGCCGACAGAGCGAGACATGAGAACGAGATGGATGCAATTGTTGCAGATTGGACGGTTACGCATCACCTGGAGGCGCTGGAAGAAATTCTGGGGCAGGTCGGCGTGCCAGCCTCTCGAATATTCAATATCGAGGACATTTTTGCCGATCCTCATTATCAGGCGCGCGAGATGATTGTGTCCCCGGAAGATCCCTTGCTGGGCCCTGTCGCAATGGCAAATGTCATACCAAAATTGTCCAGAACGCCTGGTGCGGTTCTATGGTCCGGCCGCGACACCGGTCACGATACGCAGGTCGTTCTGTCGGAATTGGCCGGATTATCACAGCGCCAAATCGATGAATTGTCAGAGCAAAATATCATTCACAAAAGCGCGGATTCAAGGACCGCTAACGTCCAGGCTCGTTGACTCAGAAATTACATGCTCAATACAGGAGACTACGCAAAATGCCACAAATTGAAATCAACTCCCCGGTCACAGGGACTGTTTGGAAAATTGAACGAACCGTTGGTGACAAGGTTGAAGAAGGCGACGTTATCATGATTCTGGAGTCCATGAAAATGGAGATTCCAATCGAGGCGACTGCCGAGGGCACCTTGCAAGCCATCAATGTAAAGCATCAAGACAGTGTGAACGAAGATCAGATTCTGTGCGTGGTGGCGTCATGAATGATTCAGCAGCAGCCGGGGCCAAGAAGGCGGCCGTCGTTCAGGAAACGGAGTTTCCCGAGTTGGCGTTTCGCCTGGCCGAGTCAAAAAAAATGGGCGGACCTCAAGCAATAGAGCGCCAGCATGCGGCAGGCCGTCTGACGATACGGGAGCGCATTGAGAAATTAATCGACAGCAACAGCTTTCGCGAGGTAGGCACCTTGGCCGGCACGGGCAGCTATGATGAAAATAATGCTCTGGTTTCCGTGACGCCTGCGCCTTATGTTGCCGGCCTGGCGAGAATTGACGGGCGACCGGTTGCGCTTGGCGGCGAGGACTTCACTGTCCGTGGGGGCACCACCTTTGGTAGTAGCCGCAGAAAAGGCGGGCAGGGTGGGTTTATAGAAGATTTTGCTTTTCATTATCTCATCCCTCTGGTGAACCTTATTGATGGTGCCGGCGGAAGTGTCACATCACTAAAAAGGCGAGGGCATAGCGTCTTTCCTGGCGTCCATGGATTTGAGAGATCTGTAGAGCTTCTAGGGCAGGTGCCGGTGGTCTCTGCAGTCCTGGGAACCGCCGCAGGCGGGCCGGCAGGACGTGCCATTCTTTCCCATTTCTCCGTAATGGTGAGCCAGTCCAGTCAAATATTTGCCGCTGGTCCGCCCGTTGTAAAACGCTCGCTGGGTCAGGTTATCGATAAGAACGATCTGGGCGGCACGAAAGTGGCCGTTGATACTGCCGGCACAATACACAATTGTGCTGCATCGGAAGAGGACGCCATAGATCAAATCCGTCGATTCCTGAGTTATATGCCGAGCAATGTTTGGGAACTGCCGCCTGTAACGGAAAATATCGACCCGATCGACAGGTGTGACCCTCTGTTGGCTAGCATCGTTCCGGAAAAACGTACTCAGGCCTATAACATGCTGCGGCTGGTACGGCTGGTCTGCGATACGGACTCATGCTTTGAGATCCAGCCTACCTACGGCAAATCGGTAATAACTTTGCTGGCCCGGCTGGGCGGGCGCCCCGTGGGAATTATTGCGAATAACCCGATGGTATATGGGGGAGCAATGGACGTCCATTCAGCCCGGAAACAAATTCACTTTATGGAACTTTGTGACACGTTTCATATTCCGCTGATCTTCTTTGTCGATGTGCCCGGCTTCATGGTCGGCTTGAAAGCCGAGCAGGAAGGCACGTTGCGCGAAGGGATGCGCGCCGTCTGCGTGGCTGGCAAGCTGCGCGTACCTACCATAACCCTGGTGATCCGAAAATGCTACGGCATGGCAGGAATGGCGACATGCAACAAAAATGATATAGATCTTAAACTTGCCTGGCCTTCTGCTGAATGGGGTTCATTGCCTGTCGAAGGCGGCGTGGCTGCGGCTTTTCGCAAGGAGATCATGTCTTCACCGGACCCCGCCGCCAGGGAAAGAGAGATTGAAGCGGAACTAAAACCTTATGCAAGCCCGTATAGAACAGCAGAGGCATTTGCGGTGGAAGAAATTATCGATCCACGGCAGACCCGGCCGATCCTGTGCGAATTTATCGCGCTGGCAGAAAAGCGGCTGCGTGCAGACCTTGGTCTTAAACCCAGATATGGCGTTCAACCCTGACGCCGGATCTAATGCCTTTGGACAAAGATCAAGGACGAAACATGACACAGAAAATTCTAATCGCCAATAGGGGCGAAATTGCATGTCGGATTATTGAGAGTTGCCGCCGGCTGAATCTGCACACCGTTGCTGTTTATTCGGACGTCGATGCCAATTCACGACATGTAGCGATGGCTGATCAGCGTGTTGCGATAGGAGGATCACACGCGCGCGATAGTTATCTTAATAGTCAGGCTATTCTTGAGGCCGCCCGTGGGGTCTCGGCCACAGCCATTCACCCGGGATATGGTTTCCTATCAGAAAACGCGCAATTTGCCGATGCAGTGTCCCGTGCAGGGATGATCTGGATAGGGCCGACCGCAGAGACTATTACCAATATGGGCGACAAGGAGCGCGCCCGTAAAATTGCATTCGAGGCCGGTGTTCCAATTCTTCCTGGCAGCGATAGATTTGTAGAACAAAGTAATGATTATCTGCAGGAAGCTGCGCTGCAGGTTGGCTATCCGTTACTGGTCAAAGCGGCAGCGGGTGGTGGTGGTATCGGCATGCGTGAGGTTGCCCGGCCCCAAGACTTGGTGGCCGTTGTCGAGGCTACTCAATCCATGGCTGGCAAGGCATTTGGGGATCGTGCTGTTTATCTGGAACGCCTTGTACCCAGGGCGCGGCATATCGAAGTGCAGATATTTGGATTTGGCAACGGCGCCGCCATTCACTTGCATGACAGAGAGTGCTCAATCCAGCGCCGATTTCAGAAGATTGTTGAAGAAGCGCCAGCCCCTCATATTTCCACGTCTGTACGTCACAAGTTGCATGGCGCTGCAGTCGCGCTTGCATCCGCTCAGAATTACAATGGCGCCGGCACTGTAGAGTTCATTTACGATTGTGATCGGGACCTTGTGTACTTTCTGGAAATGAACACGCGTATACAAGTTGAACATCCAGTCACGGAAATGGTGACGGGTATCGATCTGGTGGCATGGCAGATCAAGCACGCGCTTGGAGCGCTTGGGCAGATATCTCAAGAGCGTATTGTGGTGACCGGACATGCAATCGAATGTCGTCTGTATGCGGAGAGGCCTGAGAAAAAATTTCTGCCTTCTTCGGGAACAATCAGTCGTTTGCGCTGGCCGCGTGCCGATAGCACATGCCGCATCGATACTGGGGTCCGGGAGGGTGACCAAATAAGTCCCTATTACGATCCGATGATTGCGAAGATTATCGCTCTGGGAAGCGAGCGTGCCAGCGCCATTGAACGGATGCGCAGTGCACTTGGCGAACTGACCCTTGACGGACTAGGCACAAATGCCCGGTTCCTGATCGATCTGGTTGCTGATAAGCGATTCGGTGCTGGAGATGTGACTACCGGTTTTGTCGATCACTATTTTATGAAAAGAGAGACGGTTTCTGTTTGAGGCTAGCGACGGATGGTCCGTCGGTACGCTTGTTGCAGCGCATATCAGAAAAAATGCAGCGAAATTGCGCGTACGATAAAAGGAGACATAAATGCTTAGATCGATTTACAGGCTGATGGTGATTTTTTGTTTACATATGTCATATGGCCAGGCCATGGCGGCCTCGGACTATCCCGCAAAGCCGATAAAGATGTATATCGGATTTTCTGCCGGCAGTGCGACAGACATAGTGGGGCGTATCGTGGCAGAGGGCCTGGCTACCCGCCTTAAACAGCCCGTTGTGGTAGAGAACAAAGTTGGGGCCGGCGGGTCGATTGCCGCACAGGATACTGCACGTGCACCTTCGGATGGATACACATTGCTTATGGTGTCCAGCGCGATTGCCGTCAACCCCGCAGTGTATAAAAACGCCAGGAAAGTCATTTCCGAGCTCAGGCCTATTGCGCTTGTCGGTTATCTGCCAACGGTACTGCTGGCATCAAGTCAGATGCCAGTTAAAAATTTATCAGAATTTATCGACTATACAAAAAAACATCCGGACACAGTCAATTTCGGCAGCTCGGGGGTGGGCGGCTCCACTCATATGGCAATGGAGGCCTTTTCAAGAGCGAAGGGAATTGATCTTGTCCATATTCCTTACAAGGGCAATGGTCAGGCCAGTGCTGCACTGATCGGAAATCAGATCGATGCGTACATGGACACGATACTTCTTGCTGCACCCGTAGTCGCGAGTGGCAGAGCAAAGGGGCTGGCGGTATCCGGCGCGAATCGCTCACCGCTCATTCCAAATGTTCCGACGTTTGCCGAGGCGGGTGCACCGGAATATAACAGCAGCCTGTTTTTTGGTGTGATGGGGCCAGCGGGTATATCAGAGGATCTGGTTCGGCAGCTCAATGATGAAATCAACGCGGTACTCAGGACGCCCGCCATTAAAGAGCGGTTATCCAAGACAGGAGGATTGACATTGAGTAACGGCTCTGCAGCTGATTTCGAACAGACGCTGCGCAAGGAGTTGGCGCTTTGGCAGCAAGTTGGTGAGGATGTCGGAATAAAACCGCAATAACCGGCTGAACGGGCGTGACGTAGCAGGAAGTAGATGTTGTGGAATTTACAGCAGATACTTCCTGTACTGCGCAAAACTGTCCCGCGAACTGCGAATATTGGCTCGCTTTAAGCGTTCTGCCAGTTCAGCGTCACCGTCGGACATGGCTTTTAAAATTTCCTGATGTTGTTTAAGCCCCTGCGCTGCGCGTCCCGGAACAAGCACCAGTCTCCTGATCAACACTTTTGTTCTGTCATAGAAACTGGCCATTTGGTCTGTGAGTATGGCATTGCCGGCGGCGACGGTCGTGCGCTCTCTGAATTGATTGATGCAATCGATATAGAAATCCAGATCTCCTCGTTCCAATGCGCTTTCGGCAGGTCCGTCGAAACGTTCTACCAGATCCGCCCAGGAGGTTGGGTCGGTTCGCTCTGTTGCCAAACGAACGGCAAGCGCCTCCATGACTTCGCGTACCTCAAAAAGCGCAAAGATTTCATCAGCTTCCAGACGGGTGACCACTGCACCCCGATTGGGGATTCGTTGGATCAGACCGCGGTCTTCCAACACGCCAAAGGCTTCGCGGATACGCGGTCGCGATACATTGAATTCCTCGGTAAGAACGGACTCTCGTAACTTGGAACCCGGTGGTAACTCCTGGTTGACGATACGGTTGCGAAGCGTCTCTACAATATTTTCCAGACTAGGTAACTGCTGTGATGCCGCTTTGCGCGGTTTACGTGATGTGCTTTCAACCATACTCGCTATTTCCCCACCGATACGCAGTCAGAGCGTTTTTGCCGTCGTCTAGCGGTCGATATATTTGTTTACAACTCAGTATTTATTATTGTAGACAATATAATGAATCTTGCACAGGTATATACTTTACTCTCGTAGTCGGGCATTTGCATCTCAACTAGAATTATTGCGTTTGTCGATATCTGCAAAGGAGAACCTTGATGAGAAAAGTCATTGTTGGCGCATTTGTGAGTATGGACGGGGTCATGCAGGCTCCGGGCGGCCCACAGGAAGACCCGGCGGGCGGGTTCCGGTACGGCGGCTGGCTGGTTCCCTATTTTGATGAATCACTGGGCGTGAAGGTTGGAGAAATCTTTGCCCGTCCATTTGATTTGCTGCTTGGGCGAAAAACCTACGATATTTTTGCAGCCCATTGGCCGTATGTCGGGCCGGAAGAGCCGCTAGGCGCATTGTTCGACCAGATAGAAAAATACGTTGCCACACGTAATGCAAATTTCAAGCCTGACTGGCAGAACAGCCAGGTGCTGGGCACTGATGTCGTGGCGGCGGTGCGTAAACTGAAAGAAGAGGAAGGGCCGGATCTGCTTACCCAGGGGTCTGCTGATTTTCTGCAAACCCTGCATGCACATGATCTGGTCGATGAAATGTACATCATGATATTTCCGCTGGTTCTGGGCAAAGGCAAAAGGCTTTTTGCGGGAGGGGCGGCGCCGGTGGCATTTGAGTTGTTAAGCACGCAGGCGTCCGATAGCGGTGTTATTGTCAATCACTATGTGCGTTCTGGTGATATCGAAACAGGTTCGTTCGCTGCCGTGACTCCCTCTGCGGCCGAGCTGGAACGACGCAAACATCTTGAATCTTGACCGACCATCAACATGACAAGCAGACTGCCGGTTGAGCTAGTCACAAAAGGGCGACGGCCGTAAATCCTGACCTCATACCGGCGTATGTTCGCGTTCCGGTCGTCGCCAAGGGACCTTGTCTGGCCTGTTTCGTGTACATCTGAATGACTCGTTCATATATACAGTCTGTCTGATCACGGCAGTATCAATTGTCTATTTCGTTTATGATTTCCCATGCTCTGCACATTTGTTGCTTTTGCCCTGTGCAGAACGACTAACGGAAACGGTATCCATGGCATTAGCATAAAAAGGAAGCAGGTATGAATCTGGAAATAGCGGGCAAGTGGGCCCTGGTTTGTGGCGCCAGCAAAGGGTTGGGGTTTGGATGCGCCAAGGCGCTGGTTGATAACGGCGTTAACGTGGTGATTAATGCGAGGCGCCCCGAGGTGCTGCAAGCCGCAGCAAGCGAATTGACCGCTCTGGCCGATGCTGCGGCAACACGCGATGGGTTCACTGCCGCAAAGGTTATTTCCATTGCCTGCGATATCACAACTGTTCAAGGACGCGAGGCGGTCTTCGGTGCTGCCGGCGGTCCTGGCAAGGATTTTGATATTGTGGTGACCAATGCGGGCGGACCACCTCCCGGCGACTTTCGTGAATGGGAGCGCGATGCCTGGATCAAGGCGATTGACGCTAATATGTTGACGCCGATTGAATTGATCAGGGCCACTGTTGATGGCATGGCATCACGCGGCTTCGGGCGGATCGTCAATATCACTTCAAGCGCGGTGAAGGCGCCCATCGATATTCTGGGATTGTCCAACGGAGCACGCTCGGGCCTGACAGGATTTGTTGCAGGCGTGGCGCGCTCCAGCATCGCGGCAAAGGGCGTGACCATCAACAATATTCTGCCGGGAAAGTTTGCGACCGATCGCCTGGAAGGCACAATGAAAGTGGCGGCCAGCAAATCCGGCAAGGACATGGACACGATCAGACAGGCCCAGCAGGCGGTCGTGCCTGCCAGGCGGTTTGGCCATCCTGACGAATTCGGCGCCCTGTGCGCCTTTCTGTGCAGTCAGCAGGCCGGTTATATCACGGGCCAGAACATGCTGATTGATGGCGGTATGTATACCGGCACGTTCTGATCCAGCTTTGCGCAGGGCACCGGCTCTGCGGTGAATCACATTATGCGGTGGACAGGGATCATTTCGGCCTCAATCCATCAGCAGCCTGTCTGGCGCAGCAGTACCTATGGCACGATAAATTGTCGGCTTAATATTTCAACTGGAATTGTCGCAACTGGTCCATGTCAGGTGTGATACCAATACCATGCTCATCGGAAAGTGTTACCCGGCCTTCATCCGGCGTCAGATACGGCCCGGCAATAAGATCCCGCAGCGGGTTCGGGTTGGAGTCTACTTCGACATAACCCGGTCCGCCAACAGTGGCTTTCAGGTGCATGGACGCAACCAGGCCGATGCCGCCGCCCAGCCAGTGTGGACAGAACAGGCGCTGCTGGGCAACGGCATAATGACCAACCGGCACGCAGCCACTGAAGCCGCCCCATTTGCCCAGATCGGGCTGGATCACGCCGAACGCGCCTGAATCAATGGTGTCGCGGAAATTGGCCTCGCCCCGGATATTCTCGCCGCCGGCAAGCGTAATGTCGCTGACTGCATCCAGTTGCCGCCAGGCATCCAGCGAAGTGTCTGCAGTCATTGGCTCTTCCAGCCACTCGGGAGCAAAAGGTGCAAGAAGCCTGGCCATGTGCTGCGCTTCATCCGCCGACCAGGCCTGGTTCGCATCTACCATCAAAGGCGTGTCCGGTCCCAGCAGCTCGCGCAGGCTGCGCAGGTTGCCGATATCGCGGTCGCGGCCGAACCCCACTTTCAGCTTGAAGGCGCGATAGCCTTCCTGCTGCTTGGCCACGGCCAGTTTTTCAGGGTTGCCGGGGCTGATGCCGGAAGCGTAAACGGCAATGTTTGGTGTGCCGCCCAGCAACTGCCACAGCGGTTTGCCCGCCTGCCTTGCCGCCAGGTCCCACAGCGCAATGTCCGCGCCGGCGATGGCCTGCGCCAGCGTGCCTGGTTCGCCGCTTTGTATCCCCAGCACATGCAGGCGCTGGTGCAGGGCTTCAAATGCCTGTCTGGGGTTGTCCCAGGTGCGTTCGAGCAATATCGGCGCAATGCACGATTGCAGGATGCGGGCGCGGTGTTCGGCACCAACGCTGGGGAAATTGCACCATATTTCGCCCCAGCCGACTAGTCCCTCGTGGCTTTGCACTCGAACCAGCACAGCTGGCCGGTCGTACATGATCCCAAAAGAGGTCTGCACCGGCTCGCTCACAGGCGCGCGAAAAACCAGCGCCTCTACGTGCGCCAGCTTGATCGGCTGCAATGGCGGCAGACTAGCATTGTTGCTGTTGCCCCGCGGGCTGTTACCAGCGCTTTGGCTATCGGTGTCCTGCATGATTATCCTTTATTGCGATTGATTTTTTCGGGCGCGCTAGCCTTTTGCATTCAGGATCAGATCGGCGCCTTTTTCGCCAATCATGATCGAGGCAGCGTTGGTATTGGCGGAGATCATGTCGGGCATAACAGATGCATCAATAACGCGCAGATGCTGCACACCCTGGACTTTGAGCATGGGGTCAACCACTGCACATGGGTCCGAGCCCATGCGGCATGTGCCAACGGCATGAAACACCGTGCCGCCGCCTTCGCGTGCAAATGCAATCATGCCTTCGCGCGATTGGCGCTCGCTGCCGGGCAGCACTTCGGTGTCGATCAGGTCGCGAAAGGCCGGCTGGTTATAAATGTCTCGCAGCATTTGCAGCCCTGCGGCCAGCGTTTGGCGATCAATCTCTTCGCTCAGATAACGGGTTTCGATAGCAGGCGGGGCCAATGGATCGGCGCTGCGGATCTGCAGTCGGCCTCGTGATGCCGGCCGGCACTGCGAGGCCGAGGCGGTAAAGCCGGGGTAGGAATGCAACGGGGTGCCGGGTTTGTCTACCGATAAGGGCATCACATTAAATTGCATATCTGATCGGGCGTCGGTCGCGTATTCTGTTTTTGCGAATCCGCCGACCTGCCCCGCACCCACGGTAAGCGGGCCGGCATTTCTGAATGCCCATTGCAAACCCATGGCCGCCAGTTTCAGCGGATTGCGAACGTCATTATTGAGCGACATTTTCTTTTTCAGACGAACAATGGTGCGCGCCTGGTAGTGGTCTTTCAGGTTTTCCCCCACTTCGGGCGCATCAAAGACCACTGGAATGCCGTACTTCTCCAGCAACGCTTTCGGCCCCACGCCCGACAACTGCAATATTTGCGGAGACTGCACGGCGCCGGCCGATAAAATCACTTCGGCATCGGCCTGTGCCTGATAGACCGCGCCATTTTGCAGCCATTGCACACCGGCGGCCGTTGTACCGTTGAACACAATACGGGTCAGATGCGCTTCGGTCAGCACGGTAAGGTTGGCACGGGCTTGAACAGGTCGCAGAAACGCGGTTGCCGCGCTGGAGCGCCAGCCGTTTTTCATGCTCAACTGATAGGCGCCCACGCCGAATTCGGTAGCGCCATTGAAGTCGGGGTTGAAGGGTAGCCCGAACTCCTGCCCCGCAGCCAGCCACGCCTGACAATAAGGATGGTCATTTTTCAGATCGGATACGCCCAATTCGCCATGACCACCGTGATATTGGCTTTCACCATGTTCATAGCCCTCGGAGCGTTTGAAGAAGGGCAACACTGACTGATAATCCCAGCCCGTGGCGCCCTTGGCGGCCCAGTCGTCATAGTCCTGATGCTGGCCTCGAATATACAGCAGGCCGTTGATAGAGCTGGATCCGCCCAGCACCCGGCCGCGCGGCCAGATGATGTTTCTGCCCGCCGTGCCTTCACACGGCTCGGTATCGAACAGGCGGGAAAAACGGGTATCGTAAATGGTTTTGAAATAGCCGACCGGCAGGTGCAGCCAGAAATTTTTGTTTGGCTTACCCGCTTCGAGCAACAGCACGCGAACGGCCGGGTTGGCCGACAGACGATTGGCCAGGACGCAGCCGGCCGAACCGGCGCCCACGATAATATAATCGTAAGCGCCAGAATGCTGTATCGACCGTTGTTCACTCATTTGGTTCATGCTTTGATCACGTTCAGATAAAGTTTGGGATCAAAATATTGGGCCGCCGGTGTGGCGTTCGGAATGCTGGCAAAATCAATAAAGAAATCGCTAACGCGCTGCAGCCATTTGGTGACGGAACCGTCGGCATACAGCTTGGCCCATTCCGCAGATGTGAACATTTTCTGGGCCGCATACTGCTCCTTGATATCTGCCAGCGGGACCTGGGGATAATGTTTTGCTTGAATTGCCTCAAGTGCCTTGTCGGTATTGGCAATCAGATAGTCATTGGCCTGGGCCCAGCCGCGGATAATTTTTTCCAGCACGTCCTTGTTCTTGTCGTAATAATCATTGCGTGCTGCCCAGCCGCCCATGATGGCCGCTTCGGGGTAAAACTTGGAGGCATCCACCAGCATTTTTGCGCCGGGCACTTTGTTGCGGATGGGAATGTTAAACGGCACCCACAAGGCAATGGCAGGTACCGCTTTGGAAATGAACGCAGTCACTGCATCCTGCATGCGCTGGTTGATGATTTTCACATCCTTCTTGGGGTCCAGTCCGTTTTTGCGCAAGGCATTGTCCAGGAATACATGGGCGGTGGTGCCTGTGGTGGTGGATATCTGCTTGCCTTTCAGATCAGCTATAGAGTTGACCCCCATATCGGGGTGCACCCATAACTGCGCTGTGGCAAACTCCACGTCGTTCATCAAAAATACTTTGCCTTGTCCGCGAGCAGGGAAGTTGGACATGACGGCGCCGGTGCTCAGTACGTCAATACTGCCGCCGCTCATGGCCTGAAACAGTTCCAGGCCGGTCTGAAATTGAATGAATTCCAACTGCAGCCCGTTTTTTTTCCAGATGCCCATGTCCTCGGCCAGCCAGATCTGGCCATCAACGGCCAAAGTATGAAGATAGCCCACTTTGACTTTGGTGCTGCTCTGGGCGAAAACGGGTGAGGCATGTAACCCAACGGCTGCCGTACTGGCCGCCATCTTGATAAAAGTTCTACGTTTCATAGCAACGATCTCCTTTGGTATTTGACAGCCAGTGCGTCTAGGCGACGCGTTTTTCCTTTGCCAGTGCTTCCTGTGCAGCATATTCCTGCATCACGCTGTTGTGAATCCGGGCGCGCAACGCATTAAATTCAGGGGTTTCCTGCAGCGATCGATTACGGGGATACGCAAAGGGGATATCGATCACCTCACGAATGCGCGACGGACGTGCGGAAATAATCAGCACCTTATTGGACAGATAGACGGCTTCTTCGACCGAGTGTGTAATCAGCATCACCGTTTTGCCTTCCGCGTACAGCACATCCAGCAGCAGATCATGCATTGCGCTGCGGGTCTGCGCATCCAGCGCCCCAAACGGTTCATCCATCAGGACAAATTCGGGACGTACCGCGTAGGTCCGGGCGAGCGCCAGGCGCTGCTTCATGCCACCCGACAGTGTTTTCGGAAAGGCCTTGCGAAAATCGGCCAGCCCCATCAGGTTCAGATAACGCTCCACAATCTCTTTCTTGTCTGCGGCATTCAGGTTTTTGCTCACTTTCAGGTTTAATCCGAATGCAATATTTTGCTCGACCGTGAGCCAGGGAAAGACGCCATACTCCTGGAACATGACGCCCCGATCCGGGCCTGGCTGCTCAATCGGTTTGCCATCGAGCATGACCGCGCCGCTGGTTGGTTTGACAAAGCCTGCGGCCATGTTCATGAGGGTGGTTTTGCCACAGCCGGATGGTCCCACAAGTGAAATAAAGTCGCCCTGGTTGACGCTAAAGGACATATCCCGGACAACTTCCAGTACACCACCCGGTGTATCAAACTGCATGGACACATTATCAAAAACAATCCGTTCTTTATTTGTCTGCATCTCTATTCCCCGGCCCTGTCCTGCCAACTGATCAATCGGTTCGATAATTTGCGAATGGCCACATCCATCAATAGGGCAATGGCGCCAATACAAATAATCCCTACGTAAATGGCGCGAAGATCAAAGAATGCCGAGGCGTTCTGTATCATCGCGCCCAGGCCTTCCTGGGCCGCCACCAGTTCAGCCGCGACCAGGGTTGCCCATGCCACGCCCAGCGCGACCCTGAGCGCAGTCAGCATGTGGGGCACGGTCATGGGCACCATGACTTTGAGGAAGATTTCCATATCGGTGGCGCCCAGGGTCTTGGCCACGCGTATATACACAGGGCTGATCTGATTCATGCCTTCGTACATCACAATGACAGCGGCAAAAAAGGAGGCATAGAAAAGAATTGCAATTTTGGCCATTTCGCCAATGCCGAAATACACAATCACAAGTGGAATAAGCGCGATAGGTGGCAGGGCGCGAAAGAAATTGACCAGCGGGTCGACAAAACGCCGTATGGGTTTGTACCAGCCGATCAGAAAGCCGATGGGCACGGCCAGCAACATACCCAGCAGCAATCCGCCCACTACGCGCTGGATGGACATGGCCATATTCACCAGCAGACCTCCCTGGGTCAGGTGTGTCCAGAAAGTCTGTAGCACTTCCAGTGGCGAAGGCAGCAATGCCGGACTGATCCAGCCTGAAGCGTGCACCAGCATCCAGACTGCGATCAGGCAGATAAAGGGAAAAAAGGACCAGGCCAGATTGCCCGATCGGTTGCTGCTTCTTGTGGCTTTTGCCATCCTTGTCTCCATATGTTTTTTTAGGTGCAGCGTCCAGTGACCTCAATACTGGTGATGGGCGATATCGTTTTGCAGCAGATCGGTGTCAATCTGAATCAGCTGCGCAGGATATTGAATATGCGCGTAATACAGGATTTTGTCCGAGGGATCCTTGAAGACACGGCAGACATCGGCAATCGGATCGCCTACGCCAATGTTCAAATGCGACGCCGTCTCCTTATCCGATACGGTGATACGCATGATCTGCCGGGCCTGATTAATGCGGATGTCTGGCCGTTTGGCCAGCTGCGGTACTACCGGCGCAGTGCGAAAGCCTTCCGGGTCGCTGTCGAAAATCGTCTTGTCCAGATAGATATCGATCAGGCAATAAGGCGTGTTTTCACGGTAATGCACCCGGCGCAATCGCTGATAGGGCGCACTGTTGCCATCAAAGCCGAAGGCCGGATCTGGCGCCCGCTCGCCCGGTTCTATGGGCAACATGCGAATTTTCAGTGTCGATACAGCCTGCACCAGTTCATCAAAACTGTTGGCCAGCCTGAACCAGCGCTGTTCGGACAGGTCCTTGGCAACAAATGTGCCCACTCCACGCGTGCGCCGGATAATCCCGTTATCCTCCAGCAGGTTCAGCGCAGCGCGCAAGGTGATTCGCGATACCTCGAATTGCTCCACCAGATTGTCCAGGGTAGGAATCTGCTCCCCGAAGCGCCATTGCTGGCTTTCGATCTTCTGGCGCATGAGCTTGGCCACCTGCAGATACAGCGGCATGCGGCTTTCATTACGAGGTTTTATTTCATTGTGCATATCATCATATTAATAAGCACAATTGAAATAAACAAGTAGGGGTTAGCCCGGACAGGTGGGACCCGGGAATATACACGCTATCCCTGTTGTTGATTGCGCAAACCGGTCCGCTGAATTATGATTACGATATATAGCATAGGGGGGTAGGGTATGTCGCACTTACATGACGATAATGATGAATTGCTCAAGCGGGTTCGCAGAATTGCCGGACAGGTCCAGGCCATTGAGCGCGCGCTGCAGGCCAAGGCCGATTGTGGCAAGACGCTGCATCTTGTGGCGGCAACGCGCGGCGCCTTGAACGGATTGCTTGAACAGATTATTGAAGCGCATGCGCAATTTCATGTCGCTGATCCGGGGCTGAGCAACGAGCAGCGCCAGGCGGGCGTGAACGAATTGCTCAAGGCGATTCGCCAGTATTCGAAATAATAGGAACAGATGATGTATTCGGAACACAGCCCCCACAGCCATGCATTTCTGGGCACTTCCCATGATGAAAATGCCAGGCGCACGCTGTGGGTGGTCATCCTGACATTTGTGATGATGGTCGTGGAAATTGCGGCCGGCTATCTGACCGGCTCCATGGCCTTACTGGCCGATGGCTTTCATATGGCCACGCATGCGGGTGCTCTTGGAATTGCGGCGGGCGCATATGCGTTTGCACGGCGCAATGTAAACAACCGGCGTTTCAGCTTCGGAACCGGAAAGGTGGGAGATCTGGCCGGGTTTGCGTCGGCGCTTATCCTTGCCATGGTGGCCCTTGGCATTGCGGTTGAGTCGGTCGCCAGATTGCTCAATCCGACCAGCGTTGCATTTGGTGAGGCGGCCATTGTTGCGATCGTCGGCTTGTTCGTCAATATTGTGAGTGCGCTCATGCTGTCGGGCGGCCATCATCATGGACACGCTCATCACAGTCATCACCACCATGGGGCTGCCGGTGACCACGGTCACGATCATGTGCACGGACATGCCCCTGGCGGCGACAATAATATTCGGGCTGCGTATATCCATGTGCTGGCTGATGCCCTAACCTCGGTTCTGGCCATTGCGGCCCTGCTGGCAGGCCGCTATTTTGGCTGGGTATGGCTTGATCCGGTCATGGGGGTGATTGGCTCATTGGTGATTGGCAGATGGGCGTACAGCCTGATGAAGGCCAGCGCTGCCGTGCTGCTGGATGTGACAGACGAACACGTTGCACAGGAAATTCGCGACATTCTGGCGCCGGTGCACGATGTAAACATCACTGATCTGCATGTCTGGCAGGTCGGGCCACAGGCTCGCGCAGCCATTGTCAGCGTGGCAGGCAGTGGCCTCACGGCCCGGCAAATACGCGAGCAGTTGTGGCCGGTCCATGAAATATCACATTTGACAATTGAATGCGAGGCAGCAGCCATGCCGGCCAGTGAACCTTCTGTCTCTGCGTAGGTGGCCCGCACCTGGCGTATGTAAGCCAGGTCAGCGGGCGGGCGGTCAAGGCGTGGCAGAACAGCGCAGGGCCCGCCCGGCGTAGCATAAGTGCAGCGATCTCTCGCATCATCCGCCGCACTTATGCTGCTGTTAATCTCCGCTTTTGTCAATCAACCTTGCGTAGATCACCTGGCCAGCTGACAAAGGGCCCACGAGCGGTGCCGGATGCCGTTTATTGTGCCGGGAAGGCCGGTTCCAGGCCGTTTTGCTGTATCGTTTGAACGGCGGCAGGGGATGTCAGGAATTTGATCAGATCATTGGCACCCTGTTGATTGCGCGCATGCGTGGTCACCCCGGCAGAAAAGACGGTGGCTTTTTGCAAGGCGGGTGGCAGCGGGCCCACGTAATCAGCCCCTTTGATCGGCAATAACTCACTGACCTGCTGCAAGCCCAGCGCTGCATCACCGCGCGCCACCACGGCACCTACGCGCTCGGACACAATACGCTTGCTCTTGGGCTTGACCTGGGCTTCAATACCCAGCTTCTTGATCATTTCTTTTTCATAATAGGTGCCGCTGGCGCTGGCCGAATAGGCGATAGAAGGCGCTGCCAGCAGGGCACGTTTTACCGCCTCGGCGCTGCTGATATCAGGTTTGGGGGCACCCTTCTGCACCGAGATACCGATAAGCGAACGCACCAGGTCTACCTGGCTGCCCTTGACGACCTGCCCTTTGTTAACGAGCTGGTCCAGTGATTTGCGGGCCAGGATAACCATGTCTGCCGGTTCCTGTCGGTCCAGTCGGGCCGGGATGGAATCTGGCGCGCCGCCCATGGATGAGCCATGGACAATTTCAACGTGATAGCCCGATTGTTTTTCAAATTGCGGGGCAAGCGCTTCGACCGAAGAGGCAAAGCCGCCCGAAGAGATCACCGTTATTGTATTTTTCGGCGATTGTCCTGGCATGTGGCCGCAAGCGGCCAGCACCGTGGATAGCGCAAGCGTGACAAGCATCGCGCGACGGCGAGGAAATTTGACAAGCATGATGTTTTCTCCTTGGAATGGTCTCTGGTATTCAATGATTTTTTTCTGCTGACGCTCTGGCAGAGCGCGCATCGAGTTTAATTGCAGTGGCAAACACGGATGAGCCGGCCTGTTGATTGATCACAAAAGAAATAAAAAATTACATAAGTGCATCATATAAAGATGGAACAGGGCAAAGGTCAGCATTGCCATGCCATTCACATATAGACCAGCCATAGACCTGCTGCGATGGGCCAGCGGGGGGTGATGGCGATGGCCTGGCCTGGCCTGGTACCCCCGATCCTTGTTTATCCGGATCAGACGATTGCATGCAGGCACAAATATGAATAATCTGGCCGCCCGGTCTGTTCAGACGCGGGCGGCCAGACGACTCACGGACCGGTGGTTATTTACCGATCAGCGGATCGGTTACACCGAAGGTATAGAAAGCCAGCATGGCAATAATGCCGGTAAAAATCAGATAGTACAACGTCGGCTGGATGGTTTTGCGCAAGGTAATGCCTTCCCGGCCGAGCAGGCCTACCGTAGCCGAGGCGGCCACGACGTTGTGAATGGCGATCATATTGCCGGCAGCAGCCCCGACTGCCTGCACTGAAATCATCATTGCGGTAGATACGCCCAGTTGTTGAGCCACATTGAACTGGAAGTCAGCCAGCATCAGATTGGAAGCGGTATTGGAGCCGGTGATGAAAGCACCCAGTGCGCCCATCGCGGGCGCAAAGAAGGGGTAAACACTGCCCACGCTGTCCGAAACAAATTGCGCCATGGCCACGGGCATGGAGACCAGGTCCGCTGCATTAACGCCCGAGTTAATCAAAATCCGCACCATTGGGATGGTGAAAATCAGAACGAAGCCGGCGCCCAGAATGGTGCGGCACGATTCGCCAACAGCCTGCTGGATATCGTTACGATTCATGCGATGCAGGAAAATCGTAATGAGCACAACGAAAATGAGAATCCCGCCGGGCAGATACAGCGGCTCCAGGGTCCCAGACACCTTGTCTTCCCCCATGATATTGCTCCATCCGAAACTCACGGCATTCAGGGCTTGCTTAACGGGTTCGACCGTGCGGGAGATGACCAGAAAGACGGCCAGCAGAATATAGGGAAGCCATCCGTTGAAGGTAGAAATAGGCGTTTTTCCGGGGGTTTCAATGGGCTGCACGTCAATGTCGCCGAACCAGTCCTTGGGCCAGCGGCTTGATTCGGGAAAATCCCACACTTGTTTGGGCGCCAGAAACCCGCGCTTGGCGGCCGGGATGACAATCGCCAGTCCGACCAGTGCGCCGATGAGAGACGGAAATTCGGGGCCAAGAAAGACGCCAGCCAGCATATAGGGAACCACAAAGCACACACCCACGAACAAGGCGAATGGTGCGATAGCAAGCCCTTCCTTCCACGAGCGATTCGCGCCAAAGGCCCTGACCATGATCATGACCATGATCAGCGGCATCAAAATGCCAACCACGCCGTGTGTGAGCGCAACTTCAGAGGTGATCAGGCGGAAGTATTCCTCCCATGAGGAGCCTTGCGCGATCAGTTGTTCTGTAATGCCCGCCTTATTGACGCCGCCCGAGACGCCCACCACGATCGGGGTGCCGACAGCGCCAAAGGAAACCGGGGTCGACTGAATCATCATGCCGACCACAACGGCGGCCAGGGCAGGAAAACCCAGGACAACCATTAGTGGGGCGGCTACGGCGGCTGGCGTGCCAAAGCCCGAAGCGCCTTCAATAAAGCAGCCGAACAGCCACGCCACAATAAGCGCTTGCACGCGCCTGTCGGGGCTGATGTCCGAGAATCCTTTGCGGATTGCCGTGATACCGCCCGAGTGTTTCAGAGTATTGAGCAGCAAAATGGCGCCGAAGATAATCCATAGAATGGAAGCGGTCAGAATCAGGCCCTGCAGGGCTGAAGCGACCACGCGATTGACGCTCATCTGCCATGCAGTAAGAGCGATCACGGTCGTGACAATGAATACGATGGGCATGACCACTTTGGCGGTCATTCTGAATCCGATCAATAGCACGCCTGCCAGAATCAGCGGCAGAAATGCAAGTAGCGCAAGCGCGGTGTTGCTCATAGTTGTGTCTCCTTTTGTTCTACAAATCATTTTTTCTGAAAGTGGCACCTTTCAACGCGTTTGATCACGCCGGACACCAGCCATTGTGTGCGGTATCCGAGCGCATGGCTGTCTCGACCATGCCTCGATAAAAGGCGTGTAGAAAAAATGAATTGCCATATTAACCTGAATATTTGTTGAATAAGTGCTGTGCAAGGCATCACGCGGACATTGCATTGCAGCCAATACCAGCCCGGTGACGAACGGTCTGTAGCCTTTGCCGCTTGGGCAGGCGTCATGCGCCCTGTGGTCTGCGCTATGAGGCATAACAGGAGTCAGAAGCGCAAATGATGCTCTGGACAGTTGTGCAAAGCGCATTGGGCAGGGCTTGCGTTCGGTTTGCTCACTGTCAAAAAAATACAATTCCAATTTGCTGTGCTTACTTTATTGTCCCCAGTTCGTTCAGATAGCCGCGATAAAAGTCAATAAATCGCTGCGCGCGAGAGGACACCCGGCGGCCTGGTGGGTATACCGCATAGATGCCGACCTGCGGTAACGCCCATTGCTGCAGTATCGGCTCAAGTCTGCCTGCCGCGATGTCTTCGGTAACGCTATGCTCGTCCAGTATTGAGATACCGTAACCTTCTCGCAGCATGGCGCGCAGCGCGCCGGGAGAGTCGACGCGAATGCGGGACTTGACATGCAGGGTTGCGCTCGCATTATTGGAATGCTCGAACGTCCATGTAAGCGGCGCAGGCAGCAAGGACAGGCAAATCCAGGGGTGATCCGCAAGATCGGCAGGGGTCAGGATGGGTTTGGCATCGCCCAAATATGCAGGGGAGCCGACTACGAACTGACGCATGGTGCCCAACTTGATGGCGCGCATGGATGAGTCACGCAGCCAGCCCACCCGAATTGAGACGTCAATGGCTTCGCTGACCAGATCCTGGACGCGATCGCTGGAGCGCAGGTCGATATGCAGATCAGGATGGTGTCTGGCGAAAATCGCCGCGGCGCCGGCCAGCGACAGGATGGAATGATCAACCGTTGAACTCAGTCGCAAGGTGCCGGACAGCGTTGTCCTGTCTTGCCCCAGTTGATCCAGCGTTTCCTGTAACTGGTCCAGCATGGGTTCACATTGTTCGAACAGTCGTCTGCCGGCATCGGTCAGATTGACCTGCCGTGTGGTGCGCGTGAACAGTGAGGTGTCCAGTTGCTTTTCAAGGCGGCTGATCTGGATGCTGACTTTGGCTTTGGTCATGCCCAGTTGCATTGCTGCCGCCGTGAAGCCGCGCAAGCGGGCCACCATGCAGAAAATAGCAAGTGCGTTCAAATCAATGCCGGCAGCTGTGTTCATGATAATTATTGTTAATAATATAGAAACAATAAATTATAGTTTTATCTGTTTATCGAATCAATAAAATCTGTAATGATGTGTTCTCTGGCAGTTCGGATACGCAAGGTGCCCAGACTCAGGTCATATCACATTCAGGAGTTCAATATGAAAATCGCACTCATCGGCGCCACGGGCTTTATCGGCAGCGCCTTGCTAACAGAGGCCCTGGCGCGCGGGCATCAAGTCACTGCCCTGGTGGCACACCCCGAAAAACTGCAGTCGCAGGGCAACCTGACGATTGAGCAGACCGATGTGCTGGATGGCGCGAAACTGGCGGTGCAACTGACGGGGCATGATGCGGTGATCAGTGCATTCAGTGGACATGCGCAACAAGACGTCTACGGATACTACATGAAAGGTGTAGCGTCCATTATTGCTGCAACTAAACAGGCGGCAATCAAGCGACTGCTTATTGTGGGCGGTGCAGGCAGCCTGTACGCGCAGCCAGGCGTGCTGGTCATCGATACGCCTGATTTCCCGCAACAGTGGAAAGCCACAGCGCAGGGCGCCCGGGATATCCTGACGCAGCTGCGTAATGACAGCGAGTTGGAATGGACCATGTTGAGCCCTTCGGCAATCATTGAACCGGGCGAGCGGACAGGCACGTTCAGGCTGGCAGACGATGAATTGATCGTCGATGCTGGCGGCCAAAGTCGTATTTCTATGCAGGACTTTGCATTGGCCATGATTAATGAGCTGGAAACGCCTCAACATGTACGGGCGCGGTTCACGGTCGGTTACTAATACCCCTTCGGGTGCAATGGCGATGGTCCTGGGTGACCGGGCTGTTAAGGATTGCCTCGGCGGGCGACCCTATCATGCCTTCTTTTCTACGGACCGAAAGAGATGGCGGCCCCAATGGAAGGTTACCCGTGCCCGGGAATATCATTGTGCCGCCTGTCAGGGTTTTATTTAACGTGCCACTCGCTGACTTACACACTGTTCTTTCCGGTTCCGTTAACTGACATCGCTGGGCGGTGCGATCGAAACCGGGGCAAACGTGATCTGCAGCGCCGTCGATGCCAGGTTTGTGCAACGCGATCATTGATCGGCAGATGCAGGAAGATAGCGTCTCGGGTACAGATCAAGTCAATCATAAAGGGCATCCTCGCTGTCGTGCATGAACAGAAGATTACCATTCGATCACCTTTCGTTCATGACCATCCGGCGTTCCTTTATTGCTGGGATATATCACACATGTGATCGCAACTACAGACGGTCCGATGTACCGTTATCCGGTTGAGTTGCCGATCACATTTGAATTTTCACGCAACGCGGCGGTAACTTTTCTAGTCGCGCGTATCCATGACCACTTCACTGAGCTGCAGTATCGGGCTCAGATCTGTGTAGTTGGGGATGTCGCCCAGAATTTCGTCGGCGTGTGGTCCGAATCCTGCCTGAAAGTCTTCGGCACTGTCACAGAAGATATGACACATACCGATATAGGTAGGAGGTGCATCGGGCGTGCCACCGGCGATGCCCCGGTCTATGGTGTAATATCGGCAACGTTCACCCATTCGCTCCTTGAGCAGAGGCAAATGCTTATCACGATAGTAATCGTGGTCAAAGCGCGCGCCTGGGGTATTGGGGTACATCACACTGACTTTAATCATTACAACGTCTCCTTTGTCGATGGAATAATTATTTTTTGTATCTTAGCGCATTACATCCAATAGGCTGGCAATTGTACGTCTCCTGATTGTTTTGTTGTTTGATGCCGATCAAGATCACAGACCATGGCGTGGATCAATGCAAGCCAACAAACTGTTCGGCAGCCTGTTGAGTGAGTTTGTGCAGCAGCCGTTCGGCCTGCTGTTCGGTGGCGCCTTCATGCCGCAGATTATTGATGAACACAGACAGCGAGGCATCAACCAGTTTGAGGCGTTCATGGGGGTCGGGCGCAAACTCCAGCCCCGACAGATGCTGGACGTTACCGTTATCAAGCCGCCGCCATCCGTTGGCTGCAAATTTGGGCAGAGTACTCATGAGCGGCTTCCTTATATATGAAGAGGGTCACGGCTGCGTCAGGCGCAGGCGGACAGACGGTTCATTGTACCCAGTTAACCCGATTTGAACAGGCCGCAGGCAAAAAAGAAGGTAACGGGACGCCAACACAGCCGAACGTGACCTGGCACCGCCACAATTATGGTGATCATCAGAAATTATGATTAGACCTGACCTGACAATGCTTATATTGTTACGAATTCATGACAATACATAATATCAGGGAGAGACAATCATGAAATTGCGACAAGGTAGTCTGCTGGCCATATTGCTGGCCGCGTCGGCCACGGCCTATGCCGGAACGGTAACCGTCATTACTTCATTTCCGAAGGAGCTGACGCAAGCGTATAAATCGGCGTTTGAAAAGGCAAATCCCGACATCAAGCTTGAGATCCTCAACAAAAATACCGTTTCAGGTATCGCCTATGTCCGCGAGACTGCCGAGGGCCGGCGTCCCGAGGTTTTCTGGGCCAGCGCCCCGGATGCGTTTGAAGTGCTCGCTGCGGCAGGGATGCTGGAAAAAGCGGCGGACGTTGCTAATCCCCAGGTCCCGGACAAAATAGGTAGCTTTCCGATCAATGATCCCAGCGGGCTGTTCTATGGTCAGGCGTTGGCCGGCTACGGCATTATGTACAATACCCGGCTGTTGAACGCCAAGAAACTGACACCGCCGAAGACCTGGACTGATCTGCTCAAGCCCGAGTGGTTTGGCAATGTCGGCATGACATCGCCGTCGCGTTCCGGTACCCAGCATCTGACAGTTGAAACCATTCTTCAGGGCGAGGGATGGGATAAAGGCTGGAATACGATCATCAGGATGGCCGGCAATAGCAAAACGCTGACAGACAGATCTTTCGGCGTGCCTGATGGCGTGAATAACGGGCAGTTCGGTGCCGGGCCGGTGATTGATTTCTTTGGCCTTTCAAGCAAATTTTCGAAATTCCCGGTGGAGTTTGTTTATCCCGACGAGACGGCAATCGTGCCTGCCAATATTGCGCTGATCAAAGCGGCGAAAAACACCGAAGAAGGGAAAAAATTCATTCGTTTTGCGCTGTCAGAAGAAGGGCAGGCCCTCCTATTGAAACCGGAAATCTCCCGTTTACCCGTATTGCCCTATGCCAAGATGAGCAATATTCCACAGGGCTATCCTGATCCCCTGGTGCTGGCAAAAAAAAGCAAAGTCCATTTTGATACCGAGCTTTCCCAGCAACGGTACTTTGTGGTGCAGTCTCTGTTCGATCAGACTATCACTTTCCGCCATAAGGAACTGCAGAATGCCACCAAGGCAATCCTGGATGCGCAGAGCAAGCTTGCAGACAAGCCCAGCGATAAGGGCCAGGCCTTGCTTGACGAAGCCAAAAAGCTGGCTTGGTCTCCTTTGATCAGCGACAAGGAGGCCGTGTCCGATTCAGTGCAGAAAATCTTCCAGGGCGACAAAAAAGATGCCAGTGTGAGCCAGGCTTTATCCAAACTCCAGGGTCAGTGGAACAGCCAGGCCGAGGCCAATTATCGCAAGGCGACAGACCTGGCCAAGCAGGCATCCTCGTCGTAAGGCGCAGGGTTTCAATAATAAGCCATCCGGTTTTTATCCGGATGGCTGGCGGACGATGGATTTATGTCGACACATAATATGAAGTTTCCACCAGGGCTGACGCTGGTGGCGTTGGGCGTGCTCGGATTCCTGTTGCTGTTTCTGGTTGTTCCGGTAGGGAATGTATTTTATACGGCATTCTCGAACGCCGACGGCAGTTTCACAATGGGTCATTTTGGCTCATTCTTCCAGCAGCCGTTATTGAAAGAATCTTTCTTCAACAGCTTGTATGTTTCGGTGATGTCGGTGGTTTTCGCTTCGCTGATCGCCGTTCCGCTGGCGTATCTGACCGTACGCTTCCGATTTCGCGGCGCATTGATCATCCAGACATTGGGGGTGTTGCCTCTTATCATGCCTCCGTTTGTTGGGGCGGTGGCGCTGCAACTTTTGTTTGGGACATCAGGTACCGTCAATTTGCTGCTGCAGGACTGGTTTGACGTCTCTATCCCCATCATGGATGGGCTCAATGGCGTTATTTTCGTGGAGTCCCTGCATTATTTTCCGTTCATTTTGCTGAATCTGACCGTGGCTATGCGCAATATCGACGGCGCCATGGAAGAGGCTGCACTCAACCTGGGTTCCCGTGGCTGGCGACTCTTTCGGCGGATTATTTTCCCACTGGCATTGCCCGGCTATGTGGCTGGTGCCTCGCTGGTATTTGTCAAGGTCTTTGATGATCTGGGTACGCCGCTGGTCCTTGGTATTACCAATATGCTGGCGCCACAGGCGTATTTGCGCATTACACAGGTTGGTATCGACGATCCGCTAGGATATGTGATCAGTGTCCTGATGATTGTTTTTTCCATCCTCGCTCTGTGGTTGTCGGCCACTGTCCTGCGCAACAAAGATTATTCCACGCTGCAAAAGGGTGGTAGTTCAATCCAGCAGCGCCGCCTGGGTCGTTGGGAAAGTATTCTGGCGTATGCCTGGATTGCACTTGTGTTATTGCTGGTGTTGTCGCCGCATATTGGCGTACTGCTGCTTTCGTTTGCCACGGTATGGAGTTATGCACCTTTGCCTGACGGCTACACGCTGAGCCACTACGCAGAGGTATTCAGCAATTCGAATGACATGATGGTCAATACTCTGCTGTACTGCGGTCTGGCGGCGGGGATTGATGTCATTCTTGGTACCGCGATTGCCTATCTGATTTTCCGAACGCGGATCCCCGCCCGGCGCTGGCTGGACTGGCTGGCGTCTGCCGCGCTCGCCGTTCCCGGTATTGTGCTGGCTATTGGCTACTTGCGCACCTTTCGTGGCGTGGAGCTACCGGGCACCGATACGCTACTGACATCGACCTGGATTGTCATTATGCTGGCCTATTCGGTACGGCGGTTGCCATATGCGCTGCGAGCCTGCGTGGCAGCCTTGCAGCAGATCAACGTGTCGCTTGAAGAGGCTGCTGCCTCGGTAGGGGCAAGACGGCATCGAATCATTGCCCGCGTTGTGGTGCCGTTGATGGCAGGAGGAATGTTGGCGGGCTTTGTGACCAGTTTCATTACTGCGGCGGTAGAGCTGTCGGCAACCATCATGCTGGTCAGTCGCGATAGCGATGCGCCAATGAGCTATGGCATTTATCTGTTTATGCAGAGTGCATCCGGCAGGGGGCCCGGCGCGGCGCTCGGTGTGCTTGCCATTGTGGTCGTCGCCATAGGCACCTATGCCTCGCATTTAATTGTAGAACGCGCCTCTCGGCGTACGCGTTCGCTGCATGCAATCGAACAGGAATGAAAAGATGAAGAAAGTCAGTGTTGAATGCCGTGATATCCGGTTATCTTATGGCAATACAGAAGTCCTGAAGAACATCAACATATTGATCGAGCCGGGTGAATTCTTTGCTTTGCTCGGGCCGTCGGGCTCCGGTAAGTCCACATTGCTCAGGTTGATCGCCGGGTTCAATCAGCACAGTGCCGGTCAGCTTCTGGTCGATGGTAAGGACATCAGTACAATTGCTCCGCACAGACGCAATATAGGTATGGTGTTCCAAAGCTATGCGCTATGGCCGCACATGACGGTTTGGGATAACGTCGCGTTTGGTTTGGTTGAGCGTAAACTGCCAAGAACGGAGGTCCGGGAACGTGTTGAAGCTGCGCTGGCGCTGGTGAGCCTGTCTACCTTTGCAAGGCGAAGACCAAACGAGTTATCGGGAGGGCAACAGCAGCGGGTAGCCCTGGCTCGTACTATTGTGATTGAGCCGCAGGTACTGCTTCTGGATGAACCGTTGTCCAATCTCGACAAGAAACTGCGAGTGCAAATGCGGCGCGAACTGCTTTCCCTGCAGCGACGCTTGGGTATTACAACCATTTTTGTGACACATGATCAGGAGGAGGCCATGACAACAGCCGACCGGATGGCGGTGTTGGATAAAGGGATCGTTCAGCAGACTGGTAGTCCGGCGACGCTTTTCGATTTTCCGGCTAACCGGTTTGTCGCCAATTTCGTGGGGACGATGAATGTGCTTGAAGGAGCCGTGCGGACGCGCAATTATTCCGGCGTGATCCTGAGTGTAGACGGGGTGGGTGATTTGGCTATTCCTGTCCATGACGATATTCCGGAAGGAGACCGTCTTGCTGCCAGCTTCCGACCGCATTCGGTACGGATTGATGCAGCAGGTGGCAACACCGATGCGCATTACCTTTGGCTGCCAGGCGTTGTTGAGGAGCGTGAGTTTCTTGGTGAGTTTGTTCGTTACGCGGTGCGGGTCGGCGAGCAACGCGTAACCGCAGATCAATCGCATTTTGCCGGGCTGAGCCAGTTCCAGATCGGCGCGCCGGTCGCGCTGGGTCTGGAACCGTCACAGATTCGTTTGCTGTCAGCCTGAGAGCAATGGAGATATATCAGATCCGCGCGTTTGTGACCGTTGCCCGTCTGGGTAACCTGACCCGTGCGGCCGAAGCCTTGTCACTGACCCAGCCTGCCGTAACCGGTCAGATCAAGGCGTTGGAGCAGGATTTGGGCGTGGCATTGTTTGAACGCACCTCCGGCAAGCTGGTGCTTTCCAAGGCAGGAAGCCGCTTGTTTCCGACCGCTGAGCAATTGCTCAATACCAGCGTGCAACTCAAGTCCCAGGCGCAACAGTTTCAGGGGGAATTGCAGGGTGAAATGGTACTGGGCATTCCTGGTGAGCATGCGCAGTTTCTCAGACTTGGCGAGCTGGCATCTGCGGTTGTACGCTCATTGCCGCTGATCGAACTCAAAACGGTCATTCATCCTTCGGAAGAGCTGATAGAACAGATCCGGTCGGGCAAGCTTATGATGGCGATGGTCATCGCGACGCATCCCTTGCCGGACCTGTTCTGGATGGCGCTCAGAACGGTACGCTATCGTATTGCGATGCCGAATGATATGGCCAATGATCTCAGGCATGCGGGCTGGAAAGAGCTGGCCCAGTTGCCCTGGCTGGACGGCAGTCCGGGATCGCATACTCATTTGATGTTGCGTGCGCTGTTTGAACGGCATGGCCTGACGCCCAGGATCGTGATGCAGAACGCGGACATGGCCAATGCAGACGTATTGGTGCGTGCGGGTGCGGGCTGTGCGTTGATTCGCGAGGATATTGCTATCGCCGGAGCGGGGCGCCAGGAATTTACCGTGTGGGGGCACACCCAGCTTGATGCTACGCTTGGTTTTGTTGCTTCACAGAACAATATTGCCGATCCGATTGTCGTCGCGCTGATATCACTGATTCGGACCGTCTGGACCGGCACGTCCGGCGTGCAGGCAGTTACTGCCGGAGCGTGACCCTGTGTGTGTCAATCAAGTTGGTTTTCCGACCGGTGGGCGCTTGATTTCCGTATCCGGCAACAGCGCGGCGACAATACCCAGTAGCGGCAGCCACGCACATACACTATACACATAAGTGATGCTTGTGGTGTCTGCCAGATGTCCCAGCGCTGCGGCACCGACGCCGCCCATGCCAAATGCGAAGCCGAAGAACAGACCGGCAATCATGCCGGTTTTGCCGGGCACCAGTTCCTGGGCATAGACCACGATGGCGGAAAAAGCCGAGGCCAGGATCAGGCCGATTATGACGATAAGGATGCCGGTCCAGAACAGATTGGCGTGTGGCAGCAACAGGGTAAAGGGGGCAACCCCCAGAATAGATGCCCAGATGACCCGCTTGCGGCCAATGCGATCGCCGATCGGCCCGCCCGCGATGGTGCCGACGGCGACGGCAGCCAGGAAAATGAACAAATAAAGCTGGGACGTACGTATCGACAGGGAAAATTTTTCCATCAGATAAAACGTCAGGTAGCTGCTCATGGAAGCCATGTAGAAGTATTTCGAGAAAATCAGCACGCCCAGAACACCCAGCGCCGCGATGATTTTGTTACGCGGCAGTTCAATCGCATTGGCCGAGCGTTTGGTGCGCAGGACCAGCAGGCCCCGGTTGCGCTGATACCAGCGTCCGATCTGCAGCAACACCACCATGGCCAACAGAGCGGCCAGCGAAAACCAGGCCACACTACCCTGGCCATGAGGCAGGATGATCAGCGCAGCAAACAGGGGCCCCAGTGCAGAGCCGACATTGCCGCCAACCTGGAACAGCGATTGCGCCAGGCCATGTTGCCCACCCGAGGCCATACGGGCAATGCGCGACGATTCCGGATGAAATACCGACGAACCGGTGCCCACCAGAACGGCGGCCAGCAGCAGAAACGGAAAGGAAGGCGCCACCGACAGCAGCAGCAAGCCCAGCAGCGTTGAGCCCATGCCAATGGTTAGCGAATAGGGCTGCGGGTGCTTGTCGGTGTAATGGCCGATCAGGGGTTGCAGCAGCGAGGCGGTGATCTGATAGACCAGCGTGATCAGGCCGATCTGCGCGAAACTCAGGCTGAAGTCATCCTTGAGCATCGGATAAATGGCCAGCAGGATGGACTGGATCATGTCATTCATCATATGAGCGACACTGATCGCGCCAAGCACCTTGAAGGCGGTGCTGTTCTCGGGCTGGGAAGGGTGTATGGCGGTGGATTCTATCGACATTGCATTCAACATATATATGACATTCGCAATCGATAAGTGTAGCCGTGCTAGAATTATTGCAAGTGCCAATTTTCGTCGAGAAAGTGACAGTGATGCATCCGCTTCCCAGAAGCATCAACGCAGAAGATTACCAGAACATAGCCCCTGCCGTGGCCGCCATGTCCAAGGAATTTGCGGCCGGTACGGGATCGGCGACGCATTCGCATCGGCGTGCGCAATTGCTTTTTGCATCGCGCGGCGTGATCCGAGTAAGCACCGATAGGGGATACTGGTTGCTGCCGCCGCTGCGCGCCCTGTGGGTGCCGCCCAATGTCCCGCACTGCACGATGGCGGTTTCCCACGTGGATATGCGCACCCTGTACATTGATGCTGGCGCAGCCAGATCATTGTGGGCCGGCTGCCAGGTGATTGAAGTGAGCAACCTGCTGCGCGAGCTGATCCTGAGTCTGACCGCCGAACCCGTTGTCTATTCGCAAAATGAGCGAGGCGGGCGGATTGCAGCGCTGATTCTGTCGGAACTGCCGTCAGCCGAAACGGTGGCCACGCAGATCCCGTGGCCCCGGGATCGTCGGCTTATATCGATCTGTGCCGCCATCATGGACCAGCCCGGACTGAACCGTTCGTTGGGCGCGTGGGCCGATGCAGTGGGCGCCAGCGAGCGTACGCTGATCCGGCTGTTTCAGTCAGAGTTGGGAATGAATTATCGACAATGGCTGCAGCAGGTCAGGCTGGCCGATGCGGTATGCCGGCTCTCGATGGGCCAGTCTATCGGCACCATCTCACGGGAACTGGGCTATCGCAGTCCCAGTGCGTTTAGCGCGATGTTCCGCCGAGCACTGGGTATGCCACCCAATCTGTATTTGCATCCGGCCAGGATATGAAACGGGCCCGATGGCGGGGCAACCAGGGAACGTGCGCAACTTTAAGTTGTGAGCTTTGTCTCTCGGAAGGCCAACATCGTGAAGATCCGCATTGGCAATGCGCTCAAGATCCAGCGCGTCGATATCATGTCAGGCGCCATATCACATGCGTGATTCAGGACGATGTCGGTTCGCGCCGCGCTTCCAGTTCATCCAGCGACTGCTCGCGCAAGGCCTGCGGGAAATTTGCCGTCATGGTCTCCAGGGCGCTGAAAATGCGCTCCCAGCCTTCGTCCGTGCGGATGGGAATGCCCAGGAACTGGCTTTCAGTCTTGGCCCGCAGCATTAAATAAAGCACCCCTGCAAGCATGATGCTCACCGACGCGGGCATATCTATTTCGGGGGTCAGACCATCGACCCGATCAATGAATGCGCGGGCGGCCTTCTCGCGCCGCTGGGCCAGCTTGGCCGTGACCTCGTTCAGTTCCACCAGTTCCCAGCGGCGCACTTCGCGCAGCGTGTCGTTGCCGGCCAGCGCATCAACCTGGGCGCGCAGCATGGACAGAACCAGTTGCTGGGGCGTTAGCTGGCTTGATTCGTCGTTGCCCAGCATTCCGCGATGGCCGGTCCAGAAATCCTGCTCCTGCATCCAGGCCAGCAGCAGGCCGTCCAGGCCGTTAAAGTAACGATAAATCAGTTCTTTGCTCACGCCAGCGCGACGGGCAACGGCGTTGATGCCAATGCCTCCCATTCCGGCTTCGCGGATTTGGTCTTCCAGGGCCTGGAGAATCTGCTGTTCTGTTTGCTGACGACGGGACATAGGAATCCGGGAGTGTATGAAAACTGCATCAGTGATGCCAATAACCCATTCTACAAGAGAAAAACAGTACCGGCGCACGGTTTGATTCGGCTATACTAAAAAGTGACTCAATGGTCACATTTGGCTGCCTGCTGCTTTGCAAAGCCGGCAGCCTGAATGCGTCCATCGGCCGGCAGGGCTCTTGTTGCTCTGCCGGTCTTTATTTTTGCTAACTGAACTACAAAGAGTATCCTCGTTATGGAAAACAATCATTTCGTCTCGACTGACGAAATCCGTACCCGGTTTTCAACTGCCATGTCCAATATGTACGGACAGGAAGTGCCGCTTTATCGCGATCTTCTTGAGCTGGTTGCCGATGTTAATGCGCAGACGCTGCAGCAAAATCCGCAATTGCAAGCGCAATTGAATGAATCCGGCGAGATCCAGCGCCTGAATCTGGAGCGTCATGGTGCCATTCGTCTTGGCACGGCTGCCGAGCTGTCCGGCATCCGGCGCGTGTTCGCGGTGATGGGGCTGCAGCCGGTGGGTTATTATGATTTGTCAGTGGCCGGGGTGCCGGTACACGCCACGGCGTTCCGGCCGGTGGATGATGCGTCGCTGGCTGCCAATCCGTTCCGGGTGTTCACCTCTCTGTTACGGCTCGAACTCATTGATGACGAAGCGTTGCGCAGCAAGGCCGCCGAAATTCTGGAGCAGCGCTCTATATTCAGCGCGCGCGTTCTTGAGCTGGCTGAAAAATTTGAAACCGAGGGCGGTCTGAGCAGCGAAGATGCTGATGAGTTCGTGAGGCAGGCCACGGATATTTTCCGCTGGCACAACGAAGCGACGGTAAGTATTGAAACGTACAACCAGTTGCTAGACGCCCACCGGCTGATTGCAGATGTTGTTTGCTTTAAAGGCCCACACATCAACCATCTGACGCCCCGCACGCTGGATATCGACGCGGCCCAAAAGGAAATGCTCAATCGCAATATTCCTGCCAAGGAATCGATTGAAGGTCCGCCAACCCGGCGCCATCCGATCTTGTTGCGCCAGACCAGTTTCAAGGCGCTGGAAGAAAACGTGACGTTCGACTCCGGCACAGAAAAAGTGATCGGCGCTCATACTGCGCGCTTCGGTGAAATAGAACAACGCGGCCTGGCCCTGACGCCCAAGGGACGCGCCCTGTATGATCAGTTGCTGCTGCGCGCCCGCGAATCAAATGAGCAGGCGAGCGATAGCTATGCAGAGCGCCTGGCGCTTGCGTTTGCTGAGTTTCCGGACGACCTGGCGACGATCCGTAAAAGCGGCCTGGGTTATTTTCGTTATAGCCTGACGCAACAGGGGCGCGCAGCCAATGTCGAACAGACCGCCAATGCGCAGGATATTGATGCCTTGATCGACGCCGGCCTGGTGCACGCCGAGCCGATTATTTACGAAGACTTTCTGCCCGTCAGTGCCGCCGGTATTTTCCAGTCGAATCTGGGGGGCGACGATCAGAAAAGCTATCAGGTCAGTGCCGCCCGGTCCGCCTTTGAAGAGGCGCTGGGTGCCAAAGTCAACGACGAGTTTGCGTTGTACGAGGCAGCACAGCAACGCTCGCTTGACCAGCTCGCCCTGCAACTGAAAAAGTAAGACTGGCAGGCCGGCTACGCTATCGTGGTCGGCTTTGCTCCAGCGCAGGGTTATTGGGCCCTTAACCTTGTCTGCATCGTGGCTGCAACGAGCTCGCAGCATATCTGCCGGGCGCTGCAGGCCGCGCCAACGACGTTGCCCGGACACACCGGATCGTACTTGTTGTCAGTGTCTGGCAGAGTACTTTGCCGGGTGTTTTAAGTGTTGCTTGCGGCCGATGATTGGCTGTGCACTGTATAAAAGCAATGAATAAGAATACATCTTATTACCAGTTATGCTACAATTTTCTGTTGTCAAATCAATCATTTTGTTACCCTCGCGACACCCAGTCCCGGCCCTCTGATGCGCGTGTATTGCACGCGTACCTCTTGTGTACCCATGCTATTGCATATGTATTTATCGTATTCAGGGGGCGCTGTCCAGGTACAAGCAGCACGATACCTGGCGTGGCGTTTTGCCTGCGGCAGATCTGTGCCGCAACGCGTTCGCGAGGGTAACCGTTGCAGTTTGAATCAGAAGCGGAGTCATTTTTCATGTCATTTTGGAAGTCTCAAGTTCGTCGCGGATTGACCGGCATTTTGGCGGTGGCCGCCAGCGTCGTGCTGCCATTGCAAGCCGTTGCCCTGACTGTTGATCATGCAAGCGGGAAAACCACCATCGAAGGCGAGCCAAAGAAAACGGTTGTCTTTGACCTGGCCTCGCTTGACACCATGCATGCGCTAGGCGTACAGGCTTCTGCTGTGCCCGAGGCCAAATACATAAATCAACTGGCTGCCTACGCGGAAAAGTCGGTTCCAAAGGTGGGCTCACTGTTTGAGCCCAGCTACGAAGCAGTCAATGCGCTGTCGCCAGACCTGATTATTGTCGGCGGCCGTTCGGCCCCCAAGTATGCGGACCTGAGCAAACTGGCGCCCACCATTGACCTGACCGTCAATACCAAAGACCTGCTGGGCAGCGTCAAACGCAACACGCTTACGCTGGCTGACATTTTCAACAAGCAGGACAAAGCCAGGGAACAACTGGCCAGGCTGGATCAATCCATTGCGGCGCTCAAGCAAAAAGCCGGTAATGCCGGTTCCGGGCTGATTATTCTGACCACCGGCGGCAAGGTCAGCGCGTATGGTCCGGGTTCCCGCTTCGGTATTCTTCATGACACTTTCGGTATTCCCGCTGCGGCGCCCGACCTGTCCACGTCAAACCACGGGCAGGCGGTGTCGTTTGAGTTTATTTATAAAACCGATCCACAGTGGCTGTTTGTAATTGACCGGGATGGCGCCATCGGTCGCGAGGGTGTTGCCGCCGCCAAGTTGCTGGATAACGAGCTGATCCATAAAACCACTGCATGGAAAAAGCAGCAGATTGTCTATTTGAATGCCATGGACTGGTATTTGCTTGGTAGCGCCGGGCTGACCGCCATGCAGCAGAACGTGGACCAGTTGTCCAAAGCGCTGGACGGCAAGCAGTAATCATGGGGTGCTCGCCAGTCCGGGACCCGGCGTCCGTAACAATTGACGCCATTGCGGGTCTTTCATGAGCGGATATCCCGAAGGGCACAGAAGCAATAAACAGGTCAGCCCGCTCCTCGTCGGTGTGCTGTTATTGCTTTTGTGCTTTTTGTTTCTGGTCAGTCTGTTTCTGGGTGCGGGCGATATGTCGCTGGCCGCGTTATTGCGCTTCGATAGCGAAGCCTGGCAATTGCTGTTGATCAGTCGTCTGCCGCGCGCCCTTGCATTGGTGCTGGCAGGCACCTCGTTGGCCGTTGCGGGGCTGATCATGCAAATGCTGGTGCGCAACCGCTTCGTTGAACCCTCCACGGCAGGGACCGTTGAATCGGCCACCATGGGAATACTGGCGGTCACTTTATTGGCGCCGGGTATCCCTGTGCTTGGGAAAATGCTGGTTGCCGCCTTGTTTGCGCTGGTCGGCACGGCGCTGTTTCTGCTGATCCTGCGCCGTATTCCCTTGCGTTCTGCCTTTCTGGTTCCGGTGGTGGGCCTGGTCCTTGGGGGCGTCATACAGGCGGTTACCACCTTCTTTGCCTACCAGTACGATTTGCTTCAGGCTTTGCATACATGGACTATGGGCGATTTTTCCGGTGTCCTGCGGGGACGCTACGAACTGTTATGGGTGGCGTTTGCCCTTTCCTGCGCGGCCTATTTCGCAGCAGACCGCTTCACCGTGCTGGGCATGGGCGAGCAATTTACCACGAACCTGGGCCTCAATCACAAACGTCTTATGCTGATTGGCATGGTGCTGGTATCGGCCATCAGTGCCGTGGTCGTAGTTACCGCGGGCAGCGTGCCATTCCTGGGGCTGCTGGTGCCCAATGTGGTCAGCCTGATCTTTGGCGACAATATGCGTCGCTCTCTGCCCTGGGTGGCTTTTCTTGGGGCGCTGTTTGTGCTGGCCTGCGATATTGTCGGTCGCCTGATCATTTATCCGCATGAAATTCCTATCGGTACGGTGGTGGGCGTGGTCGGCAGCGGCCTGTTCCTGTATTTACTTCTGAACAGGCGGTCTCGTTTTGGCTAAGTTTTCACCTGCCTTAAGGCTTTATCTGCTGGTTTTTTTTGCGCTGGCCTCGGTAACTGCGTTCATGACATGGGGCGCTAACGGGCACTGGGACTTCGTGCTGTCTTTCCGCGCCAGCAAACTGGCCGCCATGCTGCTGGTGGCCTATGCCGTTGCCGTCTCGTCTGTACTATTTCAAACCATCACGCATAACCGTATCCTGACGCCATCGATCATGGGATTTGATGCGCTTTATACCCTGATCCAGGCGGTGGTGATTTTCTGGTTCGGCATGACTGCGGGTGGTCAGTTGGGCATGACAGGCAAGTTTGTGCTGGAAGTGGGTGTTATGACCGTTTTCGCGTGCTTGCTGTTCCAATGGATTTTCTCTGGTGCGGCACATAGTTTGCATCTGCTGTTACTGGTCGGAATTGTGTTCGGGCTGCTGTTTCGCAGCTTGTCGGGCCTGATGGTCAGAATGATCGATCCCAACGAGTTTCTGTTTCTGCAGGACAAAATGTTTGCCAGCTTCAATGCCATTCGCACCAACCTGCTGGTGGCCTCGGCGGTGATGGTAGGGGCCGTGTCGCTGATCGGCTGGCGGTTGCGCCGGGCCTATGATGTGCTGTCGCTTGGTCGGGAGGTAGCAATCAATCTGGGAATACACTATCGCAAGACACTGTGGCTCACCCTTGTGCTGATTGCCGTGATGGTGTCGGTCTCAACGGCGTTAGTAGGGCCGGTGACGTTTTTTGGATTGCTGGTGAGCAATCTCGCATACATGATCATGCAGACCGATAAACATAAATATACGGTGCCGGCTGCCGTACTGCTTGGTATTGTCGCGCTGGTCGGTGGGCAGACCGTGCTGGAGCATGGCTTGTCTTTGAACACCACGGTCAGCGTCGTGATTGAGTTTGCCGGCGGGCTGATGTTTATCGCGCTGATTGTGCGCAAGGGACAACGATGATAAAAGTCAATGGTGTCAGCAAGGACTACGCCAATTTACGCGTGGTGGATGATGTTTCAGTGCACATTCCCCGGGGTGGGGTCACGTCCATTGTCGGCCCCAACGGTGCCGGCAAATCCACATTGCTGGGCATGATCAGCCGCCTGCTGCCCATGTCTGCCGGATCGGTTGAGGTTGGCGGGCTGGATATCGCTCGCACCGATACGGCCGAACTGGCCCGGCATTTGTCCATTTTACGCCAGGATAATCATCTTCCTCTGCGCCTGACGGTTCAGGATGTGGTGGCGTTTGGCAGGTATCCGCATACGCGTGGTCGCCTCACGGTGCAGGACCGCAGTCATGTCGAGCGCGCCATTGCCTATCTGAATCTCAATGGGCTGGAGCAGCGCTTCCTGGATGAGCTCTCGGGCGGACAGCGCCAGCGTGCCTTTATTGCAATGGTTCTATGTCAGGATACGGAATATGTCCTGCTGGACGAGCCGCTGAACAGCCTGGACATGAAAAATGCCGTTGATATCATGAAAGTGATGCGGCGCGCTGCCGATCAGTTGCACAAGACAGTGGTGATGGTGTTGCATGATATCAACTTTGCATCCTGCTATTCGGATCTGATCATCGGGATGCGCAACGGCAGGGTCTTGCACCAGGGCCCGCCACAGACGTTCATCCAGCCGCCGGTGCTCAAGGAGCTATACGGACTGGATGTGGTCGTGCATGAATGGCAGAATAATCGGATTTGCGTTCATTACACCTGACATAGAGGCATACTGAAAAAAGCGTTCACCAGCGCGGTGTGCAGGGCCCTTGCGGCACCCTGTCTACATAGCCCCCATAGTAGATATGGTGGGTATGGTAAAAGAAAGTCGCGACCTCTTTAATCGCGACCTTGTCAGTTGTGGCCTTGTCAGGATACCGGGCCGGGGCGCAGCGAGCCGTCGCCCTCACCATTCTCATCTTCATCGGGCACTCGTTGTTCCAGTTCATTACCCAGTACATCTTCCGAGCCGCCGCGGCGCGGCGCCAGTTTGCGCGGCGTGTGCCCGGCCGCCGGCGCCCTGCCTTTGGGCGCTTGCGCATGGTCGGCCTTGCGTCCAAGATCCACCCTGGCAGAAGGGGCGTTGCCGTCCTTGTCCTGGCCAAAATAAACTACGGTATGCGGGTATGGCAGTTCGATATTGGCGGCGTTGAAATGTTTCTTGACCAGACGGTTATAGCCGCGTTGCACCGCCCATTGCATGCCTGGCGTGGTTTTGATCAGCACACGAATTGTAACACCGCGTTCATTGATGGCCGTCACGCCGGGAATGGTAATGTCTTCCAGGATTTCGGGCGATAGCACCTCGTCCTGCATCAATTCGCCAAATGCGGCACGCAGGTGTTCGATGGCGTCGTCCACATTTTCCCGATGGGCGATGGTGTATTCACCCATGTGATAGGAAAAATCACGCATGTGGTTGGCAACAACGTCTACCGATGAGAACGGAATCAGGTGATAGCCCCCATCCATGGTGCGAATGCCCACCGAGCGGATGGTCATTTTCTCTACGGTGCCAAAAACCCCGCCCGCTTCCACGACATCATTCACATTCATGCCGTTTTCAAGCTGGATGAAGATCCCCGTGATAATGTCCTGCACCAGTTTCTGTGCGCCAAAACCGATGGCCAGACCCACCACACCGGCGCCGGCAATCAGCGGGCCGATATTGATGCCGATCTGAGACAGCAGGACCAGGACTGTCATGGTGATGATCACAATCAGTGCAGCATTGCGAAACAGCGACAGCAGCGTTTTTTCGCGGGCGCTGGGCGCCCGGTTGCCGGTGCCGCTCAGGCGGCTCTCAATGATGCTGGCAATAATGGTCCATGCCAATGCGGCAAACAGCAGGATGATGGCCACATGCACCGCTGTGCTGATGGTTGCGCGACCCGATTCGGACACGACCCAGGCAGACAGATCAAATGCATGCCATGCATCCAGCACAAACAGCATTACAATGACAAGCGTAATCAAACGCAGGCCTTTGAGCGTAGCCGGGACATATGAATTGACGCGTGCTTCCAGCAATGGCAGGCGGGCACGAATCTCATCGGACAGCCGGATTGGGTGACTCAGAATGGCTGTCAAAATAGCGGATACCAGCAGACCAAGGGCAATGGCCACCAGGCTTTGCACTGTGGCGCGCGCCATGAATGGCAGGGCATCGACGGGATCAATCTGGCTGACAACAAGCAGAACGGTGAAATAGATAATGGCCAGGATATGCCAGACACGGCCCAGCAGACGCAGCATGGTTGCAAAAAATGCGGTGGAAGTTTGATTGGCGCGTTCGACCATCCGTTCACGAATCAGGGTGCGGTTATTCCAGACCACCCGCAAGGCATAAATGTACATGCCAAGCATGATGAGCAGGCCGACCAGATTACCCAACGCCGCGGTAAACAGCGCGGTAACGACCGGTACGACAACCAGCATGCCGTAGCCGGTGATGCCGACCAGTCGACACAGCCAGCCGTTCCAATACATGGCAACTTCGTCGCGCATGGCAAACAGCCGCAGTTGCGGAAAGCGCGTTGCAAACACTGTGCGCACCAGTGCCCTGGCAATTTCAACGGCGACAAAGGCATTGACAAAGAGCGATTCGAATGTGCCCACGGTGGCGTCAGATCCCGCGACTGCCAGCGCAACGCCATATCCGACAATACCGGCCAGGGCAATGGCAGCGACATCGACAATGAGTGCGCCAATGACAGCCGCAATTTTTTTCAGTGTCGCGGGCTGGGCCAGACGACGCCGGCCGGCGGCGGGCGCCGGCTGTCCGGCCCAGCGATTGATCATGGCAAAGATACGCGTGGCTAGCAAACGCAACAAAATAAAGGCGACGACCGTGGCCGCAATAACCAGTGCCAAGTTCAGCAGCGCCGACTTCCAGTCGGTCATCCCAGCGTCGCCAGTGCCTTCACCGCGCGCCAGGGCGCCGATGGCCGCGGCCGCATCACCCATATCATTTAACAGTTTGGTTAGAAAAAATTGCGTGCTGTCGGCCACGCGGCGTGGCAATGAATCATCAAGACTGCTCTGTGCTTGGCTGGACGCCGCTTGCTGTGCAGCGGGCGCCTGTGTGCGCAGTTGCTCTATGAGTTGCTTGCGTGTCTTTTCGTTTTCCAGCAAATCGGCCAGTTGCGCGGCAGAGGCAGGCGCGATGCCAGGTTCAGTAGCGGGGGGAGTCTGGGCGCCTGCCGTATTCAGATAAAGCAGCGCAGCGAGCAGCAGAAAAAACGGGAGAAATAACCGAAGGATAAGGGTAGGTATAAGGGCGGGCAACGATCGGGCTTGCTGCTCTCCCGTTAGTCTGGATATCTGCGACCCTGTCGCGAACCGTTCAAGCACTACGCTACCTCCTTGTCCAATAGAGTTACTCAGAGGCAGGTTGCCATGACATTCTTATTACAGGTGCAATATGATGCGTGCTATTTACCGATATAACACTACTGACATAACACCTGATTATCACGCTTGACAGGCATAGCTCGAAAGGTATGCAGCATGCTGGCTCTGGGGATACTATACGGTAACACGATTGCTATAGTGAATGAAAGCCGCAAGGCGGCTTCCCGGACGATCCCTTGCCGGTCAAAGCTTGCGCATGCCTAGCGTCCGCCGGCCAGATCAATAAACGAGCCGGTCACGTATGACGCATCATCAGACAATAGCCAGGCTATGGCCGATGCGACCTCTTCTGGCTGGCCGCCGCGCAGCATGGGGATCTGGCTGCTGACGCGATCAACCCGGCCGGGCTCGCCGCCATCCGCGTGGATATCTGTATAGATAAATCCCGGCCGCACACAATTTACCCGGATTCCCTGCGGGGCCAGTTCCAGCGACAGGCCGCGGGTGAATGTGTCAACTGCGCCCTTGGATGCAGCGTAATCCACATATTCGCCGGCAGATCCGGTGCGCGAAGCCACCGAGGAAACGTTGACGATGGCGCTACCAGGTTGCATGCGTTTTATCGCTTCCCTGCTGCACAGAAAATAACTGGTTACATTGGTGGAGAGCGTTTTGTTGATGCGCGCTGCATCCATTTCGGTCACTTTCATCTGCTTGAACAGCACACCGACGTTATTGACCAGATGGGTGACCGGACCCAGCAACTCATCTATTTCTGCAAAGAGCCGCAGCACTTGTTCCTCTTCGGAGACATCGGCGCCAATGGCAATACACGGGACTGAAAATTGCTCCTTGATCTGGGCGACCAGGGTCTGGGCGGCCTGTTCGTTGCGATGATAATTAATGCAAATGCCATATCCCCTGGCAGCCAGGTATTTGGCGGTTGCCGCGCCAATGCCGCGTCCTCCGCCGGTAATCAACGCAGTCTTATCCATCCTGATCTCCTGTTTTGCATCATTTGACGATGTCAGATAATACAGTGTGGCTTGTGCAGGAGTAAAGCGGGGTGGTATCCGGACGGGTTTTCAACGGTACGCGGGTGGTTCGAGCTGGCGTTCAGCTCGGAGGCGAGCCACAGTCGCTGTTCGGCTCAAACAGGCGTTCCTGTTTGGTCGATCACGCCAACCGGGCAGGAACGCTGGTTTGTTGCTCTTATTTGTTTCTTATTTGCAGCTACTGCTGCAACCCGGACATTAACGCGCACACGCCGCAATGCCGGTCAGGCTTGTGCCGCCTGCTCTGCCGGTTGCATGGCGATCATCCATTCCATGCCGAAACGGTCTTTGAGCATGCCAAAGCAAGGGGAGAAAAAGGTTTCGCCCAGAGGCATGGTGACTGTGCCGCCCTCGGCGAGCGCGTTGAACATCCGGGTGGCATCTTCTTTGTTGACCGGAATAATTGACAAGGCGAATCCGCTCAGGGAGCTTTCACCGCCGCAGCCGTCGGAAGCCATGATCAGGCTGCTGCCAATGCGAAAACTAGCGTGCATGATCTTGTTATCAAAATCCGGGGGAACGGCGCCCGGTGGTGGTGTTTCCGGGCTCTCGCCAAAACGCATCATCATATCGAGCTGCGCACCCACGGCATCTTTGTAAAAGTTCAGGGCTTGCTCGCAGTGGCCGCCGAAAAAGAGGTAAGGAACGATAGAGGTTTGGTTCATGATGTTTTCCTGTTGTGGTCAGTCGTAAACCGACTGGATCCGGTACTGAGAAATAGTCTATTGAGAACGGCAATAAATGAAGGGAAACTGCCTTGATGCTGAGCCGATCAGGATGCTTTGGCACTGGCTGTGTCGGCAGCCTGTTGCAGTTTACTTATATCCAGTTTTTTCATTGGCAGCAATGCCTCCATGACACGCTGGGCACGTGCAGGGTCAGTCAATAGGGTAGGCAATATGGCAGGCACGATCTGCCACGATAGTCCGTAACGGTCCTTGAGCCAGCCGCACTGCTGGGCAGATGGATCGCCACCCTCATTTAGCGCTGCCCAGTATTTGTCCAGCTCTTGCTGAGATTCGCAATGCACTTGCAGAGATATGGCTTCATTGAACTTGAAAATGGGACCGCCATTGAGAGCGGTAAAAGGCACGCCTGCAAGCTCGAACGCGACCGTAAGCACACTGCCTTCGGGTCTGCCGCTGACTTGCGTCATTTTCTCGCCTTGATAATAAGTGGTCTGGGTAATTTTTGAATCAGGAAAAATGCTGGTATAAAACCGGACTGCAGCCTCGGCCTGATCATCAAACCAAAGGCAGGGTGAGATTTTTGATGTGATTTTCATGTCTATTTCCTTTTGCGAACAGCCCTATTGCAAATGCGATAATGAGAACCAGGAAGGGGATGCAATTCGCCTGGTTCGGCCGTTTTGTTGCATGGTGTCAGTATGCGCAGGAACCAATTGTCGGTAAATAGGCAGATGCGTCATTCTGCAAGGGGAGATACGGCAGCGGTTCAAGGTAAATAACGACAGGGCAAATAACAACAGACTCCGGACAGGAGCTACGCATGGCGCTCAGGTGCCGCGGTCTGCCCGCGAGCCATTCCCGACGCGGGCGAGTTGGCATGCATGGCCGGCAATCAATAGGTAACTGGCGTTATTCAATGACACAATTGCAATAATAACAACCGAAAAGGCACGACATCTGCATTAACTGCGGCATGACAAATTCGGCAGCAATTGACGCAGCCACTGTGAATGTCCATACCTGGCGATTGCACTGCAAATTAACTCCGGCGCCACGCCCTTGACAGGCCTATTGCACTTTGGAGCCAGCCCGGGTCAATTGCCGGTATACGGTGCTGCGATGCAATCCCAGTTCTCTGGCGGTTTTGCTGACATTGCCACGGTTTTGGCTTAGCGCCTGCCTGATCCGCAGTGCCTGCAAATCCTTCAGGCTGACCTGCGGCAAGGGTTTTTCTGAAGGCCAGAGGGGATCTGGCCGCGCGCTCGCATCCGTCTGCGTGCTCGTGGTTCCAAGATCTGCCTGTGCTGCCGGCATGCCGGGATGGTTAGTGGTTGTTGCTGCCATGCCGGTAGCAGATGACGTATGTAATTGCTGCAGCAAATGGGCCGGCAAGGATTCGGGATGAATAATACTGCCTGCGGGTAAAAAGGCGGCCAGCGTTTTGAGCACCGAACGCAATTGTCGGTAATTCCCGGGCCAGTGATAGGCGCAAAGGATATCCAGCGCCTGGTCGGCGAAAATCAGGCTGGGGGTGTGTTCATGGCGCCTGAGTTCTGCACAGATAAAGGTGCGCAGGTCAGCCCGATAGCGCAGTGCCGGCAACTGAACCAGATGGTCCTGAATACGGTAGTAAAGGTCCTGGCGGAAATTTTCCTCGAGGCTCAGGGCATTGGCTTGCTGGTTGGTGGCACTGATCAGTCCGAACTGCACCGGCCATGCCTTATCGGAACCCAATGGCTGCACGACGCGTTCCTGCAGGACGCGCAGCAGACGCGATTGCAGTTGCAATGGCATGTCGCCAATTTCATCCAGGAAGAGGACGCCGCCATTGGCCTCGCGCAGGCGTCCCCGGGAGCCGTTGCGCTGGGCACCGGTAAACGCGCCAGGCTCATAGCCGAACAACTCCGCTTCGATCAGGCTTTCCGGAAGTGCAGCACAGTTGATGGCGATAAACGGACCATCGCGCCAGCGGCTATGCGCATGCAGGTGGCGGGCAAACACCTCCTTGCCGGTGCCTGTCTCGCCAAGCAGCAGAACGCCCAGATCGGCATTGATGGCCAGCGTACTCTGGCGCAACTGGTGCTGTAATGCCGGCGCCAGCGCAGGCAAAGTCGATGGTAATGCACCTGGGCCGCTGCGGTTTTTTGCTTGGGGTGGTATCGATGTTGTCCCTTCACTATGCAACGGTTGTGATGGCGCGCTGCCCGCAACACCGATCCGCTCAAACTGCAAGGTTGCGTATAGTGCCGTGCCATCGGCGCAAAAGCTGCGCATCGGTTGCGACTGGAGTTGCTTCCAGGCGGGCAGCCATTTATCGACAGGTTCGTCCAGCAGGGCAATCAGCGGGACATCAAGCAGTTCAGCCGCTGTTTCATTGGCGCCGACAATCTGCTGATCGGCTATAAGCAGCGTACCGCAGTGTGCCGCATTAACGGGCCCAGCGTGGCGCTGGAACTGCAGCCGGGCAATGTGCGTGGCGGCCAGATCCAGAATCTGGTTGCCGATCTGGCGAGCCGTGATTCGGACCAGGTCGCCGGTGTAATCCGGCAATGTACGGGCATCGCCGGAAATATCCAGCACGCCCAGAATTTCTCCTCGTGGTGAACGGATGGGTGCGGCATGGCAGCTCAGGATCCTGTTGCAGGGTAAAAAGTGCTCCTGGCCGATGACCCGGGTAAAACCGTTTTCGATCAGGGCGGTGCCGATGGCATTGGTGCCCCGATGGCCTTCGGCCCAACTGGCGCCAGGCCGCAGGGTCACCTGATCGGCCTTGTGCAGAAAGGCGTTATTGCCGGTGGCGTGCAGGATGACGCCGCTGGCATCCGAGAGCAACAGTATGCCCTGCGCCTGCGCCGCGATGCCGCTGGCAGTGGCAATGTGCGGCGCAGCAGTTTGCAACAGGCTGGCGTATTGGTCCAGACGGGTATTGAGGTCTGCCCGGTCCAGCAGAACCGGTTCGTTTGCCAGCGTATCCGCCTGTTTTTCACAGCGCTCCCAGGAACGCTGAATCAGCGCATTCGGCTGCACGGTACCGGCGGAGTTCAGCGAGTGATGCAACATCGTAGTCTCCTGATGTGTTGCAAAAACAGACAGTTGTTACTTGTGTTGCCTGCCTGCTGTCGTGATTCGCGACACTTTATTGCTGTGTTTTGCGTGCCGCGCGCGATGCGTCAAAACTATTCTACTCCAAAACCCGGTTTTGCTCCTTGCCAGCGGTATGGCATGAACTTTGCTCCAGAACGATAGCAGCACGAGGCCATACGGCCCGCGCCATTTTAAAAATGAATATCAGGAGATAAGACATGAATCTATCCGACTTGAAGCAATTTGGCATTGACACCGATTACCCCTACAAGACCAAATACGGCAACTATATTGGCGGCAAATGGGTAGAGCCCGTGTCCGGCGAATACTTTGAAAATATTTCTCCGGTCAATGGACAGGTGTTTTGCGAAGTGCCCAGGTCCGGCGCCGATGATATAGAGCGGGCCGTGGATGCTGCGCATGCCGCACGCCGCGCCTGGGGGCAGACATCGACGACCGACAGGGCCAACCTGCTGCTGAAAATGGCCGATCGCATGGAGCAGAATCTGAAAGTGCTGGCCGTGGCCGAAACCATTGATAACGGCAAGCCGCTGCGTGAAACGATGGCTGCCGATCTGCCGCTGGCGGTAGATCATTTGCGCTATTTTGCCGGCTGCATCCGGGCGCAGGAAGGGGGTATTTCGGAAATCGACAATACAACCGTGGCCTATCATTTTCACGAGCCGCTGGGTGTGGTGGGGCAGATTATCCCATGGAATTTTCCGATACTGATGGCGATCTGGAAACTGGCGCCTTCACTGGCGGCAGGCTGCTGCGTGGTGCTCAAGCCGGCCGAGCAGACACCCGCTTCGATCCTGGTGCTTATGGAAATCATAGGCGATCTGTTCCCGCCCGGCGTGATCAATATTGTCAATGGCTATGGCAAGGAAGCGGGCAATGCGCTGGCCACCAACAAGCGTATCGCCAAAATTGCCTTTACCGGTTCGACCGCTACGGGCAAGCATATCCTGCACGCGGCTGCCGACAACCTGATTCCGTCCACCGTTGAGCTCGGCGGCAAGAGCCCGAATGTATTTTTTGCCGATGTCATGGACCAGTCTGACGACTTTTTTGACAAGGCGCTTGAAGGGCTTTCGATGTTTGCGCTCAACCAGGGTGAAGTGTGCACATGCCCTTCACGCATTCTCATCCAGGAGTCCATATACGATCAATTCATTGAAAAAGCGGTTAACCGTGTGCAGAAGATCAAAACCGGCAACCCGCTGGATATGAATACCATGGTGGGTGCACAGGCATCGCAGGCGCAGATGGACAAGATCCTGGGCTATATTGATATCGGCCGTGATGAGGGTGCAGCATGCCTGACCGGTGGCGAGCGCAATCGCGTACAGAGCCTGGAAGAAGGATATTACGTGACACCAACCATGCTTTCCGGCAAGAATGATATGCGTATATTCCAGGAGGAAATTTTCGGGCCGGTCGCCTCTGTTACGACGTTCCGAGATGAAGAAGAAGCACTGGCCATTGCCAATGACACCTATTATGGTCTGGGTGCCGGCGTGTGGACCCGGGATGGTTCCCGCGCCTATCGCATGGGCCGGGGTATTGAGGCCGGCCGGGTCTGGACCAATTGCTATCACCTGTATCCCGCTCATGCCGCATTTGGTGGCTATAAACAGTCGGGCATTGGTCGGGAAAATCACAAAATGGCGCTGTCAAACTACCAGCAGACAAAATGCCTGCTGGTGAGCTACAGCCCCAAGGCGCTGGGCTTTTTCTGATCGTTGTTTGTGTCGGACTGCATCTGGCGGTCCGGCCTAAGAGCCGATGCGTGCTGCATGTCTGCGGGCCGCATCGGCTTTCTTTTTTTATTGCATTTGTATTTCATTTATTATTTCTGCGGTTAGAACAACTGAACATTGCCACCTGCGCTGCCGTGCGGTAGCGGGGGGAGCTGATGTCATGGTGGAGCTATATGCCATGACAAATGTGGTTATCACGAAGTTGATCACAGTCCTGATAAGATTGCTATACTGCAATACAGTAATGCGAGTCAGGTTTGCCTGCATCGGGTGCGCTGATACGTCAATGATGGGGCTTTACGATGACGGTTTTTGTTTAGCAACGAACGCAAAGGATAGCTGCGATGATTACACTTGAAATTAACGGTTCGAAGCATGACGTTGATCTGCCGGAAGATACGCCCATTCTTTGGGCACTGCGCGATCACCTCGGGTTTACCGGGACAAAGTTCGGTTGTGGCATGTCGCTATGCGGCGCCTGTACGGTGCATCTTGACGGTGAGCCGATACGATCCTGTGTGACGCCGATTACCGCGGCGGCAGGAAAAAAAATCGTCACGATTGAAGCCCTGGAAAATGACGAGACTGGCAAGGCGGTGCAGAAGGCCTGGGTGGAAATGGGCGTGCCCCAGTGCGGTTTCTGTCAAACGGGGCAAATCATGTCTGCCACGGCCCTGCTGAAAAAAACGCCGGCGCCCACCGATGCTGATATTGATGCGGCAATGAGCGGCAATCTGTGCCGCTGTGGCACCTATACGCGTATCCGCAGCGCCATCAAGAATGTTGCCCAGTCCGGAGGTGCAAAATGAATGTACGTGACAATGCATTTGCCATTGCAGCGGCCGACGCGCAGATCAGCAATATCAGTCGTCGCAAGATGCTCAAGGGTTTTGCCCTGGGTGGATTTGTGCTGGCCGTCGGCTTGCCATTGCGCGCCCGTGCCGAAGGCGAGGAACAGAAGGGTCCCAGAAAATATGGCGCCGACTCCATGCCGCATGGTACGGTCGACAATCCGCTGGTCTTCGTAGCAATCGCCGCCGACGGTGCCATAACGATTCTTTGCCACCGTGCTGAAATGGGCCAGGGCGTCAGGACCAGCCTGCCCATGGTCGTTGCCGATGAAATGGACGCAGACTGGGGGCGTGTGACAGTGAAACAGGCCTGGGCTGAAGAAGCGCGTTTCGGCAATCAGGACACTGACGGCTCGCGCAGTGTGCGCCATTTCTTCATGCCGATGCGACGCGTGGGTGCCGCCGCACGGGCCATGCTCGTGTCTGCGGCTGCCAGCCAGTGGAATGTGCCCGAATCTGAAGTGCAGGCAAAAAATCACGAATTGATTCATACGCCAACCGGCAAGAAACTCGGTTTCGGTGACGTCGCGCAGAAAGCGGCGCAGCTTGAAGTGCCGTCCGGCGACGCGCTGAAACTGAAAACGGCAGACGCTTTCCGCTATATCGGCAAAGGGCAGACGCATCTTGCAGATGGCATGGATATCGTCACAGGACGCGCACAATATGGCCAGGATGTCCGGCTTGACGGCATGCTGTATGCGGTAGTTGCCCGTCCTCCGGTGTTCGGCGGCAAACTGGTCAAGGTCGATGACGCGGCAGCGCTGAAAGTTCCGGGCGTGGTAAAAGTGGTGACCCTGCCGGGTTCGCCACCGCCGGCCCTGTTCAATCCGCTGGGCGGCGTGGCCGTGATCGCGACCAATACATGGGCGGCCATTGCCGGACGCAAGGCATTGAAAATCGAATGGGAAGGCGGGCCTCACGCCTCTTACGACTCAGCCGAATACCGCAAGCAGCTCGAAGCGTCAGTACGCAAGCCGACCGAAAAAGCAGTACGCAACGACGGCGATGCGATGGCCGCGCTGGGCAGCGCCGCCAAGCGCATACAGGCCGAGTATTACGTTCCGCATCTGGCTCAGGCGCCCATGGAAACGCCCGTGGCCACGGTACGGATCGTCGATGGCAAATGTGAAGCCTGGGCCAGTGTTCAGGCACCGCAGGCGACGCATGACATGCTGGTCAAATGGCTGGAGCTGCCACCGGAAAACGTCAAGGTCAATCAGACACTGCTGGGCGGCGGTTTCGGCCGCAAGTCCAAGCCGGATTTTGTGGTGGAAGCCGGGCTGCTGTCCAAGGCAATGGATGGCAAACCAGTGAAGGTGACCTGGACCCGTGAAGATGACATTCAGCATTCCTATTATCACACCGTATCGGTGGAACATCTGGAAGCGGGACTGGACGCACAAGGCAAGGTGACGGCGTGGCTGCATCGCACAGCCGCGCCGTCCATTGGCTCTACTTTTGCAGACACCAAGCATCAGTCTGCAGGAGAACTGGGCATGGGCGCGGCCAACGTGCCTTTTGCCATAGCCAATGTCCGGGTCGAGAATCCTGAAGCCGAGGCCCACACCCGTATTGGTTGGTTCCGTTCGGTCTCGAACATTCCACGTGCGTTTGCCATCCAGTCTTTTGTGGCGGAAATGGCCGCCGAACTGGACAAGGACCATAGGGACTTTCTGCTCGATCTGATCGGCCCGGCCAGGCGTATCAATCCGGCCGACCTGTCAGACACATGGAATCACGACGAGTCGCCTGAAAAGTACCCGGTGGATACGGGCCGCCTGCGCAATGTGATTGAAGTGGTCACGCGCGAAGCGGGTTGGGGCAAATCTGGCGCAAAAGGGCAGGCCATGGGTCTGGCGGCGCACTACAGCTTTGTCACTTATGTTGCGACAGTGGTTCATGTGGAAGTGTCGGACAACGGCGAGCTGTCAATTCCGCGCGTGGATGTGGCGGTCGATTGCGGGCCGCAAGTTAATCCCGAACGCATTCGTTCCCAGATTGAAGGCGCAACGGTCATGGGTGTGAGCCTGGCCACGATGGGCGAGATCAGCTTCAAGAACGGTGCGGCGGTGCAAAGTAACTTCCATGACTATCGCATCACATCCATGATGAGCGCGCCGCGTGAAATTCATGTGCATCTGGTCGCGGCCAATGATTATGATGCGCCGCTGGGTGGCGTGGGCGAGCCCGGTACGCCACCGGTATCGGCAGCCTTGTGCAATGCTATTTTTGCCGCTACCGGCAAGCGGATTCGCAGTCTGCCTATTGGTAATCAGATGCAGCAGAAAAGTTAAGGGAGATCGGTAACTGGCAGCAGACCCAGGGTCATTATGCCTGAGTCTGTGCCTCTGGCAAAGAGGACTGCGTATGCCGCCTCTTTGTCGGGCAAGGCGCCGACTGGCGCATCTCCTGGTGTTTTGTTTGAAATAATCGGGGCGCCTGATGCGCTCCGTTTTTTATTGAGGCGCGAGCGACCCACCGGCCTTGCCAAGCTGCTGCAATTGTTCCTGGGTATCAATATCGAGCAGGCAGCCGGAGTCGTTGACAGAGACGAGCGTTAATGCGTCGGGATGGCGCTGGACGATCGCGCGTGCTCCCTCGTCGCCCGTCACCTGCAGCAGTTCGTCCCTGAACTGGCTGGAAAATGCCACCGGATGCCCGGGTGCGTTGCGAAATTGCGGCCGCACGATGCCACCAACCTGGCGCAGGTGCGTGACAATTGCCTGCACCGTACTTGTGTGGATGCAGGGCATATCGGCAAGGGCGATGATCCAGCCGACTCGGGCCGGGCTGTGGCTGATTCCGCAACGCAGTGAGGCGCTCATGCCCACGTGGGCATCGGCGCAGTGAATCAGGTTTACCGGCAGCCCGTCCAGCGCATGGCGCACCGCCTCCTGCTGCGGACCACAGACAACCGTGACAGCATCAATATGTTGCAGCAACGTATGGCAGACGGCATAAACCATGGGGGTGCCATCGTCCAGGGACTGTACCGGCTTGTAACGCGTGCCCGAGGCATCAAAACGGGACCCTTTGCCTGCCGCCAGGACAAGCGCGACGATATCGGGTGCGGGCGTTCGGCAATCAGGTTCAAGCATGTCGGCTGTCAGGCGGCGTACTCAGACGGGTTGGCCTTGGCATGCGAGACATCGAAGTTCTCGGGCAGCAGCAGGCCGTTTTTCACGGCAATCACTTCGGCCATGACGCTGACGGCAATTTCGGCGGGAGATTTGCTGCCGATATACACGCCGATCGGGCCGCGCAGACGGGCAAGCTGTTGCGGTGTGATGCCAAAATGATCCTGGAGTCTTTGACGCCGAATGTGATTATTGCGACGCGAGCCGATGGCGCCCACATAGAAAGCATCTGACAGAAGGGCCTCCATCAGGGCCAGATCGTCCAGCTTTGGGTCATGAGTCAGGGCAATAATGCAACTGCGCCGGTCCGGTCGGAAAGCAGCTACCACGTCGTCGGGCATCTCCGAGAGCACAGTGACGCCTTGCACTGACCAGCCGTTACGGTATTCGATGCGCGGATCACAGACGGTCACGGCAAAGCCACTGAACAAGGCCATGGTGGCCACGTATTCGGTCAGCTGGCCCGCGCCGATCAGCAGCATGCGAAACTCCGGACCGAAGGTGTTTTTCAGCGTCCTGTCGTCGATGTTGAGCGGCAACGGTTGATCAATGGGCTGCTGTTGGACAATGCCATTATCCAGCTGCACGGCACGTTGCATCAACTGGCCCTGTTCCAGGGCCGCCACCAGCTCATCCAGCATCTGCGCATCGGGATTGAATTCCAGCAGGATTTCCAGGGTGCCGCCGCAAGGCAGGCCGAAACGATAGGCTTCTTCAGCGGTCACGCCGTAGCGGACGAGGCTGGGCGGGCCGCCATTGACCAGCACAGCATTGTCGCTGCCGCCGGTGTAGCGATAGATCAGGTCGTCTTCAATACAGCCGCCGGAAACGGAGCCCACCACCGCGCCGTCTTCGCACAAGGCCATGACCGATCCCAGCGGGCGCGGCGAGGAGCCCCAGGTTCGAATGACCGTGGCCAGCAGGGCTTTTTTCCCTTCCCGGCGCCATGCGCAAAGTTTGCGCAATACGAGGACATCAAGATTTTCCATTGCTACCGCCTGTTCCTGTTTGTCAGGGCCATGTATAGCCCCAGTTGATGACAGTCGTCATGTCATTTCGATTGTAATGCAATCGGCCATATTGGGTGCGTTGCGCGTCTGATGGAACGTCTGGTAAGGGCGGCGCTGTTCCGGCGGCAGCTTGCGACGCTTCGGCAGGCTCTGTGCGTCTTGGGTCGCAAAAAAACAGTAAAACGAGGCGCTGTGTCGGGATACCAACGTTATATCCGGCTCACGGCAGGTGAAATCAACGGTAAGTTCTTGATCTCGAGACCAAAACAGCCAAAGACGGGCAGACGGGTTGTCCCGGCTCAAATAAAAGCATATCATTTGACCTATATCATTGACTAGTCAACCAAAATATGGCTTGAACGATGACTAATTTGAACCCTCCCAACACGAGAAAAGCAATGAAAATTAAACTGACACACACTGCCGCAGCAGTCGCGTGTGCGGCTGCCTTCGGCTTTGCTGGCCTGGCAAATGCAAACACGGCCACCGGCTCTCAAGCCGCGGACAAGACAGCCGGGTCAACCTCCGCAACCCTGATTGCCAAGGGCGCCAGCGGCACCATGACGCCGTTTCTTGTCGACGAGCAAGGACGCACGCTGTATACGCTGAGCAAAGATCAAAAGGCCAGTTGCGATGAAGCCTGTATGAAACATTGGGAACCCGTGGTTTCCGACAGCCGTCCGCTGGGTCACGAAATTCTGCCGGGTTTGCTCAAGGCAGACAAAAATGACCAGGGTGTGTCGCAGGTCAGCTACGGCGGCCTTCCGCTGTATCGCTTTGACGGCGACAAAAAACCGGGCGACATGAATGGCCAGGGCTTTGCCGATGTTGGCGTAATGGTTACTGTACTGGGCACGATCGAGAAGCCTGAAGTGGCTAGTGAAAAAGTCGACGTCACGCCAGAACTGATGGCTGCCGGCGCCAAAGTATTTGCCAGCACATGTGCTGCCTGCCACGGCGCAGAAGGCCAGGGCGCGTTTGGCACGAAGCTTGAAGGGTTCGACAGGCTGGCTAATGCGCCTGCCTTGCTCAGCACGATTATTCATGGCCTGAACAGTATGCCGGCCCTGGGTGGCCAGTTCAATGACGAGCAGGTTGCTGCAGTGGCCACTTATGTTCGCAACAGCTGGGGCAACAGTTATGGCGGCGTTTCCGCCGAACAGGCCAAGGCCGCACGCTGATCGGTGCATTTGACACAAGGTCGTGTTGCCTCTGCTGTGAGCCGCGACCCGTAACGAATATTGAAGAATAGGACACAAAATGAAAATCCATAGCCTTCTGGCTGTATCTGCCGCAGTGATGTTTGCCTGTGCGGCTCAGGCACAAGTGAAGATTGAAAATTACAAACCCATTTCCAATGAGCAGATTCTGAATCCTGCTGACGGTGACTGGCCGAGCTGGCGCCGCACTATTGACAATCAGGGTTACAGTCCGCTGGACCAGGTCAATAAAAAGAACGTGAAGCAACTGGATCTGAGCTGGGCCTGGTCCATGCCGGTGGGTGGTCTGCAGGAAACGGCACCGCTGGTTCACGACGGCATCATGTTCCTGGGAATGAACCGCAGTCACGTGCAGGCGCTGGATGCCACAACGGGCGATCTGATCTGGGAATACACTCAGCCGTTGCCGAAATTTACGGGTGGTTATCACGATGCACAAGCCAATCGCCAGCGTAACTCATTGGCGCTGTACGAAGACAAGGTCTACCTGACCACGCCGGATGCCAAACTGGTCGCGCTTGAAGCGAAAACCGGCAAGAAATTGTGGGAAGTCCAGGTTAACGAATGGGAAAAAGGCTACAGCTTTACGGCAGGTCCGCTGGTAGTTGACGGCAAAGTCTTCACCGGTACCTCTGGCTGCAGTATTACGGGTACGGCGGGTGGTTGCTATATCACCGCCCATGACGCTGAAACCGGCAAGGAACTGTGGCGTCTGAACACCATTGGTGATCCTGCGGTAGACGACAGCTGGGGCGGCCTGGCCAAGGAAAACCGCTGGGGCGGCTCGCCCTGGATCACCGGTTCTTATGATCCAAAACGCAAAATGTTGTACTGGGGCATCGGTATGCCGATTCCGTATCCATCCATTCTGCGCGGCAGTGGCGACGGCGATGCGCTGTACACCAGCTCTACCCTGGCCATTGATGCAGAAACCGGTAAAGTCAAATGGCATTATCAGCATATGCCCAATGACGACTGGGATCTGGACAGTCCGTTTGAACGCGTTCTTGTAGAAAGCCAGATTGCGCCATCCAAGGATGAAGTGGCCTACATGAGCAAGGATGTAGAAGCCGGTAAGAAATATGATGTGATTGCATCTGTTCCCGGCAAATACGGTACAGCTTTTGTACTGGATCGTGATACCGGCAAACTGCTGTGGGCACGCGATACCGTGTTCCAGAACGTGATCAAAGGTTTCACTGAAGACGGCAAGGTCATTACCAATACAGATCTGAAAGCCAAGTCTATCGATGAAACAGTCAAGGTATGTGGCGGTCGTGACCTGGGTAAATTGTGGATGACAGCAGCGTACAGTCCGTTGACCAACGCCCTGTATGTCCCCGTCAGCTCTTCATGCAAGGAGCTCACGCCCAAGCCGATAGAACTGCGTACCGGTGAATCTGTAGGTGCCCAGGCATCGGGTGCAGTATCGTTTGCGCCAGGTGAAGATAGCGTAGGTCGCGTGTATGCGGTCGATGTGAAAACCGGTAAGTTCCTGTGGGTTAAAAAGCAGAAACCGATTTTCAGTTCTGGCGTGCTGACAACCGGTGGCGGCCTGGTCTTTACCGGCGACAGCATGCGTGAGTTTGCTGCATATGACCAGAACAACGGCGAGAAGCTGTGGTCGATTCGCTTAAATACCTCGATCGGCGGCTTCCCAATGACCTACAGCGTCGATGGCAAGCAGTACATCGCCGTGGTAACAGGCCCGAACGCCCAGACACCGCCTGCTGCGATTCTGAGCCCCGAGTTGAAAAACGTTGTTGACTCCGGTCACTCGGTCTTTGTATTTGCGCTGGATGATATCAAGGCTAAAAACGGCAAGAAATAAGGTTGCGAACGAAGTTCGCGTGACGGTGTTCTGGTGTCACGCTGGTTCGATAAACCAGAGGCAAACGGCATTTTTTTCGCTAGCCGATGTTGTTAAAAAAGGGAGGAGCCTTTAGGGGCTCGTCCCTTTTTTTGTGTAAGTTGATCAATCGTACAAGCGATCACAGAGGATTTACGCGCAGGCCAATGCGGCAATTCGTATGGCGATTCCTGGCCATAATCAGGACATTTGTGTACGATCTCCAGCTCTGGTTTGCTCGATAATTGATGCACGGTGGAACGATTTATCGTTTGTTACGCTATGCAGGAGGTCATATGAAACCTGACGAACAGGACTTCGGCCAATGATGTTTAATGGCTGTTCAGTAAGAGCGCCCCTTTGGGGCGCTTTCTTCTTTCTTGTTAGTGCTCGCTGTCGCAGGATGCCATCATTTTGACCGGGCGACGGTATGGCAATTTGCGAAAAACAATCCCACCGCTCCCATCAAGTCCTTAGCGACCCTGATAGCGTATAACGGTCTTAGAACTCAAAGAAAAATTGTTCGGGTCAAAAACGCTCTTGATTTTCAGAACAATTATCTATCTTCAAAGACTTGCCGACAGTTTCCTGAGGAAATTTTCGCAGTCATTCAATTGTGAAAATTCCACGAATTCATCGGGCTTGTGCGCCTGCTCGATCAATCCCGGACCACACACGATGGTGGGGATGCCCAATTGCTGGAACAGGCCTGCTTCGGTGCCATAGGCCACCTTGCGTGTTTCGTGGTCCTGGGTTAATGCCCGAACCAGCTCGGTAATGGCTGCCTGTTCAGAGGCTTCAAGCGGTGGGGCGCTGGCGTCAGCGCTGATATCGATGCGCGCATCCGGATATTCTTTTTGCATGCGTGGCAGCAATTCGTTGCTTACATACTCCTGAATTTTGGCCTGGATTTGCTCGCCGGGCATGCCGGGCAGATTACGGAACTCGTAATTGAACTGGCACTCGCCGGGGATCGTATTGACGGCAATGCCGCCCTGGATCTTATTGGTGGTGATGGTGGAATAGGCCACGTCATAGTGCTTATCATAAGGGCCGGTATCACGATAGTGATCGGCAAGGTCGCGAATGTGGCAGATCAGTCTGGCTGCGTGTTCAATGGCATTGCAGCCGAAGGGCGTGAGCGACGAGTGTGCTGCCTTGCCGTGCACGCGGCAGGTGAACAGATTAATCCCCTTATGGGCGACCACGACCCGCATGCCCGTGGGTTCGCCGACCACGCATCCATCTATTTTCTGATTGCGTTTTTGCAGTTCCTTGAGCATGAACGGCGCACCCGCACAACCGACTTCTTCGTCGTAGGAAAAGGCCAGGTGAATGGGTTTGCTGCGTTTTTGCTGCAGGAATTCGGGCACCAGGGCCATTGCAGTTGCAATAAACCCTTTCATATCGCAGGTGCCGCGACCGTAGAAGCGATCTTGCGAGGGCAACAGCACAAAAGGATCGCTGTTCCAGTCCTGCCCGTCCACCGGCACCACGTCGGTGTGTCCCGATAGCGCAACGCCGCCCTGGGTCTGCCCGTCTGAAGCCGGCAGGGTGGCAAACAGATTGGCCTTGGCGCCCTTGTCATCTGTCGTGAGCCAGCTATCGACCCCCTGGGCGGACAGCGCGTCGCGAATGGTTTCAATTAACCCCATGTTGGAGTTGCGACTGGTTGTGTCCATGCCGACCAGAGTGGCAAGCCATTCTTCTTTGGTGATGTTGGTAGTCATGCGAAATTGTCCTTGATACACGATAAGGTAGTATGTAAAAACCACAGAATCGGTGTTTTTACACGTTAACTATTCTTGCGTGCTTGTGCTGTATGTCATTACAAAGTATTTTAATTTCTATTCTAACCGGTAAAGGACATTTTCATGCAATCCACCAAGGTTTCGGTGCGCAACCTGGCTGCTGCAGTCATAGGCAATGCGCTGGAATGGTACGACTTTCTGGTCTTCGCCTTCATGACGCCGATTATCGCCCGGCTCTTCTTTCCTGTAGATCCGTCCGCAGAAAGCGGTGATCTGAATGCTATTCTTATGACAACTGCCATATTCGGCGTCGGTTTTTTCATGCGCCCGGTGGGTGGGGTCATCCTTGGCATGTATGGCGACAGGAAAGGGCGTAAAGCGGCGCTGGTGCTGGTTACGTCGCTCATGGCTGTGTCCATGGCGATTATCACTTTTTCGCCCACCTATGTGACCGCGGGCATCCTGGCCCCGGTCCTGATTCTGATTGCCCGGCTGATCCAGGGCTTTTCGGCGGGTGGAGAATTCGGTACGGCCACGGCGCTATTGATTGAAATGGCGCCGCCTGGCAAACGCGGATTCTACGGTTCCTGGCAAATGACCGGGCAGATGATCGGTCTGTTGATTGGCGCTGCAGCGGGCACCTTGATGACCGTGTATTTTACGCAGGAAGAAATTGAAGCCTGGGCCTGGCGTATTCCATTCTTTGTGGGGTTGATCATCATTCCCGTTGCCGTGTATATCCGGCAACAACTGGATGAAACGGAAGTGTTTCGCAACGCCAAGAAGCTGGAAGCGGCAGAAGGACGCCGTATCACGATTGGCGAGCTGCTGGTCAATGCCTGGCGCGAGACAGTGCTGGGTATCGGGCTTGTGGCAGCAGCCACCGTGACCGTGTACATTACCTTTACTTATCTGGTGACGTTTGCCACGAAGATACTGAAACTGCCGCTGCAGGAAACCTTTGAGGTGCAGATGCTGGGGGCGTTGTGGGTGGTTATTCTTACGCCCCTGATGGGCATGTTGTCTGATCGCATTGGTCGCAGCCGGTTGTTGATCGGCTCACTGGGTCTGTATTTTGTGATTCTGGTTCCGATCTATTCGTGGCTTACTGCAGCCCCCACCATCTCCAAGTTGATTGTGGTGCAATTGGCCACCGGCCTGTGTGCGGCTGCATTTTTTGCTGTTTTCAGTACCGTGATGGCTGTACTGTTTCCAACGCGTGTGCGCTCGCTCGGCTTGTCCATTTCCTATAATCTGGCGGTCATGCTGATTGGCGGCTTCGCCCAGTTCATCGTCACCTGGCTGATTCAGCAAACCGGTTCGCCCATGGCACCTACCTATTATGTGATGTTCGGTGTTGGTCTGGGACTGGTTGCGGCCATCATATTGGGCAAGCGGGCAGATAGTGAAGTGACGCATTGATTGCCAGCGCGGGTTGGCAATTGATAAAGTAGTCGCTGAAAAAGCAGCAAAGGCCATATGGCGATTGTCATATGGCCTTTGTTATTTCAGAATGGGTACTTCAAATGGCTATGCCACAGCGAGTACGTCAACGTTCAGACGTTAGCGGATTGTTCGCGCAAGCCTGTGCTATTGCGCCGCGGCAACCCGGATATCGGGTTCGACGTCTATCGGAAAATTCACCGAATTGGCAATAAAGCATTTTTCGTGGGCGTCATGATGTAATTGTCGGGCCTTGTCTATATCCTGCTCTCGGCTAATGGTGATGACTGGCCGAAGCACAACCTTGCTGAAGGCACCACCATTGGTGTGAGTCACCATGACGCCATGGGCCTGATCAATATAGCTCATGACCTGTATGCAAGCATCTGAACACAAATGCAGGTACCACAACTTATGGCAGGCAGACACAGAGGCCACAAGCAGGTCTTCAGGATTCCAGCGCTATGCATCGCCGGCAAATGCTGCATCCGATGAGCCGGCAATGTCTGGCTTGTCATTGGCGCGGATGACGTGGTCGCGATCATAACTTTTATAGTCGAGCGTACCGACGCCGCGATTGCCGGTCCATTCGATGATTACGTCATAGTGGTGGCTGACTGCCATGGTCTGTTCCTGATGGAAATAATAAAGAATACCGTGCTGGGCGACGGGCACGCCATGATTGTTGCCCGCACATTGTAGCCTCAGACAGTCAGGTCGGTCCTGACCGGTTTCCATACCTGTATCCGTCTGGGCTGCTCCAGCAGCTCCGGCAGCGTGTTCCACAACGCCTGGCGATAAGGCCTGTGCATCTGTATATTTAATACATCCTCACGATCCAGCCAGGTCTCAGAGAGCATATAAACATTGTCCGATGCCGGGTCGCGGTGCAGCGCTGCATTGACGAATGTGGTTTCGTGCCGCATGGCGTCCAGCACGGGTTCAAGCAGCGCGAGAAACTGTGCTTGCGTGCCCGCTTTCAGATGAAAGGTAATAACGTAAGTCTCTTCAGTAGGTCGACTCACAGACGACACAAGTGTACGGTGATTTGTATTTTTGTGTAAATCAGGACTTGATGTGGACAGCTGGCTCATGCGATATTCCTTTTATTTTACGGAGCGATGGCAATTGCCATCAGGCCGCAGGTGTGGTGTGACTGGTTCGGTTGCATCTACTGTGATGGAAAACGCGGCGCGTGTCCATTACCAGCCAGGTAATGGTTTCTTGTTCGGGACCCGATTATGCTTGAGCCAACAGGCTGTTTTTGTATTTGTGGCAACACGCCAGGCTGCCCGTGCGTCTGTCGGTACGCCTGCGCCGACCATTCAAACCTGCGAAAATCATGACACAAACCACCGTTGGAGGTCTCATCCGCGACTGGCGACAGCGACGGCGCTACAGTCAGCTGGATCTGGCCTGCCTGGCAAATATTTCTGCCCGACATTTGAGTTTCATGGAGACCGGCAGGGCGCAGCCCAGTCGCCAGATGTTGCTTTTGCTGGCCGAACATCTGGACATTCCCCTGCGGCAGCGCAATGAAATGCTGCTGTGCGCCGGCTATGCCCCTCGCTATGCCGAACATGCGCTGAACGATGCGCCGCTGCATGAAGCGCACAGTGCGATCACTGCCTTGTTGACGGCGCACGAACCTTTTCCTGCCATGGCGGTGGATGGCCATTGGAACCTGGTGTATGCCAATCGCAGTTTGTCTTTATTGCTTGCGGATGTTGCGCCTGAGCTGTTGCAGGCGCCTGTGAACGTACTGCGACTGGGTTTGCACCCGCAAGGGCTGGCAACACGCATTCTCAATTTTTCTGAATGGCGTGCGCATTTGCTGCAACGCCTGCAGCGCCAGTACGAGCAGACGGCTGACCCGTGGTTGCTGGCACTGTATGATGAGCTGGTTGCCTATCCCCCCCCGGATGGCATCCCTCATCTGCCGCGAGTCAACCATACCATTGCCGTGCCATTGCAGCTTGACACGAACGACGGTGTGTTGTCTTTACTGAGTGCGACCATGACCTTTGGAACCCCTTTGGAGGTCGCGCTTTCGGAGCTGGTGCTGGAAATATTTCTGCCGGCCAATGCCGGTTCTGCAGCGATCCTGCGGAACCTGGCCTTGCCGGCAGAGCAGATGGTTTGACCTTAATATAGGTTGAGGTTTTACACTGCGATCGTCATTTATTCTTTTACCCGGAGTGTTTTGATGAAGACCCCGCTCACAGATTACAAAATCGATCTGAATGCGTATTTTGCCAAATTAGGTTATACAGGATCCCAGGACCCCTCACTGGAAACCCTTACAGCGCTGCAGTTGTTGCACCAGAAGACTATTTCATTTGAAAATCTGGACCCGTTTCTGAACCGGCCGGTTCTGATCGATTTACCCAGCCTGGAGCACAAACTGGTATTCAGTGAGCGCGGCGGGTACTGTTACGAACAGAATTTGCTGTTTGCCCATGTGTTGTCCCGCCTGGGTTTTAACGTGTCCAATCTGGTTGCGCGAGTGCTGTGGGGCGTCGACGATAATGCCGTCACCCCTCGCTCCCACATGCTGCTGCATGTCAGGCTGGATCATCGTCCTTATATTGTCGATGTGGGATTTGGCGGCAACTCCATTCCCGCGCCCATGGTGATGAACAGGGAAAACGTGCAGCAAACCAGTCACGGCACTTATCGCTGCCTGCTGATTGATGGCGAGTACTGGCTACAGCTGCAAACCAATACGGGCTGGCGCAATATGTACCGGTTTGATTTGACCCGGCAGCATCCGGTGGACTATATTGCACCCAACTATTACACCTCCACACACGACGATTCCCATTTCCGTCATTCCGTTGTGGCAGCCAGGATTTTCCAGAGTGGGCGCCACACCTTGCGCAACAATCTGCTGACCACGCGCTACGAAGATGGGCAGACTGTGCAGTCGGTGCTGGAAAGTGCGCAAGCGGCGCAAGCCGCGTTGCATGACGTTTTCGGGGTTTGTGTGCCGGATATGACGGCGTTCGCAAAGAAATGGCAACTGCTAGCCCGGGGGTGGGAAATGGGCGCCGGGTCCGCTGTCCGCGAGCCTGTCCAGGTGGTTGCGCAAGGGGCATGACGCAATGGACAGGCAACCACACCCTATGCATTCGGTAAGCTGATCGCGCAGGCAGGTCAGCGTCTGGATACGGTCGCTCAGATCCTCATGCCAGACCTGGGACATACGTTCCCAGTCTGCTGCGCTCGGGGTACGGCCGCTGGGCAGGGTGGCAAACGCTTCGGCAATTTCTGTCAATGGAACGCCCACCCGCTGTGCGACCTTGATAATGGCTACCCTGCGCAGGACTTCGCGTTTGTAGCGACGCTGGTTCCCGCTGTTTCGTACGCTGGCAATGAGTCCCTTGCGTTCATAAAAGTGCAGTGCAGATACCGCCACACCGCTGCGTCGGGCTACGTCGCCCACCGACAGCAGCTTTCCGTGTTCTTCAGGTTTTATCTCTGGCATGGGCACTCCCGTACCTAAACTAAGGTTCAGTTATTATATCTGTGATCGGCTCGCTGTCAGTGTGCCAGGGGGCGATTCGTGAGCAGATAGTGCAAGCTGCGTGGGCACTGCAATGTTCATATTGCAATTGCATGCGATCGATTGCATGTGCAATATCCCTGTGTTTGTTGTGGTTTATAAATTTGAAAAATATGATCCACATCAAGAAACCTCCGGAATGCAACTGGCGGCAATATGCAGGATGCTGCAGAATAGCAGTTGCAATTAAGAGAAGAGATTAGAAAGATATGAGCGATTCGGTGACGGCGCAATTTGCGCAACTCATCAGCAATATTACAGTTGAAAATGTGCCGGTTGCGGCCGCAGAACAGATTCGCTGGCGAGTGCTCAAGGCATTTGCAACGATCCTGAGCGCAGACATAAATCAGCGGAAAACGATATCCCGCGCGGCTGCCACCATCAGGCCAGGAACCAGCACCCGCAGCGGTTCGCCGGCTGCTCCGGGTTCAACCGGAGATATCCAGCATCAGCCAGTGCAGTCAGCCATGTCAACGGGTGCAATACTTGATATCCGGCAGCCAGGTGCACAAATGCATGCCGGACCCATTGCAGTCGATGCTGCCATCATTCCAGCGGCTTGGGCACTTGTCCAGGCATGTCAGGGCAGCGGGCACCTGTTCATGAGCGCGTTGGCTGCCGGTTACCTTGCAACAGGGGTGTTGGCTGCTCTGCCTGATATCGAACGTGGCCGGGTCTGGCGGGCCGGGGCAGAAAGCGCAACGGTGGGGGCTGCGGCGGCAGCGGCCAGGGCGAGCCAGTTGTCCGCGACTGCGACTCTGGATGCGATGGGATTTGCCGCTGCGCAGGCGTGGCAATTGGCAGAAAACGCGACAACCGCGCCTCATACCAGTGTACAAGATGCCGCCGCCAGGGGCTGTCAGGATCCGCCCGATCTTCCCGGTCCCGGGCGGGCCGCGATGGACGGCGTATTATCGGCCCGTATGGCAGCACTGGATGGTCACTGTCCGCTTGCATTGGTTGAGCAACTACAGCAGGCCATGGGCACTGTCAAGCTGGATGGCGCATTGCCTGGCGCCTGGGCTATTGTTCAGGGCGACCGGCCATGTACCGGGGACCAGGCCATACAGGGTTTCCGGGAACAGGTTGCCTCGGTCATCAGCGAGGGAGAGGCCGAGACGATCATCGGCTTGATACTGCGTCTGGAACATACGGCACCGGGTGAGCTGTCCACCTACGTGAATGAGCGGATTGGCGCCCGCCTGGATTCGTAAGACAGTCAAGAATCTGCGGATCATGATATACTAAACATATACGTTTCGTATAATGTCTTCCATTGAATGATGTTATACGCTGGCGTGGCCCTGCGGTCGCGCCATTTTTATTACCGAATCCGGACAAATTATGGGTATTGTAAAAATTTCCGACCAGATGCATGAAAACCTGCGTCTGGCCAGTACGGCTTTAAGCCGTTCCATCAACGCTCAGGCCGAGCACTGGATGCGCATTGGCATGCTGGCTGAAATGTATCCCGACCTTGATCATAGTGATCTGTGTCGTCTGCTGGTGCAGGCCGGACAGAGCGGCTCACTGGATCTGGGCTCCATCTCGACCATGAACACGGCGGCGATCCGCGCGGGTGCGCCCGCAGGAGCGCGTCAATGAGTCAGCGTGTTTCCATCAAAAGCCCCCAGGACATCGCCAAGGCGCGCATCGCCGGAAAGCTTGCGGCCGATGTGCTGCATATGATTGCTCCGCATGTAAAAGCCGGCGTAACCACCGATGATCTGGATCGTTTGTGCAACGACTATATCGTCAATGTCCAGAATACCATCCCGGCCAACATCGGCTACCACGGTTTCCCCAAAACTGTGTGTACCTCGGTCAACCATGTCATCTGTCATGGCATTCCTTCCGACAAGGTGCTGCGCAACGGCGATATCATCAATATTGATGTGGCCATTATCAAGGATGGCTGGTACGGTGATACCAGCCGCATGTATTTTGTGGGCGAACCCGGGCCGCTGGCCAGGCGCCTGGTGCATACAACCTATGAAGCCATGGTGGCCGGTATCCGTCAGGTGCGTCCTGGCGCCACATTGGGCGATGTCGGCTACGCCATACAGAATGTAGCCCATCGCGAAGGCTTCAGTATCGTTCGTGAATACTGCGGCCATGGTATCGGACAGATCTACCATGATGATCCACAAGTGCTGCACTACGGACGACCAGGCGAGGGGCTCAGGCTGCAGGAAGGCATGATGTTTACCATCGAACCCATGATCAATGCCGGCAAACGTCATTCGCGGCAACTTGCCGATGGCTGGACGGTGGTGACCAAGGACCACTCGTTGTCGGCTCAGTGGGAGCATATGGTCGTGGTCACGGCCGATGGGTTTGAGGTGCTTACCCCCTGGCCGGAAAATCAGGACGGCTACGAACCCATTCGCTGATCTTCGCATGGATGTTGCATTGGGCTGACGCAGGCGATTGCCTGCGTTTGTGCCTGACCAATCTTGTAGAGACCGATTCTGCGGTACGATTACCTTCGGCGCCGCAAGGCCGCTGATCTGTGGGCATCCCGGTGCGCCGCGCACCCGGGATGACGCAGGCACGATTTCCTTTCCTATTGTCCATTTTGTTCGGAATTATGCACCATGAGTTTTGATCCAGTTGACCACGATCTTGAACGAGGCCTGAATAACCGCCGTCGCGTCCTGGGCGATGCCTGGGTAGAGCGCTCACTGACCGGCGCCAACGATTTCAATGCCGAGTTTCAACAATTGATCTCCCGGTTTGCCTGGCACGAAATCTGGAGCCGACCCGGTCTGGAACACAAGACGCGCCGTATTATTGTTCTGTCTATTACGATTGCAATGGGACGCTGGGAAGAATTTGACCTGCATGTGCGTGCGGCGCTCACGGGTGAGGCGTCGTCGCGCCTGACCCCGGACGAGATCAAGGAAGTACTGATGCAGGCGGCGATTTATGCCGGTGTTCCTGCTGCCAATACGGCTTTCAGTCATGCCATGGCTATCTTGCGCGAAGTCGGGCCACAAATCGGCTACGAGCCGCAATCCTTCTCTCCTTTGGACGTCTCTCATTCCGGTACCGGGCACGAAGGTCGTACGGTGAGCAAGCCGGCGCTGCATTACACAATACGCAAGGCCCGCAATGGCAATGCAAAAAATACAGTTGTGTTAAGTCATGCGCTGGGTTGCGATCTGACCATGTGGGACCGCCTGGCCAGCGAGCTGGCGGCCGATCATGATGTGATTGCCTATGATCATCGTGGCCATGGCAGTTCCGATGCGCCTGCGGGACTGTACGACATGGCTGAACTGGCGGATGACGCTGCACGTCTGCTGCGCGAACTGGACTGCGGTCCGGTGGTGTGGATCGGCCTGTCCATGGGCGCAATGGTCGGCCAGGAACTGGCCTTGCGCCATCCCGAACTTCTGGTTTCACTTGTGATTGCCAATTCCACTTCGGGGTACCCACAAGAGGCGCGGGACAACTGGCGTCAGCGTATTGCGACTGTGCAGGAGCAGGGTATTGAGGCCATTGCCGATGCCGTGATGCAGCGCTACTTTCATGATACATTCCGGCGCGAGCATGCCGGAGAAGTGGCCGCTTACCGTCGTCGCCTGTTGACCGCCGACACCGAAGGATATATTGGGTGCTGCAACGCCGTTGGCACGGTCGATATCACAGAAAGGCTTAAAAACCTGTCGTTGCCGGTTTTGGTCATCGCCGGCCGTCTGGACCAGGGGGCGCCGCTGCAGATGTCGGAAATTATGAGCAACGAGATTGCGGGCGCGCAATTGGTGGTGCTGGAGGACGCATCGCACATTGCCGTCGTCGAACAGCCCGAGGCGTTTGCGCGCGCCGTACAGCAATTTCTGAATAAACAAGGCTGAGCAAACCAGACCAGGAGCGTGGTTCTAGCCAAAGTCCATGATCTTGCAGGCCTGATATTTTCCGAAAGAAACGTAGCATACGCCGGGTAAGGCGTATGCACCCATTCGATTAAATAGTGCGGGTAATGCTGTAAAGGTCAATAATATAATCTATTGACATTTAAGTGGGCCTGTTTTAGTATAAATTGCCTGAAGGCAAGGAGACAAGGCAGGTGTTTATACAGGCTTGCCATGGCGATGCCACATGCTACATCCATACTTACACCAGAAAGGAATAGATGAGTACACAGGATAAAACCAAAGTCTGCATCATTGGTGCCGGCGCTATCGGCGGCTATCTGGGCGTGCGTCTTGCCAGGAGCGGCGCTCAGGTGAGCGTGCTGGCCCGCGGCCAGACCCTGCAGGCCATACAGGCGCGTGGGTGGATACTGGAAGAAGGCCAGGAGCGGCAGGTCGCGCAAGTGCATGCGTCGGCCAAGGCTGCAGCGCTCGGTCCGCAGGATATCATCATTCTTACCGTCAAAACCCATGCGCTGCAGGACATTGCCGTCATGGTGCCTGAACTTTGCCACGCGAACACGATTGTTATTCCCGCCATCAACGGTATTCCCTGGTGGTTTACCCAAGGGCTGGACAACAGCGAGGGGCTCACCCAACAATTGCCCGCGCAACTTAAGGCCCTGGATCCCAGCGGCATTATTGCAGGCGCCATTGATACCGATCGCATTATCGGGTGCGTTGTCTATCCCTCGTGCTATAGCCCAGAACCTGGTGTGTCCCATCATAGTTCGGGCAATCGGCTGGTGCTTGGCGAAATAGGTCGCTGTGCGGATCAATCAACCCAGGACCGGCTCGATCATGTGGTTGCGCTGTTCAATACGGCCGGCCTGGCTGCAGAAAAAACATCTGCCATTCGTTCTGCTGTCTGGGAAAAGCTATTGGGCAATGCCTGCTTCAATCCGGTCAGTATGCTCACCGGTTCACAGACCGATCTGATGATTGACGATCCTGCCATTTACCGTTTGTTCGTCGCGCTTATGGACGAGGTGGTTGCGGTAGGCGCGGCGCTGGGTATTGTTGTGAGCGTAACACCGCAGCAACGTCTTGCTGTCACGCGCAAGCTGGGTGCAGTCAAAACCTCGATGCTGCAGGATACCGAAGCCGGACGCCCGGTCGAAATAGAGGCCATTCTTGGCGCGTTTGTGGAGCTGGCAGTAAGCCTGCAAATCGCCACGCCGATCGCGACAACCATCTATGCGCTGGCGCGTATGCGAGCGCGAACTTTCGGACTGCTTAAACATTAAGAGAAATAATGGCCATTACATTTGAAACGATCAAACAGGTGACTGCGCAGCTTTATGAGCGGTCACTCAAGCAGATCCCGGACGATACTCGCCAGGCCTTGGTGCAGGCGAGTTCTCGCGAGATCAATGAGACAGGTCGGCGCACCTTGCAAATCATGATCGAAAGCGCCGATGCGGCGCGCAGCCAGCAGTCGCTGGTCTGTTCCGACTCTGGTGTGCCGGTTTATTTCATGCAGATTGGTACGCAGGCACAGTTTGAGGGCAATGTGAAGCAGGCCATTGAAGAAGGGTTTGCGCAGCTGGTTGGCACGATCAACCCGCCGCTGTTGCCGCATGTGACCAATCCGCTCACGCTTGAGCGAGGTTACCAGGGCAAGGGCATGCCGATTACCACCTTCGATCTGGTGGATGGCGCAGACTATATCGACATAACCTGTTCGCCCAAGGCGCTGGGTTCGGGGCGCTGGGCTGCGCTGGAAATATTCAGTTTTCCCGATTTGCCGACCATAGAGAATTTTGTGATGGAGACCGTCGTCAAGGCGGGTTCCCAGCCTTGTCCGCCCGTGGTGATCGGCGTGGGCATTGGCGGCTCATTTGATTATGCCGCGAAAATGGCCAAGGAGGCCACGTTGCGGCAAATTGGCACGGTCAATCCCGAACCCATTCTGGTGGATATGGAAGCGCGCTTGCTGGAGCGGATCAATAAAACCGGTTTTGGCCCCATGGGCACCGGAGGTGACAGCACTTCCATGGCCGTCCATATCAATTACTGCGCAGGTCATGGCTTTACACCTGTCGCGGTCTGTTTTAACTGCTGGATCAACCGGCGTACGCGGGCACGCTGTTATAACGACGGTCGTATTGAAATGATGGAGTAAACGGACATGTCCATTACCACCCACCGCATGACGTTTCCGCTGTCTGCCAGTGACGCACGCACGCTGCGGGCCGGCGATCAGGTCATTATTGATGGTGAAATTATTATTACCGCCGGGCTGCCCACCCATGCCCGTTTTCTGGATTGCCTGGATGGCAAAGAGCCGTTTCCCATGGACCTGCACGGCGCTTCGATGTTCCATCTGGGCAGCTATAGTCGGGAAACTGACGGGCAGTTTGAGATTTTGTATATCAATCCGACCACAAGTACCCGTTTCAATCCGCATATGCCCCGCCTGATCCGCGAACTGCAACTGCATGCAACTGGCGGCAAAGGCGGGCTGGATCAGGCCAGCGCCCAGGCCATGCAAGAGGCCGGCTGTGTCTATCTGTCTTTCCTGGGAGGCGGCTGCACGCTATTGAGCCAGGCCATTGAGCAGGTGCTGGAAGTGGGGTGGACCGATATGCTGACTCACTATCGCGTGGTGCGCCTGCGTGTGAAAGGACTGGGGCCGGTCACGGTGGGGATTGATGCGCATGGCAATAACCTGTATGCGCAGATTCATGAGAACGCGCAGGAACAGCTCAAGAGCGGGGCTTAGAGCCAGCAACAATGCAAGGTCGCTTTAAGCCGTGTGACGATAATAATAAACACGCCCGCAAAAAGCACCACATCCGCTCATGCCTATACGCTACGCCGGCCCCACTACTGTCTGCATTCGCAGTACCATAAGCAAAGGCGTTGGGACAGGCGCCGGCACAAGCATTGCGGGCGCCATCTGTTGATCTCGTACTCGCACAGGTCTTCAATCCCGCATTGCGTGTACTTGGGTGCTCGCGCTGCAAGCATGATGTGACAGGAGACCGATAATGAAAAAAGATCAGATCCAGATCAAGCGTGTATACGATGAGCCGGATGATAACGATGGTTACCGCGTGCTCGTCGACCGATTATGGCCGCGAGGTATCAAAAAAGAAGATCTGAAGCATGATCTTTGGCTCAGGGAAGTCACCCCCAGCAGCGCGTTGCGTAAATGGTTCCATGAGAACACGGACCAATGGGCCGAATTTACGAAACGCTATTGTGCCGAACTGGATGAAGCGCCGGATGCGGTGCAGCAACTGATAGACAAATCGCGACAAGAGCGCGTGACCCTGCTGTATGCGGCAAAAGATGAACAGCACAATAACGCCAATGCCTTGCGGGATTATCTGCTTGCTCATGCGAAATAAATAGCCCCGATAGCGCTGTCTATGACAGTTGCTATTGGGGCCGTGTATTGCATGTGTATTAACGCTTTTCTTGCGCAAGGCTGATGCCGGACAGCACATCAGCCTTGCGATTTCATCTGCTATTGTTCCTTGTGCGCGTCATCCGGCAGCGCATAGGCAATGATGTAGTCGCCGCGATCAGGAGACTGCCTGGCTCCGCCGGCATTGATCACAACATACTGCTTGCCGGTTTTGGGAGAAATGTACGACATGGGGCCGGACTGGCTACCAACCGGCAGGCGAGATTTCCAGATTTCCTTGCCGGTGGCCGAATCATAGGCGCGCAGGTAGAAGTCCTGGGTGCCTGCGAAAAACAGCAGCCCGGCCTGGGTCGCCAGGGAAGGGCCCAATGTGGGCATACCGACAGGAATGGGCATACCCATACGAATGCCCAGTGGCCCTGTATCCTGGACAGTGCCAACCGGAACCTGCCAGATGATCTTGCGGGTTTTCAGGTCAATGGCGGTCATGGTACCGAATGGCGGTTTCTGGCAAGGGATACCCAATTGCGACAGAAAACGCTCACGCATCGCGCCATAGGGCGTGCCGTCCTGAGGAACCACGCCCATCTCAATGCCGCTGGCGCCAGCGCCCACTTTGTCGCGAGGGATCATGTAATTGGCCAGGCCCAGCCGCATGTCGTTGACAAACATATAGTTGGTGGTCGGATCAACCGAGACGCCGCCCCAGTTCATGCCACCCAGCGAGCCGGGAAACTGTAGCGCACGATCTTCTCCGGGCGGAGTATAGACGCCGTCGTGACGCATGCCCTTGAACTGAATCCGGCACAGCAACTGATCAAATGCGGTGGCGCCCCACATATCGGCTTCTTTTAACGTCTGGTTGCCGATAGAAGGCATGCCTACGGAAAACGGCTGGGTGGCGGCGTAGCGCTCACCCTTGACATTGCCTTGCGGTACCTGCTTTTCCTGTACCTGCGCCAGCGGTTTGCCAGTCACGCGGTCGAGCATGAAGATTTCACCCTGCTTGGTCACTTGTACCAGCGCGAAGTTGGTGCCACCTTTGCCATCGGGAATGTCATAAAGCAACGGTTGCGCAGGTAGGTCAAAGTCCCACAAGTCATGGTGAGTGGTCTGAAAGTGCCAGCGCACCTTGCCGGTTTTTACATCCAGTGCGACGATAGAGGAACTGTATTTGTCATCCAGTTCAGTGCGCTGGGCGGCGTAAAAGTCCGGTGTGGCATTGCCGGTGGGTAAATAAACCAGGCCAAGCTTGGCATCATAGGACATGGCGGACCACACGTTCGGGGTGCCCCGGGTGTAGGTCTGGCCTTCGGGCGGCGCGCCGGTTATTTCCGGATTGCCCGGATCCCACGCCCATTCCAGGTTGCCGGAAATGACATTGAAGGCGCGCACGACGCCTGGCGGCTCGTCTACGGCAAAATTGTCAGCAACACGTCCGCCCACAATCACCAGATTGCCCGCCACCAGTGGTGTAGATGTTTGCTGGTAGTAGCCGTCTTTGACTTCGCCCATGCCCACTTTCAGGTCGACCGTGCCCATGTTGCCGAACTCGGTGCAGGGCTGGCCGTTGTCTGCATTGATTGCAATCAGGCGGGCATCGGTAGTGGGTAAAAACAGGCGCCGCGCGCAGGTTACCGCGTTCGCCGGCTGACTATCCGGCATTGTGCCGGCCGGTGTCGTGCCGTCGGTTGGGGAAGGATTCTGATCGCCGGCCGGTTGAGCAACTTCGGCACGGGCCTGGGCTACGGTACTGGCACTGGCGGTCGCGTCGAAATAACCCAAACCGCGGCAGCGTTGCCAGTTAGGCGCAGTTGCCTTCGAATCGTAACGCCATTTTTCCTTGCCGGTATCAACATCCAGTGCCAGCACCTTGCTGTAGGGCGTGCATACATACAGCGTGTCGCCGATCTGCAGCGGTGTGTTCTGGTCTTCGGCACCCGATCCCGTGCTTTCAGGAATGTCGCCTGTATGAGCAGTCCAGGCCACTTGCAGTTTGCCGATATTGTTCTTGTTGATCTGATCCATGGCCACAAAGCGCGTTCCGCTTGTAGTGTTGCCCCAATGCTCCCAGTTTGTTGGCGGGTCATTAGGGTCAGCCTTGGTGACGGCGGCAATATGCTCGGCTTCGAGGACCGATTTCGGAAAGAAGAAAAGGGTGAACGTGGCAACAATGCCGATGGCCAGTACAACCGAGGCCCAGCGCGTGACGCGGCAGGGCGCTTTGCCCTGGGCACGTCGCAATGCCGGCGTGGCCAGGGTGATCAGCAAAGCCAGAACGGCAAAGGCAAAGACGCGTGCGACCAATGGCCAGAATTCCCAGCCCGCTTCCCATACCGCCCAAATGAGGGTGGCAATAAATGCCAGGGCATAAAGCCAGGCACCCAGCAGGCTGCGCTTCCAGAGCAGGTAGCCTGACAGCAGCAAGGCCAGACCCATCAATACGTAATAAACACTACCGCCCAGCACAGCGAGCCAGGCACCTGCGCCGGTAAGGAACAAGCCGATCAGCATAATGAGCGCTGCCAGCAGTGTCAGGCCGGTGGCGGCAATGCCGGATATGGGTCTGCGTTCGTCCATTGTATTCCCCTTTTGAAACAGACAACTTTACAACGATGATTCTTCGGGCTCTGGTGCAGCGCATTGTGCAATAGTGCGCAAGCCGCTGACAACGTGACTGCCAGCGTGATTTGTGCAGCCGGCACAGTAATGCAGACCGGATCAGCAAGGCTGGATATATTCTAACGCTAAAAGCGGTAACTTGCCGTCATGCCTGCAGTCCAGTTTCTGCCAGGCGCCGGTTCATAATAACGTTTATTGGCGTCGTTTATGATGACTGATCCGGCATATCGCGCATTGAAAACGTTGTCTACGCGCGCAAATGCATTGACAGTCCAATGATCGCGTTGCCAGGTGTAGCCGGTATGCAGGCCGGTTACCACGGCCGAAGGGGCGGATTCGCTGTTCTGGTCGTTTACGTATACTTTGCCCAAGTAGTCGACATCGACCCCGCCGTTCCAGCCCTGTTCAGGTTCCCATGCCAGGGAAGCCGTTGCGGTATTGCGGGCAATGCCGGGAATCAGGTTGCCGGCGGGTACTTGCGGATTGCTGCCGGAGCAGGGTCCGGAACAAAAGCTGTCGCGGTAACGGGCGTGCAGATAGGTATAGGAAAGCCGGGCATGCAGATTGCGGTAAAAGCGTGCATCCCAGGCCAGTTCGACCCCATCACGCAGTGTACGGCCCGCATTTTGATAGGTGGTGCGTCCGCCCGAGGCGCCGGCGCTTACGATTTCGTCCTTGGTGTAGGTGCGAAATACGGCGGCAGTCAGTTGACCATAGCCCACATTGGCCTTGAGCCCGGCTTCCAGCGTAGTATTGACCGACGGCTTCAGGCCGAAGTTCAGACCCGGCTCGTTGTCGGTGCGATAGGACAGTTCGTTGAAGGTCGGGGTTTCAAAGCCGCGACCGGCCGTGATATACAGCGACAGGTCAGGCGTTGCCTGGTAGTTCAGGGCAATGACGGGCAGCAGCTTGCTGTAATTGGCGGTTCCGCTGTCGTCGGCATTGCCGTTTGTAATATAGCGGTCTGACGACTTGAAGTGGACGTTACTGTAGCGCAGGCCGGCATCCAGCGTCCAGCGCTCGGCAAAATTCCACGATGCTTGCACGTAGGGATCAAGATTCCAGACATTGTTGATTTCGTTGCGACGCAGGTTACCCTGCACGCCAAGCTGGCTGCCTATGAAGTTTTCGTAGCCCTTACGCGCTTCACGCATGGTATCCCAGGCCAGGCCTGCCACCAGCGTGAGTGGTCTGTCGGCCAGGGAGACATGCGAGGTGAGTCGGACATCTGCCCCTCCGTACTGCCTTTTGAGCCAGATGACACCGCCCGAATGTGAGGGGGCGCGCTGCGGGCCAATCGGAATGGATAGAAACTGCCTGGTTTCCCGCTGGCCATAGTAGCCCATGATGCGCAGATCGGTTCGCTCGGACAGCGGCTGCTCATAGACCAGGCCGCCCTGAGTCTGCTTGGTGGTTTTGCGCACATTGTAAGTTTGGGCATTGGGCGACGAGGACCGTGGATCGTTCTCAAACTCTTCCCGCGTCAGCCCCTGCGGATCCTGCGCCGATACATCGACATGATTGAGCAGCAGGCTCAGGTGGCCGGTATCGCCCACGCGCAGGCCGAGTTTGGCGTTGACCTGGTTCTTTTCTGCCCTGCTATGTTCGCGGTAGCCGTCTGTACGGAAATGATTGGTGCTGAGCAGATAGTCTATGGCGCCGGCGCCTTCGCCGCGAGAGCCTGATGCTTTCATGCCATAACGCTGTTGCCCGTTGCTGCCGACTGCAAAAGACGGGGTCAGGGTAAGCGGCCCTTCGCCGGTCTCGGTTTCAGTCAGCAGTACCCCGCCAGATGAGTTGCCGTGCAGCGTGGAAAATGGCCCGCGCAGGACCTCTGCCGATTCTATGGACGACAGATCAATATTGGATGTCTGGCCTTGTCCGTCCGGCATCGTTGCCGGAATGCCGTCCACATACAGGCGGATGCCGCGTACGCCAAAAGCCGAGCGGGCGCCGAAACCGCGAATGCCCACTTGCAGATCCTGGGCATAGTTCTGGCGATTGCGTACGGTCAGACCCGGAATGCCGCGCAAGCCTTCGGACAGATTGACTTGCAGCTGGTTCGCACGGATTTGCGCACCATCTATGACGCTGATCGATGCCGGTATTTCGCTTGCCGGGCGGTCCATGCGGGTGCTGGTGGCAACAATGGGAGAGAGCTGGGTAACGGGTGTCTCTGGCGTGGTTGCGGTAGCTTGCGTCGCCGGTTGTTGCTCGGCAGTGACGGTCGCTTGCGCTGCGGTCAATGGCTGGGCAAGCGCCGTGCAGGAAAACAGTGAAAAAAAACAGCCGGCCACGACTGCGGGCTTAAAAGTAGGCGAACTCATGGACAAACTCATGCAGATTAAATGGTCAGAATGCAGGCCTGGCGACGCGTCTCATCCTGGCCAGGGTGTGCATCTGCCAGCATTAGAGCGATATGTCTGTTAAAAGCCATGTGATGTCCGTTTTTGAAACGAACTTAAATCTTGTTACGTCTATGATAACCCGTCAATACGCATACAGGATCAAACATGAATCAAATACTTGTTCTCATTGATGTACAGGAATCCTTTCGTCACCGTCCCTACTGGAACGAGAGCCGCGCTGCATCGTTTTTAGTTCAAGCCAACGCGCTTATTGCCCATTGCGACGCGCAAGACGTGTCCATTGTGCGGGTCTACCATTGCGAAACGGCAGCAGACAGCCCGTTTAACGAGGCCAGCGGCTATGTCCGTCCATTGCAGGGATTAATGGACTTTGAAGCCGCACTGGTGGTAAAAAAGCAGAAACACAGCGCGCTGGTCGGGACACAATTGCTTTGCTGGTTACGCGATCGGGGCATCACGAATGTAATGATTGCCGGCATCCGGACCGAGCAATGTTGCGAAACAACCACGCGCCACCTGTCTGATGAGGGCTTTTCCGTGACGTTTGTGACCGATGCAACGCTGACATTCGATATGACATCGCCAGATGGCCTACCTATGACTGCCGACGAGATTCGTCGCCGGACCGAGACGGTCCTGCACCAACGTTTTGCTACCATTGCTCATGTGCGCGATCTGGTCAAGGACGCTTGCAGGGGTATGGCAGCAATATGATTTCTGTTTGTTTTCTGCTGCTGCCCGGAACGCTGATCATGGACGTGGCTGGTCCGGCCGAGGTGTTCCGCCTGGCCAACCAGCATCTTGAAGCAAGGGGCAAGCCCGCGCAGTTTGCGCTTCAGTTTATTTCGCCCGAGCGCATGATCACGTCCTCTGTGGGGCTGTCGTTTCATGATATCGCCCCGCTGCCGGATTTGAACGATTTGCGTAAAAGCGGCCCGGTCTGGCTGGTGCTCTCCGGGCGCAGCGGGTCAACGGCGAGCATCATCCATCATGATCCGGTCTGGCTCAAAGCGCGCACATGGCTGACCCGGTATGTTGAATTTTTCAATGCCCATACCGATTCCGGCTATACACTGCTGACAATCTGTGCGGGGGCGCTGCTGCTTGCCGATGCGGGGCTGGCAGCGGGCCGAACATTGACGACGCATCACGATTTTCTGGACGAACTGGCACATTTGGCTCCGCAGGCGCAGGTACTGCGCAACCGGCTGTATGTGGACGATGGCAATTTGCTCTCGAGCGCCGGCATCACGGCCGGTATTGACCTGGCCTTGCATTGTGTTTCCACTGTTGCGGGAGAGGGCATTGCCAGCGCAACGGCGCAATCGATGCGCGTTACCCGGCGGCGTCACCGACTGGAGCCGGAAATCTCCCCGTTATTGCGATACCGCCATCATCAACACCAGGCGTTGCTTCGGGTTCAGGATGCCGTCGAGGCAGACCCTGCCGCACCATGGGACAGTATCACGCTTGCATCAATTGCTCACATCAGCCCGCGGCAATTATTGAGAATTTTCAGGCAGCAATTGGGAATGTCGGCGCGAGATTATATCGAAGCGGTACGCCTGTATACGCTGGCGCAGATCAGTGACATTGAGCGTCCTGATGCGCATGGTCTGCGATTGGCCGGGTTCTCCGGCACGCAGCAGCTGCGGCGCGCGCGGGCGCGGCAGGCCAAACGGGCGCCAATCAATATGATGAAAAGGAACACTCAAGGGAGCGTTCGGCCGGAACAATAACGGTGCGTCAGTCGTTTTCAATCGTGCAGGCAACGTCATAGAACGTGTTCCAGTGGATCTGCATCTGCATGTCGGTACTGAGTATAAAATATTCAATCATCCATTTTTTCAATTTTAGTTCGTCTATATTTGAAAGAAGAAGCCGCTCATTGCCGCTGCCTGCACGGAGTCTGCGCTGAATCGGCCCGACGCAATGCCAATCCACTATAAAATACCTTCATCGAATCAAGAGGTGGATTGTGCCAAGAAAAGCGTCAACATTATCGGTCGCCGACGAGAACCCGTCGCTGGGTGGCGTGGCGGCCGTGGATCGCGCCCTGTCGCTGCTGACTGTGTTCCGCAAGAATGATGGGTATCTTTCGCTGGTAGAGCTGGCGGACCGCACGCGCATGTACAAGAGCACAATCCTGCGGCTGCTGGCCTCGCTGGAACATTACGGCATGGTGCATAAGTCTGATGACGGACGCTATGGCCTGGGCGAAGGCGTCGTGCGGCTGTATGGCGTATACAATTCGGCGTTTTCGCAGGCCGATGTCATTATCCCGGTACTGCGCGCCCTGGTGGAGAAAACCCAGGAAAGCGCCTCGTACCATGTCATCAGCGGCAATAGTCGGTTGTGCCTGCACCGGGTCAATTCGCCCTTGCCGATCAGCTACCGAACCCGTGAAGGGGATGTGTTGCCCTTGGATAAAGGCTCTGGCGCACGCGTGCTGCAGGCCTTTACCGGTGCCAAAGGCAAACTGTACGACCAGATCCGACATGATGGCGTCATTGTGCTGGACGGCGATCGCATGCCAGATCTGGCTGGCGTTTCTGCTGCTGTATTCAATGCACATCAGGAATTTGCAGGGGCATTGACGCTGACCATGCCTTCGTCTCGTCTGAAGTCCTCTTTCAGGGAAGATGTGCTCGAAGCTGCCATGACATTAAGCAAGAAATTCGGCTATAGCAAAGACTGACTTTTTCAAGACAGAGGCCTGGCGACAGGCGCATTACTCTTACCCAAATCGGCCCACAGCGGCCGATTTTGTTTTACATCCCGACTCTTTTCTGTATCTGGCTTATGCCGCGAGCCAATCACATTTGCGATTGCGTGTTGACGCGCGCGATATTTTTGTTCTAATATTCTATATAACAGAATAGTATTCTATAAGATAGAACAAAGGAGAAAGCATGAATCAGACAGCTCCAGAACGGGTGTTGATCAGTGAAGTGGGGATGCGCGACGGGCTGCAAAGTGTCAAGAGCATCATGCCGACAGAGTTCAAATTCAGACTGATTGATGCGCTTTACGAAGCGGGCATTCGGGAAATTGAAGTGTGTTCGTTCGTGCCTGCAACATTGTTGCCGCAAATGGCCGATGCGACGGAAGTCGTCCGTTACGCGCTTCGTTATGCCGACCTGACGGTCATGGCATTGGTGCCGAACCTGCGGGGCGCCCGTAACGCGTTGCAGGCGGGGGCGCATAAGCTGACGTTGCCGGTGTCTGCCAGCGAGGCGCATTCCCTGGCCAATGTGAGAAAAACGCGGCAGCAAATGGTGCAGGAAGTGCGCGAGATCGTGGCGCTGCGCAACGAGATTGCACCTAGCGTGAAAATAGAGGCTGGCATATCCACTGCATTCGGTTGCACGATCCAGGGAACAGTGAGTGAAGACGATGTGGTCAGGCTCTCGTCCCAATTGGTGGCTGCCGGCGCCGATGAAACAGGGCTGTCCGATACCACCGGGTATGCGAATCCGGCCCAGGTGCGACGGCTTTTCCGGCGTGTCTTTGCTGAAATAGGCGACAAATGTGGCGCGGCTCATATGCACAACACGCGCGGGCTGGGCATGGCCAACAATCTGGCTGCCTATGATGTCGGTGTGCGCACCTTTGATGCATCGCTGGGCGGGCTCGGCGGTTGTCCTTATGCGCCTGGTGCGTCCGGCAATGTGGTGACCGAAGACCTGGTGTTCATGTTTGAGGCCATGGGCATTGATACCGGGATCAATATTGCAAAACTGATTGACGCCAGAGAGCCGCTCAAGGCCGGCGTGCCACAAGAAGCCGTGTATGGCATGGTAGCCGAAGCCGGCGTGCCTTTAACCTTTCAACAACAAGTGTGATATGACAGAACAAACATTGCCCTATGCGGGGCTAAAGGTGATTGAGTTTACGCACATGGTAATGGGCCCCACGTGTGGCCTGATCCTGGCTGATCTGGGCGCCGATGTCATCAAGATTGAACCTCTGAAGGGAGATAACACCCGCCATTTGCTGGGGTCGGGTGCCGGATTTTTTTCGGCGTTCAATCGTAATAAAAAAAGCCTGGCAGTGGATCTGAAATCCGAGCAGGGGCTGGCATTGGTCAAGGACCTGATCGGCTCGGCCGATGTGGTAAGCGAAAACTTCAAACCTGGCACCATGAAAAAACTGGGGCTCGATTATGAATCTCTGTCAGAACGGAACCCGGGCCTGGTGTATGTCAGCCACAAGGGGTTTCTTCCCGGCCCCTATGAACATCGTACTGCACTGGATGAAGTGGTGCAGATGATGGGCGGGTTGGCCTATATGACCGGCAGAAAGGGCGACCCGATACGCGCGGGCACCAGCGTCAATGACATTATGGGCGGCATGTTCGGCGCCATTGGCGTGATGGCCGCACTCAAGGCCCGTGATCTCACGGGCAAGGGTCAGCAGGTGCAAAGTGCCCTGTTCGAAAACAATATCTTCCTGGTTGCCCAGCACATGATGCAGTACGTGGTTACCGGCAAGGCCGCTGATCCGATGCCAAGCCGCATTTCGGCCTGGGCCATTTATGACGTCTTCAATGTCAAGGACGGTGAGCAGATATTCCTGGCCGTGGTCAGCGATACACAATGGCGGATTTTCTGCGATGCCTTCGGGTTGCCCGAGCTGCTGAGCAACCCGGATTTGAACACCAATAACCAGCGCGTGCAGGCGCGCTCCTGGTTGTTGCCTCTGCTGCAGGAGCGCATGGCAGCTTATTCAAAGAAAGAGCTTGCCGATCTGTTTGAAGCCAATGCACTACCGTTCGCACCCATTGCACGGCCCGAAGAATTGCTGCAGGACGCACATCTTCTGGAGACCGGCGGGCTGGCGCCCATGCAGATGCCGGACGGTCGGCAAACCAACGTACCGCTGCTGCCCATTTGCATGGATGGCCAACGCCTGGGGGTGCGCCTGAATCCACCACGGCTTGGCGAACATACGCTGAGTATTCTGCAAAGCGCCGGGTTGAGCGACGCGCAAATTAATACCTTGCTGGAAAACAATGTTATTGCCACGCAATAAGGAGACAATCATGAAAAAAATAGTGGTCGCATTTGCTACAGCACTGTTAACCCCTGTGTTATGGAATTCTATGGCGCAGGCGCAAGAGCGCTATCCGCAGCGGGCCGTGACCATTACGGTTCCCTACTCCCCGGGAGGTACCACGGATTATGTGGCCCGTATGCTGGCCAAGCAGATGTCCGAAATATCGAAGCATTCATTTGTCGTGGAAAACAAGCCAGGCGCCAGTGGTACCATCGCCACCGCTTCGGTCATGCGGGCCAAGCCGGATGGTTATTCCCTATTGATGAATGATACGACATACGCCATGTTGCCGGCAGTGTTCAAGAAACTTTCCTGGGATCCGGTTAAGGATATTGCGCCGATTGCCAATGTCGCCTCAACGCCTGTCATTCTGATCGTACCGGCAAATTCACCATTCAATTCCCTGGCCGATCTGGTGAAAGCGGCCAAGGCAAAACCGGAAGCGCTTACCTTTGGCTCCGGTGGCAAGGGCAGTTCAACGCACCTTGCCGGCGAAGTGTTCCAGCATCAGGCGGGCATTAAGCTGCTGCATGTTCCCTACAAGGGCGCGGGTGAAGCCTTGCTGGCCCTGGTAGGCGGAACCGTAGATGTGGAGATCAGTGCAACACCCACGGCTATTCCGCAAATTAATAGCGGCAAGGTCAAGGCCTTGGCCATCAGCAGCCCGCAGCGCCTGCCGCAGCTGCCCACCGTTCCGACTTTTGCGCAAGCTGGTCTGCCTGATTACCAGGTGCAAAATTGGTTTGGCCTGGTTGCACGTGCCGGTACGCCGCCAGAAGTCATCAACACGCTGAATCGTTTGGTGAAAGAGTCGGTCGCCGATCAATCCATACAATCGTCGTTTGAAAAGCTTGGTGCGCAGGCGGTGGGCAACAGCCCCCAGGAATTCTCGCAGCAAATCGCAAGTGAAATTGACAGCTGGGGAAGCACTGCCACGCGTGCCGGTCTGGAAAAGCAGTAAGGGTGTGCCATGTTTTTTCTGAACCAGGAACCACAACGTTGTGACGCGCAAGTATGGAGCACCATGCCTGATCATTTGCGCTTGCGCAGTACTGACTCTGACTGGGCAAAAGCCAATAAGGGCGGCGAGCAATTGCATTCCTTTATCGAGGGTCCGGCCATGGATGCCCAGGGCAATCTTTATGTGACCGATATTCCTTACGGGCGCATTTTCCGTATTTCGGCCCAAAAGGATTGGGAATTGATCGTCCAATACGACGGAGAGCCCAACGGGCTTAAGGTTTTGCACGATGGGTCGTTACTCATTGCCGATTATCGCCGCGGCCTGTTGCGCTGCGATCCGCTCGCAAAAGTGGTCGAGCCGGTGCTGGCGCGACGCAATGCCCAGTCATTCAAGGGGCTGAACGATTTATATGTCACTCGTGATGAGTCACAAGTGTATTTCACTGACCAGGGTCAGACCGGTCTGCACGACCCTACGGGCGCAGTGTATCGCTACGGCCTGAAAACGGGTCGGCTCGATTGTCTGATGAACAATGTGCCCAGCCCCAACGGAATAGTGATAGACGAAGACCGATCGGTACTGTTTGTGGCCGCCACCCGGGACAACGCCGTCTGGCGTGCACCTTTGTTGGCCGACGGATCGGTAGCGAAAACCGGTCGCTTCTGTGCGCTGTTTGGCACCAGCGGCCCCGATGGTCTTGCGCTGGACCAACAGGGCCGGCTGTATGTAGCGCATGCGTCGCTCGGGCGCGTGTTTGTATTCGAGGCCAACGGCGAATGCAGCAGGATTTTGCGTTCGGTCGCAGGCAACACGGTGACCAATCTGTGTTTTACCAATGCGCGTTGTGACACCTTGCTGGTTACCGAGTCCGCCACAGGCACCGTCCTGCACGCTGCTGTTGGCGCCGCAGAAGATAATTTTCAACAACCCGAAAAATAAGGGAACGGAGACAACGATGCTCAACAGAACAATGATGACCGGATTGACCGGCGGTATGCTGCTGGCTGCAACTTTAACCACCGGCCTTGCACAGGCCCAGGACTGGCCGCAGCGGCCCGTGCGGATGGTCGTGCCCTATACCCCTGGCGGTGGAACCGATAGCATTACCCGGATCATTGCCGAGAAGATCAGCCAGACAGACAAAGATATTCAGTTTGTGGTTGAGAATAAACCGGGTGCGGGCGGCAATATCGGCATGACCCAGGTGGCCCGCGCCAAACCCGATGGATTGACGCTGGGTATGGGACAGACCTCGAATCTGGCCATCAACCCGGTGATCATGCCGGACATGAAGTTCGACGCCAGCAAAGATTTCACGCCGATCGCGGTAGTGGCCGAATTGCCGACCGTATTGGTGGTTCGGGCAGACTCTCCGTATCAGTCGCTGGCCGATGTGGTTGCCGCGGCCAAAGCCAACCCCGGGCAGCTCAAGCAAGCCCTTGCCACCCTGGGAACCGTAGGCCATCTGGCAGGCGAAATGCTTTCGTACAAGGCGGGCATTAAAGTGCTGAATGTACCGTACAAGGGCGCGTCGCCGGCGCTGACAGAACTGATTGGCGGCCAGACCGATTATATGTTTGCGACACCGGTGTCGGTGATCAATCTGATTGAAGATAAGGATTTGCGTGCGCTGGCGGTTACATCCGCCAAACGTATCGCCGCCATGCCAGACGTCCCTACTGTTGCAGAACAAGGTTATGAGGGCTTCAATGCGGTTGACTGGAAGTTGATTGTGGGGCCGGCAGGCGTGCCCAAAGATGCCGTTGATCGACTCAGTAAGGCATTCGTAACTGTGAGCAAAGATCCGGAATTTATCAAGAGAATGGAAGCGGACGGCAATACGGTGGTAGGAGGCTCTGCAACCGATGCCCAGGCCTATCTGGCCAGAGAACAGGTTGAATGGCGTACCCTGCTAAAGGCAATGCAATTTCAACTGAAATAAGTCTGTTTTTGGGGATTCGGCGCAATTCGAATCCCATATAGTGGTTTTGGCCCGTATGTTCGTATGTTGGCCGGTATATAAGTACCGGTGCAGCGACTGCGATCCAGGCCTTGCTATAACCATGAGTATGGTATGCTTGACTTGCCGCAAGCGCTTCTGTTGTCTGACAGCCTTGCGGTATTCCTGCCAAGCTACCACGCGCCCCTCTCTTTCCTCTTCATAGCCGTATTCTATTTCAGCAGATGACAGAAAGGTACGATGCCTGTGTACAGGTGTCAAACTGTCAGAACTGCAATCGAGTGGCTTCCTTAGACGTTACTGTTTTCTGCTCGGACGCACCTAGGAACTGCTATGAAGTACTCGCGAAATTTTCAATCCACCTTTCTTTACCCCCGCTATTGGCTGACCTGGTTTGGCCTGGGCGTGCTGTTCCTGCTGGTTCAGTTGCCGTATCCCATTTTGCATCGGCTAGGGATCTGGATGGGACGCTGTTCCATGCGCTTTCTTAAACGCCGGGTCGGCATCACACGCCGCAATCTTGAGTTATGTTTTCCCACTATGGATCAGGCGTTACGCGAGCAGAGAGTACGGGCCAATTTTGAGTCTCTGGGCATGGGTCTGATGGAAACCGGGATGGCGTGGTTTTGGCCCGATGAGCGGGTGAAGCGCTGGTTTGATGTCTCCGGACTGGATCATCTGAAGCAGGCGCAACAGGATGGACGCGGTGCGCTGATGATTGGTGTGCATCTGATGCCGCTGGAACTTGGCGGCCGTGCAATGGGGCTGTGCCAGCCGATGATGGCAACCTATCGACCGCATAATAACAAGGCAATGGAATGGGCGCAGACCAAGGGTCGCATGCGCTCCAATAAGGCGATGATTGATCGCAAGGATTTGCGCGGACTGGTGCGTGCGCTCAAGCAGGGCGAGGCCGTGTGGCTTGCCCCCGATCAGGATTATGGCCGCAGCGGTAGTGTCTTTGCACCGCTGTTTGCGGTTGCGCAAGTGGCCACCACCAGCGCCCCTTATATGCTGGCGCGGCTGGCCAAACCGGCGTTGGTGCCGGTGGTATTGATCCGCCGCCCGAATGCGGGTGGTTATGATTTGCTGATTCAGCCCGAACTCGAAAATTATCCCCTGGACGATGAAATTGCCGCTGCCGCTTATATGAACAAAGTTGTGGAAAAAGAAATCATGCGTGCTCCAGACCAATATATGTGGCTGCATCGTCGTTTCAAAACCCGGCCGGTCGGCGCTCCGTCACTGTATTGACTGGCGATGTCGCATATCGATATTGCGCGGCCTCGATTACCTCTATTACGAATCATTATGGCGCCTATGCGTCGGAGCGGCTTGTGCCGGACTGGCCTATCTGGGCAGAATAACAAAAAAATACGTCACACATTCAAAAGACCGTCCGTCTTTCTGTCGCTAGAATAGGTCACGAATTCAACACCATTGATTTTTTATAAATAGGCCATCAATGCGGTACCGGCCCGCAGCTGCCCTATGTTTTACACATTCTCCCGCGCCTCTCGTACATCAAATGCTGCCCGCGAGCCTCGCCTGATTACAGTATCGATCACAGGGCGGCCGGAATTTCTGTTCGATGCCATGCCAGGCACAGACGGCATGTCTACACTTTCGGACTATACCGTCCGCCTGCTGCACCGCTCATAATCAAGCCATTGCTTATTAATATCTTGCATCGTCATTTACCATGTTCTTTATCAAGGTTTAAACGGAAAACGCAAACCGCCCGGTAGCGGGGCCGGCAAGCGCCCACTACACCCTTAATAGGAAGGTCATCTCTCTTATTTATATTCTTTTCAAGCCTGGAATCAGTCGATCTTCCTGCAAGGGCGCTTCCTTCAGCAGCTTTTCCAGATAATGCGCTACTTCTGTCTCTTTAATATCAAAACGTGTCAGCCATTCATTGGAAGAATGTTTGTCTAGATAATAAGCTTGATAACTGGGTAGGCTATGCAGGGAGCTGATTTCTTCCAATCTAGCCTGACGCAGGGCATGATTGAGCAGTACATAGCTGGCGAGCATGGGGTCCTCATTGACACTAACCAGGGAAGGATAATTGCCCGTCTGTATCAGCAGCCCAATCTTAGGAACATCATAGAAGGCATACCATTGCTCGGGTAAATATTTGCGCAGCCCTGTCACTCCCCCCACTCCCTGCAACATGTCTGAATTGAGCAGCGTTAACCAACTGACCGTTTTAAGATGCGCGCGCATATCCTTTCGACTTGAAGTCATTAAATTATCTCCAACGTCAAGGCCGTTAAAAATTCGGGTCAGATCCGCCTCGGTCGGTTGATTACTCGTCTCTCTTGTTAGCGACAAATTCATCGCATAACCCGCATAGCCATTCATCACGCCAATTCTTTCTGCGAAACGAAAAAACATCGACTCAAAAACATGCGGATAGTCTCTTAAAAACGAGACGGGTACAGAGAACTCTAGATAATCAGTATCTTTAGGATAATACTCAGCACGTTGTGCAGGTTCTGAAAAAACCGTAAACCGCCATTCCCCGGCGGCATACTTTTGTTTCCCTGAAATATACGCAAACGCAAATAGATGTTCTGGAATCATGGCATTGGCCATTGCTTTTAATGCTGGTGCCTTAGCATATGCATAATTATCCGGCCCTTCCGGCGGCTCATCGCGCCAGACCCACGTTAAATGCTCTTTTGCATAGATTTCATATTCTTCAAAGCACCGGATTACCTGCTCTCGTACTTCAGGTTTATATCCACCCTGAAAGTAATAGGACGCACGTACACAGAGCGCAGCACCGATATAACGGTGGTTGCCTTCTGGATCATGTAGCTCACTGGTAAGTAGTAGTTCTTTGCCATTGCTGATCAGATAATCAAGCCATTGCTTATTAATATCTTGCATCG
>JAFAEO010000032.1 GCA_023423975.1 Pseudomonadota bacterium
AATGAACCGGGCTCGGGTGCAAGTTCGCGTAATGCCGGGATGCTGGGCAAGGCTGGGCGGCAATCTCTGCTGGTGCTCAGCAAGGCGATCGGCAAGGACAAGGCTGTCGCCTTCTTTCAGGAACAACAGGCGATCTTCGACGAAAGCGTCCGGCGTATCCGCGACGAACGGCTTGACTGTGATTTCCGGATGTCGGGCCGCTTTATAGGCGCGCTAAGCCAGAAACACTATGACGGGCTTGCCAAGGAATACGAGGCGCGCGGCAAACTGCTGGGCGAGGATTATGAGCTGGTGCCGGGCAGCGCCGCCGGCGAAATGGCTTCCGAGCGCTATTATGGCGGCGTCATCGTCCACGAGAATGCCGCGCTGAACCCGGCAAAATACGTTCGCGCGATGATCGATCGCGCCAGCAATGCAGGTGCGCAGGTGATCGGCCATGCCAACGTCACCAGGCTTTCGAAATCCGGCGACAATTGGCTGGTCAACGTCGGCCGTCACCAGATCCAGGCGCGCGATGTGCTGATCGCGACGAATGGTTATACCGAAGGGCTGGTTCCGTGGTTGAACCATCGCCTGTTGCCGATCAACGCCTATATGGTCGCGACCGAGGAACTGCCTGCGGGCCTCGCGCAAGAGATCCTGCCCCATAACCGGACCTACATCGATAACACCCGTGCGACGCGCTATATGCAGCTTTCGGCGGACGGCAAAAGGCTGGTCTATGGCTCAAAAACGGGGCGGCGCCCGCTGCTAGGTCTGAAAGGGCTTGCGCGCGAGATTCACCGCGACATGACCTTCTTCTTTCCGCAATTGCAGGACGTGAAGCTGACCCATGCATGGACCGGGCGTTGCGCCGCGACATGGGATTTTTATCCTCATGTCGGCACGCAGGACGGGCTGCATTATGCGCTTGGCTATTGCTTTGGCGGCTTGCTGTTTGCGCCCTATCTGGGTCGCAAAGCCGCCGAGCGGATTTTGCAAAGCGACGATCAGGCCACCGCCTATGCCCGCGATTTCCCCGAAGTGCCGCTGCATGCGCGGGTGATGAAGCGCTATACCACCCCGATCGCGACCCGCTACTACGCTTGGGCTGACCGTCCGCGTCCGAAACTCTAGGCTTGGAGGACAGGCAACGTGTTGCATATAGTGAAACCGGATGCATCTGCCGAAGGGAATCGCTCGTGAAAGTCGCCGAGAACGTCGTTGAAGTTCTAAAGCTGCTGATGCGCTCGGATGGGGAGGTTTCGGTTTCCGAAGTGGCCCGCCATCTTGGGATGAATCGCAGCACAGCGTCGCGCCTATTGGCGTCGCTGCGCAAAGAGGGGCTGTTGCTGCAGGACAGCCGCAGCGCCAAGTATCAACTGGGCGTGCTGGCGATCCAGCTGGGTGCCTTTGCCCAGCAAAGCTTCAACTATTTCGATTGGGTGCATTCCTCGCTTCCCGATCTTGTCGACGCGGCCAAGCGGACGGCGTGCATCGGGTTGCTTGACGGGAATGATCTGGTCATCGCCGATAGCTGCCGCCATCGCGACAATGCCGTAAACCTGTCCTTCGACATCGGTGCACGCATTCCGGCAAATGTCAGCGCGCTTGGCAAGGTCCTGCTGGCACGCAAGTCCGAACCCGAGATCCGCGAGCTGATGGCGGACCGGCCCGAGGGGTTGGGCTTTCTGCCCAAAGCCGATCAGATCCGGTTGGACGGTTTCGCCAGCTCGCGCGATGAACTGGCCACGGGTGTCGTATCCTACGCGGTCTGCCTTACGGGCGATCCGCGTCTCGATATCGCGGTTGGGATCGCGATGTTTTCGTCGCCTGACACACGCGAGGATGAGGAGCGGGTGAAACAGGCACTTGTCAACTTCAAGGCGCGAATGGAGGCGCGCCCGGGAAGACCCTGACTGTCATGACAGCTGCGAAATATTGACCGCCCGACGCGTGTCAGGGCACGGATTTCTGCGCGCATTCGACAGGGCATGACGCCCGAAAAAATACGCTTATTCACGCCGTCTCAGGTCGCAGTTTGCTTGACAGAAAATCGAAAAAATGGTGCACAATAAGCATCGTGATGCAATATACGCAACAAAATGGGATCATCGCGACAAAGATGCAGCCGGTGATCGCCCCTAGAAGGAGCTTTGGAATGAAACGCTTTTTCCGCCGTTTGCTCGCACCTGCTGTCGCCGGTCTGGTCTTGGCTGCGACGGCTGTCGCACCGGTTTCCGCCCAAGAATCAGTCTGGACACGTATCCAGGACACCAAGACTGTCAAACTGGGTGTCGCCCCCTATGCCCCGTTCTCGTACAAGGACCCGCGTGGTGGTGAAGGTGGCGTCAAACAGGGCAGCGATACCTGGCGCGGCATCGCGGTGATGCTGGGCAAGGATATCGCCGACAGCCTCGGCGCGAATGTCGAGATCGTCGAACTGTCCTGGGCCAGCGCCATTGCCGCTATCCAGACCGGTCAGGTCGATCTGTTTCTGGGTCTAGATGGCACGCCGCAACGCGCTGCAGCGGTCGAGTTCATCCATACGCCTGTCTACAAATACGGTGTCGTTTTCTTTGGTCGCGAAGATCTGGCGACGGCCACCTGGGCCGATCTGAACAAGCCGGATGTGCGGTTGGGGATTGTCAACGGCACCAACTTTGATGCGATGATTCAGGAATATGCGCCGAATGCCTCGGTCCAGCGTTTCCCCTCGACCTCCGAGGTGCTGGCTGCCTTCCAGACGGGCCAGATCGACGGCACGATTGCCACGCCCTCGGCTGCGGATGCGGCCAAGGCCAAGATGCGCAAGGGGCAAGTCGTCCTGATGCAGGAGCCGACGATCTATCTGCCGATCCTTGCCGCCATCCCGCCGCAACAGGATCAGCGCTGGCGGGATTTCCTTGAAACCACCTTTGCCTACATGACCGATTCGGGCGAAACCCGGAAGATCTATCAGGGCGAGGTGGCCGCCAGCGGTCTGGCCCCCGAGGATGTCTCGGTCGGCTTTATCCAGTAATGGCCCCGTCCGGCCTGTTTCGGGCCGGACCTCCTTTCCCTAACCCCGAGCGCAATCATGTATGAATGGAACTTCGAGCCCGTCCTGCGTCACAAGGATCTGCTGATTGAAGGCGTTCTGGGCACAATGAAACTTTCCGCAAGCGCGCTGTCGATCGCCATTCCGCTTGGCCTCGTGCTTGCATTCATGCGCCTGTCACGCAGCAAGACGATTGCAGGTATTGGCGCCGGTGCGGTCTATGTTCTGCGATCCGCCGCGCTGATGGTGCTGATCTACTGGTTCTATTTCGCCCTTCCGACGATAACGGGGGGCGGGATCACCCCGTTCATCGCCGCGACGCTGGCCCTTGGCATCCAAAGCTCGGGCTATTTCGCGGAATTGTTCCGGGGCGGAATCATCTCGGTGCCGCCGGGCCAGTGGGAGGCGGGTATCGGCCTGGGCCTCAGCCGCGCACAGACCATGCGTTCAATCATTCTGCCGCAAGCGATCCGTCGCATGCTGCCGGTCTTTCTGTTGACGACGATCGATCTGGTGAAATCGACCTCGCTTGCGGCAGTCATCACCTTTCAGGATCTGACCTATCAGGCGACCCGGATCGCTGCGGAAACCTATCGTCCGCTGGAAACCTTTGCCGTCGTCGCGGTCATCTATTTCGTGCTGTTCACCAGTGCCTCAACCCTGACCCATATGGTCGAGCGCAGGCTCGCTGTATCGGACCGCTGACGCAGAGGAGCTTGCGATGACCCAATATTTCGACATCCAGCTGTTGCTGTCCTACAAGGATCTGTTTCTGCGCGGACTGCTGAACACGGTCCTGTTGACGGCGACCACGATGATCGCCGGGCTGACGCTTGGCCTGCTGGTCGGGTTGGCCAAGACGTCTAAAATCAAACTTCTGAAGATCCCGGCGATGATCTATGTCGGCATCATCCGCAACACACCGCTGCTGATCCAGTTGTTCTTCTTTCAGGCCTTCGCGCCGATCCTGCTGGGGGTCGAGAACAATCCCTTCTTCGTCGCGATCGCTGCTTTTGCGATCTATAACGTCGCCTATTGCGCCGATATCTATCGCAGCGGCCTGCAATCAATCCTGATCGGCCAGCACGAAGCCGGCAAAGCCCTTGGCCTGACCCGCTGGCAGCTTTTGCGCCATGTCGTCATTCCACAGGCCGTGCGCCGGATGGTCCCGGCGTTTACCAACCGCGCGATCGAGATCGCCAAGCTGACCACCATCGCAT
>JAFAEO010000036.1 GCA_023423975.1 Pseudomonadota bacterium
GGCGATACTTACCCAACCTTTTCCGTTCCCGAGAGCGGTATCATCCCGCCACTCGAAGCCAATGCGCAGAAAAAACGCGAGGGCGTCGTCATAGTCGGGAACGAGAAGCGAAAAGAGCGGGCTCCGAGCGGGCATAGGTAAAACGTAGCTTGTCCGGGGGTTGCATCGGCAACGAATCGCGCGGCTACCAGCGACTTTTGGCTTTCTGGGCACAGGACACAGGACTGCGCGCGTCCCCTACGTTGGGTTATGTTTGACAGGACAGGGGTCGGTTCCTACATTCTGCGGTGCAGCATTACATCGCTGCGGTGCAATATAAGGGTGTTCGTGGGTGGGAGGCCGCGGCGACAGGAAGCTATGCTGAACTTCAAAACGTCCCGTCTCATGGGGAATGAGCCTGACGTGCTGACCATCACGCGTGCTCAGGGCAAATTCCATCTTCGCGGCTTGGAACAGGCCGATACACCCGAACATCTGGCCCATCTGAAACGGCTTTCTCCGGCGGATCGGCATCTGCGTTTTCAGGGCGGGATGAGCAATCAGGCGCTGGAGGCCTATTGCAACAATATCAACTGGAGCGATCGGCTTGCTTTCGGCATTTTCGAGAACCAGACGCTGCGCGGCATGGGCGAGGTATGCCCGTTGCAGAATGACACAGAGGCAGAATTGGCGCTGTCGCTGGAAAGCGACTATCAAAACCACGGATTTGGACGGCTGCTGCTGCTGTCGCTGATCCTCGGGGCGCGGCGTCTGGGGCGCAAGACGCTGCGGATGGTGTATCTCAGCGAGAATGGCGGGATGCAGGGATTGGTCAGGGCGGCGGGGATAAAGTCGCACTATGTTGCGGGCACGACTGAATGCGTCTTTACCGTGCCGGATCAGCCCGTGCTCTGATCCGGCCTGTCCGCGCGAGAGCCGGTCGGAATGGGAAGATAAGAGCCCTTCAGCGCCAGAATGCTGTTCGTAAGACGCTCGACAACCGCACGGTTGGGGCGACCGCTGAGCTGCACCAGAAACCAATGCCGGACAATGGGCAGATCGGGCAGATTGACCCGCACCAGCCTGCCCGAGGCAATTTCCTCGGTAGCGGTATGCAGGCTGAGAAACGCGACCCCAAGGCCCGCCATGGCTGCCTGTTTGATCGATTCGTTCGAATCCATTTCCAGATAATCGATGATCTGCCCCTCGCCGATCCGGTCCAGATACCGCGCCATCAGAATGCGCGTTCCCGAACCGCGTTCGCGCGACAGAAATACATTCTGCAAAAGCTCGTTGATCTTTGGGTGGTTGCCATCTGCGGCGGGGTGATCTGGCGCGACAAGCAGACCATGGGGATGAGGTCCCAAAAGCTGCGCATCGACCGCTGGATGACGGGGCGGGCGCCCCATGATCGCCAGATCCAGTGTTTCCTGATCCAGCCCCTGAATGATCGTTTCGCGGTTGCCGACGCTAAGCGCGATTTCGATTTCCGGACATTCCTGACGCAGCATTTTGACCAGCCAAGGCGCAAAATATTTGCCGGTTGAGACCACGCCGACCTTCACCCTTCCGGAGTAGCCGCGAGAAATTGCCCGGACATCATTGGCACATTGCGCAAGCGTTCCTTCGATCCTGTTTGCGGCGTCCAGAACCGCCAAACCCTCGTTCGTCAGCTCTGACCCGGCATTGTCCGCCTTGCGGCGAACCAGCTGACATTCAAGCAACGATTCCAAAGTCTTGATTTGCGAGTGGATGGCCGGAACCGTCAGCCCCACCTTCTCGGCGGCCCCGGTCAAAGACCCCGTTTGCTCGATCGCGACAAGGGCGCGCAGCTGTCGGATGGTGATCGCATCAGGACGCATGCACTTCAATCCATTTTAAGACTTATTCGACATTATTTAATTTTCATGAAACTGGCTGCGTTGCAAGCTCCACCTATCGAATGTTGGAGGAGACAACATGCCGGGGGCAAAAACTGCGATCATCCAGACGCCGGGCGCTGCGCCAGAGCTTGCAGAAGTTCTCGCAGTTCTGGCCGCAGTCGGGGCCGAGGTGGCCCGCGTCATTCAGATCAACGGCATCGACACGGATCTGAGCGCCGAGCGCGGCGTAAACAGTGATGGCGACGGGCAGAAAGCCCTGGACGTGATCGCGGACGAAATGTTTGCGACTGCGTTGGCGGCCACCTCGGTTCGCTACTATGCCTCGGAAGAGCGGGAAGAGGTCGTCGAGATCAATCCGCAGGGCACGCTGGCGCTTGCCATCGACCCGCTGGATGGATCGTCGAATATCGCGGTCAATGTCTCGATCGGAACGATCTTTTCGATCTTCGCAACCAATGGTGAGGGCGACGCAAATTTCCTGCGTCCCGCTCGCGAACAGATCGCTGCAGGCTACATCATCTATGGTCCGCAATGTGCCCTCGTGTTGAGCTGGGGTCAGGGCGTGACGATGTATGTGCTGGACCCCGCGACCCATACGTTCCGGTTGGTTCGTCAGGCCATTTCCATCGCGCCGGAATCTTCAGAATACGCCATTAATTCATCGAAT
>JAFAEO010000050.1 GCA_023423975.1 Pseudomonadota bacterium
TGCGTGCGCTGGAGCTGGCGCGCCCACTGTTGCGCAGCACCAACAACGGCATTACGGCGGTGATTGGCCCGCAGGGTGAGATTCAGGCGATGATCCCGCAGTTCACCCGCGAGGTGTTAACCACTAATGTGACGCCGACCACCGGACTCACACCATACGCACGTACCGGCAACTGGCCGCTGTGGGTGCTGACGGCACTGTTTGGTTTTGCCGCTGTGCTGATGAGTCTGCGAGCACGTAAACGTTGATGTGCCTGATGTATCCTGCATGAGCAAAACGTACTTTCTCATTGAGCTTTGGGGCATGGTTATCATGCCCCTTTTTCTTACGGTTCAGGGATACAAGCCACATTGCCATATTGGGGATGACGAATAATTGCCTGCGGATCAAGCGAGCGCGTCCTGTCCATTTGGATCAACCCGTTCTTCGCCATGACAAATATTTTTCTACCATCCGCTGAAAAACGAAGGTGATTAACGTAGCTGGCAGGATAAACGCCAATAATCTGCCCGGCATTAATATTGAGCAGGATGACATAACCTTGCAGGCCATATGACACCAACGCTAAATATTGACCGTCCGGGCTAATACCCTCAACGGAATAAACGCTCCTGCTACACCATTGCGTCATAATGCTGGTTTGTTGATCCCCTATGCTTATACGTGAAATCCCCTGACTATCGGCAAAAATAACCTCGCCGTTTTCAGGTCGAAAACGCATCGCCGATATCGTTCCACGCGCATCACCTGCGGGAAAGTCTTCTTTCTGATGCGTGATGGTATTGATCCGCACGATGTTACCTCTGCCTGCTCCCGGAACCAGTAATGTTCTTTCATCCGGGGAAAGTGCCATAACCCAGGCGCCTGGTTTACCGCTCGTCCCCGTCCCGTCGTATTTCTCCAGCGGGATATCCGCCACATGCTGATAAGTCACCAGATCAATCGCTGACACACTATTACTGGTGCGATTCATCACCCAGGCTTTTGTGCCATCACGCGAGAGGATAAAACTGTCAGGATGTGCACCGGTGGTAATCGACTGAATAATCTCCCCTGTCGCCACGTTAATGACCGATAACGCATTCGCTTCAAATGAAGTCGCATAAATCAACTTTTCATCCGGGCTTAATGCCAGCGATCTGACGCCCTGATCTTTACAGCCACCACAATGTTTGACTGACTTTTCTTTCGCTATGGGCGCTGTAAAGGTATGCAGGATTTTCTTTTGTCCGAGGTCGAAAACAACAATGCTGTTGGTGTTTTCAATTGCGGCATACAACGTATTACCATCCCGACTGATCGCCATATCATGGATATCGGCAATCTCAGCGAGCAAATCACCACTGGCCTGTTCACGACTTACCGGAGCGGATAATGTTTCCCTGAGGGCGTTGCGTTCCTCCGCTAACTGTTGTTTTTTTTGTCGTCGCTCTTGTTCAATCTCCTGCGGATAAAACTCTTCACGCAGGCTTTGCCTGACTTGTAAAACTGACTCATCAATCTGCTGCTGCGCAAGCCAGATAGCCCCGGTCAGAAGAAGACTACCCGCAACAATAATCCCACCTTCCGTAACAAGCCGGTTTTGCCCAGATAAACGCGCTCTCTGCCAACCCATTGCGCCACCCGCAATCAGGCCGCCAATGTGACAAGCATTATCTATTCCTGTTTGCCGGGCACCATACAACAGTGTCAGCGCCACCATACCCAACAGAGAAAATACTCGCCGCTGGTTTTTATGGTATGTGCCCGCACCTGAAGCAAACTGTGTTGCTATCGCTGCACCAGCTATTCCCAGAATCGCCCCGGATGCCCCAACGCTGATGACTATCTGCTCACTTTCGCGTAACGCATAACAGGCGCTGATGAGCCCACCAAAGACGCCGGAGAATAACCAGGTAATCAGGAGTCGCCATTTCCCCAGAATCTGTTCCGCCACGCCTCCCACGACCAGGAATGCAAACATATTCATCAGCAGATGAGAAACACTACTGTGCAGAAAGATACTGCTCAATAAGCGCCAGGGTTCACCCGACAAAGTAAGAGGCGCAACGTTTGCACCGAGATGGATAAGTGCGGATTGATCGACCTCTTCATAACTCATCCATTGTGCGAGATAACAAAATATCCCAATACAGAGTGCAAAAAGGATAAGGGTTATTGCGGGTAATTGAACATTTAACGGCTTAACCGAAGATGCAGACATAAGGTGTTTCTTCCTTGAAAAGACAGGTAAAAAGCATTTTTCCCGTGTACAGTTATCATCCCGGCAAACGTCCCATGCCGAAAAGATAACTCTGTCCGAAATATGACTTTTTCAGCCTGAAATTACAATCGTAATTAATTCACCCATAAGTATTTTTTGGCATGTAAGTTGCTTTATTTACTGTGTAAGCAATGAAATCAGCCGCGACGCAACCGGGTTGCACCACCACAAATCAGCGGTAGCACCAAAAGAGTGCATTTTAAGAATTTTGCTTCGGAATGGTGCGGTGCACCTCGCAAAAACAAACAATAAAACATCAATATCTTTACATTTAGCCAAACTAAATGTTACCTAACAAGCACAACACTGCACAATAAAGTTGCAGACGATAACAACACAAACACTCACAACGGGTATCCATGCGTTCTTAACGCAGAAGATAAAGGAGTTGGATATGCAATTACGTAAACCTGCCACAGCAATCC
>JAFAEO010000059.1 GCA_023423975.1 Pseudomonadota bacterium
CGCCTATGTCACGAGTGCTTTTGGGGGGGCGATTTTGGTACACATGGCAATGGACAATGCATCCAAGATCATAAGCTCCAATCTGGGAAAGGACCGCTGGAACGTCGAAGAAGAATCCTTTATGCAGCCGACCGAACCCGTCGTAAGCCCGTATGCGATCAACATCCCGACTTTGTTCTATTACAAAGGAAAAGTCCGTAAAGGGTACATCTTAATTGAAAATATTTTTAGGGGCCTGCTTCTTTGCGGGGTCCCGGGCAGTGGAAAATCGTTTGGGATCATCAATCCGATCATACGCCAAATGCTGGCCAATTCGTTCACCATGTGCCTATACGATCTGAAATACCCCGATCTCGGTCAAATAGCCTATTATCATTACCTGTTTGCCAAGCAGAACGGTCGGTGCAAAAATTACAGCTTCCACGTTATCAATCTCAATGAACCCGAAAAGAGCAGACGGGTAAACCCCTTAAAACGGGAGTATCTTAATACCCTCGCAGATGCTTCGGAAACAGCCGAAGCACTCGTTGAAGCGTTGAAAAAGGGAGACAAAAGCGGTGGTAGCGACCAATTCTTTACACAGTCTGCCATTAACTTCCTTGCCGCCTGTATTTATTTTTTCAGTAGCTATCAAGATGGACATTATTCCAGCCTGCCCCATGTACTTGCCTTTCTTAATCTGTCGTATGAACAGATTTTTACGGTGCTGTTCAGTAATGGGGAGCTTGTTTCACTTTTGTCGCCGTTCATGTCTGCCTACAAGGCGAAATCGTACGATCAGTTGGAGGGGCAAGTTGGAACGCTAAAAATCTTTATTAGCCGAATGGCCACTAAAGAAACATTTTGGGTTTTCGGTGCGGATGATTTCGAACTCCAGATCAGTAACCCCAAGCACCCCGGTATTTTGGTGCTCGCCAACGACCCAAGCACGCAAAGTATTAATTCCACCTGTTTATCGGTGGTGCTGAATCGGGTTACGAAACTCATTAACACTAAGGGTAACCTACCCATAGGTTTAGTAGTGGATGAGGCCCCCAGCTTATATATTCACCGAGTGGACGTATTGGTGGCACAGGCCAGATCCAATTTATCGGCCGTGGTTTTGGGGCTTCAGGAGTTGCCTATGTTACGCCAACAGTACGGTAAGGAAACAGCGGAAACCATCACGTCCATTATGGGTAATGTACTATCCGGTGCCGTCAGGAGCAAAGAAACGTTGGAGTGGTTGGAACGCCTTTTTGGTAAGGTCAAGCAAACGGGTGAAAGCCTAAGCATCGACCGTACAAGAACTTCGCTATCCCTAAATGAAAAACTCGAACCGTTGATTCCCGCCGGGAAGATAGCATCACTAAAGACAGGTGAAATCGTTGGTATCGTTGCCCGTGATACGATCGAAACCTACACGGGAAAATACGAGACTACGGCGGTCAATTGCCGTGTCAATCTGGACATGGAAGCCATTAAAAAGGAAGAAGCAAATTATCGGGAACTGCCGACCTATTACGACTTCGGTGGACGGAAAGAGGAAATCCTATTGGACAATTTTTTCCGCATCAACAAGGAAGTGCAGGAAATGGTCCAGCAGTTAATGCCGACACAGGACACACCTTAAATTCCCACTCCAACCGAAACCAAAACATCATGAACAACACAGAACGTTCTGCCTATCAGCGGAACATATTAACTATCCCCAGCCTTGTTTTGGGGTGGTTGCTACTTGTACCCTTTATGCTTTATGGGCAGGGCATCGATTACAGTCCGCCATTGGACAAGCTAAAGGTTACATCACCGTTCGGCTACCGTATCCACCCGATAAATGGTAAGGCATCGCACCATAACGGTGCCGATTTTGCCGCCCGTTCCGACCCTGTATTCAATGTGCTTGACGGTCGGGTCAAAGCAACCGGAAAGCATAAAGCACTTGGCAAATATGTACGGGTACTTCACGGAGATGTGGAAACCATTTACGGACATCTTTCCCGAATACTCGTTTCGCCCGGTGATACGGTGACGGTGGGGCAACCCATTGGTATTACGGGAGCAACGGGCAGGGTGACGGGTGAGCATTTGCATTTCTCGGTGAAATTCAAAGGGAAATACCTTGACCCATTGAAATTCCTGCACAGGCTAAGAGAACAATCGGATAAACCTTTAAACATCGAATAATATGGACTATCATTTAAGATCACTACAACAAAAACTAAGTATCCTGGCCAGTGGTGAGGATATTGGTCTAACCCCACAGGAAGCCGCCGTTTATGGCGTGGAATACGCCGACGAATGGCCTGATGACGAATCCCTGGAGGTGGATGAATATGAGCAGTAAAAATTCAAAATCCCTGCATGAAATAGTAGCCGCAAATATCATCAAGAAACTCGAAGAGGGTACTGCACCGTGGCAAAAACCGTGGAATCACAACGGCCCAGCATTTGAACTGCCCTATAATGCGATTACGGGTAACCGTTACAAAGGGATTAACAGCCTATCGCTGTTATCGTCAGACAGGGAAGACCCGCGTTGGATGACGTTCAATCAGGCTTCGGCATAAGGTTGGAAAGTGCGAAAGGGAGAAAAAGCATCCCTGATACAATTTGTCAAGACCCATGAACTTGTTACCAAAAGAGACGAACAGGGCAAACCGATTTTGGATGAAAAGGGCAAGCCTGTAAAAGCCAAAGTAGGTCTGAACAGAGCAATCATTACCAGCGCATGGGTATTCAATGCGCAGCAGGTCGATGGCATCGAACCTTTGGTAAAACCCGACGTAAAGCAATTCCAATGGGACTCCATCCAAAGGGCAGAGAATATCATTCAGGCTTCGGGAGCGGACATAACCCACAAATCAGGAGATCGAGCCTATTACAGTCCGGCACTCGACAGTATCACCATGCCCATGCGGGAACAATTCGACGCACCGGATAAGTATTATGCCACGCTGCTCCATGAGCTCGGCCATTGGACAGGACACGAAAACCGTCTGGACAGAAGCCTTATAAACAAGTTTGGAACAGAGGGGTATGCCCGCGAGGAACTCCGCGCCGAAATTGCATCCATGCTCATAGGTCAAGAACTCCACATTGGCCACGATCCCGGCCAACACGTTGCCTACGTGGACAATTGGATTCAGATATTGCGTGATACACCTTTTGAAATACACGCCGCCGCTGCCGATGCTGAAAAAATCCTTAATTACCT
>JAFAEO010000067.1 GCA_023423975.1 Pseudomonadota bacterium
AACAGGTACCGACGCCATTTGAAGTCCTCACCTAATTCGGTCCTCGCACGGCTCCGATGCCGCGAGGACCGCACTTCCCACCTCTGACGCCTCACCAATCACAAACTGGGGAAACTAAGCATGTCCAAGACCGCTGCTGACGTGATCAAGATGATCAAGGACAAGGACGTCAAATTCCTTGATCTGCGGTTCACTGACACCAAAGGCAAGATGCAGCACGTGACTGCCGATGCTTCGTGCGTCGACGATGCCATGTTCTCTGAAGGCTACGCCTTCGACGGCTCGTCGATCGCCGGCTGGAAAGGCATCGAGGCCTCGGACATGACGCTGATGCTCGATCCGGCATCGGCGCACATGGATCCCTTCTTCGCGCAAAGCACGATGGCGATCTTCTGCGACGTCATCGAGCCCTCGACCGGCGAGCTCTACGAGCGCGACCCGCGCGGTATCGCTAAGAAAGCCGAAGCCTACATGAAGAGCCTCGGCATCGGCGACGCGATCTACTTCGGTCCGGAAGCCGAGTTCTTCATCTTCGCCGCCGTCCGCTTTTCGTCGGAGCCCTCCAACACGGGCTTCGTCCTCGACGGCAGCGAGTTGCCGACAAACACGTACACGAAGTACGAGACGGGTAACCTCGGCCACCGTCCGCGCATGAAGGGCGGCTACTTCCCCGTGCCGCCGATCGACAGCGCGCAGGACATGCGCTCCGAGATGCTTTCCGTGATGTCGGAGATGGGCGTCGTCGTCGAGAAGCATCACCACGAGGTTGCGTCCGCTCAGCATGAGCTCGGCATCAAGTTCGGCCCGATGATCACGATGGCCGACCATCTGCAGATCTACAAGTATGTGATCCATCAGGTCGCGCAGGCCTACGGCAAGACCGCGACGTTCATGCCGAAGCCCGTGTATGGCGACAATGGCTCGGGCATGCATTGCCACCAGTCCATCTGGAACAAGGGCGAGCCGACGTTCGCCGGCAACAAGTACGCCGACCTCTCCGATACCTGCCTGAGCTACATCGCCGGCATCCTGAAGCACGCAAAGTCGATCAATGCCTTCACGAACCCGTCGACAAACTCCTACAAGCGTCTGGTCCCGGGTTACGAAGCGCCCGTGCTGCTCGCCTACTCGGCACGCAACCGCTCGGCTTCCTGCCGCATCCCGCACGTGACGAGCCCGAAGGCCAAGCGCATCGAGATCCGCTTCCCGGACCCGTCCGCGAACCCTTACCTCGCGTTCGCCGCGATGCTGATGGCCGGCCTCGACGGTATCCAGAACAAGCTGAACCCCGGCGATGCCATGGACAAGAACCTGTACGATCTGCCGCCGGCCGAGCTTGCCAAGATCCCGACGGTGTGCGGTTCGCTCCGCGAGGCGCTGTCGAGCCTCGATGCCGACCGTGGCTACCTCAAGATGGGTGGCGTGTTCACGGACGACATGATCGACGCTTACATCGAGCTCAAGATGGCCGATGTCGAGCGTATGGAAATGACGCCGCACCCGGTCGAGTTCGACATGTACTACTCGGTCTAAGGGGCTGATCGATCTCGATGTGCTCCGCGCATCGGGATCGTTCGTCAGTCTCTCAGGAAATTGCTCGAGGCACGTCCCGGCGGGCGTGCTCTCGGGGCGCTCGGGGGGAGACCCGGGAACGGGTTCCGAGGGGGGCGGACCGTCAGGTCCGGCCCATTTTCTTTGCGCCCCCGAGGTGGTTCGCCTTCCAGTGTGGCATGTGCCTCGTTGCGGCATTTTCCGCAGCCGTCTCGAAGACATGCCCTCAGGGACGGGCCGCGGCATTTTTTTTGCCGCCGTCTCCTCGATTTGGGGTGGATGGATGTTTGCTCTGGGGCGAGTGACCTGTTACAAGGCCGGCGGCTCGCGGGCGCACGTCGCTTCGCTGCCCGCGCTCCCTTCGTCTATCGGTTAGGACGTCAGATTTTCAATCTGAAAAGACGGGTTCGACTCCCGTAGGGAGCGCCATGATTTCAAAAGCAAAAATCTCTTGAACTTGTGATGGATGCCGCTTTAGCTAACCTATAGCTGACTTTTGAACTCTCATCGGCGACAGCGCTGACAGAAGCAAGCAGTTGCACAACCCTCTATCTTCATAGCGACATCACAGCGGCCGGCCGGTCAGCCAATAGCCAATAACTGGACCATGCGAAGGTGCGCCTCGGATATTTGCGGCGCCCCGCTCCTATCAACATGCGGCTAACCGCAAATATCTGACGCAATGGCCGCCGCGAGGGCACCAATAGTGTTTACGGTTGCGAGATCGCCATGATTGGCGCGCGCGAGAAAGCCGAGCGCGTAGAACTTGCCTACGACGTCGTCTCTCGTGCCCATAGGCCGCCCATGGTCATCGACTGATAAGCCATCGCGACGAGCCTCATCGAGATCGATACCGGTTCCGGCAAGTAGCGCGTCGATCGGAGCGAGCGCGTTTCGATAGCTCGTGTCGAAGCCCGACGCGTTCACGACGACATCGGCGGGAACATCTTGAACCTTGCCATCGGCATGAACTCTAACGGCGCCTGGGACGACGCCGAGAACACTCGCGCGTATATGAGCGAAGCGTCCTGATGCTGCCAGCCGCTCGAGGCGGCGGTGTGCGGCCGGCGGCATTTGATAGCGATGAATTTCCCAAAGCGAGCGGACGTGACGGCGCAAACGCTTGCGCTCGTCTGCGCTCAGCGCTCTCCAGATCGAACGTACGTTAAGTCGGATGAAGTCGACACCCGGTCGCCAATCGCCACACCTGACTGAAGCCTCCTGCACCCAGCCACGTCCAGCAGCCAAGAGGTGGCGTGCGGTCGATGGCGTGCATAGTCCATCGGTGGGGGTAAAATCAGGGCGAAATCCTACCGCCACCTGCGAGCGGCGGCCATTGCGAGAAATGCATGTGATGGAACCGAGATGGCCGTGCGCTTCGAGTGACGCGGCGACATCGGCCATGGTCAGGCCTGCGCCGACAACGACCACTCTTGCCATTTTACTGACCGCGCTCGGATCGAAGTCCCAGGCTGACTGAGCTGTATAGGTGCTGAAGGCCCCGAGTGGCTCCAGTGCGCGCAACGGTACCGAGGGACCATTGCCGATCGCGACGATGACTTTGTCGTAGCTGACCGTCCCGCTATCGGACGCGATGCTCAGCACATCGCCAGCCAGTGAGAT